>NZ_JBFADU010000001.1:0-602069 GCF_040641575.1 Streptomyces sp. NPDC020807
CGAAGGTACGCGGCGCCGTCGAACTGGACCGCGTCGTCCGCGAACGCGGCACCGCACTCGACTTCTTCGTCGCCTTCTCCTCCGTCGCCGCCCTCCTGGAGGACGGCGGACAGGGCAACTACGCCGCCGCCAACGCCTTCCTGGACGGCCTCATGGCCTCCCGGCGGGCGGCCGGCCTGCCCGGCCTCTCGATCAACTGGGGCCCGTGGGCCGAGGTCGGCATGGCGGCGGGCATGGCGGAGCGGCTCGCCAAGGGCGGCTCGGGAATGATCCCGCCGGACCAGGGCCTGGACGCGCTGCGCGCCCTGCTCGGCGCGCCGGTCGCGCAGATCGGCGTCATGCCGACCGTCCGCGCTCCCCGCCGGGAACAGCCGAGGACGGCACCTCCCGTCGCGGCCGTCTCCTGGCCCGACCGCCTGGCCGAGGCGCCGGCGGCGGAGCGGAAGGACCTGCTCCGCGGGTACCTGGAGCAGCAGCTCATCGGGCTGCTGGAGCTGCCGGCCGGCTACCGCGTCGACGGGCACGCCGCCTTCTCCGAACTGGGCATGGACTCGCTGATGGTCGTCGGCCTCCGCAACCGTCTGCAGAAGGACCTGGACGTGTCCCTCGGTTCGACCGTCGCCTTCAACTACCCCACGGTCGAACAGCTCCTCGGCCACCTCCTGCAGGAACTCGCCCTGGACACGGCCGCCGAGGCCGGCCTGCCCTCCGACCTCGCCCTGGACGACCTCCGGGCGGATGTCGACCGTGAACTCGATCTACTGATCAACGACGACGAGGACCTCACGCCGTGACCGACCGACACGACAGCGCCGATGCCATCAGGCTCCAGAAGGCCCTGACCGCCATCCGCGGTCTGCGTGCCCGGGTCAAGGAACTGGAACGCGACCAGTCACAGCCGATCGCCGTCATCGGCATGGGCTGCCGACTGCCGTCGGCGCCCGATCCGGACGCCTACTGGAACCTCCTGCGCGCGGGCGGCGAGGCGATCGGGGACATCCCGGCCGACCGCTGGGACGTGGAGTCGTACTACGACGCCGACCCGTCCGCCGAGGGCCGCATGTACTGCCGCAGGGGCGGCTTCCTCGACGACGTCGCCGGGTTCGACGCGCCCTTCTTCGGCATCTCCCCGCGCGAGGCCAAGCGCCTCGACCCGCAGCAGCGACTGCTCCTCGAAGTGACCTGGGAGGCCCTGGAGGACTCCGGGCACGACCCCCGGTCCCTCGCCGGCACGAACACCGGCGTGTTCGTCGGCATCTCGGAGGCCGAGTACCTCCAGCAGATGCAGAGCAAGGGCGCGCACTCCACCGAGATGCACGACGTGACCGGCACCGCCCTGAGCGTGGCCGGCGGACGCCTCTCGTACCACCTCGGGCTGCGCGGGCCCAACCTCGCGCTGGACACCGCCTGCTCGTCGGCGCTGGTGGCCACGCACCTGGCGGTGGCCAGCCTGCGCAGCGGCGAGTCCGACATGGCGCTGGCGGGCGGGGTGAGCCTGATGCTGGCGCCGGACGCCTTCGTCGCGTTCTGCAAGGGCTCGGCGCTCGCGGCCGACGGACGGTGCAAGACCTTCGACGCCCGCGCCGACGGCTACGCGCGGGGCGAGGGCGCGGGCATGGTCGTACTGAAGCGGCTCGACGACGCCCTCGCGGCGGGAGACCCCGTCCACGCGGTGATCCGGGGCACGGCGGTCAACCAGGACGGCCGTACGAACGGGCTGACCGCCCCCAACGGGCTCGCGCAGCAGGAGGTCATCCGCAAGGCGCTCGCCGACGCCGGGATCGCCCCGCACGAGGTCGGCTACGTGGAGGCCCACGGCACCGGCACCCAACTGGGCGACCCCATCGAGGTGGACGCCCTGGGCACCGTCTTCCGTGACCGCCGCTCGTCCGGGTCGCTCCTGATCGGCGCCGCGAAGACCAACATCGGGCACCTGGAGGCGGCGGCCGGTGTCGCCGGTCTCATCAAGGCCGTCCAGGTGCTGAAGCACGGGGAGGTCCCGCCCAACCTCAACTTCCACGAGCCGAGCCCGCACATCCCGTGGGCCGAGCTGCCGGTCGAGGTTCCGGTCGAGGTGCGGGACTGGCCCGCCGGCACCCGGGCCGCGGGCGTCAGCTCGTTCGGGTTCAGCGGCACCAACGCGCACATCGTGCTGGAGGCGGCACCGGCGACGCCCCCCTCGGAGCAGCAGAAGCCCGACCGCCCGCAGCACGTCCTGTCGCTCTCCGCGCGTAGCCCCGAGGCCCTGCGCGAACTCGCCGGGCGGTACGCCGAGTTCCTGCGCAGGGAGCCCTCGCCGTCCTTCCCGGACGTGGCGTTCACCGCCGCGTCGGGACGCACCGGCTTCGCGCACCGGCTGGTGGCACCGGCCGCCGACGGGGCCGCCGCGGCCGACCTGCTGTCCGCGTTCGCCGAGGGACGCCGTGCCCGGGTCTCGACCGGGCACGCCACCGAGAAGCCGCCGGTCGCCTTCCTCTTCACCGGCCAGGGCTCGCAGTACGCGGGCATGGGAAGGCTGCTGTTCGACACGCACCCGGGGTTCCGCCGGACGCTGGAACGCTGTGGGGAGATCCTCGACCAGCTGGGCATCCTCGACGCCCCGCTGATCGACGTGCTGTACCCGGAGCCCGGCAGCGCCGCGGAGGGCCTGATCGAGCGGACCTCGCACGCCCAGCCCGCCATCTTCGCGCTGGAGTACGCGCTGGCGACGCTCTGGCAGTCGTGGGGCGTCGAGCCGCGGGCGGTCATCGGGCACAGCACCGGTGAGTACGCGGCCGCCTGCGTCGCGGGCTTCTTCTCCCTGGAGGACGGGCTCAAGCTCGTCGCGCGCCGGGCCAGGCTCATCGAGGACGCGACCTCGGGAGGCGCCACCGCCGCCGTCTTCGCCGCCCCCGACGAGATCGCGCCCGTCCTCGAAGGTCTCGCCGGCCGGGTCGGCGTCGCGGGGATGAACGGACCGCGCGAAACCCTCGTCGCCGGCTTCGCCGACGCGGTCGAGGACGCTCTGGCCCAGCTCAAGGAGCACGGCCACGACGGTCGCCTGCTCAAGATCCCGCACGCTCCGCACTCGCCCATGATCGAGCCCGCGCTGGCCGAGTTCGGACAGGTCGCCGCCGGAATCACGTTCACCGCTCCGCGCATCACGATGATCTCCAATGTGACGGGGGCCCCCGTCACCTCGGTCGACGCCGACTACTGGCGTCGCCACATGCGGGAGCCGGTGCGCTTCTCGGACGGTATGGCCGCACTGGCCGAGCAGGGTCCCGGAGTGCTCCTGGAGATCGGCCCGCAGCCGGTGCTCCAGCTCCTGGGACGGCAGAGCTGGACCGGCCCGTCGGTCCGCTGGCTGTCCTCGCTGTGGGAGGGCCGCGACGACTGGAAGCAGCTGCTGCACAGCGTCGCCGAACTGCACACGGCCGGAGTCGACATCGACTGGGCCGCCTTCGACTCCCCGTACCACCGGCAGCGGGTACCGGTGCCGACCTATCCCTTCCAGCGCTCGCCCCACTGGTTCACACAGACAGAAGGAACGACGGTGTCTCAGCAACCCCTCAACACGGTGCACGGTTCCGACCCGGCCGCGGGAGCCGGACGGCGGGCCCGCATCCTGGCCGATCTGCGGGAGCGGGTCAGCGCTGGGCTGGAGATGACACCGCAGGAGGTCGAGCCGGGGTCCAGCCTCGTCGACCTCGGCGCCGACTCGCTCCTGATGGTGCGCCTCATCCAGGACATCACCGACCTGTACGGGGTGGAGCTCACCGTCGGCCGGCTCTTCGACGACCTGGACACCCTGGAGGCCATAGCCGGACACCTGGACGCCGAGGTCCCCGCCGGGCACCCGCTGCCCGACGACCCGCAGCAGCCGGCGGCGGCCCCCGCGGCGGCCCCGGCCCCGGCGGCTGCCCCGGCGGCGACCGCGGCCGTGGAACTCGTACGGGACACCGTGCGGAACCCGCCCCTCGCCCTTCCCGGCGACCCGGCGGACCAGGACGCGATCAGCCGGCTGATGGCCGCCCAGCTGCAGGTGATGTCCCAGCAGCTCGACGTGCTCACCCGGCACGGGATCACCGCGGGCCAGGCGGCACCGGCCGCGCCCCGGACGGAGTCCGCGGCCGCGCTCGCGCCCGTGCCCGCGCCGAGGCCCGCGCGGAAGAAGGCCGACGCCCCCGCCACGCCGCCGCGCGTCCTCACCGCACGGCAGCAGCGGCACCTGGACGACCTCCTGGAGACGTACAAGAAGCGCACCGCCGGTTCGCTGGCCCGCGCGGTCGACTACCGCGCGCTGCGCGCCGACACCCGGATGCGCTCGGTGCGGCCCGAGACCCGCTCGGTCTCGTACCCGGTCATCGGAGAGCGGGCCCGCGGCTCCCACTTCTGGGACATCGACGGCAACGAGTACATCGACATCGCCATGGGCGTCGGCGTGCTGCTCTGCGGCCACGACCCCGAGTTCGTCACCGAGGCGGTCTCCGACCAGCTGGGCCTGGCGCTCCAGACGGGACCGATCTCCGCGCTCTCCGACGAGGTCGCCGAGCTCATCTGCGAGATGACCGGCATGGAGCGGCTGTTCTTCGCCGTGACCGGCACCGACGCCGTGCGCGGCGCGCTGCGCATGGCCCAGGCGGCCACCGGCCGCAACCGCTTCGTGATGTTCTCCGGCTCGTACCACGGCCAGGACGACCGGGTGCTCGCCCTGCCCGACGTCCTGGGCGACCCCACGCACTCCGTGCCCATGGCGCCGGGCATCTCCCCCAGCGCCGCCCAGGACCCGCTGATCCTCACCTACGGCTCCGCGTCGGCCCTGAAGGCCATCGAGGAGCACGCGCACGAACTGGCCGGCGTCCTGGTCGAACCCGTGCAGAGCCGCAACCCCACCCTCCAGCCCGCGGAGTTCCTCAAGGAGCTGCGCGAACTGACCACCCGTCTCGGCGTTCCGCTGATCTTCGACGAGGTGATCACCGGCTTCCGCGTGCACCCGGGCGGCGCCCAGGCCCACTTCGGCGTGCGGGCCGACCTCGCCGCGTACGGCAAGGTCGTCGGCGGCGGGCTGCCCGTCAGCGTCGTGGCCGGCAAGGCCGAGTTCCTCGACCGGGTCGACGGCGGCGTCTGGGCCGACGGACCGGGCCCCGACCCGGACAGCGAGAAGACCTACATCGGCTCCACCTTCGAGATGCACCCCCTGGCCATGGCCAGCACCCGGGCGATCCTGCGCCACCTGCGGGAACAGGGACCGGAGCTCCAGCGGACGCTGAGTGCCCGCACGACCGCGCTCGCGGACACGCTCAACGCGTTCTTCGAGGCCCAGGGCGTGCCGATCCGGGTGCTCCACTTCGCCTCGGTGTTCCGGTTCGCCTGGAAGGGCAACGCCAGTTACGCGTACCAGCCGCTCGACATCGAGGTGTTCCACTTCCACCTCCTGACCCGCGGCATCTACATCTGGGAGGGCAGGACCTGCTTCCTGTCCACCGCCCACACCGACGAGGACATCGACGGCATCGTCACCGCCGTCAAGGAGTCCATCGCGGCCATGCGTGCGGGCGACTTCCTGCCGCCCGCCCCCGAGAGCGTCCCGCACACCACGGTGCTCGGCGAGGAGCAGCGGGAACTGCTCGCGCTGGAGCGCGGCACGCCGGGCGAGGGCCCCTCCTGGACGGTCCCCGAGGACATCCGGCTGAGCGGACCGCTCGACCTGGCCGCGCTCCGCCGCGCGGCGAACACGCTCGTCGCCCGGCACGAGTCCCTGCGCACGGTCTTCCCCTCCGGGGAGCTGGCCGAGATCAGGCCCGTGACCGCGGTCCCGGTCGAGGTCGTCGACCTCACGGCCGTCCCCGCCGACGAGCAGGACTCCGCGGTCGCGGAATGGTGGCGGGGCGCCATGGACGCCCCCCTCGACACGGCCGAGGGCCCGCTGCTCCGGATCACCGTCCTGAAGCTCGCCGACGAGCTTCACCACCTGACGCTCCTGACCCACCACATCGTCTCCGACGGCTGGTCGGTGACGGTGATGGTCGAGGAGCTGGCGGCGCTGTACACCGCGGAGCGCAAGGGCACGGACGCCGGCCTGGACCAGCCGCTGCAGCACCGTGACTTCGTGGCCTGGCAGCAGCAGCCGCGCCCGGAGCTGGACGCCAAGCTGAAGTACTGGCTGGAGCGGTTCGACGGAGGCTTCCCCGACACCCTGCTTCCGGCCGACCGAGAGCGTGCCGGCGCGCTCACGCACCGTGGCGGACGGATCACCACCACCCTTGGTCCCGAGCTGAGCGCAGCGGTCAAAAGGGCAGGTCGGAGCCACAAAGCGACCCTGTTCATGACCCTGCTCGCCATGTATGGTGTGTTGACCCACAAGCTGACCGGCCAGGACGACGTCGTCATCGGGACGCCTCAGGCCAACCGGCCGTTCAAGGGCAGCGAGACAGTGGTCGGCTACTGCGCCCACTTCCTTCCGGTACGCAGCGAACTCGCCCCGCACGCCACCCTGGCGGACCACCTGCGCCGGACGCGGGACGTGGTCCTGGCGGCCTTCGAGCACCAGGAAGTGCCGTTCAGCCGGCTGCGTGAGGCCACCGGATCGTCGGCGGAGGCGTTCCCGCTCCCGCTGCGCACGGTCTTCAACCTGGACCGGGCCGTACCGTGCCCGGAGTTCGACGGGCTGACGGCCGAGTTCCGCGCGGTTCCCAACCGGTTCGCCCTGGTCGACTTCCGGCTCGACGGTCTCGAATCCGACGGCGGTGTCCGCCTGGACTTCGACTACCGCACGGACCTGTTCGACGAGAAGACCGCCCGCGCCTGGAGCACGTACTTCCAGACGCTGCTCGAAGCCCTGGTCAGCGATCCCGACCAGCGCGTCGACGAGCTGCCGGCCCCCTGACACCGCCCCGCGGTCCCCGCGGTCCCCACACCGACGACGTCGTCCCGGGGGCTCCTGACAGCCGGAGTCAGGAAGCCCCCCGGGCTTCCCCGTCACCCGCAGACCCGCAGACCCGCACCGAAACACAGACGTAGGTAGGGAACGAATGATCCCGGTCATCACGCTCGCCGATCTGGAGGCGCAGCGACCCGAAGCTTTGGAACTCCTCCACACCTCCCTCCGGGAAAACACCCTGGTCCACGTGGACGCCCGCCGTGAGCTCGGCGACTCGTTCTTCCCGGACCTGTACGGACAGACCCGGGCCTTCTTCGCCCTGCCGGAGGCGGACAAGCAGGCCCTGGACATCAACGCGTCGCCGAACTACCGCGGCTACGTCAGCCAGGGCACCGAGTACACCAACGGCGTTCCGGACCTCAAGGAGTCCTTCGAGTTCGGCAAGGAGACTCCGGCGCCCGAGGGCGAACAGCTGCACTGGTACGGCCTGTACGGGGAGAACCAGTGGCCGGCCGAGGAGTCGCTGCCCGGCTTCCGCGCCGTCGTCGACGCCTACTCGGCGGCCATGGACCGGATCGCCCTGGCCACGCTCAGCTGCCTCCAGCTGACGCTCGACCAGCCGATCGATCCGGAGAAGGGCGTCACCGGCGGTGAGCTCTGCTCCTTCTCCCGGCTGATCCGCTACCGCGACCCCAAGGGATTCGGCGCCGAGGAAACCCGGCTGGAGCGGCACACCGACAGCGGCCTGCTCACCATCGGGCTGCAGAACGCGGCCGGCCTGGAGGCCGAGTCCACGAGCGGTGAGTGGCTGAGCGTCGAGCCGCCGGCCGACGTCTTCACCGTCTTTCCCGGTGAGCTCATGGAGATCTGGACGCACGGCTACTACCGGGCGTGCGCCCACCGGGTCCGCAACGCGGCCCTGACCACCGAGCGCCTCTCGTACGCGTCCTTCTTCCTGCCCGACCTCCAGCGCGAGCTGGTCCCGATGGACCGCGCGCTGAGCCCGCGGCTGAGCGGCCCGCTGTCGGTGCCCAGCGCCAACTCCTGGCTGACGGGCACCAGCGAACTGCCCGAGTCCGCGCCCATAGGCCAGCTGGAGTGGGACCGGATGAACGTGATCTTTCCCGGGCGGGAGACCGCTAACACGGGAGCCGAGAAGGGAGAGGTCCTTTGAGCGAGGGCACCGCGGCACAGGCTTTCCAGGAGGTTCCGGTCATCAGCATCGCGGCGCTGGTGACTCCCGACCCCGAGCCCGAAGAGCTCCGGAAGACCGTGGAGCAGATCGGTCAGGCCTGCCGGGACGTCGGCTTCTTCTACATCAAGGACCACGGCGTCACGGCGGAGGACAGCGCCGCGATGTTCCGTGCCTCCCGGGAGTTCTTCGCCCTCCCGCTGGAGGAGAAGATGAAGATCCGGCTCGGCATCACCGAGCAGTTCCGGGGCTTCGTCCCCCTCGGCGGCGAGGTCACCGGCGGCAAGACCGACTGGCACGAGTGCCTCGATCTGCAGCCGCGCTCCGGCCGGAACGCGGACACCATCGCGGCGGCCGCCGCGGCGCGCAGCCGCGACGACCACCCGCTCGACGACCCGGGCCAGTGGCCCCCGGCCCTGCCGTCGTTCCGGGAGACCGTGATGCGGGCCTGGGACCAGCTGTACGGGCTCAGCGCGCGGATCTCCGCCGGCATGGCCCTCAGCCTCGGCCTGGACGAGCACTTCTTCGCTCCGTACCACGGCGACGAGCTGAGCGACCTCCGGATGGTCCACTACCCGCCGTACAACGAGGCCATCGGCAGCACGGCCCCCGAGGCCCTCTCCATGGACGAGGTGGACCACGGCTTCGGTGCCCACGTCGACTACGGGTTCCTCGCGGTGCTCCAGCAGGACGAGGTCGGCGGCCTGGAGGTGCGCAACGCGGAGGGCGACTGGATCCCCGCGCCGCACATCCCGGGCACCTTCCTGGTGAACATCGGCCAGATGATGCAGCGGTGGACCAACGACCGCTACCGGGCCACCTGGCACCGGGTGCAGCTGCCGGGCGCCGTCGACCGCTACTCGATCCCCTTCTTCTTCGAACCCCGCTACGGCGCCGTGATCGAACCGCTCGACGTGTGCTGCGACGCCGACAACCCTCCCCGGTACGAGCCCGTCCAGTTCGGTCCGTACGTGGTGGACCTGTTCTCGAAGGCGTACGACTGAGTCGTCGGCCGACACCGCCAGATCAGTCGAACGCCACTGACACACTCACAGATTGGTACCCGGACAGATGCAGATTTCGTCAGTCGTGAACTCCTGGAACGAATGGGATCCGCTGCAGGAGATGGTGGTCGGCTCCGCCGACAACGCCAACTTCGAGCCGACCGAGCCGGGCAGCCGCCCCTCGATCCGCAACCACCCCGACACCCCGTTCCCGACCGGTCCGAAGTCCAAGCTGGCCATCGACCTGGCCAACGAGGAGCTGCAGGGTCTCGCCGACCTCCTGGAGTCCCAGGGCGTCACCGTCCGCCGCCCCGAGACGCACGACTTCTCGGCGCCCGTGCGCACCCCCGACTTCGAGGTCGAGAACCAGTACTGCGCGGTCTGCCCCCGTGACGTCATGATCACCATGGGCAACGAGATCATCGAGGCCACCATGTCGCGCCGGGCCCGGTACTTCGAGTACCAGCCCTACCGCAAGCTGGTGTACGAGTACTGGAACGCCGACCCGCGCGTCCAGTGGACCACCGCGCCCAAGCCGTCGATGGCCGACGGCATGTACCGCGAGGAGTTCTGGGACTGGCCGCTGGAGAAGCGCCACGCGGAGATGCACTCCTTCGAGTTCTGCATCAACCAGGACGAGGTCGTCTTCGACGCCGCGGACATGAGCCGCTTCGGCCGTGACATCCTCGTCCAGGAATCGATGACCACCAACCGGGCCGGCATCCACTGGCTCAAGCGCCACCTGGAGCCGCGCGGATTCCGCGTCCACCCGGTGCACTTCCCGCTCGACTTCTTCCCCTCGCACATCGACTGCACCTTCGTGCCGGTGCGCCCGGGTCTGATCCTCACCAACCCGGACCGCCCCCTGCGCGAGGGCGAGGAGAAGATGTTCCTCGACAACGACTGGGAGCTGGTGGACGTACCGCAGCCCGTTCTCAGCAACGAGGACATGCCGCAGTACTGCCAGTCCTCCAAGTGGCTGTCGATGAACGTCCTCAGCATCTCGCCGACGAAGGTCATCGTCGAGGCCGAGGAGAAGCCCCTCCAGGACATGCTCTCCGACCGCGGGTTCGAGGTCTTCCCGATCCCGTTCCGCAACGTCTTCGAGTACGGCGGGTCGCTGCACTGCGCCACATGGGACGTCCGACGCGAGGGAACTCGCGAGGACTACTTCCCGAACCTCAACTACACGCCGCTGGTCTGACACTCCACCAAGGGAGCCCCCATGTTCATTCTCGGGATCAACTCGGTCTACCACGAGTCGTCGGCCTGTCTGCTCAAGGACGGAGTCGTGATCGCCGCAGCGGAGGAAGAGCGGTTCAACCGCGTCAAGCACGGCAAGGAAGCCCGTGCGGACAACCCCCACGAGCTGCCGATGAACGCGATCAACTTCTGCCTCGACAAGGCGGGCATCCGCCCCGCGGACGTCGACCACATCACGTGCGCGGCCGACCCGGACGAGATCCAGGCCGTCCTGGACTCCGGCCTGCCCTCGCCCTGGGACAGCGCGGAGAAGCAGGCCGAGTTCCTCGGAAACCTGCCCAACATCCCGAAGAAGCTGACCGAGCTGGGCTTCACCGGCGACTTCCACTGGGTCGCCCACCACACCGCCCACGGCGCGTCCACGTACTTCGCCTCGTCCTTCGAGGACGCGGCGGTGCTGGTCGTCGACGCCCTCGGCGACGACGCCTACTCGACGCGCTTCTACCACGGCAAGGACAACAAGCTGGACTGCGTCCAGAGCGTCCGCTACCCGGCCTCCATCGGGTACCTGTGGGAGCTGGTCTCGGTCTTCGTCGGCTTCGGCGTGTACGACGCCGCCAAGGTGATGGGCCTGGCCGCGTACGGCAACCCCGAGCGGTTCGCCGAGGCGTTCGACAAGCTCGCCTGGACCACCGAAGACGGTGGCTTCGACATGCGGCACGAGCTGCTCAAGTTCAGCGACATCCTGTACTACCCGCCGTCGGCCGACACGTCCGGCCTGGAGTCCGTCCTCGGTGTGCCCCCGCGCCCCGCCGACGCGCCGCTGGAAGACGTCCACCACGACATCGCGGCAGCGCTCCAGGAGAAGACCAACGAGCTCGTCCTGCACATGGCGCGCCACCTGCACGAGCTGACCGGCTCCCGCAGGCTCTGCCTGGCCGGCGGTGTCGCCCTCAACTGCGTCACCAACCAGGTCGCCTTCGAGCAGGGCCCCTTCGACGAGCTGTACGTCCAGCCCGCCGCGCACGACGGCGGTCTGTCGCTCGGTGCGGCCCTGCACGTGTGGAACGACGTCCTGGGCAAGGAGCGCGCTCCCGAGATGCGCCACGCCTACTGGGGCCCGTCCTTCACGGACGAGCAGATCGAGGCCGAGCTCAACAGCCGCGAGGGCCTGGTGTTCGAGCGTGCCGCCGACTTCGAGAAGGACGTCGCCAAGCTGCTCAGCGAGGGCCACGTCATCGGCCTCTTCCAGGGCGGGATGGAGCTCGGCCCGCGCGCCCTGGGCAACCGCAGCATCATCGGCGACCCCCGCCGGCGCGAGATGCGCGACGTGCTCAACCACAAGGTCAAGCACCGCGAGTACTTCCGCCCGCTGGCGCCGAGCGTGCTCAGCGAAGCCGTGCCCGAGTGGTTCGAGGTCGCCAAGGCGACCACGGCGGCCGACTACATGCTGATGGCGTACCCGGCGAAGGCCGACAAGCGCGACCGCATGGGCGCCGTGCTGCACGTCGACAACACGTGCCGCATCCAGGCGGTGCGGGCCGACGTGAACCCCCGGTTCCACGGCATCATCAGCGAGTTCAAGGCTCTCACTGGTGTCCCGATGGTGCTCAACACCTCGTTCAACGACCAGGAGCCGATCATCTGCTCCCCGGCCGACGCGGTGAACACCTTCATGAAGACCGAGATCGACTACCTCGTGATCGGCCCGTTCCTGGTGCGCAAGGCGTCCCCCGGCGCGGCGGCCTGACGCGCCGGTCCATCTGAAAGGCAGGGAGAAGAGCAGTGAAGCTGCACGTCACACGTCTCCAGGATGCGGTCCGCCGCATGGTCGAGGACATCGGTCCCTACTGGGCACCGGGGTCGGCGGACACGCACGCGGCCACCCAGGCGGCTGCCCTTGAGCAGCTCGTGGGCGGCGGCGGCGCCGAACCGGACGAAGTGAAGAAGCACCTGGTGGAGATCACGGTGGCGATCGTCGCCCTCGCCAACACCTACGGCGTCTCCCTGCAGCAGGCCTTCAACGACGCCTCCCTTCCCGTCGACCTGACGGAGGCGTCGTTGTGGGCCGGGAAGCCCGTGGCGCCGGAGGAGACCGCGGTCCGCGTCGCCGAAGCCTTCGCCCCGGTACGCGACACCATGGCCTTCTACCGCTCCGACGCCCGCAAGGGCAGCGACCCGGGCGTCGTGGCCCTGCGCCACTCGGTTCCCGGACTGCTCACCGCCGCCTTCGCCGGCTTCGACTCGGCCGACGACCTCGCCGAGCACCTGTTCCGGCACTTCGACTCGCGGCGCAGGCCGGACGTCCCGGTCGCCTCCGACGAGTTCGACCCGTCGCGGGCGGAGTCGACCGGCATCATGCGTCCCATCCAGATGGAGACCTTCTGTCCGTTCGCGCAGAAGTCGACGCTGTGGGGACCGCCCTCCTACGACGAGAGCCTCTCCTTCGAGGAGAACATGCGGAACTCGCTGCCGAGCGTGCGGCAGTACATCCGGGTGCTGGGCACGGACGTGGTCGACGGCTACGTGTACGCGTTTCCGACACACATATTCGGCGACTCCTTCGACGACCTGCAGCAGCTCTTCCGGAACTTCGTGGAGTTCCTGCACCGCACCATGACGGCGAACGCGCCGGCCGGAATGGACCCGGCCGTCGTGACCGACCCGAAGTGGTTCCTCATCCTGGAGGGAGAGGAATGCTTCATCAGTGTCTTCGCGCCGTGCTACCCGCATGACCATTCGCGGTACATGAATGGCGTCGAGGGCTATTTCCTCTTCATGCTCCAGCCTGAGGCGGCCGTTCTCCGCCAGCTGACGAAGAGCGACTACCACCCGCGTTCGGAGGCCATCCGGTTCCGCTTCAGGGACGGATTCCAGGAGTACACGCTGGCCGATATCGAGATCGACCGGTTCCTGCTTCCGATGCGGCCCGACGAGCCGCCCGTCAAGTGGTACGAGCTGAACCCGACGATCTGAACCGGCTGAATTCGGCACGGGGGAACGGAAAGGGCGGCCAGGACATCGTGTCCCGGCCGCCCTTTCCGTCACCGCCGCACACTCAGCTCAGCAGCAGCTTCTCGATCCGTCGCGAGGACGCGTACAGCCCCAGGGCCGCGAGGACCACGAGATAGGCCACGTGCCCGATCATCGACGGGTCGAGCACGCCCACCGAGAGCCCGCGGGCCAGCTCGATGCCGTGGTAGAGAGGCGAGATCTCGACCAGGACCTGCATCGCCGGCGGGTACACCGACATCGGGTAGAACGTGGTGGAGAACAGGAACATCGGCATCACGGCGACGTGGATGTAGTCGAACTGCGAGGACGACTTCAGGAGCGTCGCGCACACCATGCCGAGCGCCGCGAAGACCGTCGCGACCAGCAGCGCGACCGGGATCAGCAGCAGTGACCACGGCGACGTGGCCAGGCCCAGGGCCGCCATGACACCGAGGAACGCCATGGCGTACATGCCACTGCGCAGCACCGCCCAGGAGATCTCGCCGAGCGCCACGTCCAGCGTGCCCATGGGCGTCGCCAGCATCGCGTCGTACAGCCGGTCGAAGCGCAGCTTGTAGAAGATGCTCAGCGTCTCGTAGACGGCGCCGTTCATGGCGGAGGCCACGAGGAGGGCCGGTGCGACGAAGGCCACGTAGGTGATCGGCCGGCCGCCGGGTCCGGTCACGTCGTCGACCAGCGAGCCGAAGCCCACCTGGAAGGCCAGGAGGTAGAAGAGCGGCTCGAAGACCCCGGACAGCAGGACCAGCCACGCACGGGAGTAGACCAGCGCGCTGCGCATGACCAGGCGGCGGGCGAGTCCGGAGTAGCGGCTGGCCGGCACGATCCGGAGCAGCAGGCCGCCGCTCTCCCGTCGCTTCGCCAGCGCCTCACGGACGGCGGCGATCTCCGGCGAGGTCTCCGGCACCGGGAGCGTTGAGGTATTGCCCATGTCAGAACACCAGCCTGCGATGGAACTGCCGCCTGCCCACGAGGACGCCGGCGACCAGCAAGACGAACAGGAAGAGCGCGTGCCCGAGGGCGGGCAGCAGGGACATCCCCCCGAGGGCGGCGTCGCGAGCCAGCTCGTTGCCGTGCCAGATCGGCGAGATCCAGGCCAGGGGCTGGATGAACCCGGGCAGCCGGTCGACCGGGAAGAACGTCCCGGCGAACAGGGTCATCGGGAGCACCACGAAGCGGTTGAGCGCGACGAAGGCGTGCCCCTCACCTCGTGTCGTGGCCGCGAAGGCCATGACCGGTGCGGCACAGGCGGCCCCGACGAACACCGCGATCGGAAGGGCGAGCAGGACTCCGGGTCCCGTCCAGGCCCCGAGGAACGCCGCGGCGATCCCGTAGATCACGGCGGAGATCGCCAGCCGGATGCAGATCCACAGCAGCTGCGCGTCGAAGAGCTGGTGCGGGGTGATCGGACTCGCGGTGACGGCCTGGTAGTCCTGCTTCCACTTGAAGCCGGAGAGGATCGGGTGGCCGGATTCGTTCACCGCCGTCGCGATGATTCCGCTGATCAGCAGAGCGGGGGCGATGTACTGGAGGTAGGAGACCCCCTCGGTGACCGTCCCGGGCTTGACCTGCGACCCGAACCCGAGGCCCATGGCTCCCAGGAACAGGACGGGCTGCAGCCCCGACGAGTACAGGTTCGCGCGCCAGTAGCGCCGGTACCAGGCCCACTGGCCCTCGATGCGGAGCCCCATGGCGCGCCAGGAGCCGACGACGGTCCCCGTCGCCTCGGAGCGTGGCGGTCGGACGTCGGTAGCCATCAGTCGACCAGCGTCCTGCCGGTCAGGCGCAGGAAGACGTCCTCGAGGGTGGACCTCCGCACCAGCGTGGACAGCGGCTCCACGCCCCGCTCGGCGACCCGGACGGCGGCCGCTTCACCATGGGCCGTGTACAACAGGAGTCTGTCGGGCAGGACTTCGACGCGATCGGCCAGGTCCTCGACCTTCGCCAGGTACTCGCCCTGGGTCCCGGGACGGAAGCGCAGTTCCAGCACCTCACGCGTGGAGTACCGCTCGATGAGTCCGGCCGGAGACCCCTCGGCGACGATCTTCCCGGCGTCCATCACCACGAGCCGGTCGCACAGCTGCTCGGCCTCGTCCATGTAGTGCGTGGTGAGAATGAGCGTGACGCCGCTCTGCTTGAGCCGGAAGAGCCGGTCCCAGAGCAGGTGCCTGGCCTGCGGGTCGAGTCCGGTCGTCGGCTCGTCGAGCAGGACCACCTCGGGGTCGTTGACCAGACCGCGGGCGATGGTGAGGCGGCGCTTCATTCCTCCGGAGAGGGGCTGCACCTCGTCGTCGGCGCGGTCGGAGAGCTGGGCGAACTCCATCAGCTCGACGGCCTTCTCGCGCGCGTGCGCCCGCGAGAGCCCGAAGTACCGCGCATAGACCTGAAGGTTCTGACGTACCGTCAATTCCGTGTCCAGGTTGTCGACCTGGGGCACGATGCCGATCCTGGCGCGAATCTCCGGACCCTGCAGATCCGGATCCATGCCGAGCACCCGGAGATCTCCGCCCGTGCGCGGCGAGGTGGTCGAGATCATCTTCATGGTCGAGGATTTACCCGCACCGTTGGGGCCGAGGAAGCCGAATGCCTCGCCGCGAGGTACGGACAGATCGATACCGCGGACCGCTTCGAATGAGCCAAACTGCTTCTTCAGTCCGCTGGCTCGAATTGCGGTTCCGTCATCGATGTCCCCGTTACTCCTGGCCACAAATCACCACTTTCTCCTCGCGCGAAACGGAACGACCATCCTACAAGCGGCAGTTGAGCACTCGCAAGCAGTGCCGATGTGAGCAATGCGGCAACAACGCGTGCACACCAACGCCTGGATACGGCGCCTTGCCCGGAAGACCTCGGAACGTTCACCAGGACCGCCCTTGTCGGGCCTGCTCACCAGTGTTAACGTGACGGCTGTGAATGTAACGGATGACATCAACTCCCCCTCCCGGACCGGTTATTTCGTCGAAGTCTCCATTCCCGGGATGGAACTCTGGCCGGAACTGCGCAATCGCGCGAGGAGCCTGCGGGAGCATGGCGTCCCTGTTCTCTTCCTCTGCGCACCCGAGTTCGCGTCGGTCTACGAGGAGTGCGCGGACGAGGTCGTCGTCTGCTCCGACGTCTTCTCGGAGGACGCGGTGGTGGAGGCGCTGAGCCCCTACCGCGGAACCATCGACCGCTTCTCGATCATCAACGACAAGATCTGGCCTGTGCAGTTGGGCGCCTCGCGGCGCCTCGGCATCGACTTCCCCGGCTTCGAGGGTCAGCTGAACTGCCGCATCAAGCCCCGCCTTCGGGAGGTGCTGGCCGAGACGCTGCCGCTGCACACCGAGGTCTTCTCGTCCTCGGACCTCACGCGCGAGAACGTGGCCGCGGCGGTGGAGCGACTGGGCGTCCCCTTCGTGATCAAGCCGATCTGGGGCACGGCCAGCGCCTTCGTGGAGATCGTGGACGATCCGGAGCGCGCCTACGACGAGCTGGCCGAGACCTTCGAGAGCCTGCGCGCCGGCCACCCGCACGGTCCGTTCGACGACGGCACCAGGAGGTGGGACCCGCGCAACGAGGTCCTGCTCGAGTCGTTCATCGGCAGCGGTCGCGAGCTGTCCTTCGAGGCCTTCATGCAGGGCGGCGACCTCGTGCCCCTGCTCATCCAGGAGAAGCTGCTCTGGGCGCAGGAGGAGGGCTTCCGACTGGAGACGGCGAACGTCTGCCCGACCCCCTTCGTCTCGGCGGAGGAGGAGGAGCGCATCTGCGACATCCTCCAGGACGCGCTGCGCAAGCTCGGCGTGGACGACACGTTCGTGCACATCGAGTTCAAGTGGGACGGCGAGAAGGCCTCGATCATCGAGGTCAACCCCCGGATCGGCGGTGGCAGCGTCGCCAAGACCCTGATCGCCTGGCTCGACATCGACGTGCGTGACATGGGCCGCAAGCTCCAGCTCGGAGAGGCCCTTCCGCGAAAGTACGAGCGCACCAAGGAGGGGTTCCTCCTCGGGGTATTCGTGAACGCGGTGGAATCGGGAATCTTCAAGGAATACGAAGGCCTGGACTGGGTTCACGCACAGCCCGAGTTCGATTTCGAGCAGAACTACCTGGAGGCCGGCCAGCGCGTGCCGCGCCGCGGGGAGTCGAAGGCCACCCGCGAGGGGTGGATGTACACCTACGACGCGTTCTACCACTGCACGGACGTCGAGCGGATCGACTACCTGCACGAGGAGACGCGAAAGCGCGTCCTGCTGAAGTTCGAGGAGTAGCGGACTTCCCGCACGCGGCATGCACAGAGGGCGGTACCTCCCGGTCCGGGAGGTACCGCCCTCTTGCGTCGCACCGGTCCCTTGTGTGCCACGGAGCACCCGAGATATCCTGAAAGAGAATGTCCACGACCCGCCCGCACCGGCCTCCTCCGTGCCGGCCGCTCGTTGGACGGCCCCCGGGGCGTGGTGCCAAAATGAGAGGCTCATCCCGCGCGGCCAGCCCAAGGTCCCCATCCGCGGGCCGATACCGACAGGAGCCCCAGCCGTGTCCAACGCGCGGACAGTCCAGCAGTTCGAGAAGCGCATGGCCGAGGTCTTCCGGATTCGTCCAGCCCAGGTGAAGGACCTCTTCAGGGGGGCACGGCCCACGTCCATCAGGGTCAACCGCCTCCTCGACGAGGACACGTACCAGGAAACCGTGCGCATCGTACGCGAAAAGGCTCCGAACGCCTTTCCCGTCGATTGGTGCGAGCACACGTTCCTGTGGCCCGAGAACGACGGCTTCGACGACATCCTCCCGATGGCCCACGAAGGCCGCGTCTATTTGCAGAACGCGTCCAGCCTCATTCCGCCCGTCGCTCTCGGCGCGCGCCCGGGAGACAGAATTCTCGATGTCGCCTCGGCCCCCGGTGGAAAGGCATTCCACGTGGCCGCCCGGGTCGGAAACGACTGCAGCCTGTGGCTGAACGACGCGGCGGCTCCCCGGGCCCGCAAGCTGGGCGAGCTCGCGGAGGTGTACGGCGTGAAGTACACCGACCTGACCACGCACCCGGCGCAGTACCTGGACAAGTCGATTCCCGACGAGTCGTTCGACCGCATTCTTCTGGACGTCCAGTGCTCGGGCGAGGGCCGGGTCGACCTGCGCCGTCCGGTGACGCTGCGCTACTGGTCCGAGGAGCGCATCGAGAAGTACAAGTTCCTCCAGACGAAGATGCTCAGCGCGGCCTACCGTCTGCTGCGGCCCGGCGGCGTGATGGTCTACTCGACCTGCACGCTCAGCCCCGAGGAGAACGAGTTCCCGGTCAGCAAGATCCTCCAGCGTCACTCGGACCTCACCGTGGAGCCGCTCGACTTCTCCGAGCCCTCGTTCCTGCCCGGAGTCACGTCGTGGCGGGGCACCAAGTTCGACGAGCGGCTCACGGGCGCGGTCCGGGTGGCTCCGACCGAGACCTTCGAGGGCTTCTTCGTGGCCAAGATCGTCAAGGCCGGGGCCGAGGACGCGTAGTCCCGCCCGGGTCCCGGACACCCGAGCCCCGGTCGGCCCCGGCCGACCGGGGCTCGGTGCGGTTCAGCGCTCCAGCGGATCGATGTCCGCGACGACCTTCTCCTCCGCGAGATCGAGAACGCGCGTGGTCGCGTCCTCGTCCGCGGCGACGGCGACCAGTGCGGCGAGCCGGGGAATCGGGTTCTTCGGCGGCAGGAGCAGCTCCGTCCCCGGCGGGGCCAGCACGGTGGTGTACGCGACGCCGTCCAGGCCGTCGACGTTGCCGAGGTCCACGTTCCGTACCGTGCAGTCGTACGGCGGGTAGACGAAGCGGACCTCCGCAGCGCGGCCCGGCTCCCGGCCTTCCGCCGCCAGCTCCGGCGAGCGCCCGAGGGCTATCTCGGCGGCGGCGCTCACCAGGTCGATGCCCGTGGCCATGCGGCTGATCAGCGGGATCAGGTCCCCGCCGAGCCGGGCGTTCAGCTCGATCAGCCGGGGGCCGTCGGCCGTGAGCCGCACCTCGGCGTGCGTGACGCCGAAGTCCACCTCAAGGGTGCGGTGCGCGCTCTCGACGAGCGCGACGACCTCCGGGGGCAGGGAATCCGCGCCACCGGACGTGACCAGGTGCCCCACCTCCTCGAAGTACGGGGGGAAGCCCACGCGCTTCTGTGCCACGTGGACGCATCGCACCTCCCCGTCGAAGACCACGCTGTCCACGCTGATCTCGGGTCCGTCGAGGAACTCCTCCACCAGAATGCCCTCACCGGCGGGCAGGGTCGCGTACGCGGCCCCGGCGGCCAGGTCGAACGCGGCGCGCACGGCGCTCTCGTCCTCGACCTTCATCACGCCGATGCTGCCGGCCAGGGAACGCGGCTTCATGACCACGGGGTAGCCGAACTCCGCAGCGGCCGAGGCCGCTTCGTCGGCCGAGAACGTCAGCCGGAACCTCGGCGACGGCAGTCCGGCCTCCCGCATCAGCGACCTGGTCGCGTACTTGTCGCGGCAGCGCGTCACCGCGGCGACCGAGGTGTGGGGCAGACCCAGCTCCTCGGCCGCCCGGGCAGTGGCCTCCAGGACCAGTTCGTCCCAGGTGAAGACGGCCGCTCGGCCGCCGGCCGGCGTCATGTCCGTCACCGCGGCGGCGATCGCCCGGGGGTCCGTGCAGTCGACGACCCTGTAGTCGGCCAGGTACGGCCTCTGCCAGGTGGGCTCCGCGGAGAGAACGGCGTTCACTTCGTAGTCGGCGCTGAGGGATTGGAAGGAGTACTCCCGATATGCCTGTCCCCCACTGCCGACCACCGTCAGGCTCGGCTTCTCTCGCTGGGCCATTGCACGTGCTCCTCTGTCTCGCTGTCTTGCTGTTCCCGAGCGCGGCGTTCAGGCCGTGTGCCGTTCGGAGGGGAAGAGCTCCCGGCCGTCCCGAACTCGCACTCGTACTCGATGAAGGCTCATGCCACCATCCACCAAGAATGCGGCGGACGCCATACTTTCCGGTGCCGCATATCCCGCAGGAACTTTCAGCGGCGTCAATTCCACGCGGCTGTCCGGGAGTTCGGGGCGTCCCGGATAGCTGATCAGCCGCGCCATTCCGGACGCCTCGCTCACCTGAACTCCCGGAAGCGGCGTACGCAGCCCGTCGGCCGTCGCTTTGACCACTGCTTCCTTGTATGTCCACCGGCGCAGCAGCCAGTTCTCCCGCGCGCTCCCGGAAACTCCGTCGAATTCCCTCAACTCGTCGTTGCCCAGGGCGCGTCGGAGGACAGCGGCACGCTGTGGCGACAAGGGCGAGGCGGCCTCCACGTCGACGCCGACCGCCGTGCCCTCGCTCACCGCGACGACGACGACGTCCGCCGCGTACGAGACCGAGACGTCCCGGACTCCCTCGACCCGGGGCCGCCCATGCGGAAGGGGACAGTCCGGACAGTTCCGCGTCACCTCGACGTCCCTTGCCTCCGTATCCAGTTGGTGAGCGACGGCGAGACGCAGCAGGGCCGCGGAGACCGTGAAGCGGAGCCGGTCCTCCTCCCTGGAGTACAGATCCCGCCGTACGAGCTCACTCGCTCCCAACAGGGAGCCGAGTCCGGGCATGTAGGACGAGGTACGGGCCCACCAGACCAGGCAGCTGGCCTGACCGCCGTTCCCGCCGGCCACGGCGTGGGTCATTGCGAAAGGTTCGGGACCGCACCGAGCGCCGAGCGGACGTCCCGGACGATGTGCTCCAGCAGGGGTCCGGGGTCTTCACTGAAGTAGAAGTGATCTCCGTCGAGCATGCGTGGACCGATGAAGTTCTCGGACTGGCCCGCCCACTGAGCGAGTTGGCTCTGCGGCGCGTGGGTGTCGCCATGGCCGCCGAACACCGTCAGCGGCAGGTCCAGCGCCGCCCTGCTCAGGTCGGGCTGCCAGGTCTCCACCAGCCGCAGATCCGCCCGGATGAGCGGCCCGAAGATCCCCCACAGGCCGGGGTCGTCCAGCAGCAGGGCCGGCGTTCCGCGCAGTCCGCGCACGTGCTCGCGGAACTGGTCGTCGTCCAGGAGGTGCTTCTGTATCTCGAGAGGCGCGGCACTGGGCGCCCGGCAGGCGGACAGCCCCAGCCACACGGGCGGCGTGCGGCCTTCGCCGATCAGCCGATGAGCCAGCTCGAAGGCGACGATCCCGCCCATGCTGTGCCCGAAGAAGGCGTACGGCACGTCCAGTTCGGGTTCGATCTGCTCCTGGAAGTACCGCGTCAGCGCGTCGAGCTCCGTGATGAGCTGCCGCCCCATCAACTTGCCGTGGCCCGGTGCGTCCATCCAGCGCACGTCCCAGCTCTCGGGAAGCCGGTCCGCCCACCCGTGGTACAGCGCGCTCGACCCCCCGGCGTGATGAAAGCCGAACAGGCGTATCTCGGGTTCGCCGCCCGCCCTGGTCCCGCTCAACGAAGTCCCCTCCCCGCCTGCCGCACCTGCCCTTTGACCCCCCACTTTGCCAGATCACCCCTACGTACGGAGCGCCGCGGGAAGCCGAATCCGTCACGTCAGTGGATCATTGCCACCGCCTGGCGCGGCGGCTAGCTTGAAGCCTGTCGGCGTCACAGGCACCCCAGGAGGTACACCGACCATGTCCGATGCGTGGAACACGGATGCGGGAGCACGCCCCCATGTCGTCGTGATCCATCGCTGGCGTGATCGGTATGCCCGTTACGGCACGTACATCGACCACGAGGAACATGCCGTCACCTATGTGACGACCGAGGTGGGAAGGGGCGGGATACCCGATTCCGCCGCCGAAGTCGCCCTGGTGGAAGCCACCGACGACCTCTCGGCGGTCCGCGAGGCCGTCCGCGGACTGGCCCGGAACCACGGGATGCCGAAGGCTGTCATCGCCCTCAAAGAGGACGACCTGCTCATAGCTGCCCAACTCCGTTCAGAACTCGGACTTCCGGGGCAGACCCCGGATGAAGTGGCTCTCTTTCGCGACAAATTGCTCATGTGTGGCCGGGTCGAGGCGGCCGGGCTTCCGGTTCCCGCGTTCGCCGCGGTGTCCGGCCCCGAGGACGTGGAGGCGTTCGCCGCACGCCACGGTTGGCACCTCGTCCTGAAGCCCACGCAGGGAAGCTCGAGCGCGGGCGTCCGCGTGCTGGACCACGCCGATCAGCTCTCCGGGATACGTTGGGCCGAAGAGGCCCCTCTGATGGTCCAGGCGCGGGAGACCGACCCCATCTACCACGTGGACGGGCTGCTCAGGGAGGGCCGCCTCGAGATCTGGCGCGCCTCTCGCTACGTGAACACGTGCCTGGGCTTCCGGGACGGTGACTACCTCGGTTCGGTCGAGGAGGACGACCCCGCGATCCTCTCCGCCATAGGAACGGCGTCCGAGGGTTTCCTCTCCGCGCTGACCGGCGGCTCGACCGTGTTCCACCTGGAGGTGTTCGTCGGAGTCGGCGCCGACGGCGGGGTCCGCTGCACCTTCCTCGAAGTCGGCGCCCGGGTGGGCGGGGCGGAGATCCCCTTCATCTGGCGCGACGTGCACGGCTACGACCTGATGGAGGCGGCCTTCGCCCTCCAGTTGGGCGAGCAGCCCGCCAAGGGACCGTCGCGCAGCGAGGGAGTCGGCGGATGGCTCCTCGTCCCGGCACCCGCGGAGCGCCCCTGCCGCATCGTGGAAGCCACGTCGATGACGGGACGCGCATCGGGTCCGTACGCCGAATCCCTCCTCGCACCCGGCGAGATCCTGCCCGCCGCGGATGCCTATTACGAGCATGTCGGCGGCCGCTTCAGGTTCACCGGCGCGACGAGCGCGGCCGTGGAACAGTCCGTCCACGACACGGCGCGGGACTTCCGTGTCGCCGCGGAGCCTTGCGAGGCGTAGGGCCCGTGCGTCGCCTGCGCTGCCTAACGCGGAATGCGCGCCGTGCCGGACGAGCCCGTCGATGACGTGTGCGAGAATGCTGCTCGCATTGCGAGGTTCTGCGGAGCAGTTGGCGGAGAGTTGAGGAATTGCCTTGGCTGGGTAGCTCAGTTGGTACGAGCGATCGCCTGAAAAGCGATAGGTCGCCGGTTCGACCCCGGCCCCAGCCACAGAGTGAAGGCCCCGTTCGAAAGAACGGGGCCTTCTTCGTGGGCGCCGGCGGATTCGCCCACGGGGCCCTGTTTCACGTGAAACTGCGGGTTTCACCTGAAGCAGCGAGTTTCACGTGAAACAGCGGGTTTCACGTGAAACAGGGCCAGACCTCACCGCGTCTTACGGCTCCGCAGCGCGAAGGCTCCCGCCACCACGGCCACGATCGCGGCGAGCAACGCCCAGTCCGGCACCGCGCGGCCCAGCTCGGCCACGCGCTCCTCGACGGCGAAGGACGTGTCCACGGAGAGCAGACCGGGCAGGGCGGTCGTCCCGTCGAAGACGAGGAAGAGCGTGCCGAGGCCGATGAAGAACAGGCCCGAGACCAGCGAGGTCGAGTGGACCTCGAAGCGCCCGACCAGGATCGGGCGGCCCCGCAGCCAGCGCCTGCCGCCCAGGTCGTACCGCTCCCAGAGCAGCGCGAGGAGGAAGAGCGGGACCGCCATGCCGAGGGCGTACACCGCGAGGAGCAGTCCGCCGTAGGCCGGGCTGCCGCTCAGCGCCGCCACGGTGAGGACGCTGCCGAGGATCGGGCCGGCGCAGAAGCCGGCGAGTCCGTAGACGAGCCCCAGGGCGTAGACGGAGAACGCCGAGGTGGGCCGGATGCGGCCGCTCGCCTCGGCCAGCCTGCGGGAGGCGAAGCCGAGGCCGAGGATCTGGAGGACACCGAGCCCGACGATCAGCCAGCCGCCGACGGTGACCAGGAGGTCCCGGTGGCCGTAGAAGAACCGGCCGGCGAAGGAGCCGGCCGCGCCGAGCGGGACGAGGGTGGTCGCCAGGCCCGCGTAGAGGATCCCCGTCCTGGCCACGAGCTTCGCGCGGGTGTCGATCGAGTACGCGAAGAAGGCCGGGAGGAGCAGGGCGCTGCACGGGCTGAGGAGGGCGAGCAGGCCGCCGAGGAAGGCGGCGAAGTAGCCGATCCCGGAGGTCACCGCTTCGCCTCGGTCGTGTCCTTCGCGGCCGCCGTCTTCGCCGCCGCCTCGATGGCCTCGGTGAAGGTCTCCAGGGGCTGCGCACCGGCGATCGGCCGGCCGTTGACCAGGAAGGACGGCGTGGAGGTGGCGCCGAGGGAGTACCCCTGCTCCTGGTCCTTCTTCACGGCCTCGCGGGCCGCCGTGCCCTCGCTGTCCTTGGCGAACCGGGCGAGGTCGGCGACCCCGGCCTCCCGGGCGAGGGCGGTCAGGCGCTCCGTGCCGAAGCCCTTCTCCTTGGCCCCCTCGGCGTACGCGGCCTTGTGGAACTGCCAGAACCGGCCCTGCTGCCCGGCCGCCCAGGAGGCGCGGGCGACGGCCTCGGACTCCGCGCCGAAGATCGGGAAGTTCCGCCACTCGATGCGCAGGGTGCCCTCGTCCACGTACTTCTTCACGAGGACGGGTTCGGTGTCCCGGGCGAACTTCCCGCAGTAGCCGCACTTGAAGTCGGCGTACTCGATCAGGACGACGGGGGCGTCGGCGCGGCCCAGGGCGAGCTTGTCGGAGGCGTCGCGGCGGGCGTACGCCTCCAGCTCGGGGTAGACGCCGGCGGACGGGTCTGCGGAGACCTCGGCGGCGGACGAGGCGCCGGAGGAGCCGGAGGGGTCGGGCTTGGTCGCGGTGTACGAGACGAGGCCGAGCAGCACGGCGGCGGCCACGACACCCGAGACGATCGCGACGGGCTTGGACTTGCTCTTGGTCTTGCTCGTGCCGTTGGTGCTGGACATGCGGAAACGCTCCTGAGGGAGGGGAAGAAGGACGGACGACCGGGGAGGCTCGTCCGTCTAGACCCTCAGGACCGACAGCTCCATGGGAGTGGGCGCGGCGAGAGCGGGCGGCTCGCGGCCCGGCGCGGACTCACGGCCCGGCTCCCGCGCGGGTCCGGTCGCGCAGGTCGCCCGGTCGGCGGCGAGGGCCGGGAGCACCTCGGCGAAGCCGGGCGCGCGCGGCGGTACGGCGGGGGCGGAGGCGCCCGCGCCGACGGCGTGCCCGGGGTCGCAGGCCGGAAGGGCCGCGCGCGCGACGCCGTGCGCGGCGGTGGAGGCGGCCGTGACCGGGGCGGCCGTACGGGCGGGGGTCGCCGTCCCGGCGGCGAGCAGCCCCAGCACCAGGCCCACGAGCGCGGCGAACGACGCCAGGGCGCGGGTGGTACGGAACATGCGAAACCCCTCGGATCCGGTCGGTGCGGGGTCCACAGTACGCACCCGGCGCCCGTAAATCGGTTCGCCGCTTCTCGGCCGCAGGTGCGATCCTGGGATCCGTATGTCTACTTCCTTCGCCGCCCTCCAGTCGGTCCTGGCCGAGGTCTCGCTGCGGGACTCCCACCGGCTCGGCCGCCGTCTCGAAGGCGCCCGCCGCATCCGTAAGCCCGAGGCCCGTGAGGCCGTCCTGGACGAGATCGCCGCCGAGGCGGCCAAGGCCAAGGAGCGCGTCGACGGGCGCGCCTCCCGCGTGCCCGCGGTCACGTACCCCGAGCAGCTGCCCGTCTCGCAGAAGAAGGACGAGATCCTGGAGGCGATACGTGACCACCAGGTCGTGATCGTCGCCGGTGAGACGGGCTCCGGAAAGACCACCCAGATCCCGAAGATCTGCCTGGAGCTCGGCCGGGGCGTCCGGGGCATGATCGGCCACACCCAGCCCCGCCGGATCGCGGCCCGCACGGTTGCGGAGCGCGTGGCCGAGGAGCTGCGGACCCCGCTGGGCGAGGCCGTCGGCTGGAAGGTCCGCTTCACCGACCAGGTGAACCCGGACGCGACCTTCGTGAAGCTGATGACGGACGGCATCCTGCTCGCCGAGATCCAGACGGACCGCGAGCTGCGCGCGTACGACACGATCATCATCGACGAGGCCCACGAGCGGTCCCTCAACATCGACTTCCTGCTCGGCTACCTGGCCCAGCTGCTGCCGAGGCGCCCCGACCTCAAGGTCGTCATCACCTCCGCGACGATCGACCCCGAGCGCTTCTCCCGCCACTTCGGGGACGCTCCGATCGTCGAGGTCAGCGGCCGTACGTACCCGGTCGAGGTCCGCTACCGCCCGCTCCTCGAAGAGGACAGCGAGGAGTCGGACCGGGACCAGATCACGGCGATCTGCGACGCGGTCGACGAGCTCCAGAAGGAGGGTCCGGGCGACGTCCTGGTCTTCCTCTCCGGCGAGCGCGAGATCCGCGACACGGCGGACGCCCTCACCAAGAAGAAGCTCTTCAACACGGAGAT
This sequence comes from Streptomyces sp. NPDC020807, assembly GCF_040641575.1. Lineage (NCBI taxonomy): Bacteria > Bacillati > Actinomycetota > Actinomycetes > Kitasatosporales > Streptomycetaceae > Streptomyces > Streptomyces sp. NPDC020807. Next base: position 26,508 of record NZ_JBFADU010000001.1, read on the forward strand.
CCTCCCGCTCTACGCGCGCCTCTCCCACGCCGAGCAGCACCGGGTCTTCCAGGCCCACTCCGGCCGCCGGGTCGTCCTGGCGACCAACGTCGCCGAGACCTCGCTGACCGTCCCCGGCATCAAGTACGTGATCGACCCGGGCACCGCCCGCATCTCGCGCTACTCGCACCGCACGAAGGTCCAGCGCCTGCCGATCGAACCGGTCAGCCAGGCCAGCGCCAACCAGCGCAAGGGCCGCTGCGGCCGTACCTCGGACGGCATCTGCATCCGGCTGTACTCCGAGGACGACTTCCTCACCCGTCCGGAGTTCACGGACGCGGAGATCCTCCGGACGAACCTGGCCTCCGTCATCCTCCAGATGACCGCCGCCGGCCTCGGCGACATCGAGAAGTTCCCCTTCATCGACCCGCCGGACCACCGCAACATCCGGGACGGCGTGCAGCTCCTCCAGGAGCTCGGCGCGATCGACCCGAACGAGAAGGACCCGAAGAAGCGGCTGACGCAGCAGGGCCGGAAGCTCTCCCAGCTGCCGGTGGACCCCCGGCTCGCCCGGATGGTCCTGGAGGCCGACAAGAACGGCTGTGTCCGCGAGGTCATGGTCATCGCGGCGGCGCTCTCCATCCAGGACCCGCGCGAGCGGCCCTCCGAGAAGCAGGCCCAGGCCGACCAGCAGCACGCCCGCTTCAAGGACGAGACGAGCGACTTCCTCGCCTTCCTGAACCTGTGGCGGTACGTCCGCGAGCAGCAGAAGGAGCGGGGCTCCAGCTCCTTCCGCCGGATGTGCAAGCAGGAGTACCTGAACTTCCTGCGCATCCGCGAGTGGCAGGACATCTACGCCCAGCTGCGGACGGTCGCGAAGCAGATGGGCATCCACGTGAACGAGGAGGACGCGCCGGAGCAGTCCGTGCACGTCTCCCTCCTCTCCGGCCTGCTCTCCCACATCGGCCTGAAGGACGTGAAGGAGTCCAAGGACGGAAGCGGGAGCGCCGCGAAGGACGGCTCGCGCCGCGAGGGCGGCCGGGGCGAGTACGTCGGCGCCCGGAACGCCAAGTTCGCGATCTTCCCGGGCTCGGCGCTCTTCAAGAAGCCCCCGCGCTTCGTCATGTCCGCCGAGCTGGTCGAGACCTCGCGGCTGTGGGCCCGGGTCAACGCCCGGATCGAACCGGAGTGGATCGAGCCGCTCGCCCAGCACCTGGTGAAGAAGACCTACAGCGAGCCGCACTGGGAGAAGGACCAGGCGGCCGTCATGGCCTTCGAGAAGGTGACGCTGTACGGCGTCCCGATCGTCGCCGACCGCAAGGTGAACTACGGCCGGATCGACCCGGAGGTCTCCCGCGACCTGTTCATCAGGAACGCGCTGGTCGAGGGCGACTGGCGGACGCACCACAAGTTCTTCTCGGACAACCGCAAGCTCCTCACCGAGGTCGAGGAGCTGGAGCACCGCGCCCGGCGCCGGGACATCCTCGTCGACGACGAGACGCTCTTCGACTTCTACGACAAGCGCGTCCCCGAGCACGTGGTGTCCGGCGCCCACTTCGACTCCTGGTGGAAGCACAAGCGCCACGAGGAGCCGGAGTTCCTCGACTTCGAGCGCGAGATGCTCATCAACGAGAAGGCCGGCGCGGTCACCAAGGACGACTATCCGGACTCCTGGCGGCAGGGCCCGCTGAAGTTCCGGGTGACGTACCAGTTCGAGCCCGGAGCGGACGCGGACGGCGTGACCGTCCACGTCCCGCTCCAGGTCCTGAACCAGGTGACCGACGAGGGCTTCGAGTGGCAGATCCCGGGGCTGCGCGGTGAGGTCGTCACGGAGCTGATCCGCTCCCTGCCGAAGCCGATCCGCCGCCACTACGTGCCCGCGCCGAACTTCGCGACCCGCTTCCTCGACTCCGTGGTGCCCGTGCAGGAGCCGCTGACGGGCGCGCTCGCCCGCGAGCTCCAGCGCATGGTCGGCGTCCCGGTCACCCCTGAGGACTTCGACTGGGCGAAGGTCCCCGAGCACCTCAAGGTGACCTTCCGGATCGTCGACGAGCGGCGTCGCAAGCTCGCCGAGGACAAGGACCTGGAGACCCTGCGGCTGAAACTGCGCCCCAAGGCCCGTCAGGCGCTCTCCAAGGCCGCCGCGGCGGCCACGGGCGGTCCCGACGGTTCCGGGCCCTCCCTGGAGCGCACAGGGCTCACGGAGTGGACGATCGGGACCCTCACGAAGGTCTTCGAGACCAAGCGGGGCGGCCAGCCGGTCAAGGCGTACCCGGCGCTCGTGGACGAGGGCGCGACCGTCGCCGTGCGGCTCTTCGACTCGGAGGCCGAGCAGGCGCAGGCGATGTGGCGGGGCACCCGGAAGCTGATCATGCTGAACATCCCGGTGAACCCGGCGAAGTTCGCCTCGGAGAAGCTGACCAACCAGGAGAAGCTTGCCCTGTCGTCGAACCCGCACGGTTCGATCCAGGCCCTCTTCGACGACTGCGCGACCGCGGCGGCCGACAAGCTGATCGCGGACCACGGCGGCCCGGCCTGGGACGAGGACTCGTTCCGGAAGCTGTACGACAAGGTCCGCGCGGACCTGGTGGACACGACCGTGCGGACGGTGGGCCAGGTGCGGCAGATCCTGGCGGCCTGGCAGGCGTGCGAGCGGCGGCTCAAGTCGACGAACAGCCTGGCGCTGATCAACAACCTGACCGACGTGCGCGAGCAGCTGGCCTGGCTGGTCCCGGCCGGCTTCGTCACCCGTACGGGCCTCAAGCGGCTGCCGGACCTCATGCGGTACCTGGTGGCGGTGGACCGGCGGCTCCAGCAGATGCCGACCGGTGTCCAGCGGGACACCACCCGGATGGAGAAGGTCCACGAGATGCTCGACGAGTACGCGTGGCTGCTCGAACAGCTCCCGAAGGGCCGCCCCGTGCCGACGGAGGTCACCGACATCCGCTGGATGATCGAGGAGCTGCGGGTGAGCTACTTCGCGCACGCGCTGGGCACGGCGTACGCGATCTCGGACAAGCGGATCGTGAAGGCGATCGACGCGGCGGCCCCGTGACGCGCGAGTTCGACCGCACCCCCTGACCTGCTGTACAGTCTGTCTCGCAGCCGCTCACGAGTGGCCGCGAGCAAGGCTCTGTGGAGCAGTTGGTTAGCTCGCCACCCTGTCAAGGTGGAGGTCGCGGGTTCAAGTCCCGTCAGAGTCGCCCGAAACGAAGGCCCGCATCGAAAGATGCGGGCCTTCGTCGTGTTGGCGTGGGGCGGGCACGTGACGGGCGCACGTGACGGAGGACGAAAGTCCCGGTGACGGGTGACCAACGGCGAGCCGACGGCCGTCCCGGCGGTGGGAGGCTGGGAGGCGGCAGGGGCTCCAGGGGTGTGACGCGAGTCACTGAAAGAGTTTCAGAAACCGCTGCACTTACGCCTCTCCTACACCAGCCCGATTTAATATGTGCAATTGCACCACCCGTCGACCGTCGGGGACGGGGACAAAAAAACGATCGCACCGGACCCGGCGGAGTCCAGTGCGATCGACGACGGAGGCCTGTTGGGGCAGGAAACCGTCAGCAGTGCTTGGGGTGGGCGACCGGATTGGGGGATCCGGACGGGCCCGGTGTTACGGGTGCTGCGGGGTGTTGGGCGAGCCTCAGGCCTCGCTGCGCTGCTGCGGAATGCCCGCAAGCAGTGCGCGGACCTCGGCCTCGCGGTAGCGGCGGTGCCCACCCAGGGTGCGGATGGACGTGAGCTTGCCCGCCTTCGCCCAACGGGTCACCGTCTTCGGGTCGACACGGAACATCGTGGCGACCTCGGCAGGGGTCAGCAGCGGCTCGGCATCAGGGGTGCGAGCGGTCATGAGCGGCCTCCTCGGGAGAACCGAACCAATCTCGGTTCTTTCCTCTAAATTCTGCACCTTGACCCGCCTTGCCCGAAATGGCAGAAGCGGGCCGAGTCGGTTATAGGACGAACGGCTTGTCCTCGGCACTACAACTACACCATCCGTCCAGCCACGTCGGCCAAACCGATGGAATTGCCCTCGCAGGTGTTCATCAGCGGCGGAAGTCGATGGACCATGCCATAACGGACAGTCACGCGTCTGTGACGATCAGTCACAGAGCGATCAGGAGTCCTCAGACCCCCCATAGAGTGCAATGTCGAGCTTTCCGCCCATAGTTGGACGGAAGGAACCCTCCCCGGACTCCTTGTCCTATTTTGGCACGAGGATGGGTGATCGACGCAAGGGTGCGTTAAGTGCCGTCCGTCACGCTTGGGCCAAAGGCCCGGATCGGGACCAACGTCCCCGCCCGGAGCCGCGAAGGGCCCGGACACCAAAACCTTTGAAGATCATCTACACCGGCCGGACATGTCTTGTCGATGGCGACCTGACGAAGATGCCCGGCTATGTCAGTTCGCGCCCCGGAGGTCCCTGACGGCCCGCCAGCGCTCCGCGAGGCGCCCGTAGACCTCGTCGGCCCGCTCGCCGTCCCCGGCCCGCAGCGCGGCGATCCCCTCGGCCATCCCCGCCGCCGACCGCTCCTCCGCGAGCCACTCCCCCGGGACCGCGTGCACCAGGCCCCCGAAGTCCAGCTCCACCATCGCCCGCGGATGGAACTCCTCCAGCCAGCGCCCCACGTCCACCAGGCCCTCCGTCATCGGCCCCCCGTCGACCGCCTGCCGCAGCGCCCGCAGCGCCCGCGCGAGGCGCCGCCGCGCCTGCGCCATCGTCGTCCGGTAGACGAGCACCGGCGCCCGTCCCCCGCCGCTGTCCCCGCCGGCCGGCTCCCCCGGCTCGTACACCCGCTCCTCGTCCCCGAAAAGCGTGAACCAGCGCAACGGCACCTGCCAGACCGCCGTACGGATCCACGGACGCGCGTCCGGGTTCCGCGCCGCCCACCGCTCGTGGTCCGCCGCCACCTGCGCCCTGACCACCGGTGGCAGCATCGCGTCGAGCACCGACGCCGGATACGGGGACGGGCCGGCCAGCAGCTCCTCCAGCGCCAGCCAGCCCCGCAGCCGCGTCCGCCACGGACAGACCACCACCACCCCGTCCAGGTGTGCGACGAAGGCGTCCCCGCTCTCGTGGACCGGCACCGGCACCGCGGGCGTCGGCAGCAGGTCCGCGAGGGAGCGCCGCAGCTCCTCCTGCGCGCCCGGCGCGCGCGTCCCCCGGGCGTACCGCGCCCAGTGGCTCCGTTCCGGCTCGGGGAACGCGGCCAGCGGCTCGTACACCCGCAGATAGGACGCGTAGGGGACGGGGACCGAGGAGGCGACCGACATGGCGCCGATCCTTCCAGAGAGGTACTCCCGGAGGGGGTGTTCCCGCGCGAGAGGGGGTGATCCTCGGCACTGCGGCCGATCTACGCCCAGGTAGGACTTACTCTCTTGCCGAACTGGTCCTCCCCCCACCCCTGGGGAGGGCCGCAACCGCCGCTTCGTACTTGGGAGTCACCACCGTGACCGATGTGACCGGCGTTCCTGCTGCTGACGTACTGCACACCCTGTTCCGCTCGGAGCAGGGTGGCCACGAGCAAGTCGTGCTCTGCCAGGACCGCGCCACCGGCCTCAAGGCCGTCATCGCCATCCACTCCACCGCCCTGGGCCCGGCCCTCGGCGGCACCCGCTTCTACCCGTACGCGAGCGAGGCCGAGGCGATCGCCGACGCGCTCAACCTCTCGCGCGGGATGTCGTACAAGAACGCCATGGCCGGCCTCGACCTGGGCGGCGGCAAGGCCGTCATCATCGGCGACCCGGAGACGATCAAGAGCGAGGAGCTCCTCCTCGCCTACGGGCGCATGGTGGCCTCCCTCGGCGGCCGCTACGTGACGGCCTGCGACGTCGGCACCTACGTCGCCGACATGGACGTCGTCGCCCGCGAGTGCCGCTGGACGACCGGCCGCTCCCCCGAGAACGGCGGCGCCGGCGACTCCTCCGTCCTCACCGCCTTCGGCGTCTTCCAGGGCATGCGCGCCGCCGCGCAGACGCTCTGGGGCGACCCGACCCTCCGCGGCCGCAAGGTCGGCGTCGCGGGCGTCGGCAAGGTCGGCCACTACCTCGTCGAGCACCTCCTGGAGGACGGCGCCGAGGTCGTCATCACGGACGTGCGCGAGGAGTCGGTCCGCCGGATCACCGACAAGCACCCGCAGGTGACCGTCGTCGCCGACACGGCCGCCCTGGTCCGCGTCGAGGGCCTGGACGTCTACGCGCCCTGCGCCCTCGGCGGCGCCCTCGACGACGAGACCGTCTCCGTCCTCACCGCGAAGATCGTCTGCGGCGCGGCCAACAACCAGCTCGCGCACCCCGGCGTCGAGAAGGACCTCGAGGCGCGCGGCATCCTCTACGCGCCCGACTACGTCGTCAACGCCGGTGGCGTGATCCAGGTCGCCGACGAGCTGCACGGCTTCGACTTCGACCGGTGCAAGGCGAAGGCCACGAAGATCTTCGACACCACGCTGGCCATATTCGCTCGTGCGAAGGCGGACGGCATCCCGCCGGCCGCCGCCGCCGACCGGATCGCCGAGCAGCGGATGGCGGAGGCCCGACGGGCCTGATCCGGCCGCGCACGACCCGCCGGAGGGACGGAGAACGAGCGAAGTCGGCGAGACTTCACTCACGCCCTTCGGCGGGTCGCCGCGCGAGAAGAGGTTAAAATCGCGACTGACCAGCGAGGAAAGGGCACCTCGAAGGTTCTGTACCGAGGTATGTGATGCGCACGGCGTACCGTAGACCGACGGAAACAGGTACCGTTGAAGCCCTACGGACCGGTCTCTCTCTTGAGAGTCCGTTCCGAATCATGAACGCGTGTCAAGACTCTGGGGCCATCGAGCCCCGTCACCGAGGGGGTCGAGCCATGGGGCGCGGCCGGGCAAAGGCCAAGCAGACCAAGGTCGCCCGCCAGCTGAAGTACAGCAGCGGCGGGACTGACCTGTCGCGTCTGGCCAATGAGCTGGGCGCTTCGACTTCGAACCAGCCGCCGAATGGCGAGCCGTTCGAGGACGACGACGAGGAAGACGACCCGTACGCGCAGTACGCGGATCTCTACAACGACGACGACGAGGACGAGGACGACGAGTCCGGTCCGGCGTCGTCACGTCGCGCTTGACCTTCTGAATCACCGAAACCCGGTCCGGGCCACCCGGCCGGGTTTCTGTGCTGTCCCGGCCCGTACGGCCCCCTGAGGCCACCTGTACGTACGCGAACGGCCCCGCACCCCCGGCGAGGGGGTACGGGGCCGTTCGGCGTACCTCTTACTTCGCGTAGTCGCCGACGAGCTCCGCGCCGGTGGCGTGGTCGCCGCGCTCGGTGATCTCGCCCGCGACCCAGGCCTCGACCCCGCGGTCCGCGAGGGTCGTCAGCGCCGCGTCCACGGACTCCGCCGGGACGACGGCCATCATGCCGACGCCCATGTTCAGCGTCTTCTCCAGCTCCAGGCGCTCCACCTGACCGGCCTTGCCGACCAGGTCGAAGATCGCGCCCGGGGTCCAGGTGGAACGGTCGACCGTGGCGTGCAGGCCGTCCGGGATCACCCGGGCCAGGTTGGCCGCGAGGCCGCCGCCCGTGATGTGGCTGTACGCGTGGACGTCCGTGGTCCGGGTGAGGGCCAGGCAGTCGAGCGAGTAGATCTTGGTGGGCTCCAGGAGCTCCTCGCCGAGCGTCCGGCCGAGCTCCTCGACCTGCTGGTCGAGGGTCATGCCGGCGCGGTCGAAGACCACGTGCCGGACGAGCGAGTACCCGTTGGAGTGAAGACCCGAGGAGGCCATGGCGATGACCGCGTCCCCCGTACGGATGCGATCCGCGCCGAGCAGCCGGTCGTACTCCACGACACCCGTGCCGGCACCGGCGACGTCGAAGTCGTCCGGGCCGAGGAGGCCCGGGTGCTCCGCCGTCTCGCCGCCGACGAGGGCGCAGCCGGCGAGGACGCAGCCCTCGGCGATGCCCTTGACGATGGCGGCCACCCGCTCGGGGTGGACCTTGCCGACGCAGATGTAGTCGGTCATGAAGAGCGGCTCGGCGCCGCAGACGACGATGTCGTCCATGACCATCGCGACCAGGTCGTGGCCGATCGTGTCGTACACGCCCATCTGGCGGGCGATGTCGACCTTCGTGCCGACGCCGTCGGTCGCGGAGGCGAGGAGCGGACGCTCGTAGCGCTTGAGGGCGGAGGCGTCGAAGAGGCCGGCGAAACCGCCGAGGCCGCCGAGGACCTCGGGGCGCTGCGTCTTCTTCACCCACTCCTTCATGAGCTCGACGGCGCGGTCGCCCGCTTCGATGTCGACGCCCGCGCTCGCGTAGCTGGCACCGGTGGTCTCAGACATGGGGGTGAGAACTTTCGTGTCGTTACGGGCGACGGAGCGCGTCGGCGGCCGCCGTGGCGGCGGGGCCGGCGGCCAGCTCGGTCTCCAGGAGCTGCTTGCCGAGGAGCTCGGGGTCCGGGAGCTCCATCGGGTACTCGCCGTCGAAGCAGGCACGGCAGAGGTTCGGCTTCTGGATGGTGGTCGCCTCGATCATCCCCTCCAGGGAGATGTACGAGAGCGAGTCCGCACCGAGCGACGTGCCGATCTCCTCGATCGACATGCCGTTGGCGATCAGCTCCGCGCGGGTCGCGAAGTCGATGCCGAAGAAGCAGGGCCACTTGACCGGCGGCGAGGAGATCCGGATGTGGATCTCGGCCGCGCCGGCCTCGCGGAGCATCCGGACCAGCGCGCGCTGGGTGTTGCCGCGGACGATCGAGTCGTCGACGACCACCAGGCGCTTGCCCTTGATGACTTCCTTGAGGGGGTTCAGCTTCAGCCGGATGCCCAGCTGGCGAATGGTCTGGGAGGGCTGGATGAAGGTGCGGCCCACGTAGGCGTTCTTCACCAGGCCCGCGCCGAAGGGGATGCCCGAGGCCTCGGCGTAGCCGATGGCGGCCGGGGTGCCGGACTCCGGCGTCGCTATCACCAGGTCGGCCTCGACGGGCGCCTCCTTGGCCAGGCGACGGCCCATCTCCACGCGGGAGAGGTACACGTTCCGGCCGGCGATGTCCGTGTCGGGACGCGCCAGGTAGACGTACTCGAAGACACAGCCCTTGGGCTTCGCTTCCGCGAATCGCGAGGTACGGATGCCGTTCTCGTCGATCGCGATCATCTCGCCCGGCTCGACCTCGCGGACGTAGCTGGCGCCGCAGATGTCGAGGGCGGCGGACTCGGATGCGACGACCCAGCCGCGCTCGAGCCGACCGAGGACCAGCGGGCGGATGCCCTGCGGGTCACGGGCCGCGTAGAGCGTGTGCTCGTCCATGAAGACGAGGGAGAAGGCGCCCCGGACGTCGGGGAGGACCTTCGCGGCGGCCTGCTCGATGGTGAGCGGCTCGCCGTCCTCGTCGACCTGGGCCGCGAGGAGCGCGGTGAGCAGGTCGGTGTCGTTGGTCGCGGCCACCCGGGTGGAGCGGCCTTCCTTCTTGGGAAGGTCGGCGACCATCTCGGCGAGCTGCGCCGTGTTCACCAGGTTGCCGTTGTGGCCGAGCGCGATCGAGCCGTGGGCGGTCGCCCTGAACGTCGGCTGCGCGTTCTCCCACACGGAAGCCCCGGTGGTCGAGTAGCGGGCGTGACCGACCGCGATATGACCTTGGAGGGAACCGAGAGAAGTCTCGTCGAAGACCTGGGAGACAAGTCCCATGTCCTTGAAGACGAGGATCTGGGAGCCGTTGCTCACCGCGATTCCCGCGGATTCCTGACCCCGATGCTGGAGGGCGTAGAGCCCGAAGTACGTGAGCTTTGCGACCTCTTCACCCGGAGCCCAGACACCGAAGACGCCACAAGCGTCCTGGGGGCCTTTCTCTCCGGGGAGCAAGTCGTGATTGAGTCGACCGTCTCCGCGTGGCACGTTTCCGAGTGTAGACGGGCTCGACCACTGGTCCGAATTGAGGAAAAGCGGAGGTGGCCGGGCTCGTGGGATCACACGAAATGATCAACTCGGCCTTGGAGGGGCCCACGAGGCAGGCGCCGGAAGGGTTCCCGGCCCCCGACCCCCTGTGAGCGGACGCTCGTACCAGCTGTCGGCGCCCCCCGCGATGTGACGGAGTGCACCTTCTTTCGACTCCCGCTACCCCTCCGCCCCGGCCCCGAGGCCCGCGCCGGAGCCGTCGGTGAGGGTCAGCGTTCGGTGGTTCAGCCGATAGGTCAGCGGGCCGTCGAGGAGCTCGTACAGCCGCGTCTCCAGCTCCATCTGCGGCGGCGTGCAGATCATGCGGGTGGTCGCCGCCGGGCCGTCGATCGTCAGGGTGGTGCCGTCGACGCGGGCGGCGGCGGAGAAGTTGTTGCAGCCGAGGTTGCCGGAGACCCGGCCGTCCTCGCCGATCGTGAACTTCGCCTTCGCACCGCTGCCCTCCGGCAGCGAGGAGGCCGTGTCCCCCGAGACGAGGGAGTCGATCTTCCAGGTGGTGCCGCGCAGGGGCGCGTCGGGCTCGGCGGTCAGATCGAGGCCCTTGGTGCCGTCGGCGGAGACGAGCGTGAGCCGCTCCCCCTTGACCGTGCCCTTCAGGGGGCCCGAGAAGGCGGCCACGAAGGCCTCCTCGAAGCGCTGCCGGTCGCCGGAGCAGCCGATCGCCGTGATCTCCTCCCGGGTCACGGTGAGGGTGTCGCCGTCGACGGCGACCGTGGCGCCGAAGCGGTTGCAGCCCGTGTTCCCCCGCGCCTTCCCGTCCTCCCCGAACGCGACGCCCGCGCCCCCGCCCGCCGGGGCGGTGGACCTGCGGCCGTCGACCGTCACGGCGTCGACCGTCCAGTGCGTCCCCGCCACGGACAGCCCGGGATCGAGGGTCCCCGCGGGAGCCGCGCCGGAGCCCGACTCGGTCCCGCAGGCGGCGAGGAGGAGGGCGAGCGGGACCAGGGCGGCGAGTGCGGCGCGTGGCTTCGGCATGGAGGTGGGACGGAGCAGGCCGCCGTACGGTTCCGCGGGCTACCCCATGACGGGCAGGAAGTCCGTCAGATCGGCCCGCTCGCCGCTCGCGCTCACCCGGGCCGCCGCGCGCTCCGCCGCCCACGCCGTCCGGCCCGTCGCCAGCCTGATCCAGGTCAGCGGGTCCGTCTCGACGACGTTGGGCGGGGTGCCCCGGGTGTGCCGGGGACCCTCCACGCACTGCACGACCGCGTACGGCGGGATCCGCACCTCCACCGCGCCGCCGGGGGCCTTCGACGCCAGGGCGTCCGCGAGGAGCCGGGTGCAGGCCGCGAGCGCCTGCCGGTCGAACGGGACGTCCGCGCCGGTCGCCGCGTTCAGGTCGTCGGTGTGGACGACCAGCTCGACCGTCCGGGTCACGAGGAAGTCGCCCAGGGACATCGCCCCGAAGCGCGTCGTCACGAGCCGCTCGTCGGAGGCCGACGCGAGCCGCTCCTCGAAGACCGCGAGCGTCCGGTCGAACAGGGCCGGCAGGTCGTCCGTGGCGATCGCCCGGGTGTCCTCGTCGATGCCGGCCGCACCCTTCGCGGTCGCGAGCGGCCAGTCGGCGAGGGCGAGTTCACGCCGTACGGGCTCCGCCTCCGCGAGGCGCTGCGAGAGGGAGCCCAGCACCATCGTCAGGTGCGCGAGCAGCTCCCGTACGGTCCAGTCGCCGAGCCGCGTCGGCCCGTCGAGCGCCTCGGACGGCAGCGCGGCGGCCGCGTCCCGTACATGCCGGAACTGGGCCAGCACGGCGGCCCTGGTCTTGGCGGGGTCGTACCTGCGGGGGCGCTTCTTGGCGGGTGGCATGGCCCGAGGCTAGCGCCGAGACTGGAAAGAGGAGGTCCCCTTTTCCGCGAGAGGCTGTGACGGGACCATGACCCACCACGAGCACCCCGACGCCGCCTTGGTGCGGCGGGGCTACGAAGCGTTCGAACAGGGCGACATGCAGGCGCTGAGCGACCTCATGACCAGCGACTGCACCCACCACTCGCCCGGCAGCACCCGGTTCGGCGGCCACTTCAAGGGCCGCGACAACATCCTCGCCCACTACGGAGAGATCTTCGCGTACACCGGCGGCACCATGCGCATCGAGGTCGAGGGCATCTACGTCGACGGACGCGGGCACGTCCTCACCACCCACAAGTGGCACGCCGACCACGGCGACCGGGGCATCTCGATGAGAGGCGGCCTCTTCTTCACCCTCATGGGCGGCAAGGCCACCGACATCGACGAGTGCGTCGAGGACATCGAGGAGGCGGACGCCTTCCTCTCCCTGGACGACTGAGCACGCGGAAGAGCCCCCGCCCGATCGAGGGCGGGGGCTCTTCCGTACGAGCGATCAGGCCAGCAGGGCCGGGATCGTGGCCTCGTGGGCCTCGCGGAGCTCCGCGAGCGAGAGCGCGAACTCGCCCTGCACGTCCACGGCGTCGCCGTCGACGACACCGATCCGGGTCGCCGGCAGACCCCGCGCACCGCACATGTCGGTGAAGCGGAGCTCCTCGCTGCGCGGGACGGCGACGACCGCACGGCCCGCCGACTCGCTGAAGAGGAAGGTGAAGGCGTCCAGGCCCTCGGGGACGACCAGGCGCGCGCCGTTCCCGCCGCGCAGGCAGGACTCGACGACCGCCTGCACGAGACCGCCGTCGGACAGGTCGTGCGCCGCGTCGATCATGCCGTCGCGGGAGGCCGAGATGAGGATCTCGCCGAGCAGCTTCTCGCGGTCGAGGTCCACGGCCGGCGGCATGCCGCCGAGGTGCTGGTGGATCACCTCGGACCACGCCGAGCCGCCGAACTCCTCGCGCGTGTCGCCGAGCAGGTAGAGGAGCTGGCCCTCTTCCGCGAAGGCGATCGGCGTACGGCGGTTCACGTCGTCGATCACACCGAGCACGGCCACGACCGGCGTCGGGTGGATCGCGGTCTCGCCCGTCTGGTTGTAGAGCGAGACGTTGCCGCCGGTGACCGGCGTGCCCAGCTGGAAGCAGCCGTCCGCGAGACCGCGGGTGGCCTCGGCGAACTGCCACATCACGGCCGGGTCCTCGGGCGAACCGAAGTTCAGGCAGTCGGAGATCGCGAGCGGCTTGGCACCGGAGGCGGCGACGTTGCGGTACGCCTCCGCGAGCGCGAGCTGCGCACCCGTGTACGGGTCGAGCTTCGCGTACCGGCCGTTGCCGTCGGTCGCCATGGCCACGCCGAGGTTGGTCTCCTCGTCGATGCGGACCATGCCGGCGTCCTCGGGCTGCGCCAGGACCGTGTTGCCCTGCACGAACCGGTCGTACTGGTCCGTGATCCAGGACTTGGAGGCCTGGTTCGGCGAGGAGACGAGCCTGAGGACCTGGTCCTTGAGCTCGGCGCCGTCCTGCGGACGGGGCAGCTTGCCGGCGTCGTCGGCCTGGAGCGCGTCCTGCCACTCCGGACGGGCGTACGGCCGGTGGTACGTCGGGCCCTCGTGAGCGACGGAGCGCGGCGGCACGTCGACGATCTGCTCGCCGTGCCAGAAGATCTCCAGCCGCTCGCCCTCGGTGACCTCACCGATGACGACCGCGATGACGTCCCACTTCTCGCAGATCTCCAGGAAGCGGTCCACGTGCTGCGGCTCGACGATCGCGCACATGCGCTCCTGCGACTCGCTCATGAGGATTTCCTCGGGCGAGAGCGTGGCGTCGCGCAGGTGGACCTTCTCCAGGTCGACCCGCATGCCGCCGGAGCCCGCGGAGGCCAGCTCGGACGTGGCGCAGGAGAGCCCGGCGCCGCCGAGGTCCTGGATGCCCGCGACGAGCTTCTCCTTGAAGATCTCCAGGGTGCACTCGATGAGGAGCTTCTCCTGGAAGGGGTCGCCGACCTGGACGGCGGGGCGCTTGGCCGGCTTGGTGTCGTCGAAGGTCTCGGACGCGAGGACCGAGACGCCGCCGATGCCGTCGCCGCCCGTGCGGGCGCCGTACAGGATGACCTTGTTGCCGGGGCCGGAGGCCTTGGCGAGGTGGATGTCCTCGTGCTTCATGACGCCGATGCAGCCGGCGTTGACCAGGGGGTTGCCCTGGTAGCAGGAGTCGAAGACGACCTCGCCGCCGATGTTCGGCAGGCCGAGGCAGTTGCCGTAGCCGCCGATGCCGGCGACGACACCGGGCAGCACGCGCTTGGTGTCGGGGTGGTCGGCCGCGCCGAAGCGCAGCGGGTCGACGACCGCGACCGGGCGGGCACCCATGGCGAGGATGTCGCGGACGATGCCGCCGACGCCCGTGGCCGCGCCCTGGTAGGGCTCGATGTACGAGGGGTGGTTGTGCGACTCGACCTTGAAGGTGACCGCGTACCCCTGGCCGACGTCGACGACGCCCGCGTTCTCACCGATGCCGACGAGCATGGCGTCGTTGGCGGGGGTCTTCTCGCCGAACTGCTTCAGGTGGACCTTGCTGCTCTTGTAGGAGCAGTGCTCGGACCACATGACGGAGTACATGGCGAGCTCGGCGCCGGTGGGACGGCGGCCGAGGATCTCGCGGATGCGCGCGTACTCGTCCTCCTTGAGGCCGAGCTCCTTCCAGGGCTGCTCGCTGTCCGGCGTCTCGCTCGCGTGCTTGACGGTGTCGAGGCTCATCAGGCGTTGACCAGCTTCTTGAGGATCGAGGTGAAGAAACCGAGGCCGTCCGTCTTGCCGGTGCCGATCAGCGGCTCGACGGCGTGCTCCGGGTGCGGCATGAGGCCGACCACGTTGCCCGCGGCGTTGGTGATTCCGGCGATGTCGCGGAGCGAGCCGTTGGGGTTGACGTCGAGGTAGCGGAAGGCCACCCGCCCCTCGGCCTCCAGCTCGTCGAGCGTGCGCTCGTCGGCGACGTACCGGCCGTCCATGTTCTTGAGCGGGACCTCGATCTCCTGGCCCTGGACGTAGTCCGAGGTCCAGGCGGTCTCCGCGTTCTCCACCCGCAGCTTCTGGTCGCGGCAGATGAAGTGGAGGTGGTTGTTGCGCAGCATCGCGCCCGGCAGCAGGTGGGCCTCGGTGAGGATCTGGAAGCCGTTGCAGATGCCGAGGACGGGCATGCCCGCCTTCGCCTGCTCGATGATCGTCTCCATCACCGGCGAGAAGCGGGAGATGGCTCCGGCCCGCAGGTAGTCGCCGTAGGAGAAGCCGCCGGCCAGGACCACGGCGTCGACCTGCTTGAGGTCCTTGTCGCGGTGCCAGAGCGAGACGGGCTCGGCGCCCGCCAGGCGGGCGGCACGCAGCGCGTCCTGGTCGTCGAGCGTTCCGGGGAACGTGACGACGCCGATGCGTGCGGTCACGACTCCACCTTCACGACGAAGTCTTCGATCACGGTGTTGGCAAGGAAGGTTTCGGCCATCTCATGGATGCGGGCGAGGGCGGCGTCGTCGACCGGTCCCTCCACCTCCAGCTCGAAGCGCTTCCCCTGACGGACGTCGGCGATTCCGGCGAATCCCAGGCGGGGCAGTGCACGCTGCACCGCCTGCCCCTGAGGGTCCAGAATCTCCGGCTTGAGCATGACGTCGACTACGACGCGTGCCACTGGCACTCCCGGTGGTGTGTTGCGTGGGCGGTCTGCTCAGCGTACCTCCCTCTAAATTCTACGCGGGTAGAGATCTGAAGGATCCTCCAAAGAGATCACCAAAGCTCCATGAACCGTCCGCGAACGGACCACGAACGCACCCCGCATCGCACGAGCACGTTCGCGCGCAAAATTCCAGCGAAATATTGCGGCCCTCAATCCGGCGGGACACGCTGAAACAATTGCCGGGGCTTCACAATGCGACGCTTGCCGCTGTACAAAGGAATCCAGAGCACAACAGTATTGCTTCGGCACAGCCGACCGTCCGGCATCGCCGCACGTCAGAGGTGCCACAAGCACCTCGCGACCCCGGCGGCCGCAGGAAAGGACCGATATCCGTGGCTCAGCGCGTGGTAGTCACTCTCTCCGACGACATCGACGGTGGAGAAGCAGCTGAAACGGTCGCCTTCGGCCTCGACGGCAAGACATACGAGATCGACCTGAATGCTGCCAATGCCGAGAAACTCCGCAAGAGTCTCGCGCCCTACCTCGCCGCCGGCCGCAAGCAGTCGTCCGGGTCCGGAAACGTGACAGGCGCCACGAAGCGCCCCTCCGTCGCGACCTTCACGCACACCTCCCTCGCCCCCGACCCGGCGGCGGTCCGCGCCTGGGCGCAGTCCAACAAGATGGACGTGCCGGCCCGCGGCCGCATCCCGAAGCGGGTGTACGAGGCCTTCCGAGCCGCGAGCTGAGCGGCTCCGGGGAGAGGCCGGGGGGCGGGGTCCGGGACCGGGCCCGACAGCGGGTCCGACAGCGGGTCCGGGAGCGGATTTGCGTTCCACCCCCGATGATCCGCTAGAGTTTGGATCACGCCGAGGGGCAAGGCCGCAAAGCCGAACCTCACGCAGCGTGCGGGTGTAGTTCAGTAGCAGAACATCCCCCTTCCAGGGGGAAGGCGCAGTGTGCAATTCCTGTCACCCGCTCTGCATCGCATTACCAAGCACTCCGGTGCATCAGGTAGAGTGGTGCTCGCACCGCCCGGTGAAAGCCGGTCGGAGGCATGCGGACGTGGCTCAGTTGGTAGAGCATCACCTTGCCAAGGTGAGGGTCGCGAGTTCGAATCTCGTCGTCCGCTCAGGAAGTCGAAGGCCCTGGTTCTCTGAACCGGGGCCTTCGTCGTGTCCGGCCTTCGTCGTGTCCGGCCTTCGCCTGCGGCATGACATTTGTCAGTCGCGGTGATGACAGCGCGCACTGCCTGACGGCCCCCGCCGACGGGAGCCTGGTCACATGACCAACGCGATCGAGGCGGAGGACCTGCGCCGCTCCTACTCCGGAGGGTTCGAGGCCGTCCGCGGCCTCTCCTTCACCGTCCGCCGCGGGGAGATCTTCGCCCTCCTCGGCACCAACGGCGCGGGCAAGACCTCCACCGTCGAACTCCTCGAAGGCCTCGCCGCCCCCAGCGCCGGCACCGCCCGGGTCCTCGGCCACGACCCGTACCGCGAGCGGGCCGCCGTCCGCCCCCGCATCGGCGTGATGCTCCAGGAAGGCGGCTTCCCCAGCGATCTCACGGTGGCCGAAACCGTACGGATGTGGGCCGGCTGCACCAGCAACGCCCGGCCGGCCGCCGAGGCCCTCGCCGAGACCGGGCTCACCGGGCGGGAGCGCGTACGCATCAAGCAGCTCTCCGGCGGCGAACGACGGCGCCTCGACCTCGCGCTCGCCCTCCTCGGCCGGCCCGAGGTCCTCTTCCTCGACGAACCGACCACCGGCCTCGACGCGGAGGGCCGCCGCGACACCTGGGAACTCGTGCGGCGGCTCCGCGACGGCGGCACCACGGTCCTCCTCACCACGCACTACCTGGAGGAGGCCGAGTCCCTCGCCGACCGGCTCGCGATCATGCACGCGGGGCGGATCGTCCTCTCCGGCACCCCCGCCGAGGTCACCGCCGCCCGGCCCGCCCGCATCCGCTTCACCCTCCCCGCCGACGTCCCCGCCGCGCGCCTCCCGCTGAGCCTGCGGGCCGCCGCCGAGGACGGCGGACGCGTGGAGATCCGTACCCACGCCCTCCAGGACGACCTCGGGGAACTCCTCGGCTGGGCAAGGGAACACGGCGTACGGCTCGAAGGGCTCGACGCCCGTTCCGCCTCCCTGGAAGAAGCCTTCCTGGAGATCGCGTCCGACACCGGGACCGCGTCCGGCGCCGCGTCCCGCACCGACCAGCAGGAGGCCGAGGTCCGATGAGCTCCCCCGCCCTGGCACGCACCCGGATCCTCGCCCTCGGGCGAGCCGAACTCACCCTCCTCGGACGGAACAAGAACAACCTGTTCATCGTCCTGCTCCTGCCGCTCCTGATGATCCTCACCCTGCGGTCCACGCTCGGACAGATGGGCACCGAGGAACTGCCCGGCGGCATGGCCGCCGCCACCCTCGTCGGCGGCACCGGCCTGGTCCTCGTCCTCGTCGTCTACATGGGCCTCGTCTCCGCCCTCGTCGCCCGCCGCGAGGAACTCGTCCTCAAGCGGCTGCGCACCGGCGAGGCCACCGACCTGGAGATCCTCGGCGGCGCCGCGCTCCCCTCCGCCGCCATCGCCCTCTTCCAGTGCGCCGCCCTGACCGTCGGCGGCGTCCTCGCCCTCGACGCCCCCGCGCCGGACCGCCCCGACCTGCTCCTCCTCGGGCTGCTCGCCGCCGTCCCGCTGCTCGCCGGCCTCGCCGCCGTGACCACCGCCATCACCCGGAACGTCGAGAGCGCGGGCCTCACCACCCTGCCGTTCTTCCTGGTCTCCGCCATGGGCTCCGGGCTGATGGTCCCCCGCGACCTCCTCCCCGACACCCTCGCGAGCCTCGCCCAACTGCTGCCGCTCAGCGGCGTCATGGAGCTCGTCCGGGCCGGATGGCTCGGCGTCGGTGACACGAAGGACCTGGTGACCGCCGTGCTCACCACGCTGGCCTGGGCTGTCCTCACCGTGTTTGCTGTCCGCAAGTGGTTCCGCTGGGAACCGCGCAGGTAGTCGAGAGGGGGGCCGGGCGCGTGTCCAGGCTGACGGGGTGGTGGAGCCGGCGCGGGAACGCGGCCAAGGTGGAGCTCTACACACGGTGGAGCTTCCACTTCTTCGCGGTGCTCGAAATCGCCTCCATCGGGCTCGTGCCCTTCTCCAGCGCCCGGGACGAGGCGGTGGCCACGCCCGTCGCCGCCGCCGTCACCCTGCTGGTCTGCGCGCACGCCGTGCTGACCGCCGCGCTGTCCTCGCGGGCCCTGGACTGGGTCCTCGACCGGCGCGACCGGCCGGTCCGGCTCATCACCGCCGAGGTCGCCGTCACGGCGGGCGGCGCGCTGGCCCTGCTCACCCTGCGGGCCACCGGGGTGCTCGCGGACGCCGCGACCGCCGTCGCCGTCGTGACCGGCATGGTCGTCTTCTCCCTCGGCGGACTCGTGCTCTGCGTCCGCCGCCCCCGACGCGTCCTGTACCTCGTCCCGGCCGCCGCACTCGCGACCGGCGGCGCCGGCGCCGCGCTGGGACTCCACCCGGCCGAGGCCCTCGGCTCCGCCGTCGGCACCGTCCTCGGCGGCTACGGCCTCGCCTTCGCCTGTGGCTTCTCCGCCTGGCTGATGAAGATCGTCTGGGAGCTGGAGCGCTCCCGCGACCTCAAGGCCCGCCTCGCGGTCGCCGAGGAACGGCTGCGGTTCGGCCGGGACCTGCACGACATCCTCGGGCGGAACCTGTCGGTGATCGCGCTCAAGAGCGAGCTCGCCGTCCAGCTCGCCCGGCGCGAACGCCCCGAGGCCGTCGACCAGATGACCGAGGTGCAGCGGATCGCCCGCGAGTCCCAGCGCGAACTCCGGGACGTCGTACGGGGCTACCGCGAGGCCGACCTGCGGGTGGAGCTGGAGGGCGCCAGGGGCGTGCTCGACGCGGCCGGGATCGCGTGCGAGGTCGCCGCCGACGGGCCCGGACTGCCCGACGACGTCCAGGCCGCGCTCGGCTGGGTCGTCCGGGAGGCGACGACGAACGTGCTGCGGCACGGGGACGCGCGGCGGTGCGCCATCGCCGTACGGGAGGAGGAGGGCGCCGTGGTGCTGACCGTGGAGAACGACGGGGCGGAACGGACGGGCGCGGGGGCCGCACGGCCCGGGTCCGGGCTCGCCGGGCTGCGGGAGCGGATCGCGGCCGTCGGCGGAGAGCTGGAGGCCGGACCCGGCGGCGGCGGTACGTTCCGGGTGTCCGCCCGGATCCCGCTGGCCCACCAGGAGGGCCGCCGGGTGCCGGAGGCCCGTACCGAGACCCGTACCGAAGCCAGTACCGGCACCCGTACCGAGGGAGAGCGATGACCGAGCCCGTATCCGAACCCGTACGCGTGCGGGTCCTGCTCGCCGACGACGAGCACCTGATCCGGGGCGCCGTCGCCGCCCTGCTCGGCCTGGAGGACGACCTCGTCGTCGTCGCCGAGGCCGCGACCGGGCCCGAGGCGCTCGCCATGGCCCTCGCCCACCGGCCCGACGTCGCCGTCCTCGATCTCCAGATGCCGGGCGCCGACGGTGTGACGGTCGCCACATCGATCCGCGACGAACTGCCCTCCTGCCGGACCATGATCGTGACCGGTCACGGCCGCCCCGGGCACCTCAAGCGGGCCCTCTCCGCCGGCGTCCGCGGCTTCGTACCGAAGACCGTCAGCGCCCAGCGCCTCGCCGAGATCATCCGTACCGTCCACGCCGGAAACCGTTACGTGGACCCGGAGTTGGCCTCCGACGCCATCGCCGCCGGGGACTCGCCGCTGACCGCCCGGGAGGCCGAGGTCCTGGAGTTCTCGGCCGACGGCGCGCCCGTCACGGAGATCGCCAGGCGCGCTTCGCTCTCCCCCGGAACGGTCCGGAACTACCTCTCCTCGGCCGCCGCGAAGCTCGGCGCCGAGAACCGTCACACGGCCGTGCGTCTCGCGCAGGCGAAAGGATGGGTATAGTTAGCCCCGCGCTACGGCGCATGCGGACGTGGCTCAGCTGGTAGAGCATCACCTTGCCAAGGTGAGGGTCGCGAGTTCGAATCTCGTCGTCCGCTCAGTGAAGAAGCCCCCCGGTCATCGACCGGGGGGCTTCTTCGTGTCTCCGGGGCTCCGGGGAACCGGGTCCGGGCTCCGGGGCTAGAAGCTGTCCGACCAGGCCTTGCCGGTCAGGAGCTCGTACGCCTCCAGGTACTTCGCGCGGGTCGCGTCGACGACCTCCTGCGGGAGCGGCGGCGGCGGGGTCTCGCTCTTGCGGTCCCAGCCGGAGGCCGGGGACGTCAGCCAGTCACGGACGAACTGCTTGTCGTACGAGGGCTGGGCGTGGCCCGGCTCCCACAGGTCGGCCGGCCAGAAGCGCGAGGAGTCCGGGGTGAGGACCTCGTCGGCGATGACGAGGGTCTCCCCGTCGAAGCCGAACTCGAACTTCGTGTCCGCCAGGATGATCCCGCGCTCGCGGGCGATGTCCCGGGCCCGGCCGTAGACGGCGAGGGTCGTCTGACGCAGCTGCGCGGCGGTCTCGGCGCCGACCTGGCGGGCGACCTCCTCGTACGACACGTTCTCGTCGTGGTCGCCGACGGCGGCCTTCGTCGCCGGGGTGAAGATCGGCGCGGGCAGCTCGGAGCCGTCGGTGAGGCCCTCGGGGAGCGCGACGCCGCAGACGGTGCGGGACTCGTCGTACTCCAGGAGACCGGAGCCGGCGAGGTAGCCGCGGGCGACGCACTCGACCTGCACCATGTCCAGGGACTTGCAGATCGTGGTGCGGCCGGCCCAGTCGGCGGGGGCGCCCTCGGGGAGCTCGGTCGAGATGACGTGGTGCGGGACCAGGTCGGCGAGCTGGTCGAACCACCACAGCGAGAGCTGGGTGAGGACCCGGCCCTTGTCGGGGATCTCGGTCGGCAGGACCCAGTCGTACGCGGACATGCGGTCGCTCGCGACCATGACGAGGTCCCCGGCCTCGTTCCGGTACAGGTCGCGGACCTTGCCCGTGTGGAGATGGGTAAGGCCCGGGACCTGGACGGGCTCGGGCTTTTCTACGAATCCGGACACGGTTCCTCCGCGTAGGTTGATCCAGGAGCGAGTCCGATTCTCTCGCACGCGCGGGCGGACCCGATCGCCGGGCCCGCCCGGACCTCCCTCATTCCCTCTTGCAGATGCGGTCGAGGAGGTTCGCCGTGGCGCGCTGGACCCGGGAGTCGACATGGCCCGGGCGGTCGAGCGCCGGGGACCAGGCGAAGGTGCCGGAGGCGAAGACCCAGGCGCCGGAGGGCGCCTTGTAGAGCGAGGTCTCCTGGTGGCGGACGGCTCCGTCGCCGTCCCGGTAGGGCGAGTGGGCGAGCAGGATGCGGCCCTCGTGCTCGGGGAGCGCCGTGCGCGGGAAGTAGCGGTCGGCCTCGCCCGCGACCAGGCCGGGGAGTTCGTCGCCCTCGCCCGCGCCAGTGGCCTCCCACAGCCAGTGCTCGGCGTTCCGCACGACCAGCGGGTGCGGTTCGGGCACCCGTCCCGCGTACTGGATGCCGAGCAGGCGCTGCTCGGGCCGGTCGACCTCCCGCCACAGCGCGGGGCGGCCGGGGCCGCGGCGCTTGCGGCAGGTGAGGAGGCGGTCCGGGACGCCGGACGGGGAGGGACCGAGCTCCACCTGCCAGTACATGGTGTTGGCGGAGAGGAAGACGAGCGACGTGCCCTGCTCGCGGGCGAGCTCGGCGGTACGGCGCATGGGCGCCGACCAGTACTCGTCGTGGCCCGGGAAGACCAGTCCCCGGTAGCGGGTCGGGTCGACGCGGCCCGCGTGCAGGTCGCGGGTCTCGGCGTACGCGAGGTCGTAGCCGTAGCGCTCGGCCCAGCGGATGAAGTCGTAGGCGTGGCCGACGTGCAGCGGGAGGCCCGCGCCCGCGTACGGCCGGTCGAAGGAGACGGTGACGGCCGCGTCCTCCTCGCCGAGCAGCCGGCCCTCCTCGTCCCAGGCGTGGTAGAGGCTGGCGCCCGTCCGGCCGTCCTCCGGGTAGAGGTTGTACGCCTGCCAGGTCACGTCCGGGAGGACGAGGAGGAGGTCCGCCGGGTGGCCGTCGCGGACCGTGAAGGGGATGTGGGAGCGGTAGCCGTCGGCGGTGGTGAGCACGGCGACGTACGCCCCGAGCGTCCAGTACGAGGGGACCTGGAGCCGCCAGGACTGCCACCAGTGGTGGCAGGAGACCGTGCGGTCGGCGGTGAGGGGCGCGGGCTGGACGATCCCGGAGAGCCGCGGGCTCGTGGTGATCTTCGCGGCGCCGTCGCCGCCGTAGTGACCGATCCGGTACACGTCGACCAGGAACTCCTGGGGCGGGTCGACCGTGACGTGGAAGTCGATCGACTCGCCGGGCGCCACCGCGCTGGTCGAGGCGAAGCCCTTGATCTGGCGCTTCACGTCGTCGGCGGTGCGCGGGCCGCCGCTGCGGCCCCGGGCGAGCGTCTCGTCCGCGTACCAGGGGACCATCTGGCCCGTGTCGTCGAAGTAGTTCTCCGAGCCGCGCAGCCAGGGCAGGGGGCCCTGGCCGAAGGGATCGCTCACCGCGTGCGCGAGCGCGCCGGACTCCCAGCGCCTGATCTGGTCCGCCCCCATGCTGCGCCCCTCCCTCGACTCCCCCGGTCGGTTGGTTGGTTCGTTGGCCGTGATTGGTCAGTGCCTCTGGTTCTTGCCTTTGTCAGTGCCGGTCTCCAGCACATCACATAACGCACGCACTCCGTCACCCTTCGTCGTGAATTGACGAGAGTGGAAGACAGCCCTCCGGGGCACCCGTGTTTCAGACGAGGCGGACGGGCTTCTCCGGGCGTACGCCGGTGCTCGCGAGCCAGGCCCGCAGGGGCTCCGGGTCGCCCTCCTCGACGAGCGCGAGCACCCGGGGGCCGAGGTCGGCCGCGCGCTCGCCGCCGACGAGGAGGGCGGGGCCGTCGAGCCAGTCGAGGCCGGGGGCGGCCTCGGCGGTGTCCACGGCGGCGCAGCAGACCATCGCCGTCACGTGGTCGGCGAGCAGGTCCCGTCCGGTGCGGGGCGGCTGGAGCGGGAAGAGCGGCAGGGGGCCGTCGGGGCCGCTGACCGGGATGTGGATGACCGGCGGGACGGCGGCGGGGGCGGGGGCGGCGGGAGAGTCCGGGCCGGGGGCCGAGCCGGGGTGGCCGGGGTGGCCGTGCCCTTCCGAGGCGGTTCCGGCCTGGGCGTGGTCCATGGCCTGGTCGTGCGTCCGGGGCGCCGCCTCCGCCGCGGCCACCCGGGCCTCGCGGGCCGCCTCCTCGCGGGCGAGGAAGGCGGTGAGCGCTCCGGCGAGCGCCTCGGCGGCGGGATTGACCTGCTCGGGCTCGTCCTCCGGCTCGTCCTCCGCGTCCGGTTCCCGCTCCTCCCCGTCGAGGAGGGCGGGCCGCTCCGGCTTCGGGGGCGCGGGCGCGGCGGAGAGGTGGGCGATCACCCGGGTCAGGGTCGGGCCGTCGGAAGCCGCCCCGTCGCCTCCGGTCCCGTCGGTCCCGTCGGCCCCTCCGGTGGCCGAGTCGGCCACGCCGAGGCGGTCGAGGACCTCGTGGAGCCGGGCCGCGTCCGTACGCCACTTCCGGTCGACGACCTCTTCCGGGTACTGGCTCCACTCCACCGGCGCCCAGTCGGGGCCGGGGGCGGCCGGGCCGCCGTGGAAGAGACGGGCGGCCAGCAGCGAGGTCGCCTCGTCGACCGCGCCCGGCTCCTCCAGGAGGTCGCAGGCGGGCCGGTCCCCGAGCCGGGAGGAGAAGCCCTCCGCGAGCCGGTCGCGGCGGGAGAGCTCGGTCAGGGCGGAGACCACCCCGGCGTCGAGCCGGGCGGGCCAGCGGCCCATGCGCCAGGCGGGCAGCGCGACCCGGGTCAGGAGCCGGTCCCAGCCCGCGTACGCCAGGCCGACCTGCTCCTGGGCGACGATCCGCACGCCGTAGTCCACGGCCTGGGCGCGCTCGGAGCCGGCCGCGGCGACACCGCGCTCCATCTCGGCGGCGTGCCCGCGGCAGGCGCGGAGCAGGACGCGGGCGACCCGCCCGACGCCCCGGGCGCCGAGCCTGCGGACGGGGTCGAGCCCGGGGGTGTCCGGGACGGCGACGGCCGCGTCGAGCCCGCGGACGAAGCGGCGGGCCGCGGCTATGTCGGGGTGCGCCGCCGGGCCCGTACCCGCGACGACGGGGGCGAGGACGGCGCGGAGCTCGGCGACGCGCATCCACCACAGGAACGGGGAGCCTATGACGAGGACGGGCGCCTGGTCACGGTCGGAGGCGCCGGTGCCGCCGTCGGGGCGGTGCTTGCGGTGGGCGCGGTGGCTGCGGTCCTCCAGCCAGCTGTCGCAGTCCGGCGTCAGGGCTATCGCGGAGGGCGCGGGAACGTCGAGCCGGTCGGCCAGGTCCCGCACGAGCCGGTACAGATCGGGGGCCGCGCTCTCGGCGAGCTCCACCGTCGGGGTGGCCGCCGGGCGGGCGCGGGCGACGACGAGGGCGACGGCCGTGGCGGCGAGGAGGACGAGGACCGCGAGGACGGTCACGATCCAGCGGGCGGTGGTCCAGCCGGCGCCCGTGAAGTGGCCGGTGACCTCACCCGCGTACAGCACGACGGCCACGGCGGCGGGGAGCACCGCGAGGCCGAGCGCCCTGCCGCGGACACGGAGGACGGCGAGGGCACGGGAGCGCGCGGCGCGCGCACCCCACTCGTCGCCGACAACGGAACCGGTACCGGACACGCCGTTCACCACCCCCTCCTGCGCACGTCGGGACTGTCCAGGTCGGACTGCCTGTGGCGGTTGCTCACTCCCCCACTGTGGCACCCGCCACTGACATCGCAATGCCGGTGGGCCAAGTGCCGGAATGCCTCCGCCGCACCCTAGTTGGGGCCTGGGCGACCGTCATCCGTATGGCCCATTCGTCACTCGATGGAATGGCTTTGGGTAAAGGTGATGGCGCACTTGTGGCCGTGCTGTTCGCGGGTTCTCCACAGCACGGCCACAAGAGGAATCAAGCGATGTCAGGTGCTATCGGCCCTCGGCGGCCTTCCGCGCGATGTCCGTGCGGTGCTGCGAACCGTCAAGACGGATACGGCCGACCGCCGCGTACGCGCGCTCGCGCGCCTCGGCCAGGTCCGTTCCGGTGGCGGTGACCGAGAGGACCCGGCCGCCCGCGCTGACGATCGCGTCGCCGTCCCGCTTCGTCCCCGCGTGGAGCACGAACGCGTGCGGGGCGTCCAGCTCCGCGATCTCGTCCAGGCCCTCGATCGGGTCGCCCGTGCGCGGGGCGGCCGGGTAGTTGTGCGAGGCGACGACCACCGTCACGGCGGCCTCGTCGCTCCAGCTCAGCGGCGCCTGGTCGTCCAGGGTGCCGTTGGCCGCGTTCAGCAGGACGCCGGCGAGCGGGGTCTTCAGGCGGGCCAGCACGACCTGCGTCTCCGGGTCGCCGAAGCGCGCGTTGAACTCGATGACCCGGACGCCGCGGCTGGTGATCGCCAGACCCGCGTACAGCAGACCGGAGAACGGGGTGCCGCGGCGGCGCAGCTCGTCGACGGTCGGCTGGAGGACGGTCTCCATGACCTCGTCGACCAGCTTGGGGTCGGCCCACGGCAGCGGCGAGTAGGCGCCCATGCCGCCGGTGTTCGGGCCCTCGTCGCCGTCGAGCGCGCGCTTGAAGTCCTGCGCGGGCCGGAGCGGGAGGACGGTGACGCCGTCGGTGATGGCGAAGAGGGAGACCTCGGGACCGTCGAGGTACTCCTCGATGACGACCCGCTCGCAGGCGAGCGCGTGCGCCCGGGCCTGCTCGATGTCCTCGGTGACGACGACGCCCTTGCCGGCGGCGAGGCCGTCGTCCTTCACGACGTACGGAGCGCCGAAGGCGTCGAGGGCCTCGTCGATCTCCTCGGGGGTGGTGCAGACGTAGCTGCGGGCGGTGGGCACACCGGCGCCGGCCATGACGTCCTTGGCGAACGCCTTGGAGCCCTCCAGCTGCGCGGCCGCCTTCGACGGGCCGAAGACGGGGATCCCGGCCGCGCGGACGGCGTCGGCGACACCCGCGACGAGCGGGGCCTCCGGGCCGACGACGACCAGCTCGGCACCGAGCTCGGTGGCGAGGCGCGCGACGGCTTCGCCGTCCAGCTGGTCGACGGGACGCAGCTCGGCGACCTCCGCGATTCCGGCGTTGCCGGGCGCGCAGTACAGAGCGGTGACGTCGGGATCGAGGGAGAGAGAGCGGCACAGGGCGTGTTCGCGGGCGCCGCCGCCGATGACGAGGACCTTCACGCCAGCCAGGGTAGCCCGCGCCGCCCGGAGACCCTTGTGCGGGCCACCGAGCGAGACGCCGCTACTCGTTCGTGTATTCCTCCACAACCGTGGCGCCGAGCTCGCGCACGATCAGGTCGTGGCCGGAGAGGGCGGAGTCGACGAGGTCCGGATCGTCCTCCTCCGGTACGTCGTCCTCGGGGGCCACGGTCTGCGGCGGAGGCGCGTACGCCGGAGCGGGCGCGGACGCCTGCGACGGCGCGGCGGCGGGCTGCGCCTGTACGGGAGCGGGCGACGGGGCCTGCGCGAAGGCGGGCGCCGCCGGAGCCTGCGCCGAGGGCGCCGGGGCCTGGGGGGCGGGCGCGGCCGGGGCGGGCGGACGACCGCCGTTGCCGAAGCCGCCGTTCCCGAAGCCGCCGCCGTTCCCCAAGCCACCGCCACCGGAACCACCGGTGCCGCCGAAGCCGCCCGTGCCGCCGGAACCGCCGAAGCCGGTCGCGGCGGGCGGTGGGTTGGCACCGCCCGAGGGGTCGATGATCGCCTCGATCTTCCACTGCACCTGGAACTGCTCGGCGAGGGCCTGCTTCAGGACGTCCTCGCTGCCGCTGCTCGCGAAGTTGTCACGGGCGCCCGCGTTGAGGAAGCCGAGCTGGAGGGTGGTGCCGTCGAAGCCCGCCACCTGCGCGTTCTGACTGAGCAGGATCCAGGTGAAGCGGCGCCGGTTCTTCACGGCGTCGAGGATCTGCGGCCACAGGTTCCGCACCTGGGCCGTGTCGCCGCCACCACCGGAGGAGGCCGGCGCAGCAGCGGGAGCGGCGGCCTGCGGCGCGGGAGCGGCCGGAGCCGCGGGCACGGACTGGGCCGCCGGGGCGGCCGCACCGGGCCAGGCGCCGGGCGCGCCACTGCCGGGAGCGGCGGCGCCGGGCCAGGCACC
Organism: Streptomyces sp. NPDC020807; assembly: GCF_040641575.1. Taxonomy (NCBI): domain Bacteria; kingdom Bacillati; phylum Actinomycetota; class Actinomycetes; order Kitasatosporales; family Streptomycetaceae; genus Streptomyces; species Streptomyces sp. NPDC020807. The sequence goes on from NZ_JBFADU010000001.1 coordinate 54,056, forward strand.
GGGCTGGGCGGCGCCGGCGGGGGCCGCGGGAGCGGAAGGCGCAGCCGGGGGCGGCGGCGGCGGGGCCATGGGCGTGTGGGCGTCGGGCCCGGGGACGTACGCCATGGCGGGCGCGGCGGGCGGAGGCGTGTAGACGGCGGCGGCCGGGGCGCCGGCTGTCGCCATGCCGCCCCCGGAACCGACACCGGAACCGACGCCCCTCTCCAACCGGTCGAGACGCGCCTGCACGGAGCGCTCGTCGTCGAAGGCGGCGGGCAGCAGCACGCGCGCGCAGATCAGCTCCAGCTGGAGGCGGGGCGAGGTGGCGCCGCGCATCTCGGTCAGACCGGTGTTGACCAGGTCGGCGGCACGGCTGAGCTCGGCGGCGCCGAAGACGGACGCCTGGGCCTGCATGCGCTCGATGACGTCGACGGGGGCGTCGATGAGCCCCTTCTCGGCGGCGTCGGGCACGGCGGCGAGGATCACGAGGTCCCGCAGCCGCTCCAGAAGGTCGGCGACGAAGCGGCGGGGGTCGTTGCCGCCCTCGATGACCCGGTCGACGACCTCGAAAGCGGCGGCGCCGTCACCGGCCGCGAAGGAGTCCACGACGGAGTCGAGCAGCGACCCGTCCGTATAACCGAGCAGCGACGTCGCCATGGCGTACGTCACGCCGTCCTCGGCGGCACCCGCGAGCAGCTGGTCCATGACGGACATCGAGTCACGGACGGACCCGGCACCGGCGCGGACGACGAGCGGCAGGACGCCGTCCTCGACGGGAATGCCCTCGCGTCCGCAGACCTCGCCGAGGTAGTCCCGGAGCGTCCCGGGGGGCACGAGCCGGAAGGGGTAGTGATGCGTACGCGAGCGAATCGTCCCGATGACCTTCTCTGGCTCGGTCGTGGCGAAGATGAACTTGAGGTGCTCCGGCGGCTCCTCGACCACCTTCAGGAGGGCGTTGAAGCCCGCCGAGGTGACCATGTGGGCCTCGTCGATGATGTAGATCTTGTACCGGCTGGAGGCGGGCCCGAAGAAGGCCTTCTCCCGCAGGTCACGGGCGTCGTCGACACCGCCGTGGGAGGCGGCGTCGATCTCGATCACGTCGATCGAACCCGGCCCGTTCCGCGCGAGGTCGCGGCAGGACTGACACTCGCCGCACGGCGTCGGCGTCGGCCCCTGCTCGCAGTTCAGACACCGGGCGAGGATGCGCGCACTGGTCGTCTTTCCGCACCCACGCGGCCCGCTGAACAGGTACGCGTGATTGACCCGGTTGTTCCGCAGGGCCTGCTGCAACGGGTCGGTGACATGCTCCTGCCCGATGACCTCGGCGAAGGACTCGGGACGATAGCGGCGGTACAGCGCGAGAGACGACACGTATACGAGGTTATAGGCGCCCACCGACAACCCGGGAAAAACCACCGGGCGAGGACTGTCGCGACGGGCGGGGGGAGTCCGCCACCGAAGCCCGCACCCCAAGCCCGGCCGACTCCGCAGACGCGGACCGACTCCGCCAGGCGTGGACTCACTCCGCCAGAAGCGGACCGACTCCACCCGACTCGGACCGACTCCGCCAACGCAAGCGCCCCCCACGCACCCGCCAGAGCCAACCTACCCTTGCTGCCTTCCGGCCCTGGGGGAGTTCAGTCAGATAGCGCCGCGTGAGGGGCTCCGCCCAGCCTACCCGATCCCCGCACCGCTTCGGCCCCCACCTCCCACGCGATCCCCCACACCCGCGCCGACCCGCTCCCCCACCCCTCCCGAACCACCCCCGACCGCGCCCTGACCTCGCCCTCGTCTCCCCCCACCCCCGTTTCACCCCTCCCCGCCCCCCACAGGAGGCCCCGATCGGATCGAGTTCGCGAGCACCCTCCTCGGTCATGTAATGTTCCGACCGGAGGATTCGCCTAGAGGCCTAGGGCGCACGCTTGGAAAGCGTGTTGGGGGCAACCCCTCACGAGTTCGAATCTCGTATCCTCCGCCAGTGCCTCACCGGGCACGATGTCGAAGGGCCCCACTGCTTGCAGTGGGGCCCTTCGACGTGTGTGGTCTCAGTTTTGGTCTCAGTTGATGTCGCGGTTGGTCGTCCCCGCCCCCACCAAGATCTTTCGGTGAAGTCGAGCGGCAAGCCTCGCTTCCCGGCAACATCAGTCCATCCAGACCAAGGGGGACATCGTGAGCTTGGCCCGCGCGACCGCCCGGCAGATAGTTCCGCACATGTCGCAAACAAGGTTACGGATCGTGGACTGGCGCCGTCGCGTCAATCAGAGGGTGGTCGGCGGTCGGCTCCGTGAACTCGGTGCAGCCCTTCAAACGCTTGAGGTGGCCGAGCGAGCCCTGCCTCACACCCGGCACGCGCTACGGGACACACGAGCCACTCTGGAAACGGTTCCTTACGGTTCGATCGTTGCGGCCGCCTTCGCGACCATGCTGAGCTTCAAGCTGATCAAAGCGCCGGCCGTCCTACTCCGCGATCTCGCGGCGGCTGCCGGGGCTCATTCGGTCGAGCGAGCAGCGCGGCATTACTTGTGGATCTTCCGGCCTGGTGCAGAGTCCCAACCCCTGCACGGCTGGGACGCCCTGATCTACCTCATCACGTGCGTCGCGATCCTCATCACACCTATCTGGTGGATAGGAGAACGCCGACTGGCCCGAGGCGCCATCTTCCGCCACCAGACCACGATCCGGACCTTGGAGGCTCTCAGGCTTTGCGCCGCTGCTTACACCAAGCCCCCCGGAGAGCGAGCCGCGCGGCTGCGAGAGCTCGACCAGGGGCTCCAGGTAGCGGAAGACGCCATCCTCCGCGCCTACCGCTACGCGGGGTCTATCCCTCACCGATCGGCCCGGCGCTCAGCCGCCCGCATGCACGCCGCCAAGGTTGCTGGCGCACTTCGCGCAGCGTCGCTGCGGGTCGATGTCGACCCGGAGGCATCATTGCGTCAGCTCGGCGCCATGCTGGCCGAGATCGGCGAGCGTTGCGCGGAAGGCCGCATCGGATCCTTGCTGCCAGAGGAAGCGCTGGAAGAGGTAATTCCGGTCTCCGCAACGCGCACCGCGATTAGAGAGTCCGTACACATGGCCGTAGTCATCGTCGCAGCGATGTTGGCAGCCGTCGGCGCTTCCTTCTTGCTTCCCGTAGCGGGAGTGAACGACTCTCTCCGCCCCTGGCTCATCGTCGGCTGCTCTGTACTAGCAGCGATTCTGGTCGGCGGCTGGCACCGTGTCGGCCGAATCCTGGAGCTCGTGCCAGGTAAGTGACCGACTCGACCCAGCGGATTCCCGACACGACATCTCGTATCAGAAGGGCGTTTCTGAATACTCTCGGCACCAGAATCTGGACGGCTTCGAGTGCGAGTCGAAAGCGAGCTCAACGGGCACCCATCCGCCCCAAAAATCCCCGAATCTACCGACTTCTATGCCGTGCACTATGGCGGATACTGGATGTTCACGACGCCCATGCATATAAGTGGGGATGTCCGACTGCCTGGGCCAATGCGGTTCCAAGAGTGGTGAGGAGCAGAAGGACTCAAGGTCGGCGACCACCTTCTCCGCCTCCAACTCGACACCCGCGTAGCTACTTTCGGGCTGTGCCAGGTGCGCCATGAAGCGCAGGTCCTGTGTACGGCCTTGGTGCTCGAAGTCCATCGCGGCCAAGAACGTCGCCGCCGTGAGCGATGGGCGCTCTCGGGTCGGGGAAACGGCGACCGTGCTCCCCGCGCTGCCGTCGTGCCGGTACAGGAGAGCTCCTTGGTAACCGGTGTCCTGCAAAGCACTGGTCACGTGTTGGCGCAGGAAGCGTCGAGCACCAATCTCCACACCAGCCGGCGTTGCCCACTCCACTCTCATCGCGAGAACGGCAAGTTCGCCCTCAGTGCGCCGGGGCTCTAGACCTCGTTGATCTCGGATCTCTCCCCGAGATGCACCCGCCGCGCTCAGCCAGAGCGTATGCAGGTGCTTCTCTTCCTTGCTGGCCTCACCGTCCGGAACGGTATGCGTCAGAGCGCGGACCAACACTTGCAGGAGGCCCCAGGCCGGAAGCCGGCTACCAGTAAACGCGTCGTGAATGCGACTCCTGCTGGCGACTCCTGCCCCCAGGCTTCGGGCGAGCTCACGCACTGATGGCATTCCCGCCCTCTGGTGCAAGTCGTGCAGGGCATCGTTGAGCTCCCGGAGAGGACCAAGCGCTAGGTCCGGCCTCTTCAAGCGCGCCACTCTGCACTCCCCCTGTGTCCCCGCGCGTCAGAATCCGTCCAATACTGTCCGACATCGCCAGGCCCCGTCCATCAGCGTCACGACGGAATCTGGACAACACAAGCTGGACCTCGTACGCATCGAACGACCAGAGGGAGCAGCGGCGGTGGCATTTTCCTGGACAGCCGTGAGCGAAGGAGCGCTAGCCGAAGCCCTGGGTTCGCTAGCCGCCTTGGCTGCGGTGGCCATCGGTGGCTTGGTGCGAAGGCGGTGGCGTCACAGGACGAACCGCCAATCAGCAAGCGTCCTCGATGACGAGGAGAGGCAAGGTCCGCAGAGGGCCACGTAACCGTCCGAGAAGCTCGCGCGGAAGCTGGCGGGGGTACGGCCGTCAAGCCGTACCGCCCGCCACAGGGCTGCAGCTCATCACCACTCGTCGGTGTCGCCGTACTTCCCCGGGTTTCGCGCACGGTCCACAGCCTGTGCACACGCCTCGGCGAAGTCCGCCTCTACGGCCGCCTTGTCCGTGCCTCGCACCTGCGCCTCGACCTCCTGGCCCGTGCCGGGTCGTCGGACCGTGCGCCAGGCCGAAGCGCGGTCGGTGTAGTGGTCGGTCTCGAAGTCCCAGGCCGGCACCGACCACTGCTCCGGGACCTCGGTCGCCGCGCGTTCCCCGCCGGGGAGGAACAGAGCTCGGGCATGGAAGACCACAGCCCGCTCCGGCACGCGGTCCCGGATGGCGCTCGCGCCGTCGGGGCCCTGGTGTTCCCAGCGCCAGCGGTCCCATGCCTCGACCTCGACGGTGTGGTCGGGCCAGTCCTCGCTCCAGCGGGCGACGACCTCGTCGGCGTGCTCTCGGTGGAGGAAGGGGACGCGCCGCTCACCGAGACGGGCTACGTGGACCACCAGGTCGGCGGGGACGGGGCTCTTGCCAGAGTCCGGCGCGGCGCTTTCCGCTGCCTGGTCCGTGCCCCAGAGGAGGCCGCCGACCTTGGCCGCGGTGTCCTTGAGGACGCGGCTCGTCAGGTGCTGGTAGCGGCGGCGCATCCTCGCGGACTTGCCGGGCTCCCAGCCCATGATGGCGTCGACGACCGCGTCGGAGACGCCGAGGATGAGCAGGACCGTCGCCGCGGTGTGCCGGGCGTCGTGGAGGCGGGCATCTCGGACGCCGGCGGCCTTCAGCAGCTCCTTCCACTTGTGGTAGTCCGTGTTCGGGTTCAGGGGCTCGCCGGTGGGCGAGGTGAATACGTACCCCTTCTCCGTCCACAGGTCACGAGCCTGTGCGCGCTCGCGCGCCTGCACCTGGCGGTGCTGGCGCAGGAGCTGGAGGAGTTCGTCGGGGGCGCCGATGGGGCGCTGGCCCGCGCGGGACTTGGCGTTCTTCGTCTCGCGGCGGGTGTTGATCTTTTGGGGGCAGAAGCCGGGCTTGCGGCCGCAGCGGTCGCCGCAGCCGTGCTTGTAGCGGGGCCTCAGCCGGCCACGGCGTACGCGGATGACACCGAGCTCGAAGTCGACGTCGTCCCACTGCATGCCGAGGACCTCGCCCTGGCGCAGGCCGAGGGCGAGCGCGATGACCCAGCGGGCGGCGTTGCGGTGCTTGCCCGCTTCGGCGAGAAGGCGCTGGACTTCCTCAACCGTGTACGGCTCGACCTCCTCCTCTTCGACCTTGGGGGCCTTGGCGATGGAGGCCGGGTTCGAGGTGAGGTGCTGACGGCGGACGGCCTCGTTGAGAGCGGCGCGGACCGTGCGGTGGGCCTGGTGGGCGGTGCCGGCGGAGCTGCCGTTGTCCTGCATCTTCTTGTAGAAGCGCTCCAGGTGCTCGGGGTCGAGCTTCTCCAGGCGGTGGGCGCCGAGGCCGGGGATGAGGTGGTGGTAGACCGCCACCCGGTAGCCGTCGATCGTGTTCTCCGAGACGTGCGCGGCGGCGATGTTCTCGACCCAGTGGGTGAGCCACGTCTTCACGGTCCACGACTGGCCGACCTTCCGAACGGCACCCTTGTCGCGCTGGCGTTCCAGCTCGCGGACGACCTTGGTGACCTCGGCGCGGGTCTTGCGACTGACGTGACGCCGGTCCGGGGTGCCGTTGTCCTTCACGCCCACGGTGACGCGGCCGTGCCAGCGGCCGTCCTTGCCGAGGTAGATGGTGGAGGCGCCGTTGGGCTGGCGGGACTTGGCGGTACGGGCGTCGATCACGCGGCAGTCCCGAAGTCCGACGCGCCGAGCTGGCGGGTCAGGAAGTCGTTCACCGCCTCTGCTGGGATGCGCCGGAGACTGCCGATCTTGACCGAGGCGATCTCTCCGGTGGAGACGTACTCGTACAGCTTGGTGCGGCCGACACCCAGGCGGCGGGCGGCCTCCTCGACCGTGAGCGCGACGAGCGTGGCATCGCCGGCGGGTCGGCGATGGGCCACGAGGGTGCGCAGGGCGTCCTCGGGGACGTCCAGGAGGCGGGCTATCTGGGCAAGCGGAAGACCGTATTCAGGCAAGGGGAAGTCCTTCTCTGGCCCGGCGTGGGACGGCGAATCCCGTGCTGGACGCGATCGTTCAGGGATGGGCGGTTGTGCGGTGGGACGTATGCGGCGAGGGCCGGCCCCTGCTGTTCGTAGCAGCGAGGGACGGTAAACCGGTCAGTCCTGCGGGGTGATGTCGTTGACGTGGTCGCCGAGGTAGCTGATCAGCTTCGACGGCGGGAAGTGGCGGTGGAACTCGCCGTTGGAGGCGACCGCGACCTCGTGCGCCAGGAATCCCTTGACCAGGTCTTCCTGGTTCGGGTTGGCGTCGGTGTACTCCTGCAGCTCGCCCTGGATCCGGCGCATTTCCTTGCGCGCGACGAGCTGCTGCTTGTAGTTGCCCACGTACTCCGCGATGAGCCTGCGGACCTGCGCGTTCGCGATCTGGCCGGGAGGGCTGGTCAGCTCGTCCATGTCCAGGTCGAAGACCTTGCAGAAGCCGATGGCCTCGTCGAGGTTGACGCGGCGTCTCGGCTTGCCGCTCTCGATGCGCCAGATGGCGGCCTGGTTGACGGGGTGGCCGGCGTCGGACATCCGCTCGGCCAGGGTGACCGTGCTCCATCCGCGGGCTTCGCGTTCGAGCTTGATCCGCTGGGCGACGTAGTCCTCGGGCAAGGGCCGGTCCGGGCCGGCGCGGGCCGCCCCTTCCTCGCTGCTCATCTCTCCACCTCCTCGGCCTGGCCCAGGGGACACCCGGGGCGATGATCCAAGGAAACACCATTGCGGATCCGAATGCAACCATTGCACTGCCGAAAACGTCAGGTACTGTGGCCGTCCGCCTCCGCACGGGGGTGAACGCAAAAAGCCCCCGGTGCTACGAACACCGGGGGCCAAGCTCGAACTCTCGTAACCGCCCATCCCTGAACGATCGACCTGCGTGGCCTGGGATTCGCCGTCCCATGCGGCCCGCAAGTGAGGAGCTCAGTGCCCAGTATGGACGAATTCCGCCCTGCCGCGCCACACCGCAACGACCACAGCCGTCCCGGCCCCTTCGACGACTACACCGCCGTGCCGCCGTACGACGCGGACGCCGAGGCCGCCGTACTGGGCGCGTGCATGCACGACTCCGCAGTGGTCGACGCCGTACGGCAGGTGCTCGATGGACCGGACTTCTACCGGCCGGCACACGAGACGGTCTGGCAGGCCGTCCTCGCTCTGCGTCGCGAGGGCAAGCCCACCGACCCGATCGTGCTCTGCGACCGGCTGCGTGAGCAGGGCGACCTGGAGCGGGTCGGCGGTGCGCCCTACGTACACCGGCTCGCCTCGGCAGCGCCCTCGGTCAGCGGCGCCACCCACTACGCGGGGATCGTGCGGCGGACATCCGATCTGCGGCGCCTGCGCGCCTCTGGTCTGCGCACGATGCAGCTGGCCATGGAGCCCGGAGCCGACCCTGACGCCATCCGCAGCGAGGTGGAAACCGAGGTCCGGGCCGAGCGCGAGCGCGCCCTGGCCTCCGGGCAGGGACGACTCTCGCGGTTCATCACCGACGGATGGTCATTCGTCAAAGAGAGCGGCGCAGACGCCGAGCCCCTGTGGGGCACCCGCGAGAAGACCGTCTGGGCCCCGGGCGAGAGTCTGATGATCGTCGGCGCGCCGGGCGTCGGCAAGACCACCCTGGCCCACCAGGTGATCTTCGCCCGCATCGGCCTGCAGGAGACCGTCCTGGAGATGCCCGTCGCCCCCAGCAGGCGCGTGCTCTACCTCGCGATGGACCGCCCCAAGCAGATCGCCAAGGCCATGGCCCGCCGCGTCTTCCCCACCGACGAGAAGATCCTGCGCGAGCGGCTCGTGGTCTGGGAGGGGCCGCTGCCCGCCTCACTCGACAAGGAGCCCGACCTCCTCGCCGACCTCGCCGCTGCCCACCAAGCCGACACCATCGTGATCGACAGCCTCAAGGACGCGGTCAGCACGATGGTCGACGACAGCCTCGCAGTCGCCTTCCACAACGCCCGTATGCGCGCCATTCGTAACGGCGTGGAGATCATGGAGCTGCACCACCAGCGCAAGGCCACGGCTGACGCGCCGCGCGGCCAGCGCCCCAGCCTGGACCAGGTCTACGGCTCCACGTGGTTCACCTCCGGCGCGGGCAGCGTCCTGTTCGTGAGCGGCCGGGCAGGCGACCCCGCGGTCACCCTGCACCACCTCAAGACGCCCACCGGCGAAGTCGGCCCCCTGGACGTCACGCACGACCACGTGCGCGGCACCACCACCGTCGACCCCACCAAGGACCCCGCCATCCTGCTGCGCAACGCCCCCAACGGGCTGAGCGCCCGCGAGCTGGCGATCATCCTCATCGGAGGCGGCGACCCCGAACGAGCCGATATCGAGAAGGCGCGGCGCCACCTCAGCCGCCTCGTCGACAGCGGCCTGGCCACCAAGGCCGACGGCATCGCCGGAGGGGCAGGAGGCGGCCAGCAGGCCCGCTACTACGCCTCCGCCCGCCACCTCACCGCCGTCGGCTGAACCCCGCACCGACACCCGAAAGCGTTCACGCGACCGTACACGCGGCCCTCGCGCCCGCAGACCGCCGTGAACCGCTCACAGCGCACACGCTCACCCCAAAACCGCAGGTAGAGCGATCACGCGACCGTCCACGCCGTACACGCACCCCAGCGTTCACGCGCGGGGCCCCCTTTAGAAGGGGGCCCGCGTGTACGCCCGCATCCGTGAACGTCGTGATCGCCTCCTCACTCGCCCCGGAGAAGGCCCGTACATGCCCCCTGCCATAACCATCCGCGACCGAAAGCGGCGCCCCTCGGCCGCAGTCATCACAGCGACCGTGGCGGCACTCGTGTGCACCGCCTACAGCGCGGACACCAGCTGGCGGTTCGCCGCCCACTACCTCGACATGCGCAACACCACCGAGCGCGCCGCGATGTTCGCCGCCGCCGAGCTCGCCCTGTTCTCGATGGCCCTGATGGCCCGCCAGAACCTGCACGGGCCACGGCAGGCGGCCGGCCTGCCCGGAGTCCTGGTCTGGGTGATCACCGCCATGCAGACCATCCCCGCCTACGCCGAGGCCGGCGTCGTCGGCGGCACCGTGCGCGCCTTCAGCGGACCCGTGATGGCCGCCGTGCTGTGGCACCTGGCCATGGGCATCGAACTGCGACAGCGGACCCCCGACGCCGCCTCCCGCGGTCTCGCCGCCGTCCTCACCCGGCAGGCCCGTGAGCGGCTGCTCGCCCGCCTGGGAATTGCCCAGCAGGACCAGGGCGCCGCCGAGATCATCCACGACCGGGCCACACAGCGGGCCGTCGCTCTGGCCGCCCGTCTCGCCGAGATGTCGCCCGCGCAGCGCACCGGGCGGGCGGGCCGGCGCACCGTGCGGCGCCTGTCCAAGGCCCTTGCCCGCTCCGGCATCGACGCCGACCCGCTCCGCAACGAGCAGCTGCTACGCCAGCTTGCCACCCGCCGCCAAGCCGCCGCCCTGGCCATCATCGATCTGCCCGAGCGCTGGGCCCTGCCCGCCGGGCAGCCCGTCGGCCCGCCCGCAGAACAGCCCGACCACTCCCGGGCGGACGCCGACGAGCGGGCGGACGGCGAGGGGCGGGCAGAGGGCCGTGCCCGACAGCACCCGTCAGATCCGGGCGACGAGGAACCCCGCCCGGGCGCCCGCCCGAATCCCACCTCTCATTGCGCCCCGGAACGGAGCGCCCGTTCCGCCCCGGAACAGACCGCCCGCCCGAACCGGACGGCCCGGCCGCAAGTACCGACTCCGCCGCCCACGGGCAGCGACGCGCACACCACATCGGCGAAGCGCCGCACGCCGAAACGGGCCGGCGGCAAGCTGCGCGCCACCAACGACATCCTTCGCGACTACGCCCACCGGCTCCTCGACGAGCACGGCCGCCTGTCCCGCGACCTCCTGGAGGAGGTCGTACGCGGCGCCGGATACACCGTCGCCAGCGATGACGCCGGCGTCATCGTCCGCGAGATCAAAGCCGAACTGAGCGCCTCCCGCCACAGCTGATGGCCACCCCGCCCAGCTCCACAACCCGACACGGAGACCCAGTGCACGATCCGTACGACGAACCCGCCACGTCCCAACAGCAGCCGTCCACCACCCCAGCATCAGGCGGAGCAAGTTGTACCGGGAGCAATGCTCCCGGAGTTCCCGCCCCAGGGGTAGCGGGAATGCTCCTGCGCCAGGAGGCGCTGGACCGGCAGGCCGCGACCGAGGGCGGACCGCAGCCAGGAGGGGGACGGCAGGCCGAGCGCCTTTCGCGGCGGCGTCAGCGCGCCCGTCAGCCGAAGCCCCGCAAGCGCCTGCACCAGCCCAGCTGCCGCATGAACGACGCCGAGTACAAGCGCTTCACCGAAGCAGCCGCCCAGTGCCAGATGACCAACGCCGCCTTCCTCGCCTACGCCGTCGACAAGGCCGCCCGCGACCTGACCCGCACCGCCGCCGAGATCGCCACAGAACGGGAAGTCCTCGACGAGGTGTTCGCCGCCCGTCGACACCTGGGCCGCGTCCACGGCCTGTTCAATCAGGTCGCCAAGGCCCTCAACTCCGGCGCAGACACACCCCACCTCGATGCCACCGCGCAGGCCGTCCTGCGCGCGGCCCGTCGCATGGAGAACGCCGCCGACGACCTACTCACCCACCGGGACGGCGGTCCCGCCTCGTGATCCCCCGCATCCACAAGCGCGGCAGCGAGACGATCGGGCTGATCCGCTACCTGTACGGGCCCGGCCGCCACGAAGAGCACACCGACGCCCACCTGGTGGCCGCCTTCGACCCGCTCACCCCCGACCCCGGCCGCGACCCGCAGGCCACCTACGGGCAGCTTCAGCGGCTGCTCGACCAGCCCGTCGACGCCCTCCCCGTCGGCCGGCGCCCCGAGAAGCACGTGTGGCACCTGTCCGTACGCGCCAGCCCTGAAGACCCGGTCCTGTCCGACGACGACTGGGCATCCATCGCCCGCCGCATGGTCGCCGCCACCGGCATCGCCCCCGACGGCGACGACGCCGCCTGCCGGTGGGCGGCCGTCCGACACGCTGACGACCACATCCACATCATCGCCACCCTGGTCCGCGACGACGGCCGAAGGCCCCGCCTGCACAACGAGGCCCGCCGCGCCCAAGCCGAGGCCCGCGCCATCGAGGCCGAGTATGGCCTGCGCCCGGTCACCCCGGGCGATGGCACCGCCGCCAAGCGCCCCACCAGCGCCGAACGCCACAAGGCCGAACGCCGTGGCAAGCAGCCCACCCCGCGCGAGGAGCTGCGTGAGGCGGTCCGCCGCGCCGCGGCCGGCGCGGCAAACGAGCAGGAGTTCTTCGACCGCCTCGCCTCGGCAGGTCTGCTCATCCGGCGCCGTATCGCGCCGTCGGGCGACACCCTCGGCTACACCGTCGCCTTGCCCGGCGACCGCAACGGCAAGGGTGAACCGGTCTTCTACTCCGGCTCGAAGCTCGCCCCGGACCTCTCGCTGCCACGCATCCGCGAACGCTGGACCCCAACCTCGGACGGCACCATCCAGCAACAGGCCCCGCCGTCGGTGACCGGGCCCGCCTCGGCACGCCGACGCGTCACCACCGCCGCCTGGCAGGCACTGCTCGTCCTCGACCACGGCGAGGACAGCGTCATCGCCGCACAGATCGCCGCCACCGGCGAAGTCCTCGACGCCCTCGCCCAGACCTCCGCCGCCCGCACCCGCCACGAACTCCAGGCCGCCGCCACCGCCTTCGAACGCGCCTCCCGCTCCCACGTCCGCGCCACACGCGGTCACAACCACGCCCTGCGCCAAGCCGCCCGCGACCTCGTCCTCAGCGGCCCGGCCCTCGGCCGAGGCGAGGACGGCGCCGCCGCCGCGATGGTCATCGACATGCTGTTCTTCCTGATCACCGCCGCCGCGCACTGGCATGCCAAGAAGCAGCACTCCCAGCAGGCTGAGGCCGCCCACCGGGCCGCCGAGCACCTCCGCGCCGCCTACCAGGCCGCCGCCGAACACCCCATGGCCCTGCTCCACCAGCGGGGCGCTCGCCTGGCCCCCCCCTGGCAACGCCACCACGCCACCGCCGTACGCCAAGCCCTGCCCGAACTAGCCGACCGCCTCATCGCCGAACCCGGCTGGTCCGCCCTCATGGCCACCCTCGACGAGGCGCAGAACGCCGGCCACAACCCCGTCACCCTGCTCACCCAGGCTGCCGCTCGAAGGGAGCTGGACACGGCGGAAGGCATGAGCGACGTGCTCGTGTGGCGACTCCGGCGGATGGCCGAACTCCCCGCCGATCCCCAGAACTCTCGGAGCCAGCGCAGCAACGGCGCCCTCGTCGTTTCCTCGCCGGGGCGGTCCACGCAAACCGGGATCGGGCCCGCGAGCACTTCCCCGCGACGGCGCTGAACCTCAGAAACCGAGCCGGAAAAGGTAGCCGACGATCGCCGGTTAGCCTAACCGGCGATTCTCCGGACCATGGGCACATCAGCACCCGTCCCAGCCCCGCTAAGGAGAACCCATTTGCCCGCGCCCATGCCCCGCCCCCACGTCATGGCCCTGCTGTTCGACACGAACTTCAACCGCCCTCCGGGCACCCGCACCTTCCGCCATCTCGACGGGCGTCCCTTCACCGACGAGGAACAGGCCCTCGCCGATGACGCCACCCTCGAAGAGCTCCAGGCTGCTGGCGTCCACGTGATCGACCCCGAGGCCGAAGCCAAGGCCCAAGAAGCCGCGCACGAAATGGCCGAGCTCCTGTTCAAGTACGTCATTCCGCACCGTGAGGTCCTCATCCCCTTCATGACCCACGAGGACGTGCTGACGTACGGCCGGCTGGAGACCATCGCTGCTGCGGGCGCCCACCACCCCCGCTCCCACAAGGACTGAGCACACAGGCACCCGGCCCCGTACAGAAACCGGCGGCCGGTGATCGAGGAACCCTCCTCGGCCACCGGCCGCGCTCCTCCGTCCGGCCGGGCGGCCCCGCCAGTTAGACCGCGAGACCGCCTGGCAGGGCTGCGTCGAGGTAGTCCTGCACCGGCTCGAACAGTCCGTACGGCACGTACTCAGGGATCTCCCCGTGGGCGACCCAGGCCAGCTCTGCCAGCTCCTCGGTGTCGGCCACGTGTGCCGTACCGCCCAGCACCTCGCACGCGGTGTACGACATCAGCCGGCCCGTCTTCGGGTGGACGCGCTCGCCGAGCAGCTTCACGGCCGCCACGGTCAGCCCGGTCTCCTCCTGGGTCTCCCGGACGGCGGCGTCCTCGCGGGCCTCGCCGGGCTCGACCTCTCCGGCGGGGAACTGCCAGGAGAGCTGTCCTTCACTGACCCGGCGGCGCACCATCAGCACGCGGCCTTCGTGCACGACGATGGCGGCGGCGATGCCCGGGCGCTCGTCCGTGTTCTGCTGCGTCACGTCTGCTCCTCCAGGACGGCCAGGATGGGTGGGAAGATCGTATCGACGGGGATGAAGCGGGGCACCGAGTTTCTGGGGACCCACATGACGTCGATGTTCTCGGCCGCGTCGCTGTTCGTGGCCTCGCCGGCCAGGTACTCGCAGAGGAAGTACTCGCACAGCACGCCTGTTACGGGGTGAAGCCGATTCCCGAGGTGCTGCCGGACCGCGCAGTGGACGCCCGTCTCGTCCAACGTCTCCCGCACGGTCGTGTTCTCCGCCTTGCCACCCGGCTTGATGACGCCGGCCGGGAACTGCCAGGTGATTCCAGCGGCATCGTCGTCCCGCCGGCACACCAGAAGCACATCGCTGTCGCGGACGACCACCGCGATAGCCACCCGCAGAGCCTGCGCACCCGACGGTGCCGAGTGCGCCGGGGCCTGTTCCTTCGCCAGCAGGAGCGCGAAGCGCTGTCGCGCGGCCGGGGGAGCCTGCTCATGGGCCGTGTCGAGGAGCTGCTGCATCTCCCTGCGGGGGACAACGGACGCGTCAGCGTGCCAGGCGGCTACCGTCCTCACGGCGATGCCGAGGTGCGCGGCGAACTGTTCGTTCCCGAGCCGCAAGGCGGACTGCAGCAGGCAGGCGTACCGGCCGCTCCAGCGCTCGATCACGTCCACAAGACTGCCCCCTCGCCGCCCCTGTGCAGGAATCCGCGCGCCGAAAGTGCACTCCCACTGCACTGGCACTTCATGGTCACGCGGGAAGAGCCCCGGAAGAATCGGAGTCACCAGGGGCCAAGGAATCACCCTCGAAGGCTTAGTCCCTGAGAGGCGTATGAGAGGCGCGATGAGCGCCAGACGACCACAGGGAGATTCTAGGTGCGTACCCCCAGCGGATAGTGGAGAAAGAGAAGTTGGCCGAATAGGGACTCTCGGTCGGCTGATCGGCTGCGCCTTGGGCGGCATTCGCCCGTCCGGAGCATTGCCCGTACGCCCGAACCGCCTCGCCGGCGCCGGTAACCTCAGCGGACGACGACTGATCGTCCGTCAAGTTTGGTTGCTAGCAAGGTGAAAGGGAGTCCATGGCCGAGGTTCAGGCACACACCGTCGAGCGCACGCTCGTCCTGCTCAAGCCCGATGCGCTGGCGCGTGGCCTGGCAGGAAGGGTCATCACTCGATTCGAGGATGCCGCGCTGAAGATCGTCGGCACGAAGATGAAGTGGATGGACGAGGAGTTCACCCGCAAGCACTATTTCGATCTTGAAGAGCGGCTGGGTTCGGAGGTCTACAACCTCACGGCGACGTTCATGCAGCAGGGGCCTGTTATCGCCCTGGTGCTAGAGGGCTTCGACGCCATCGCCACGGTTCGCAAGATCGTCGGCAGCACCTACCCGAACCAGGCTCCGGCCGGAACGGTACGGGGCGACTTCTCGCACTACAGCGCGGCGGCCAGCATCGCCTCCGGCAAGGCGGTCGCGAACCTCGTGCACGCCTCCGGCAACGCGGAGGAGGCCAAGCAGGAGGTGGAGCTGTGGTTCGACAAGGACGAGCTGCAGGACTACAAGACGCTGGCCGAGATCTACACGTACTAGCAGCGGGGCACGGCGTCACCGCAGGGACGCCGGGGCGTTGATCACCAATGGGGCACGACCGCTTGAACCGAGAGGGCACCATGACCAACCAGACCCGCCTGGCCTCCACCGACGAGCTGGAGTCGATCTTCCAGCGTGAGCTGCTGACCGACCGGTGGGCCGCCACCGAGACCGCGTACGCCCTGGCCGTACGCCACCGTGACCTCGGTGACTGGCCCGCGTCGCAGGAATGGGCCCAGCAGTGCCTGCGTCTGCTGGAGGGCTTCTCCAGCGAGACGGAGGCACAGGTCGCCACCGGCCGTACGTCGGTGGGAGGCGTCCAGCTGCCGACGTACCTGCACTCGGGTGTGGTCGAGGAGCGCTTCGGCACCCTCGGCTGAGACCCACCGATCCACCGACCCACCGATCCACCGATCCATTGGGGTGATGTGGCCGGCACCCGCATCGGCCGCATCACCCCGCGCTCGACCACCAACCCCATAGCGATCGCCCGACCGGACAGCCCCCTCACGGCAGGGTCCGGCTGGCTTCGCCATGCCTGAAACGAGGACAGCAGCCCGTGGCCGTCGAGATCGAGATGCGTGCCCGCTTCACCAAGGAGATCCACAACCAGCTCGTCACCCGCCTGAAGGCGGACGGGGAGGACCTGGGCCCCGACGACAAGCACATCTACTTCTACGTGCTGCCCGACCAGTTCCTGAAGGTCACCGACAACACCGCCGCCGGCACCGCCAAGATCACCCTCAAGGGGAGCAAGATCGGGCAGGGGGCGGCCTTCGCGGAGACCGAGTTCGCCATCGCCCCCGCCGACGTTCCCGCCGCGGTGAAGGTGTTCAACGCCCTCGGGTTCGAGACGGCGATGCACGAGGCGTTCAACTTCCGTCACAACTTCCGCCTCGACGACGTCGAGATCGCGGTCAAGTGGAGCGAGACATGGGGTTACCACGCCGAGTTCGAGGTCCTGCTGGAGGACGACGCCTCGGACGCCGCCCGGGCCGAGGCCGAAACCAAGATCACGGACGTCGCCACGGCGCTCGGCGTGACCCTGATGACGGAGCAGGAGCTGGCCGACTTCACCGCCGCCTTCGAGGCCGCCGACAAGGAGCGCAAGGAGCGCGAGCAGCAGGCCGCGCCGATCCGATAGGGAACATCACCGCGGAGACCACCAAGGGGGTGGGCACGAGTGAGCACGACCCCGTTGACCGCAAGTCTGATCGACCTGGCTGCCCGAGGGCGGCTGCCGCTCCACCAGCACATGGACCACGCCACCATCGCGTGGATCAGCGACCACAGGCCCGACTTCCCGCCGGCAACACGGCCGGCCTTGCGCCCGCAGTCGAAAGAGCTGCTCGCGCAGGGCGGTCTGCCCGCCCGGTGGTGGGCAGACCCCCGCCTGTACACCTCGCTCCACGGCGTTCGGCACGCCATGCGGACGGCGGCGCTCGCCGCCGTCCTCGCCGAGGCGAACGACCTCGACGACGCCGACACCGCCACGGCGATCCTCGCCGCCGCCGTACACGACTGCCAGCGGCACCACGACCAGGACGACCGCGGACATGGCGCCCGCGCAGCCATCTGGCTGGCCGCGAACGCCGACACCGTCTGGGGCCACTTCGGCCTCGCCGCCACACCCCGGCGGATCGTGCAGGCGGCCACCGCCGTCCGCCTGCACGACGTCCCGTACGAGGCGTTCACCGCCGACGACGACTCCGACCACGCCCGGGCCGAGCGCATCACCGACGTGGTCAAGGCCGCCGATGCCCTGGACCGCTACCGCCTGCCGAAGCTGAAATGGTGGCCGGACGTTCGGTACGTCCGCGAGCCCGCCTTCGACCAGCTGCGCGGCCTCGCCTTCGACCTGGTCCTGGTCTCGGAGCAGGCCTACCTCGCCGGCGCCAGCGGCACTGCGGCCGTCCACTACGCCCTCGCCGAGAAGGGCCTGGTCTGACCATGGACTTCCTCGACGCCTACCACCTGTGGGCCGACGCCCACGCCTTCTACGACTCCACTCTCATCCCCAGTCCCACCGACCACACCGACCCGCTCGCCGCCCAGACCGCCGGATGGGACCGGCGTCTCGCCGAGGAGACCCCGAACGGCCACCTGCTTCGGCAGAACGCCCTCTTCGAGGCCCTGAGTGGAAACGGCAAGCTGCACCTGCTGCACGTCACCCACGCCCTGGAGGAGATCAACCGGCAGGGCGTGCTCTACCCGTCGGGCGGATGCCTCGTCGGAAGCATCTACTGCGCGCCGCTCACCGCGACCGACCAGGGCTTTCACATGCACAACCTCGGCGCCTACGTCCTGACCAAGGAAGCGCCGACCTTCCTGGCCAAGCTCGGCGTCACCGATCGCGTACCCACCCCGCTGATCTTCGAGATCGACACCCCGCCGCAGGCGTACCGCGGTCTCGCCGGCGTGGACTACCTGCGGCTGGGCCTCATCCACCTGCAGATCTACAGCCACCTCGAATACCTGCTGAGCAAGAACGAACGACACCAGCTGCGCGAGACCGTCGTCAGCCGGGTCAAGAACTCGGCCGCGTTCCTCGCCACCGCTGCCGCCGTCGCCTACCAGGGCAACCAGGTCGACGCCGAGCCGTTCCTCAAACTGCTCGACGAGACGATCCCCCGCCTTCCGATCCTGGGCTACCTGTACTTCGAAGCGGTCGCCGAATACCTGATGCTCCACTCGACCTCCCACCACACCCGGCGCCTGGCCGAGCTCGGCGAGCTGAACAACTGGCTTTACAAGGAGATGCTGTTCGCCTCCTTCCCCGCGATGGCCGGCAAGTTCGACCTCGCGAGGTTCCAGCCCCGTCCGAAGCAGCTGGCCGCGCTCATCCACCGAATCGACCCGACCATCGATTCCAGCCACGCGAGCGCGTACCTCGTCGAGCGGATCAGCTACCTCGTCGCCGCCCGTCTCTTCGCGCCCGGCGACGCCCCGGAAGCCTGGCACCACACACGCTGGGAGTTCGACTCGCTCGCCACCCAGCTCGGACCGCTCCTCGGCCACCTCATCCACCGGGAACTGCGCACCTTCGGCCGCTACCCCGACTTCTACTTCTACTTCGACCAGCACAAGGCGCTGCAAGCCTGGAACTACTGGAACCACATGGACATCGTTGCGCCGTTCAACGGCACGATGCCCAAGGGCGAGATCGGCATCAACCCGGCCTACCCCAACCTGGACTACCGCGTCTGGCGCGCCGAGCAGGACGATGCCGGCCACCTCCACCCGGCCGAAGAGCTCGCGCTGACCATCGCCCCGCGGCTGGTGGACATCAAGTACACCCTCATGCGCAACAACCAGTGGACCGCCCCCGCGCCCAGCGCCGCCTGATCACCGCCGCTGCCCTTCGCGGCCCGCCCCACCGCATCCCACCCCAAGCAACCTCACACGCAGGAGATACGTGATGAGTCCCTCCGCCATGCCCTCCGTCGACCTCCTCGGCGAGCAGATCGCCTCCGTTCTCGCCGCCCCCGCCACCACCCACGGCCTCGCCCGCGCCCTCCGGGCCGCCGCCAAGGAGGTCGAGCTCCACCGCTACCACCACGCCAGCCGGCGCGCCTGGCCCAACGGCCGCATCGACGACAAACCCGCCAAGGTCCAGATCGGCGGCGGAGCCCACCGCATCGACGGCTTCTTCAACATCGACCTCGTCCCGCCGGCCGACCTCCTCTGGGACATCCGCGAGGGCATCCCCCTCCAGGACGACAGCACCGACGAGATCTTCTCCGAGCACTTCCTGGAGCACGTCGACTACCCGCGCTCGGCCAAGCACTACGTCCGCGAGGCCCACCGCGTCCTCGCACCGGGCGGCAGGATCATCACCGGCGTCCCCGACGCCGCCTTCGCCCTGAGCCAGTACCCCCGCCCGCTGGACGCCTCCGACGAGACGATCGAGCGCTGGTACGCCAAGCGCGACTGCCACGACGACATCAACACCCGGCTCGACCTCGTGAACCTCGTCTTCCGCGACCAGGACGACGACCCCACGTACACCCCGCACCTGTGGGCGTACGACCACGAGAAGCTCGTCCAGCTCTTCACCGAGGCTGGCTTCGCCACCGTCGAGCCCTGGACGTTCGACTCCACCATGGCCAACCCGAAGCGCCGCTGGGGCAGCGTCTACGTCGTCGCCACGAAGTAGCCCCTCAAGCAGCCCGCGAGGCCGAGACGCCCCGTCCTTAGCCGCCCCGGCCTCGCGGGCCTCCACCCACGCCAAGGCGCCGCACCCGCCCGGCCACGCCGCCGAGGGAGCCACCCGCATGAACCAGGTCCCCCCGTCCATCAGCGAACTGACCCTCGCCGCCACCCCCAACGCCGTCGCTTGGGCCCGCCGCCACACCGTCGACATCCTCCAGCGCTGGCGCTTCCCTGACGAGGGGATCGAAGTCGCCCGACTCCTCGTCTCAGAGCTGGCCACCAACGCCATCCGGCACGCGCGCCCCACGAAGACGTCTGAAGCGGCCGCTGATTCCGCCGGCATCGGCACGATCGTGCTCATGCTCTGGCCCTCCGACGGCGGCATCGTCCTCGCGGTCAGTGACCCCGATCCGCGACCGCCGGCACCTCGCGCCCGTGACGCCAGCGCCACCGGGGGCCGCGGACTCGTCCTCATCCAGACCATGGCCAACCGCTGGGGCTACTCCCTCACGCAGCCACTACCCGGGAAGATCGTCTGGGCAGAGGTTCCCGCTCGTCCCAGCAGCACCTTGGGTGAGCCGGGCTTCGATGGCCGCCAGGCCCCGCCGATGCTCATCGGACGAGTCCTGACCGGCCTGCGCGAGCTGTAGTTGAGCCGATCAGCCGTGGCAGCGCGCAGCGATGGCTAGGCTCGAGACTCATGAACCTGTTGCCGACCGCCACAAGCACCGACGTCCAAGAGCAACAGCCCCGGGTCGCCGTACTCTCGGTCGTCTCCTTCGAGTAGCACGGCAAGCGCCTACCCTTGATCACTGACACTGCGATCGCGTGCGTCATCGCCCAGGAGATCGCCGACGCCTACCCCGCCAATCACCGTCTCACACAGCCACGAACACGCGGCCTTCCACGGCACCGTCGCCATCATCGCCAGGACCCTGTACGCCGTGATCGACGACGTCCGCACCTCACTCGCCCGCTCAGGCATCCACAAGCTGGTGATCGTCAACGGCTATGGCGGAAGCTACGTCCTATCGAACGTGGTCCAGGAAGCCAACATCGAGGGTGCCCGGCGGTCTCTCCCTTCTCCCTCCCCTCCGAGTGGGATCGAGACCGCGAGTACGGCTGCTTGGAATCCGGCAGGCACGCGGGCACGCATGCCGGCGAGATCGAGACGTCGATCCTGTTCCGCGCCGCTCCCGAACTCATCCGCGAGGGATACGACGAAGCCGACCACGACGGCAGCCAGCGGCCCTTCCTCCTGGTCCACGGCATGGCCGCGTACACCGATTCGAGGGTGGTCGGCTTTCCTTCACTCGCCACCAACGAGAAAGAGAAGGCCATCCTGGAAACCCTGCGATCGAGTTTCTCGGCACACTTCGAGGTGCTCTGCGACTGAGCTAACCCGGGAGTCACCGGCCGGTGATGCCGACCGCGCAAGTCACCGCCAAGGTCATGCCCGTCAAGGCGACGGTGATCGGGACGGCCAGGCTCGGGCGGCTGTGGACTAGATAGAACAGTGCGCCACCGAACAGCGCGGTGAGCAGAATCAGAATCAGGACGAGAAGCGCGGTCGTCGTAGTCATGGGGTTCCCCCTGAGTCGGGCCGGTACGGCTGCACCCGATCATGGGAGGCGCGTGTGTGTTGCGGCACGCGCACACCGGTGCGACCTCGCGCAACAAGGGCAGGGCATCCAACGGAGGGGAACGAATGACACAAGGGGAGCTGGTTCCGCGCGCACCACGCACGATGGTCTTCCAAAAGGACATCGACGGGACGCAGATCGGGCCTGACCGCTACGCGCTCGCCCTCGCGCTACGCGAGCTGGCTCAGCGTTTGGGCGTGTCCCTCGGCCGTTACTCCGTCCGTGTCCCCTGGGACCGCTCGACGCTTTCTCGGTACTTCAGCGGCGCCCTGGTCCCACCCGCGGAGTTCGTGGAGCGGCTCATTGACGACGGCAACCGAGAGACGGGCACCGAGCTGACCTCGGCCGCCCGGGGCGCAGTACGCAAGCTGCACCGGACCGCCCTGCGCGTCACAAGTCCCCACTCCGCCGACCTGCAGGATCTACGGGACAAGCTCGCCGAGGCCGATCGGGAAAGCCGGCATCTGCACCAAGAGGCGCGACTCCTGCGCGAGATGGTCCGCAGCGCGCACGAGCATCTCGATGACCAACAGGCCCGGCTGCGTCAGCTGGAGCAGGCCGGCGCGGCTGCCCGGCTCGTACACCGCGCCGAACTAGACCAGCGGACCACGGACTTCGATTCCCTGCAAGCCGAGCGGGACGAGCTCCAGGAGACACTAATCCGGTTGACAGCAGAGCTGGCGGAAGCCGAACGTCGCGCACTCGATGCTGAAGAACGATGCATCAGGCTCGAGCAGCAGCTGGACACAGCCGAGGCTCAAGCCGAGGAACTCGATGCCGGGGCCGAGAGGAAAGTGGCCACCGCCACGGATACGGCGACCGCGCGGGCCGCGAATAACCCGGGCATCAGCATCCAGCTCGGCATCACCCGGGAGGCTGGGGCCCGGCTCACGCGGACCCTCGACGAGCAAGTGCCACTGCCTCTAACCGAGGAGCAACTACGGAAGCTGTTGCGCCGACCGGGGATCTACCAGCTCCTTCGCGGGGGACCAACCCAGCCAAAGGAGCGCATGTACGTGGGAAAGGCTGAGCGCTCTCTGCCTCAGCGACTGGACTTTGCCCGACGGAGGATCCTGGGCCGCAAGTACATCTCGTTGGATGACATGTACTTCACGTACCTCTACGTCGAGGATGACTTGTCGGCAGTCGCCCCCGAAAACCTCGTCCTCAAGCACCTTCAGGAGGAGCGCGGCGTGAGCCTCCTGTGGAACCACAACGGATTCAGCATTAGTGACCCGGGGCGTCGGCGGGACCTGGCACAGCTCAAACCTCAGCACTTTAACGTTGCCCACCCCATCGACCTGGACTGGTCGCTCCGTCACGACGGCCGCCGGCAGTGGTTCTCTCCGGGGGACTTTGTCACCTATCTCAAGGCAGAGCTGCCCTACGCCTTCAGGCAGGCGCTGGAACCCGACCAGCCCGAGGAGGTCTCGCTGGAGGTCCCCCAAGGTCCTCTGAGCGCCGACACGGCCTTCCGGCTCCTTGCACGGAACCTGGGGGAATCCTGGCAGATCAGCGCGCTCAAGGGGCACGTGATCCTCTACGAAGAGAACACCGAATACCCCAACGCTCTCCGCTACTACCGCGGCGAGACTGTGTCGGACGCGTAATGACGTGACCTGCAGGAACGGGATGCCCACTGGTCTCAGTACTGGTCTCATTCATCCCCGTCCGGCACCGTACAAACCAAGCCGCACCGAACGCTCCGCCGCAGGTCAGGACGCCCACAACCCCCGCCGGACCCCCGTACGAACATTTGGAAAGCGTGTTGGGGGCAACCCCTCACGAGTTCGAATCTCGTATCCTCCGCCAGCTTGAAAGGCCGGACCGCGATCGCGGTCCGGCCTTTCGGCATACCCTGGTCTCATTTTCAGTCTCGTTAATCTCAGGCATTCGCGACATCTCGTGCGACGTGCCAGGATCGCTCGCACTCCGTCCCCGTCGCCAACCGCCCTCTGCGGGTGAACTCCCCACCGAGTGGCGACGGCGGACCCGTCGAATGCGCGATTCTTGGCTCCGTTCGGGGCCGATCCGGCCCCCCAGCCGTGTTTCCCGGCCTCGCGAGGTGTTCCCCATGACGTCCCGATCCACGCTGACGGCCTGGCTGGCCGGCCTCGACGCCACACGGCTGTCGCGCGTACTCGGGATACGGAAGGATGCCGTGGCGCCGCCGGAGCCACGTTCCGTGGAGGAATCGGCGGAACGCCTTCTGCGGCCAGGCTCGGTGGCGCTCGTCCTGCCACAGCTGCCGCTGCCCTGCCTCCAGGTGGCCGAGACCCTGGCCGCCTTGGGAACTCCCCTGTCGCGCGGCGCCCTGGCGAGGGAACTGGGAGCGACGGCACCCACTGCCGCTCGGGAACTGGACGCCGTCCTGGAGGCTCTGGCCGATCACGCACTGGTGTGGCCGGACGGCGACGGGAATCTCCACATGGCCGCTCCCTTGCGGCAGGCGTGGGACGCGCCTCTCGGGCTGGACGCACCACTGGAGGAGCTGCTGGAAGGCGTGACCTCCGAGGAGTTGCGCGGCATGCTCGTAGCGCTGGGCACCCAGCCGCCCGGCACCAGGCAGCAGCGCACGGCCGCTGTCCTGGAACACCATGGCGATCCGCAGCGCGTCGCCGCGGTGATCGCGAAGGCCCCTTCGGCCGCCCGGCAGCTGCTGGAGCAACGAGCGAAGTCCGCACCACAGCACACGGAATTCGTCGTGTTCGGAGCTCCCATGGCCGATGCGCAGCCGGGCGAGCGATGGGCCCTGGACAGGGGATTCCTGATCCGCCACGGATACGGGCCGGCCCGCATGCCCGCCGAAGTGACACTCGCACTGCGCGGGCCGGACTGGCGTGCGCCGTTCGACCCCGTACCGCCCGTGGCGGAGCTGGTGCCCGTCCCCGCGGTGGAGGTGGAACGGGAGGCAGCGGCGGCGGCCACGGCGTTCGCCGCCCACGCCGCCTCGATCCTGTCGGCCTGCTCGGCGGCTCCACCGACCCGGCTGAAGTCCGGCGGGATCGGCGCGCGTGAACTGGCTCGGATCGGCAAGGCGGCACAGGCCGACGACGCGGTGGTACGCATCACCCTGGAGGTCTCCTACTCGGTCGGGTTGGTGGGCGCCGACGGCGACCGCATCGCGCCCACCGCGGTATACGACACCTGGGCGGTGAAGGAACCGGCAGCGCAGTTCGCCGACCTGCTTCATGCGTGGTGGACCCTGCAGTCCACTCCCTCGCAGTCCCGCGACGAGGACAACAAGTCGCTTCCTGCCGTGGCCGGGGCTCCTCGCTGCAGCTCCTGTCTGCAGGCTCGGCACGGGCTGCTGGCAGCGGCGGCAGCACTTCCGGAGGGTCAGGGGGCGCGGGTCGGCACCGATCTGGGTCCGCTCGTCGCCTGGCACCGTCCGCTCGCTCATCTGTCGTTCCACGACGAGACGCCCTGCGCCGCAGCGGTCCGCGAGGCCGAGCTGACGGGCGTCATCGCCCGAGGCGCACTCTCCCGGCTCGGGGCGGCACTGATGACCGGCGACCAGGAGGAACTGGCCGTCGCATGTCGGCGGCTGCTGCCGGAGGCCACGAGAACGGCCCGGTTCGGTGGCGACCTCACCGCCGTCGTCACCGGCACGCCCTCCGCGCACCTGGCCGAGGTCCTGGATTCGACCGCCGACCGGGAGACCAGCGGCACGGCCTCGGTATGGCGGTTCAGCGGCGACAGCGTCCGCCGCGCCCTGGACGCCGGTCGCGCTCCGGACGAGATCTCGGCCGAGCTGACCGCCGTCGCCGACGGGCCCCTGCCGCAGCCCTTGTCCTATCTCGTCGCCGACGCCGCCCGCCGTCACGGCCGTATGCGCATCGCCCCCGCCGCCTGCGTCATCCACAGCGACGAACCCGCGCTCCTGGCCGAGCTCGCCGCCCACCGGGCACTCGCCGCACTCGGGCTGCGACAGCTTGCCCCGACGGTGCTCGTCAGCGGCAGCTCGCCCGAGAAGACCCTCGCCGCGCTCCGGGGCCAGGGATATGCGCCCGTCGCCGAGGCCGCGGACGGGACCGTACGCATCGAGAAGGTGCCGCCTCGACGGGCCGCCGCCGTTCCGGCGGCTCGGAAGGCCCCCACGAAGGCCGGTACCGGACGCTCAGCACGCCGAACGGCGGAGGCCCCCGCCGCAGCCGATCCGTCCGCGCTGGCGGTCCGGTTGCTGGCCACCCCGCGGACCGTTCCGGAGCCCGATCCATTCGGCACCGGGGTTCCCTTCGGCACGGACACCGAGGAGATCGTCGCCGGACACGCAAAGCAGCTGACGTACACCGACGTCCGCCAGCTGGCCCACGCCATCGACACGGGCACAGACATCACCGTCGAGTACGTGGCCGCCTCGGGCAGCCGCACCGTGCGCACCCTCGGCCGCCTCGAACTCGACCCGCCCTACCTGGAAGCGTGGTGCCACCTTCGGGACGCCGAGCGCGTCTTCACCCTCTTCCGCATCCACGGCGTCATGCCGGCGTGGGCAGACGACCTGGCGTAACGCCCACGCCCAGGAGCGGCGGCCATCACTCCCCGAAGAAAGCCGGGACACTGGTCACCCATCGAGATATATTTGATGGCACAGATGATATCTGGAGGGATGTCCGATGAGTCGAACCGTGATCGACCTCGACGACGAACTACTGGCCGATGTCGCCCGGGCGCTCGGCACCAGCACCAAGAAGGAGACGGTCAACACCGCGCTGCGCGAGGTACTGGAGAACCGGCGGAGAGCGCTCGCACTCGCCCGACTGCGCGCGGCCTCCGCCGACGGCGCCTTCGACCTGGAGCTCTTCCAGGAGAAGGGCGATTACCGTCGGTGAACGCCGCTCAGTTCCTGATCGACACCAGCGCCCTGGCACGCTTCATGCGCACCGACGCCGAGCAGTTCGGCTGGGACCAGGCAGCCGCCGCCGGACTCATCGCGACGTGCCCGATCACGGAACTGGAATTCTTCTACAGCGCCCGCTCCGCGGCAGACCGCGCTCAAGGCATCGAGGACATGCGGCTGCTGTTCGGATGGGTGCCGGTCGATGACCGCGCCTACGACCGCGCCTGGCAGGTACAGGAAGCGCTCACCAAGCGGGGACGGCACCGCAGCGCCGGAGCCGTGGATCTGGTCGTGGCCGCTACGGCGGAACTGCAGGGGCTGACGCTCCTGCACTGCGACCGCGACTTCGAATGCATCGCGGCGGTCACCGGCCAGGCCCTTCAGTGGTACGGAGCGGACGCCGGCAAGTAAGGCGGATGACGCCGAGCTCCCTCTGTTCACAGTCTCACTTCTGGTCTCATTCACACCTGTCCGCCCCCGTCCGGACAGGGCCCTCCGCCAGTGCCTCACCGGGCACGTTGCCGAAGGGCCCCACCGCTTGCGGTGGGGCCCTTCGACGTTGGCCGACCGCACATCTCGGCCGGTGCGGTGAATTGCCCGAGATGCGGGTTTTGTGATCAAGGTTTTTACTGGGGCCTACCTGTTGTCCAACGCCGCGAGGCGAGCACCTGGAGGCTGAACGTGGCCACGTTGACCGTGTGGAAGTTCGATGCGCCGGACGGCGCGGCGGCCGTCGAAGACACCCTGCTCCAGCTGCAGAAGCAGGAACTGATCAAGGTCATCGACGCGGCGACGGTCAGTTGGCCCGCGGAAGCGAGCAAGCCGAAGACGAAGCAGCTGAACAACCTCACCGGCGCCGGCGCGCTCTCCGGCACCTTCTGGGGCATGCTCTTCGGCCTCCTCTTCTTCATGCCGCTCTTCGGTGCGGCAGTCGGTGCGGCGGCGGGTGCGCTCGGCGGGAAGATGGCGGACGTCGGCATCGACGACGACTTCATCGACTCGGTGAAGTCGAAGGTCACGCCGGGCACTTCGGCGCTGTTCCTGCTCTCCTCCGACGCGGTGCTCGACCGCGTCCGCCAGGCGTTCCCCGGCGGGCACGCGGAGCTCGTGCAGTCCAACCTGGACGGCGAGAAGGAAGCGAAGCTCCGCGAGGTCTTCGCGCACTGAGCCCTTCGCTCACCCCCTGCGGGGCGCCCCTCCCGACGGCGGTCGACCGGCTTGATCCGGTACGACCGCCGTCGACTTTTTGGGGCCGTTCACTGGTTCGGAGGCACTTTCGGGGAGGTACGTTCCTGCTGTTCGCGGTGTGTAGTGATGCCGATACTTTCTGTGATGACCAAATCGGTACGACTGAGTGAGGGTCATCCATGAGGAAGTTGGCGACGGCGCTGGTGGCTGCGGGGCTGTTCTTTGGGGGGATGGGGGTGGCGGTTGCGGACTCCTGGCGCGATTTGAAGATGACAACGACTGGCGCCTCGTTCGACGGCTCCTACATGTGGGAGCCGAAGCTCAAAGAGCACGGCGGATTTCGCGTGAAGGGGTACCTGGCTGATGTCGAAGGCGACGATGGCCACAACGTCTACATCCGCGCACGGGTAGAGGGGTACAGCTGGGTTGAGGTAAGGGGAACCCAGAGGCGGGCCGTCCCGATCAACGAGGTCTTCTACGATGGCGCGGCTCTCGTGACCAAGTACGCGGAAATTCAGGTTTGTCGCGACCGCGGTGCGCTCCGCCCGGACAACTGCTCGCGACTGCGAAAGTTCCGACGCTAACAGCTGACGGCCCGGGAGCCGCCACTCGGCGGCTCCCGCTTCAGGGAGTACGTACAACTATGGACGTCATTCTCCGCGCCGAGGGCGTGGATCTTTCGTACGGCACCTACCAGGCCGTCAGCGGTGCTGATTTCACACTGAAGCGCGGCGAAGTCGCCGCCATCACTGGCAGCAGCGGGTCGGGGAAGTCATCGCTGCTGTACTGCCTTGCCGGAGTTCTGCCTCCGACCAGTGGAACGGTGACCTTCGACGGGACGCAACTCTCGGCTCTTCCCGACGGGGAGCTCAGTGCATTGCGGAGGACCCGACTGGGATTCGTTTTCCAGTACGGTGAACTTCTGCCGGAGCTCACCGTCGAGGAGAACACCGCCCTTCCGCTCCGGCTCGCCGGAATCAGCAAGGACCACGCCCATGTCATGGCCGCCCACATCCTGAAGCGGCTCGGGATGGGCGATCTGCTGCGGCGCAGGACCTCGAAACTGTCCGGTGGACAGAGCCAGCGTGTGGCAGTTGCACGGGCACTTGTACACAGGCCGGACGTCGTCTTCGCTGACGAGCCAACAGGAGCTCTGGACAGTGCCAACGCGGAAGCGGTGCTGAAAGAGTTTCTATGGCTGGCGCGCAGCCAAAAGACAGCCGTAGTCATCGTCACGCACGATGCCGATGTCGCGGCGAAGGCTGATAGTCAGTACGCAATGTCAGACGGCGCTCTGATCCAGCGAGTGTCGGCGTGAGACCATTCTTCCTCGGAATGCGCCTGCTGTGGGGCAGCGGGCGGCGGGGGCAAGTCCGATTCCTCCTCATGACTTTTGGCTCAGCACTCGGAGTGACGTGTCTTGCTGTAGTCCTCAGCATTCCCACAATCCTCGCCACCCACAACGCGCGAGTCACGGCTCGTGTGCCGATTCCTGCCGACCACAGCAATGTGGTCTACCAGGAGTTCCTGGACTCGTACGGGTCACGACCATTGCGCCGGTTGTTCGTAGCTCGCACAGGCCCGGGCCGCATGAGCGTGCCACCCGGGATTGCAAAGCTCCCCAACGCTGGCGAAGCGCTCGTTTCGCCGCAGCTGGCTCAGCTCTTGGCCACTAACCCGGAAGCCGAAGGACTGGTACCGGGGCATGTGACTGGTCTCATCGGGCCGGCAGGCTTGGGGGCGCCAGATGATTTGTACGCATACATCGGCACCACCCCGACCGAGCTTCCCTCGTCGAGGGGGCTGAGTCACTTCGGTGCGAAGCACTTACTCCATGAGGTCATCGACGACGAGACACTCAACATCCTTCGCTACACCCTCACCTGCATCGTCCTCCTCCCCCTCCTCATCTACCTCTCCGTCTGCGCACGCCTCTCCGGCGAATCGCGCGCCCGCCGGCTTGCCGCGCTTCGGTTGGTGGGGCTGAGTGTGAAGGACACTTTGCGGGTCAACGCAGCCGAGAGTGTGGTGGCCGCGTTTGTCGGGGCCGTTGTGGGGCTCGTGGGGTATCTCGGGGTCAATGAGGTCGTGGCTCGGGTGGGGTTGCCGGGCTTGCGGTGGTATCCGGCGGACGGGCGGCCTGGTCTGGGCACCGTTCTTGTGTGTCTCGTCGGTTGTCCGGCGCTCGCTTGGGTCGTGGGGCAGTTCAGCGCGCGGCGGGCCGCCCTGTCGCCGATCAGTGTGCGGCGGGTCGGGGAGCGGCGGGCGCCTCGGAAGGTCGGGGCCCTGTTGTTGGTGCCGGGGCTCGGGGTCATCGGTGGGTACTGCGTGCTCAGCGTGATGGGGCGGGATCCGTCCGGGGGGTCAGCCAGTTCCGTGCTCGTGCCCGTTGCCGTGCTGCTGACCGGTGCCGGGCTCGTCTTCGGTCTGGCGCCGATCACCGCCTGGCTCGCCCGGCGGCTCGCCGGGGTCGCGAAGTCGTTGCCCCTGGCCCTGGCCATGCGGCGTACGGAGGTCGATCCCGGGTCTTCGCTGCGCGTGGTGACGGGGCTCGTGCTGCTGGTCTTCGGGGCCTCGCTCACTCAGGGCGTCCTGGTCGAGTTGGACCAGGTCAGCCGACGGACCGCGCCTGTTCAGGAGTACAGGATCGAGCTCGGCGACCTGAGCCAGGACCAGCGGGAGCGGCTCACGCACGTGCCCGGTGTGCGGACGCACGTGACCTCGTACGCCTCGTGGGATCCGCTTGACGGGAACCTGCGGCCGAGGGTCGACCTCGTCGTCGCCACCTGTGCTGACGTCCTCGCCACCACCGAATGGGCCAGGGGGTGTGCGGACGACCGTGTCATGCAGCTGCACGACCCCCGCTCGTCCTCTGGCGGGGACGCCAAGCCCGGTGACCGCTTCCCGTTCGAGGTGGCCGGCGGGCGGAAGGCCAGTGTCGTCCTGCCGTCCGAACGGATCACGTTCCGGGGCTATCAGCCGTCCGTCTTCCATTCCGACGCCCTCCTCGTGCCGCCTTCTCTCCTTTCCTCGCTCGCTCCCGCCGGGCTCGTCGATTCGGCCGGAAGCCTCACGCTCGTCAGCTCCGCCGACCCCGCCACCGTCCGGGCCGTTCTCGACGGGATCGGGAGCATCGCTCCCACCGCCACCGTCGAGCCCGTCGGGATCGTCATCGACTCGCTCGCGCAGCTCGCCGTCATCCGGAGTCTGCTCGGGGTGGGGATGGTGCTCGGGCTCGTCATCGGGATCGCCGCGTTCCTCGTGTCCGTGGCCGACCGGGCGCTTGAGCGGCGGGGGCAGGTTGCCGCGCTCGCCTTGTTGGGGGCTCGGGCCGGGACCTTGCGGGTCGTGCAGGTCGTGCAGGTCGTCCTGCCGTTGGTGGTGGGGTTGGGGGCCGCCGTCGTCACCGGGTGGCTTGCCGAGTCCAGTTATCTGATCACCGGCGGCGGGGCCGTTCACTGGGACTGGAGCGGGCTTCCCGTGGTGGTCGTCTGCGCCCTGGGGGTCGTGGGCGCCGCCGCCCTCGCTTCGCTTCCCATGGTTCCTCGGTATGTCGATCCCGAGCACATCCGGAGGGATTAGCGGCCGGGCGGCCGTCAGGCTGCCGGCGCGTGGGCCGTGCGGGTGTCGACCCTGGTCTTCAGGGCCAGGGTCGCCGCCGCCGTCGCCGTCCCGGCCGCCAGCGCCGTCCACCAGACCGTCGCCGGGCCCAGCGTCGTGTACGCCGCCACTCCCACCGTCAGCGCGGCGAAGCGCGCCAGGCCCCACGTCCAGCTGAACGCGCCCTGGTAGCGGCCCCGGGCGTGGGACGGGGCCAGGTTCGCCACCACCGTCGCCGCGATGCCCGCGACCATGACCTCGCCCAGCGACCAGACCACCACCGACATCGTGTAGCCCGTGACGCCGTCCGCCAGTCCCGTCAGGGCCACTCCCGCCGCGATCAGCGCGCTGCCCACGGCCTGGACCCGCAGCTGCGGGAACCTCGCCAGTCTCGCCGTCGCGAAGGGCTGGAGCACCACGACCATCACCGCGTTCACCGCCGCCATCGAGCCGAACACCGCCGGCGACAGGCCGCTGTCGTGGATCGCCATCGGCAGGGCCACCTCCGTCAGGGAGTACACGAACAGCTGGATCCCGAAGAGGGGCAGCAGGAGCAGTGCGAGGCGGTCCTTGAGCACCACTCCGTAGCCGCCGCTGTTCGCCCGGGACCTGGGGGCGGTCGTCGGCTTCACCTTCGCCGCCACGACCGCCGCGAACGCCAGCATCGTCCCCGCGTCCACCGCGAACAGCAGCCAGTAGCCGCGCGCCGCCAGGTAGCCGCCCAGTACGCCGCCGACCGCGCCGCCGATGTTCACTCCCCAGCCGAGCAGGGCGTACGCCCGCTGGCGGCGTGCGCCGTCCACCGCGTCCGCCAGGAGCGCGAACGACGCCGGGGGCACCATGCTGCCCGCCGTGCTGATCAACAGCGACGCCGCCGCCATCGTCCACACCCCCGGTGCCAGGAACAGCGCGCCCTGCGCCGCCGATGCTCCGACCAGACCGATCAGCATCGTCGGGCGGCGGCCGACGCGGTCCGCCAGGGCGCCGCCCACCGCCGGGCCGATCAGGTTGCCCGCGCCGAGCGCGCCGAGCACGTACGACGTCTCCGTGCCCGTCACCCCTCGCGAGGCCAGGAAGAAGACCAGGAACGGGGTCACCAGGTAGCCGAGGCGGTTCACGATCGTCCCGGTGAAGATCGTCCATACGAGGGGTGGGAGGTGGGAGAAGGGGCGTGCGGAGGGTGTGGGCGTTCTCGTGTTCGCGTTCGACGTGTTCGTCTCCGACGTGTTCGTCTCCGGCGTGTTCGTCTTCGTCGTGTTCGTGTTCGGCGTGTTCGTGTTCGGCGTGCTCGTGTTCGTCGTGCTCGTGTTCGTCGTGCTCGTGTTCGTCGTGCTCGTCATGGCGGGAGCTTGTCGGGGGCGCCCTCCGGCCCTCCAATGATTAAGCTCAGGACGAATCCAAACAGGGGGTACATCTGCTCATGGACTCCGGCCTCAGCTTCTCCGCCGCCGATCTCGCCCAGACCCGCTTCGCCGTCTCCCCCATGTGGGAGGCCGTCACCAGCTTCCGGCTCCTCCGCCAGGCCTTCGACGCCTCCCCCCACCGGCGGTGGGCCGCCCAGGTGCAGCCGCGGATCGTCCGTGCCGGGCTCGATCGCGGGTGGCTCGCCGCCCTCGTGCCCGCGCGCGGGTTCCTCGCCGACTTCCTCACCCCCACCCCCACCGGGCCCTTCCCCACCTTCGAGGCCGAGCTCGACGCCATCCGCCGCACGCCCGTCGAGCAGGTGCGCGAGGACCTCAGGAAGCTCGCCGTCGAGGGGCGCGAGGGGCCCCGGCACCGGCTTCTGCTCGCCGCCCCCGAAGCCGTACTCCCCAAGATCGCCGACGAGATCGAGACGTACTGGGAGCTCGCCCTCGGGCCCTACTGGGCCCGCATGCAGAAGCTGCTCGAAGCCGACGTCTTCCACCGTGCCCGGCAGGTCGCCGAGCAGGGCTCGGCGCGGGTCCTGAGCGAACTCCACGAGACCGTACGGTGGGACGACGGCACCCTCCGGCTCGTACGGCGGCACTGCTCCCTCACCCGCGACCAGGCCGGATCAGGGCTCCTGCTCATTCCGTCCGTCTTCGCCTGGCCCAAGGTGCTCACCCGGACCGTCCATCCCGACCCGCCGCAACTCGCCTACCCGGCACGGGGGTTGGGGACCCTGTGGGAGCCTCGCGAGACGGGGGCCGCCGAGGCCGTCGCCGCCGTGCTCGGGCGCTCGCGCACCCTGCTGCTCTCCGAGCTCGACGTCCCCGCCTCCACCACCCAGCTCGCCTCCCACTGCGGCCTCTCCGCCGCCGGCGTCTCCCAGCACCTCATCGCCCTCCGCAACGCCGGGCTCGTCACCGCCCACCGCAGCGGGCGGTCCGTGCTCTACGCCCGTACCGCCGTCGCCGATCAGCTGCTCAACCCCTAGGGGATGCCTCGCCGGTCACGCCGGGCTGACCGCCAGGACGCCCCTCAGGCCGGGGCCGCGAACTGGTCCGTGCCGACCACGCGCAGGAGGGCCAGGCGGTCGCCCGCGTCCGTCCCCGGCGGCGGCGTGTGCAGGACCAGGCGCTGGTCCCCCTCCGGGGCGAGCAGCACCTGGCAGTCCAGGTCCACCGGGCCGATCACCGGGTGCACCACCCGCATGCGGCTGTGCCGGCGCACCGCCACCTCGTGGCGCGCCCACAGCTCCGCGAACTCCTCGCTCGCCCCGCGCAGCCGCTCCACCAGGCGCATCGAGGGCACGTCGCCCGACCTGCGGCCCACCGCCGCCCGCAGGTCGGCCACGTGCACGCGGCTGTAGTGGGCGTGCTCGTCCGGGGGGTACGCCGCACGGGAGCGGTCGTCGGCGAACCAGCGCCACACCACGTTCCTGCCGTGCTCCGACACCGTGCACACCCCGCCGAGCAGCGCCCGCGCCATCGCGTTCTGCGCCAGGACGTCGCCGAGGTCGTTCAGGACCTGCGCGGGCGTCGTGTCCAGCTGGTCGAGGAGGTGCAGCAGGCCCGGCGAGACGTGGTCGCCGACCGCGGGGACCGCCGGCGGGCGGTGGCCCGCCAGGAGGTGGAGGTGGTCGCGCCCGTCCGTGTCCAGGCGCAGCGCCCGCGCGAGCGCCGCCAGCATCTGCGGCGAGGGCTGCGGGCCCCTCGCCTGCTCCAGGCGTATGTAGTAGTCGGCGGACATGCCCGCCAGCTGGGCGACCTCCTCACGGCGCAGGCCCGGCGTCCGGCGGCGCGGGCCGGCCGGCAGGCCCGCGTCCTGCGGCCGTACGCGCTCGCGCGAACGGCGCAGGAAGTCGGCCAGTTCTCGGCGGTCGATCGTCGTCATGGCTCCGCATCCTGCCGGAGACGATCCCCGCACTCCAGGGCTTGTCCAGGGACTGGCGATCCCAGGGTCAGGAGGGCTCTCCCGCCTTCTCCGCCGGGGCAGCAGGGTTCTCGGTGTCGGGGCGCGACCAGCGCCTTTCCCCTCACCCCGGGAGTTCCTCATGGCCATCGTCACCGTCGGTTCCGCCCGCGTCTCCTACGACGTCCGGTCGTCCGGTTCCGGTGCCGCCTCCGGGCCCGCCCTCCTCCTCGTCCACGGCACCGGATCCAGCGGCTCCGGCCTCACCTGGGGGCAGGTCGCCCCCCGGTTCGCCACCGACCGGACCGTCATCACCGTCGACCTCTCCGGCTCCGACGCCACCGAGGACGACGGCGGCGAGCTCACCGTCGAGGTCCTCGTCGCACAGGTCGCCGCCGTCATCGAGGCCGCCGGCACCGGGCCCGTCGACCTGCTCGGCTTCTCGATGGGCGCCCCGGTCGCGGCCGCCGTCGCCGCCCTCCGGCCCGAGCTCGTCGCCAGGCTGGTGCTCGTCGCCGGCTGGGCCCACACCGACGGCGACGAGTACCTCCGGAACCTGTTCACCCTGTGGCAGCGGCTCGGTGCGTACGCCCCCGCCGACTTCGGGCGGAGCGTGACCATGACCGGGTTCAGCCGGGGCTTCCTCAACGGCATCGGCCGCGAGGCCGTCGAGGCCCTCGTCCCGAACATGCCGCCCACCCCCGGCACCCTGCGCCACGTGGCCTTCGACCTCGCCGTCGACGTCCGGGAGCTGCTGCCCCGCGTCACCGCCGGGACGCTCGTCATCGGCTGCGCGCAGGACGCGACCGTGCCCGTGGAGAACAGCCGGGCGCTGCACGCGGCGATCGGCGGCAGCTCGTACACCGAGATCGACGCCGGGCACGTCGTGTTCTTCGAGCGGGAGGACGAGTTCGTGAAGGTCGTCTCGGAGTTCCTGGACGGCGGTCGGTAGCGGTGGTCGGTCACGGCGTTCGGTCGGTGACGGGCGGCCGGCGGCCGCC
Organism: Streptomyces sp. NPDC020807; assembly: GCF_040641575.1. Classification (NCBI taxonomy): domain Bacteria; kingdom Bacillati; phylum Actinomycetota; class Actinomycetes; order Kitasatosporales; family Streptomycetaceae; genus Streptomyces; species Streptomyces sp. NPDC020807. The sequence goes on from NZ_JBFADU010000001.1 coordinate 89,392, forward strand.
GGTCAGTAGCGGTCCCCCAGGCCCGGTACCCCCAGGTCCGCCAGCCCGTCGAGGACCAGGTCCACGCCCACCGCCGCGAGCAGCAGGCCGAGCAGGCGGCTCAGGAGCTCGATCGTCGCGTGGTGCGTGCGGCGCAGGACGCGGGTGAGCAGCAGGACGCAGACCAGGTCGAGGGCGATGACCGCCACGTACGCCCCCACCACCGTCGACCGCCAGCTGAACGAGGTGCGGGCCGCCGCCTCGATCAGGACGGCCGTCATCGCCAGGGGGCTGACGATGTACGGCATGAGCAGCTCGCGCACGCCGCTGATCAGGTCCGGGGCGTCCTGGTGCGGGCCGTCGGAGCCGAGGTGCATGCCGAGGACGAGCCCGACCGCGTACAGGAAGAAGATCAGGCCGCCGGCCACCTGGAGCGCGGGCGTGCTGATGTGGAAGAGGTCCAGGAGCCACGGGGCCGTGATGCCGGTGACGAGGCCGACGACGACGGCCGCGCCCGAGGAGACCAGCGCGATCGTACGGAGCTGGCGGGGCGGGTGGACCTGGGCCAGGCCGGCGAAGGCGAGGAGGACCTTCGGCGGGCCGATGACGGAGAAGAACGTGATGAACGCCGCGGGGAAGGTGAGTGAGTTCACCCTGGAATCATGGAGCGGCCGGGTGATTTCTCCGGGTTTTCCGGTTTTCCTCCGCGCGGTGTCGAGATCCCGTCCTCCGCTCCGACTCTTCTGCGAGAGACACCGATACGGAAGCAGGAGGCGGTCGTCATGGCCAAGTACCTCGTGATGGTGCGCGGCTCCCAGGCCGATTACGAAGCGATGGCCGGGCGCGGCTCCGCCGGCAGCCCCGTCTGGGGCAAGGAGCAGCTCGCGGCGATGTTCGCGCACATGAACGCGGTCACCGAGGACGTCTCCGCGCGGGGCGAGCTGGTGGACGCGCAGGGGCTCGCGGCTCCGTCCACCACCCGGTTCGTGACGGTGGACGGTGACGGGGAGCCCGTGGTCACCGACGGTCCGTACGCGGAGACCAAGGAGGTGCTCGCCGGGTACTGGCTCCTCGACTGCGCGTCTCTCGACCGTGTGACGGAAATCGCCGCACAGGTCGCCCGGTGCCCCGTTCCCGCCGGGTCACCGGAGTATCCGGTGGTCATCAGGCCCGTGGACGAGGTGGGACCGACGCAGGACTGAGGGTCGACGGCGGCGGGAGTGAGAGGCTGGTCTTCGACGTTGCCCCGCGTTGGGGAGTAAATTTACCCCCAGGGGTATCCATGGAGGAGTGGTTGTGGAACTCGATCTCGCGGGCGCCGAACTGAAGGCCGTGCTGAACCGGCTGCGCCGGGCCCAGGGCCAGATCGCCGGTGTGATCCGGATGATCGAGGAGGGGCGCGACTGCGAGGACGTCGTCACCCAGCTCGCCGCCGCCTCCCGGGCCCTCGACCGGGCCGGGTTCGCGATCATCGCGACCGGGCTCCAGCAGTGCCTGACCGACATCGAGGACGGGCGCAAGCGCGACGAGGACCCGAACGTCATGCGGGCGCGACTGGAGAAGCTCTTCCTGTCGCTGGCCTAGGGCCTGCGCCGAGCCCTGATCCGCCGGGCAGGTCCTAGGCGATCGCCTGCGCCGAGCCCTGCCGCCGGCCCCTCCCGTCCGCCGAGTCCGCCGGAAACCGGCTAACCGGAATATTATCCGGTTAGCCGGTTTCCGGTTATGCTCGGCAGATGAGCGACAGCAAACCGCTCCTCCCCACCATCGGCGGCGGACCCACCCCCGAGCGCGCCGACGCCGCCCGCAACCGGCGCAAGATCCTCGACGCCGCCGCGAAGGTCGTCGCCGAGGACGGCCCCGACGCCGTCACCATGAACCAGATCGCCCACGCCAGCGGCATCGGCGTCGGCACGGTCTACCGCCGCTTCGGCGACGTCTCCCAGCTCCTCTGGGCCCTCCTCGACGACCGCGAGCGCCGCTTCCAGGAGGCGTACATCAGCGGCCCGCCGCCGCTCGGGCCCGGCGCCCCGGCCGCCGAGCGGCTCGACGCCTTCCTCGACGCGCTCGTCGACCGGACCCGCGAGCAGCGCGCGATCCTCCTCGCCGCACACTCCGCCGCACCGCGCGGCCGGTACCACACCGGGGCCTACCAGGTCATGCACACCCATGTCGCCCTGCTCGTCGGGCAGGTGAAGCCCGGCTCCGACGCGACCCTCCTCGCCCACCTCGTCCTCGCGCCCTTCTCCCCCGACCTCATGCACCACCTCACGGTCGAACAGGCGCTGTCCAGCGAGCGGTTGAAAGCCGGGGTGAGGGAACTCCTCGCCCTGCGCGGGTAGTCGGTACCCTCGTGCGGATGCACCCCGTCTCCGCACCGTACGACCAGGGCCTGCTCGACGTGGGCGACGGCAACCGCGTCCACTGGGAGGTCTCCGGCAACCCGGACGGCAAGCCCGCGCTCGTCGTCCACGGCGGGCCCGGCTCCGGCTCCTCGCCGCGCAGCCGTCGCTTCTTCGACCCCGACGCGTACCGGCTCGTCCTCTTCGACCAGCGCGGCTGCGGGCGCTCCACCCCGCACGCGAGCGACCCGGCCGCCGACATGTCGGTGAACACCACCGCCCACCTCGTCGCCGACATGGAGCGGCTGCGCGAGCACCTCGGGATCGAGCAGTGGCTGCTGTACGGCGGCTCCTGGGGGTCCACGCTGATCCTCGCGTACGCGGAGGCGCACCCCGAGCGCGTCACGGAGATCGTGATCGCCGCCGTCACCACCACCCGCCGCTCCGAGACCGCCTGGCTGTACGAGGGGGTCGGGCGGTTCTTCCCCGAGGCGCACGAGCGGTTCCGGGCGGGGGCCGGCGAGCGGTTCCGGGCGGGGGCCGGCGAGCGGTTCCGGGACGGGGCCGGAGGCGCCGGGGACCTCGTCGGGGCCTACGCCGCCCTCATGAACCACCCCGACCGGGCCGTACGGGCCAAGGCCGCCGCCGACTGGTGCGCCTGGGAGGACGCCGTCCTCTCCCCGGAGGGCATGGGGACCCCGTACACCGACCGCGTCGACGACACCCGGCTCGGCTTCGTCCGGATCTGCTCGCACTACTTCGCGCACGGCGCCTTCCTGGAGGAGGGCGTCCTCATCCGGGACGCCCACCGGCTGGCCGGCATCCCCGGCGTCCTCGTCCACGGCCGGGTCGACATGGGCGGGCCGCTCGTCACCGCCTGGGAGCTGGCACGCGCCTGGCCGGACGCCGAGCTGCACGTCGTGGAGCGGGCCGGGCACCTCGGCGGCGAGGAGACCGGGCGGCTGATCCTCGCCGCCATGGACCGGTTCGCCGGGGCAGGACGCTGAGCACGACGGGCCCGCCGGGACCGTTCGCGAAGGGGTGAACCCGCCGCGCGGGCGCCTCGCGCCCGCGTGATGATCGGCTCATGAGCCCCGCGAACCCGCAGGTCCCCGACATCCACCTCGCCCAGCAGCCCGAGGCCGACGCGCTGCTCGCCCGCTCGCCGCTCGCCGCGCTCGTCGGCATGCTGCTCGACCAGCAGGTGCCGATGGAGTGGGCGTTCTCCGGGCCGTACACCATCGCCTCACGGCTCGGCGCGGACGATCTCGACGCGCACGAGATCGCCGCCCGCGACCCGGAGGAGTTCGCGGCGCTGCTCTCCGAGAAGCCCGCCGTGCACCGCTACCCGGGCTCGATGGCCCAGCGCGTGCAGCAGCTCTGCCGGTTCCTCGTGGAGGAGTACGGGGGTGACGCGGCGGCCGTGTGGGAGGGCGCCGCGACCGGGAAGGAACTGCTCGCACGGCTCCAGGCGCTGCCGGGCTTCGGGAAGCAGAAGGCGCAGATCTTCCTCGCCCTGCTCGGCAAGCAGTACGGCGTCCGGCCCGCCGGCTGGCGGGAGGCGGCCGGGCCGTACGGGGAGCAGGGCGCGTACCGCTCGGCCGCCGACATCACCGGGCCCGAGTCGCTCGCGAAGGTGCGCGCCCACAAGCAGGAGATGAAGGCCGCGGCGAAGGCCAGCAAAGCCGCCAAAGGGCCCAAAGCGTCAGGGAATTGAGAATTCCAGATGTCAATCCTCCTCAAGGAGACAGGAATTACGCGAAACCTGTTCACAGGACCCTCCCGAAATCGCTAACTTCCCCTCAACCTCGTCCCCCTCGGGAAGGACTTCTGTGAACGCAACCCAGCGACGCGCCGCGGCCATCCTCGCCGCCGCCGCCCTCGCCACCCCGCTGGTCCTCGCCTCTCCCGCCACCGCGGGGCAGGACCCGACGGCCGCACCCGCCCGTGATGCCGCCAAGCTGGCGAAGAAGCTGGTCCGCGAGACCACGGGTCAGGACGCCTTCAAGCACCTGCAGAAGTTCCAGGCGATAGCCGACTCGGCCGGCGGCAACCGCGCGGCCGGCAGCCTCGGCCACGACGCCTCGGCCGCGTACGTCTACACCCAGCTCAAGAAGGCCGGGTACGACGTCCGGTACCAGAAGTTCGACTTCCTCTACACGGAGACGCTCGCCGAGAAGGCCTCCGTCGTCGGCGCGACCCCGCGCCCCTTCGACATCAAGGCGATGTCCTACACGAAGTCCACCCCGGTCGGCGGCATCACCGCCCCCCTCGCCGCCGCACCCCTCGACGCCGACGGCAGCCACGGCTGCGAGCCCGGCGACTTCGCCAAGGACGCCTTCACCGGCAAGATCGCGCTGATCAAGCGCGGCTTCTGCTCCTTCGCCGTCAAGCAGCAGAACGCGGCCGCGGCCGGTGCCGTCGGCGCCGTGATCTACAACCACAGCGCGGGCGTCCTCTCCGGCACGCTCGGCAGCGCGGCCGACGCCAAGATCCCGACCGGCGGCATCACCCTCGACGAGGGCGAGAAGCTCGCCGCCGAGCTGGCCTCGGGCCCGGTGAGCCTCTCCCTGGAGATCCGCCAGCTCCAGGAGAACCGCACCACCAACAACGTCATCGCGGAGACCCGGGGCGGCAACGCCGCCAACACCGTGATGCTCGGCTCGCACCTCGACTCCGTCACCGCGGGCCCCGGCATCAACGACAACGGCTCCGGCTCGGCCGGTCTCCTCCAGACCGCCCTCGAACTCGCCAAGTCCAAGGACAAGGTCCGTAACAAGGTCCGCTTCGCCTGGTGGTCCGCCGAGGAGCTCGGGCTCCTCGGCTCCGAGCACTACGTCAGCACCCTCACCCCGCTCGACAAGGGCGAGATCAAGCTCTACCTCAACTTCGACATGATCGCCTCGCCGAACTACGGCCTGTTCGTGTACGACGGCGACGACTCCGACGGCGTCGGTGCGGGCGCCGGACCCGAGGGCTCCGCCCAGCTGGAGCGGAACATCACCGACTTCATGGACTCGCGCGGACTCCCGCACGAGGGCACCGACTTCACCGGCCGCTCCGACTACGGCCCGTTCATCGAGGTCGGCATCCCCTCCGGCGGCACCTTCACCGGCGCCGAGGGCATCAAGACCGCCGCCCAGGCCGCCAAGTTCGGCGGCGAGGCCGGTGTCGCGTACGACGTGAACTACCACGCCAAGGGCGACGACATCAGCAACGTCAACATGACGGCCTTCGACGCCAACATCAAGGTCATCGCCAACGCCGTGGGCACCTACGCCCACGACATCTCCTCCCTGAGCAAGCCGGTCGTCTCCGTGCCGACCACCGGCGACGCGGGCAGCGGCGGCGGCCTGCACGACGACCACGACGAGGTCACCGAGTAACACTCATCTCCTCCTGCGGGCCGTCCCGAAGATCGAGCGGCTGATCTCCCGGCCCAGCTGGGTCCCGATCGACCGCGCCAGGGACTTGAAGATCCCGCTGTTCACGACCTGTTCGGCGAGTGAGGGCTCCTCTTCCTCCGACTTCTCCTGTCGGGGTCGAGGGGCCTTCGGCGCTTCGGGCGCCGGTGCCGGGGCCGGGGCCGGGGCCTCGCTCAGCCGCTCGTACGCCGACTCGCGGTCCACCGCCTCCGCGTAGCGGCCGTACAGCGGCGAGGCCTTCACCGCCGCGTCCAGCGCGGCCGCGTCGATCGGGGCCATCAGCGACTCCGGCGCCCGCAGCCGGGTCGCCGCCACCGGCGTCGGCGCGCCCTTCTCGCTCAGTACGGTGATCACCGCCTCGCCCGTACCGAGGCCCGTGAGCACCTCCTCCAGGTCGTACGCCGATTTCGGGAAGGTCCTGGCGGTCGCCTTGAGCGCCTTCTCGTCGTCCGGCGTGAACGCGCGCAGCGCGTGCTGGACCCGGTTGCCGAGCTGGGCCAGGACGTCGGCCGGTACGTCCTTCGGGGTCTGCGTCACGAAGAAGACGCCCACGCCCTTCGAACGGATCAGCCGGACCGTCTGCGTGACCGACTCCAGGAACGCCTTCGACGCCCCCTTGAAGAGCAGGTGCGCCTCGTCGAAGAAGAAGACCAGCTTCGGCCTGTCCAGGTCACCGGCTTCCGGCAGGTCGGTGAAGAGGTCCGCGAGCAGCCACATGAGGAAGGTCGAGAAGAGCTGCGGCTTGTCCTGCACCGCCGGCAGCTCCAGGACCGAGACGATCCCGCGCCCGTCCGGCGCCGTCCGCAGGAACTCCGCCGTGTCGAACTCCGGCTCCCCGAAGAAGCTGCCCGCGCCCTGCTGCTCGAAGGCCGTGATCGACCGCAGGATCACCCCGGCCGTCGCCGTCGACAGGCCGCCGATCCCCTTGAGCTCCGGCTTCCCCGTGTCGGAGACGAGGAAGGCGACGACCGCCCGCAGGTCCTTGAGGTCGACGAGTTCGAGGCCCTTGGAGTCGGCGTAGTGGAAGATCAGGCCGAGCGACTGCTCCTGCGTCCGGTTGAGCTGGAGCACCTTCGAGAGCAGCACGGGCCCGAACGAGGTGACCGTGGCGCGGACCGGGACGCCCGGGCCGATGCCGCCGAGCCCGTAGAACTCGCTCGGGAAGCCCGTCGCCCGCCACTCCTGGCCGACCTCGCCGGCCCGCTCGCGCACCTTCCCGCCGTCCGCGCCGGGGGCCGAGATGCCGGAGACGTCGCCCTTGACGTCGGCGAGGAAGACCGGCACGCCCTGCGCCGAGAGCTGCTCGGCGATCAGCTGGAGCGTCTTCGTCTTGCCCGTGCCGGTGGCTCCGGCGACGAGTCCGTGGCGGTTGAGCATGGCCAGGGGGACGCGGATCGGCGCGTCCGGGTGACACGCGCCGTCCCAGAGCAGGGCCCCCAGATCGAGTGCGGCTCCGTCGAAGGCGTATCCGGCGGCGATGTCGGCGTACGGCGGCGTACCGGTCCCGCTCCCGCCGCTCCCGCTCCCGCCGCTCTCACTCGCACTCATGACGGCACCCCATTTTCCTTTTTGTCACGGTTCACGACAGCATCCCATCGGCCGTACGTGGCTGCGCCGGGAGCCGCTTGCCCGGTAGGCTTTCCGTGTGATCTTCAAGCGCATCGGAAGTGGAAAGCCGTATCCCGACCACGGCCGGGAAAGCACCCGGCAGTGGGCGGACGTCGCGCCGCGCCCGGTCCGCCTCGACCAGCTGGTCACCACCAAGGGCCAGCTGGACCTGGAGACCCTGCTCGCGGAGGACTCCACCTTCTACGGGGACCTCTTCGCGCACGTCGTGAAGTGGCAGGGCGACCTCTACCTGGAGGACGGGCTGCACCGCGCCGTCCGCGCCGCGCTCCAGCAGCGTCAGGTGCTGCACGCGCGCGTGCTGGAACTCGACTGACCCTTTCGGGGGAGTTCCACCCCATCCGGACGCGATCACATGATCATCCAGTAGGCATCGCCCACGGGCGGCATTACGCTGCGTTCATGAGCATGCTCACTCCCCCCGGAATGGGCGGAAAGTACCGCATCACGGGCGATGTCTACCCGCGCATGCGCCGCCCCCACCGTCGGCGCAGGATCATCCTCGGGGCCGGGGCCGCCGTGGTGGTGCTCGGCGCGGCCGGCTGGGGCACGCTCCAGCTCGTCGACGTCTTCTCCGGCGACGAGGGCAAGAAGACCACGGCGGGGAAGCAGGCCGACTGCAAGCCGGTCGCCAAGGCCACCGCCCCGCCCGCCGCCGCCCTCCCGAAGCCCGGCCAGATCACGGTCAACGTCTACAACGCGACCCCGCGCAGCGGACTCGCGAAGACGACCGCCGACGAACTCAAGAAGCGCGGCTTCAAGATCGGCAAGGTGGGGAACGCCCCCGCCGCCCTCGACAAGAAGGTCCCCGGCGCGGGGTTGCTGCTCGGCGCGCCCACGGCCGTCAAGGGCGCCTTCCCGGTCCTCGGCACCCAGCTGAAGGGCACCACGACCAAGACCGACACCCGGGCCACGGCGGACGTGGACCTGGTCATCGGGACCGCCTTCAAGACGCTGTCGCCGAAGGCGGCGGCGGACGCGGCGCTCGTCGCGCTGAACAAGCCCGCGCCCGTACCGACCGGTAAGTGCTGAGACCCCCGGGTCCTACTCCGCCGAGCCGTACATGCGGTCGCCCGCGTCGCCCAGGCCCGGGACGATGTAGCCGTTCTCGTTGAGCCGCTCGTCGACCGAGGCCGTCACGACGGTCACCGGCGTGCCCGCGAGCTCGCGCTCCATGACCTCGACGCCCTCCGGGGCGGCGAGGAGCACGACCGCGGTCACGTCGTCGGCGCCGCGCTTGATGAGCTCCTGGATCGCCGCGACGAGCGTGCCGCCCGTGGCGAGCATCGGGTCGAGCACGTACACCTGGCGGCCCGAGAGGTCCTCCGGCATCCGCGTGGCGTAGGTGGACGCCTCCAGCGTCTCCTCGTTGCGGATCATGCCCAGGAAGCCGACCTCGGCCGTCGGGAGCAGGCGGACCATGCCGTCGAGCATGCCCAGACCGGCGCGCAGGATCGGGACGACCAGCGGACGCGGGTACGACAGCTTCACGCCGGTCGTCTGCGTGACCGGGGTCTCGATGTCGACCTGCTCGGTCCGCACGTCCCTCGTGGCCTCGTAGGCGAGGAGCGTGACCAGCTCGTCGGCGAGACGGCGGAAGGTCGCGGAGTCCGTGCGCTTGTCGCGGAGGGTGGTGAGCTTGTGGGCGACCAGGGGGTGGTCGACGACGTGGAGACGCATGACTCAACAGTAGCCCGCCGCGCACTGGCGTCGACCCATGCCGCTGGGGGAAGGTGGGGACACAGGGACCCAGCGATGGGGTGGTGTGGCCTATGCCCGACCTGGAAGAACCGGCCGACGGAGCCGCCGAAGGGGCGGCCGGCGAGCCGGCACCGGAGACCGACGCGGAGCGCCGAAGGCGCCGCGCCCAGTTCCTCCGCGACCTGAACGAGGCCAAGGCGCTGCGCGAACGGGTGCAGCCCCGGCGCGCCCGGGCCGCGCGGATGCGACAGGCGATGCGCATGAGGACGTTCCGCTGGTGAGGAGCCGGTCGGCCGCGCCCTGTGCGCCCCCCGAGTGCGCCGGGGTCGCACGCCCGCCCGATGGCGGTGTCGTTCAGACTGATGCACGACGCAAGAGCCGAAGACCTCTCCTGAGCGCCCTGTTTCTGTCACGATGCCGATTGGGCGGGGCACCAGGAGCGCGCCGCCGGAACGTCACACCTCTGATCAGTGGGAGAGAGTCAGGTGTACATCGCCGCACTGCTCGCGCGCACCGAAGACGGGTGGGAAGCGAGCGACACGGAGCTCGACGACGTGGAGACCCTGTCGGATCTGGCCGATCTGGCCCGCGAGGCCTCGGACGACGACACGGTGATCGTCTACATCGAGCAGGAGGACACGTGGTTCGGGATCGTCCGGATCGACGGTGAGGACGACCCCCGGATCTACGTCTCCGACGCCGCTGCCGCCGCCCGTTCCTCGTACGGGGAGATCCTCACGCGGGAGATCCTCGGCGACGACCTCGACGCCGAGCTCGACGAGCTCGACGCCCTCGACCTGGACGGTACGGAGGACGGGGAACCGCTCCACGACGGCACCGACGAGGACGACGACGACTCCGCGGACGCGGCCGCCGGAGCCGTGCCGGCCGCTCCGGCGGGCGACGGGCAGGTCCTCGCGGACCTCGGCCTCTCGGAGCGCGAGCTCCGGGCGCTCGACAGCGACGCGCTCTCCGTGATCGCGGAGGCCGTGGGCGCGGCGGACGTCCTGGAGGCCGTCCGCTAGTGGCACCCGCACCCGTGGCACCCGTCCCCGACTCCGAGACCGGTTCCGGGACCGGTCCCGAGACCCCTCGCGTACGGGAGACCGATCCCGTACGCGGGAGCGATCCCGTACGCGGGAGCGATCCCGTACGCGGGAGCGATCCCGTACGCGGGAGCGATCCCGTACGCGATCCCTGGCGGGACGCCATGCGGCTCGCGCTCGCCGAGGCCGACGCCGCCGCGCCCGCCGGGGACGTCCCGGTCGGCGCGGTCGTGCTCGGCCCGGACGGGCGGGTCGTCGCCCGCGCGCACAACGAGCGCGAGGCCGTCGGCGACCCGACCGCGCACGCCGAGGTCCTCGCCCTGCGGCGGGCGGCCGAGGCGACCGGGGAGTGGCGCCTGACGGGGTGCACGCTCGTCGTGACCCTGGAGCCGTGCGTGATGTGCGCCGGCGCCCTCGTCCAGTCGCGGGTCGAACGGGTGGTGTTCGGCGCGGTCGACGAGAAGGCGGGCGCGGCGGGCTCGCTCTGGGACCTGGTACGGGACCGGCGGCTCAACCACCGGCCCGAGGTGATCCAGGGCGTGCTCGGCGAGGAGTGCGCGGCGCAGCTGACGGCGTTCTTCCGGGAGCGCTGAGCGGGGCTCCGGCCGCCCCTCTGACCTGGGATCCGATACGGATTTCATGCCTGCGCGACTTTGGGCTAAGCTCTCTCTCGGTAGCGTGTCCGAGCGGCCGAAGGAGCTCGCCTCGAAAGCGAGTGTGGCGCAAGTCACCGAGGGTTCAAATCCCTCCGCTACCGCCAGCAACACCCCTCTGATCAGGGAAACCACGGTCAGAGGGGTGTTTTGCATATCCGTCACCCCCGCAGGCTCAGAAGGATCTTCGCCATGCATGATGCCCGTGCCCTCATCGACATGGGTGCCGAGGCGGTTCGCCGGCTCGCCCGTCGCGGTTACACCCTGGACCTCGCCGAGCTGGAGTCCCTCCACTCCCGGCGCAACCAGAACATCCGCTCGGCCGACGAACTGCGGGCGGAGTCCAAGCGCGTGGCGAGCGAGGTGCAGCAGACGGCCAGGCAGGGCGGCGACATCGGCGAGCTCAAGGAGCGCGCCCGCGAACTGAAGGACCGCATCCGCGAGATCGAGGGCGGACAGGAGGAGATCGAGACCCAGCTGCGGGACCTGCTCCTCAGCATCCCGAACCTGCCGGACGACTCCGCCCCCGACGGCGACTCCGAGGAGCACGCGGTCGAGATCCGGCGCGTCGGCACCCCGGCCGCCTTCCCGTTCGCGCCGAAGGACCACGTCGACCTCGGCGAGGCCACCGGCATCCTCGACTTCGGCCGCGCCACCAAGCTGTCCGGGCCGCGCTTCGCGGTCTCCCGCGGCGCGGGCGCCGCCCTGGAGCGGGCCCTCGCCACGCTCTTCCTCGACCTGCACACCCGCCGCCACGGGTACACCGAGTACGCGGTCCCCTACCTGGTCACGCGCAGGACCATGACCGGCACCGGGCAGCTCCCGAAGTTCGAGGAGGACCTGTTCAAGACCGGCGTCGCCGACCGCGAGCTCTTCCTCATCCCGACGGCCGAGGTCCCGCTGACCAACCTCTACGCCGACGAGATCATCCCGCCGGCCGAGCTGCCGGTCGCCATGACCGCCCACACCCCGTGCTTCCGCTCCGAGGCCGGGTCGTACGGCCGGGACACCCGCGGCCTGATCCGCCAGCACCAGTTCGCCAAGGTCGAGATGGTCAGGATCGTCGACCCGGAGACGGCCGACGCCGAGCTGGAGGAGATGGTCGGCCACGCCGAGGCGTGCCTCCAGGAGCTCGGCCTCGCCTACCGGGTCATCAAGCTGCCCGCCGGCGACACGGGCTTCTCGGCGCAGCTGACGTACGACATCGAGGTCTGGATCCCCAGCCAGGACACGTACCGCGAGATCTCCTCGGTCTCGAACTTCGGCACCTTCCAGGCCCGTCGGGCGAACATCCGCACCCGCGGCGAGGACGGCAAGCCCAAGCTCGCCGCCACGCTCAACGGCTCCGGGCTGCCCGTCGGCCGCACCCTGGCCGCCCTGCTCGAACAGGGTCAGCAGGAGGACGGCTCGATCGTCCTGCCCGAGGCGCTCTTCCCGTACCTCGGCTTCCGCCGCATCGCGGCCGACGGCAAGCCGGAGGCGTGAGGGGTACGCATCCGGCCCGCCCGCCGTCAGGACGTCAGAAGTCAGGAGCCAGGCGTCAGAACCGCAGGACGAAGGTGCGGATGGTGCCCGTGTTGCCGGACATCACGTCGTCCACGCGGAGCTTCCACTGACCGCTCGCCGCGTACGCGCTCGTGTCGACGGTGTACGTCTTCTTGAGCACGCCGGGCCCCTCGGGTGATCCGGACCCCTTGAGCGGCAGCAGCGCGCCGGTCGGGGTGACCAGGTCGATCTTGAGATTGGCCAGGTTGGCGTGCTCGACGTGGACGTACACCTGCGTGCGGGTCGAGCCGTTGCCGACCAGGCCCGTGGGCCTGGTCCAGATCTCCTCGTAGTTGAGGTCGGGGATCTGCTTCACGGTCTGGTTCTCGTACGAGGGGAACGTGATCGACCAGCCGTTGAGCTGTCCGGTGGAGCCGCCCGCCGCGTCACGGACGTCCAGGGTCCAGGTGCCCGAGGCCAGCGCGGCCGAGGCGTCGACCCCGTAGGTGGTCTTCAGGGTGCCGCCGGCCTCGGAGCCGTACGGCTTGAGGAGGTAGGGCCGGCCGTCGGCGCTCATCAGCGTCAGCTGCAGGTCGCCGATCTTGCCGTGGGTGATGTCGACGGCCACCTGGAGGGGGCCCGAGGCGGTGCCGGTGATGCCCGAGACGTTGAGGGTCGAGCCGACCCCGCCCGTGTCCGGGATCGTCTTCGCCGTGGTGCTCCTGAACGGGGTCGGGAAGGCGATGTACCAGGTGTTGAGGCTGCCGGTGGAGCCGTCGTCGATGTCGGTGGCGCGCATCCGCCACACGCCGTCCGAGGGCTGCCCGGTGGCGTCGACGGTGAAGGTGCTGGCGTAGGCGGTGCCGCTGGTGTTCAGGTTCGCTTCCTTGAGCAGGAAGACCTTGCCGGTCGGCGAGACCAGTTCGAGGCGGACGTCGCCGATCCAGGCGTGGGTGTAGGCGACCCGGACGGTGAGGTCGCGCGGCGCGCCCTCGGGGTGGCCCGTGACCACGATCGGCGAGTCGACGGGGGTGCCCGGGACGCTCTTGCCCGTGCTGTCCGGGATGGCGAACGGCGTGTCGTTGTCGAAGCGGAAGGCGAGCGGACGGCTGGTGGGGTCGACCGGCGGGGGCGTGCCGCCGGTGCCGCCCACGGCCGCGTTGAGGTCGATCCGCGGGGTGGTGGCGCCGGTGTACGTGATCGGGGTGCCGGTGCTCTTGAGGAGGGCCTCCAGCTCGGCGACCGTCTTCGTCGGGAAGGTCTGGCGGAGGACCGCGAAGGCGCCGGCGACGTGCGGGGCCGCCATCGACGTGCCGTTCTTCGAGGCGTACGTCCCGCCGGGGACGGAGGAGACGATGCTCGTGCCGGGTGCGAGGACGTCGAGGAGCGGGCCCCGGTTGGAGAAGGAGGAGACCTGGTCGTCGTCGGTGGTCGAACCGACGGTGATCGCGGAGGACACGCAGCCCGGGGAGGCGACCGCGCCGCCGTAGCCGCTGTTTCCGGCCGCGACGACGGTCGCGACGCCCTCGGCGAGGAGGGTGTCGATGATCGGCCTGCGGGTGTCGTTGACGCAGGCGGTGCTGTTGGATCCGCCGCCGAGGCTCATGTTGGCGGCGACGATGTTCGTGCCCGCCTGCTTGAGGGCGCGGACCTTCTCCAGGGCCTTGATCTGGGAGCTCGTGAAGCTGAGGACGCAGGGGCTGGCACCGGCGCCGCAGTAGTCGTCGCTGTCGATCCGCGAGAAGACCTGGAGGGCGACGAGGCTCGCGCCGGGGGCGACGCCCCGGGTGGGCGCCCCGCTGATGCCCGTACCGTTTCCGGCCGCGATGCCGGCGACGTGCGTGCCGTGCGAGCAGGCGGTCCCCAGGGTCGCGCAGGGGCCGGCCTCGGCGTCGGCGCTGCCGGTGCCCTCCTGGGCGTCGGCGCCGTTCGGGCAGAGGCTCGTGGCGCCGTACCGCTCGTCGGTGACCGAGTAGCACGCCTCGGCGGTCACGCGGCCGGAGAGGAACGGGTGGTGGGTCGCGATGCCGGTGTCGAGGATCGCGATGGTCGTCCCCGCCCCGGTCTTCCCCGCCGCGGCGGTCCTGTCGCTGCCGATCCTGACCGTGGACTCGTTGAGCGTGGGCGGCGCGGGCACGTCCTCGGTGACCCGGACGACCCCCTGCTTGGCGTTGAGCTCCTGGAGCCCCGCCGTGTCGACCCTGAGCGTGACCAGCGGGAGCGTGTCGTACGCGACCAGGGTCGTGCCGGCGTCGTCGGCGGCGGCCAGGTCGGCGCGCGCCTGCGTCACCACGTTCACCCGGACGGTGCCGTCGGCGGCGGCCCGGTCGAAGAGGGCCGCGGGGACGGGACCGTCGGCGGTCGGGTCGAGGCCGCCGTCGGGGAGGCCGGAGCCGTACGCGGGTATCGCGCCGAACAGCAGGGCCGCGGACACCGCCGCGGCCAGAGCCCATGCGGGGCGTCTCATCACTGGTGCTCCATCGAGTCGGTGGCCCTTGTCGTTCACGGGGAGGGGCGGGATACGGACTGCCGCAGCGTAGGAGCGGGCAGTCCGACGACGGGCCTTGCTCGTTCGGAGTCAGGGGGACGGGAGGGAGAGGTCAGGGGTACGGGGTAAGGGCCACGGGTCCCGGGGGGCGGTCCCCGGGGGGGAGGGCGGCCCCGGGGGCGGTCCCGGCGCGGCGGTCCCGGGGGGGGGCGGGGGCCGCTCGTGGCAACGCGAAAGCCCCGGGTCGCGCATGTGACTCGCGACCCGGGGCTGTCGGTGGGGCTAGGACGGGGGGAGCGGCATCGGGGGGACAAGCCGCTCCCCCCGATGAGAACCGGTCCAGCAAGTCCTGCGCCGCAGTCAGGGGGGAAGCTCGCGGCGCGGACCCCGCAGTGCGGGCCGGTTCCAGGAGCCCTTCGGATTCCTGCCAGATCCTCTGGGCTCTGACATCAATACTGCGCGCCCGTCACCCTTCCGGGGGGCGGCGAAAGGCCCCGATCGCCGGGTCCTTGGTCCATAAAGCCTCGGTTAGAGTGGCGCGGTCGTACGGGCGGGGGACTGGGGAGGCTGGGCAGATGGTGCAAGCGAAGAAGGTCGCGCTCTACGCGGTCGGGTGCTTCGTGCTCTACACGATCATCACCTCCCCCGAACGGGCCGCGGACCTGGTCCAGGTAGGCTTCGAGGGCATCGCCAGCGCCGCCCAGGGAGTCGGTCAGTTCATGACCGAACTCATCAACTAGGAGCCTTCCGTGATCCGCCATCTGGTCCTCTTCAAGCTCAACGACGGCGTCTCCCGCGACGAGCCGCGCGTCGTCGCCGGCGTCGAGGCGTTCCGGGCGCTCGGGGAGCAGATTCCGGAGCTGCGGTTCTGGGAGTGCGACTGGAACATCACGGACCGGCCGATCGCGTACGACTTCGCGATCAACTCGGCCGTCGAGGACACGGACGCGCTGCAGCGCTACCTGGAGCACCCGGCGCACCAGGCGGGCGTCGCGCAGTGGCGCGAGTTCGCTACCTGGGTGATCGCGGACTACGCGTTCTAGGAACCGACCGGCGGGATCCGTCCCGTCTCGCTGCCCTCCACCGAAGCGGTGGGGGGCTTCGCCGGTTTCTGGGCCGCCCTTTTCCTCCCTCACACCCTCAACACGTAGTTATGCGGTGCTTGCACACAGTGGACATGTCTTGTGATGCTATGACCGCTTTTGACGGATGAGTTGACCGTTGTTGACCTGTTGACCTGGTGACCTGTTGACCAAAAAGGGGTGGCGTGAACGTGCCGGCCAGTACAGCGCCTCAAGTCCCGCCCCAGCACGAGGCAGGCGGCGCGGAGACCCCGCGCGCCCGGCCCCAGAGCACGCGCGGCGCCGACACCCGGGCCCTCACACAGGTGCTCTTCGGGCAGCTCAAGCACCTCACGCCGGGCACCGCCGAGCACGACCGCGTGCGCGGCGCCCTCATCGAGGCCAACCTCCCCCTCGTGCGGTACGCGGCGGCCCGCTTCCGCTCCCGCAACGAGCCCATGGAGGACATCGTCCAGGTCGGCACCATCGGCCTGATCAACGCCATCGACCGCTTCGACCCCGAGCGGGGCGTGCAGTTCCCCACCTTCGCCATGCCCACCGTCGTCGGCGAGATCAAGCGGTACTTCCGCGACAACGTCCGGACCGTGCACGTCCCGCGCCGGCTCCACGAGCTCTGGGTGCAGGTGAACGGCGCCACCGAGGACCTCACCACCGCCCACGGCCGCTCCCCCACGACCGCCGAGATCGCCGAGCGGCTGCGGATCGGCGAGGACGAGGTGCTCGCCTGCATCGAGGCCGGCCGCTCGTACCACGCCACCTCCCTGGAGGCGGCGCAGGAGGGCGACGGACTGCCCGGCCTGCTCGACCGGCTCGGCTACGAGGACCCGGCGCTCGCCGGCGTCGAGCACCGCGACCTCGTACGGCACCTGCTCGTCCAGCTGCCCGAGCGAGAGCAGCGGATCCTGATGCTGCGTTACTACAGCAACCTGACCCAGTCTCAGATCAGCCAGGAACTCGGCGTCTCCCAGATGCACGTGTCAAGGCTCCTCGCCCGGAGCTTCGCCCGTCTGAGATCCGCAAACAGGATCGAGGTGTAGCTGGAACGGGTAGACCGGTTCGGAGCAGTTCTGCGGCACCCCAAATGCCGCACACCCCTTGTTTCCTGCGGATATGCGTCTTCGCCTTGTCGACAAGTCACTACAGCGTGTTGCCGACATGTGACATTCTGCTCGAACCGAGTTTGCCGCAGCCTCGCCGCCGGTATTCAGGTGGAAGCTGCGTTCCTCAGATGGTCGCGGCCACCGCGACCGTCCGCGACCTCAAGGGGGTGGCATGTCCACAGAACTGGGCAGCTCGAAGGTGCTCACGCTCACGCCCGTTCCCGTGCCCACGCAGACGACGGCTCCGACCGCGGCCGACAGCGGCGCGGAGGCCCCGGCCCCGCAGCCCGTCGCCGTGCCGTCCGGCGCCCTCGACACCCGCACCCTCTCGCGCTCCCTGTTCCTGCGCCTGCGCGCCCTCGACGACGAAGGCGCCGCCGCGGACAGCCCCGAGCGGACCTACGTCCGCGACACCCTCATCGAGCTCAACCTCCCCCTCGTGCGGTACGCGGCGGCCCGCTTCCGCTCCCGCAACGAGCCCATGGAGGACATCGTCCAGGTCGGCACCATCGGCCTCATCAAGGCCATCGACCGCTTCGACTGCGAACGCGGCGTGGAGTTCCCGACGTTCGCGATGCCCACCGTCGTCGGCGAGATCAAGCGCTTCTTCCGCGACACCTCGTGGTCGGTGCGCGTCCCGCGCCGGCTCCAGGAGCTGCGGCTCGCCCTCACCAAGGCCAGCGACGAGCTCGCGCAGCGGCTCGACCGCTCCCCCACCGTCCCCGAACTGGCCGCCGTCCTGGGGGTGTCGGAGGAGGACGTCGTCGACGGCCTCGCCGTCGGCAACGCGTACACCGCGTCCTCGCTCGACTCGCCCTCGCCCGAGGACGACGGCGGCGAGGGCTCCCTCGCGGACCGCCTCGGGTACGAGGACAGCGCCCTCGAAGGCGTCGAGTACCGCGAGTCGCTCAAGCCGCTGCTCGCCAAACTCCCGCCCCGGGAGCGGCAGATCATCATGCTGCGCTTCTTCGCCAACATGACCCAGTCGCAGATCGGCGAGGAGGTCGGCATCTCCCAGATGCACGTCTCGCGCCTCCTCACCCGCACGCTCGCACAGCTGCGCGAGGGACTCACTTCCGACTGAACCGCCCACCAACTTCCGTGAAGCATGGCCTTGTTGACTGACTGTCAGTCAGACTGTGGTCATGAGGCGACGGAAGCCCGGATTCGTGGCGACGGTGGCGCTCTGCCTCGGCGGGGCGCTCACCGCTTGCGGCAGCGGTGACGGCGAGGGGTACGCGGCGGTGGGCGCCGGGACCCTGCCCAAGGGGGCGGTCGCCCCTTCGGGGGCGATCATGCTGGTGCCGCTGGACGGGCCCACGGTTGGCGGGACGGCTTCGCCGGGCCCGTCGGGGAATCCCGGTGCGTCGGCTCCGGGGGCCCCGCCGGACTCGCCTTCGACCTCCTCCGCGGCGCCGGGCGCCGCGACGCCGCCAGGGGCGCCTTCGGGAGCCGGGGCGCCTTCGTCCTCCGACGGCGGTGTCTCCCGTACGGGATCCTCCGGTACGGGGTCGGGATCGGGGTCCGGGTCGGGTACGCGTACGGAATCGGGTACCGGTACGGGTACGGGCGCCGGTGCCGTCGGTACGGCTCCGGCCCCCGGGGGCGGCACCCCCTCCCGTAACCCCTCGACCACCGCACCCGGGTCCACGGGCGGCGGGTCCACGGGCGGCGGGTCGACGACCGCACCTCCGCCGCCCTCCACGACCGGACCCGGGCCCTCCTCCCCCGCCCCGGCACCCGAGCCCGAGCCGGAGCCCGAGCCCGCGTTGCTCAGCGTCTCCGGGACCGCGCTCGCCGACGCCGACGTGCGCTGGTGCGAGAAGGTGACGGTCACCGTCGTCAACAGCGGCGGCACGACGGCCCATCCGGGTTCCGTGTCCTTCGCGACCCATGTCATCGGCGCCCTCGGAGTCGACTGGGCCACGGTCACCAGCAGCCAGCCCCTGCCGGAGCCCATCGCCGCCGGGGCGGCGCGGACGGAGACGTACCGCGTGTGCGTGGAGTCCTGGCGGGTGCCGCTCGGCATGCGGATCGACACCCAGCGGGTCACCGTCAGCTGGGTGTAGCGGGGCGCGGCCGGACGGAGCGGGGCGCGCAAAGCGGAGGTGGGCCGGTCCGCGGGTGCGGAGCCGGCCCACCGGAGTGTGCGGGGGTATGAGCGGCGAGCGGGTGAGCGGTGGGGCGAGCGGTCAGCCCAGCGCCAGCCACGCGACGGCCGCCAGGACGACGACCACGGCGACGATGCCGGCGATCAGGCCCACGCGCGGTCCGGCGGACGCCGGGGCGGCGGTCTGCGGCTGGTGCGTCTGCGGGGCCTCGTCCACGAAGGCGCGGAACATCTGCGTGCTGCCGGCCGGGTCGTAGTTGCCGCCCATCGGCGGCGCGGTCTGCGGGGCCTGCTGGCCGTACTGCTGCTGGCCGTAGCCCTGGGGGGCCGACTGGCCCTGCGGGGCCGCCTGCCCCTGGGAGCCGGGACCCTGCGGGGGCTGCTGGCCGTAGCCCTGCGGAGCCTGACCCTGATAGCCGTAACCCTGCTGGGGCTGGCCCTGGGAGCCGTAACCCTGGGGGCCCTGGCCCTGGCCGTACGGTGCTTGGGGGTTGTGTGCCATGGGCCGGACCCTAGCGAAGGACGGGCAACGGGCCCAAGCCCGATCGCGCTTTGCCGATTCTTTAGCGCTGTTTGACCGATTTAGTTTGCCTGGAGCAACCATCCATCTCTATGGTTGCCCTAAGCAACAAGATGGACGGGGATGTCTCATGGCGACACGGAACCGGTACGAGGAGCTCGCCCGCGCGGTGAGCGCGTTCGGCGCCGTGAAGCGCGGCCTCGCCCGCACCCTGCCCGTCGACTGCCAGGGCGGCCCGGCAGCCGTACTCGCCCTGGTCAAGCACCACGGCGGGATGCGGATGAGCCGGCTCGCCGAGCTCATGGCCGTCGACATGTCCGTGTGCAGCCGCCATGTGGCGCACACCGTGGAACACGGCTGGATCGAGCGACTGCCCGACCCGGACGACAGGCGTTCCCGCATCCTGCGCCTCACGGAGGCGGGCGACGGAATGCTCGGCGAGCTCGACCGCCGGGTGACCGAGTCCTTCTCCCGCCACCTCGCCGAGTGGTCCGACGACGACGTCGAGCTGCTCACCGACCTGCTCGCCCGACTCCGCGACTCCTTCGGGGACTGCCGGGCCCACCACGCTTGAGAACGAAGGAAGTTGATGGCAACCACCACACCTGCGACCGGTGTGAGCGGCGACACCGGGGGGAACTCCCAGGGGACCACCCGGGGGAACCCCTCGGGGGACGTGACCGGCACCGGCGCCCCCATGACGCACCGCCAGATCATGGAAGCGCTGTCCGGACTGCTGCTCGGCATGTTCGTCGCCATCCTGTCCTCGACGATCGTCTCCAACGCCCTCCCCCAGATCATCACCGACCTGGGCGGCGGCCAGTCCGCCTACACCTGGGTCGTCACCGCCACGCTGCTGTCGATGACCGCGACCACCCCGCTCTGGGGCAAGCTCGCGGACCTCACCTCCAAGAAGCTGCTCGTCCAGATAGCCCTGATCATCTACGTCGCGGGCTCGGTCGTCGCGGGTCTCTCGCAGAGCACCGGCATGCTCATCGCCTGCCGCGTCGTCCAGGGCGTCGGCGTCGGTGGTCTCACCGCCCTCTCCCAGATCATCCTGGCCGCGATGATCGCCCCGCGTGAGCGCGGCCGGTACAGCGGCTACCTCGGCGCGACCTTCGCCGTCGCCACCGTCGGCGGCCCGCTCCTCGGCGGCGTCATCACCGACACCGACTGGCTCGGCTGGCGCTGGTGCTTCTACGTCGGCGTGCCCTTCGCGCTCATCGCGCTCGTCGTCCTCCAGAAGACCCTGAACCTCCCGGTCGTGAAGCGCCAGGTCAAGGTCGACTGGGCCGGCGCCTTCTTCATCAGCGCCGCCGTCTCCCTGCTCCTCATCTGGGTCACCTTCGCGGGGGACAAGTACGACTGGATGTCCTGGCAGACGGCCGTCATGGTGCTCGGCGCGGTCGCCCTCGGCGGGATCTTCGTCCTCGTCGAGACGAAGGCGAGCGAGCCGATCATCCCGCTCCGCCTCTTCCGCAACCGCACGATCACCCTGGCCTCGCTCGCCTCGCTCTTCGTCGGCGTCGCGATGTTCTCCGGCACGGTCTTCTTCAGCCAGTACTTCCAGCTGGCGCGGAACGAGTCGCCGACGATGTCCGGCGTCCTCACCATCCCGATGATCGCGGGCCTGTTCGTCTCCTCCACCGTCTCCGGTCTCGTCATCACCAAGACCGGCCGCTGGAAGGCGTGGCTGGTCAGCGGTGGCGCGCTCGCGGCGGGCGGCCTCGGCCTGCTCGGCACGCTCCGGTACGACACCCCGTACTGGCACACCGCCCTGTTCATGGCGGTCGTCGGCCTCGGCCTCGGCATGATGATGCAGAACCTCGTGCTCTGCACCCAGAACCAGGTGGCCCCCGCCGACCTCGGCGCCGCCTCCTCCGTCGTCACCTTCTTCCGGTCCCTCGGCGGCGCGATCGGCGTCTCGGCGCTCGGCGCGGTCATGGCCCACCGGGTCACCGACTACGTCAAGGAGGGCCTGGCCGAGCTCGGTCCGAAGGCCGCGGGCGCCATGGGCCGGGGCGCCGCGGGCGGTGGCATCCCGGACATGGACGCGCTTCCCGCCCCCATCCGGACCGTCATGGAGAGCGCGTACGGGCACGGCGTCGGCGACGTCTTCCTCTACGCGGCGCCGTTCGCGCTGCTCGCCTTCCTGATCACCCTGTTCATCAAGGAGGTCGCGCTGAAGAGCAGCACGGCGACCGCCTCGGAGGCGAACGACTGAGAGCTCCCGGACGCGCTTCGAGCGGAGGCGTGACCGGGTCGGGTACGGAGCGGCGGGCAGGGGACGGCCCGCCGCTCCGTCATTTCTCCCTGTCCACCAGGACCTCGATGCCCGCGATCAGGACATCCAGGGCGTAGTCGAAGTCGCGGTCCCAGACCACGCTGAGGTTGTCGTGCGAGGTCCGCTCGTCGAGGATGTCCCGCAGGCCCTCGATCCGCTCCGCGAGCGCCGGGTCGTCCCGGAAGGCGTTCACCGCGTCCACGTAGTACTCGTCCTGCGACATGCCGGTCTCCGCCGCGCGCCGGGCGAACTGCGCCTCCAGCGTCCCGTAGCCGTACACGAACTGGAAGACCGCCGACGTCGCCCCGGGCCAGCGGTCCGTGGGGAGGCCGGTCTCCGCGATCGTGTCGTGGATCTTCTGGACGACGGCGACCGAGTTCGGCCCGATGTTGAGGTACTGGCCGGCGCTCGGCGACATCCACCCGTGGCGGACCAGCATCCGCCGGTAGTCGAGGGCGAGCAGCCGGATCCGGTCCCGCCAGTCCCCCGCCGCGTCGACCGCCGCGAGGTCGATCTCGCCGTAGACGCTGTCCATGGCGTACTCGAGGATGTCGTCCTTGGTGTCGACGTACCAGTACAGGGACATCGCCGTGACGCCGAGATCGGTCGCCAGCTTGCGCATCGAGAACTTGGCCAGGCCCTCCTCGTCGAGCATCCGGATGGCGGCGACGACGATCCGGTCCCGGTCGAGCCCCGCGGGGCCGCCGCCGCTGCGGGCGGCCCGCTCCTCCAGCCAGACGCTGGAACGCGCCGGGTTCTTGGCCCGATCGGCTGCCTTGACCATCGCGTTCCTCCGTCTGTCAGCGGTCCGCCCCCATGCTAGGCAGCGACGGGCTCGTCGGCGGCCCGGGGCTCGGCGTCGCGCTCCGCCCTCTTCAGGAGGGCCGCCGCGACGAGGCCGCCGGCGAAGACGGCGATCGCGCCGACCAGCTGGCTGGTCTGGAGGCCCGAGGCGAAGGCGTCGGAGATCTCCTGCCGCTCGGCCTCGCTGCCCGCCGCCGCCAGGGCCGCCGGGAGCGAGGTCGCGGTGACGGCGACGAGCGCGGCGAAGCGGGCGTTGAGCACGGCTCCCAGGACGGCGACGCCCAGGCCGTTGCCGAACTCGGCGAGGGTGCCGTTGATCCCGGCGCCGATGCCCGCCTTCTCCGGCGGGATGGAGCTCATGATGGCGTTGGCCATGGCCGGGGAGGAGACGGCGATGCCACAGCCCATCAGGACCAGGCCGAGCAGCATGCCGCCGTAGCCGCCGTCCGTGCCGCCGCCGAGCAGCGCGATCGAGGTGAGTCCGCCGGCCACCAGGGTCATGCCGAGGACGACCGCGGCCGGAGTGCCGATCCTCATGACGAGCCGCGGACCGACGCCGGTGAGGTTGAGGGCCACGATCGTCAGGGCGAGCGGCGCCATCCGGAGGCCCGCCTCCAGGGGCTCGTACCCGAGGACGAACTGGAGGTGCTGGGTGAGGAGGAAGAGCGAGCCGCCCATGCCGAAGACGACCAGGATCGAGCCGCCGACGGCGCCGACGAACGTCCGGTTGCGGAAGAAGTGCATGTCGAGCATCGGGTACGGGGTGCGGAGCTCCCACAGCGCGAAGGCACCGAGCCCGAGGACACCGATGCCGGCCGGGACCA
Organism: Streptomyces sp. NPDC020807; assembly: GCF_040641575.1. Classification (NCBI taxonomy): domain Bacteria; kingdom Bacillati; phylum Actinomycetota; class Actinomycetes; order Kitasatosporales; family Streptomycetaceae; genus Streptomyces; species Streptomyces sp. NPDC020807. Next base: position 112,858 of record NZ_JBFADU010000001.1, read on the forward strand.
GGACCTCGGCGGACGCCCAGCCGTGCTCCGGGCCGGTGATGATCGCGTAGACCACGGAGGTCATGCCGATGGTGGAGAGCAGCGCGCCGAGGAGGTCGGGGCGGTCGCCCTGGGGGTTCTTGGACTCGGGGACCAGCTTGAGCACGGCGACGAGGGCGATGACGGCGACCGGGATGTTGATCAGGAAGATCATTCCCCACCAGAAGTGGTTCAGGATCACGCCGCCGATCAGCGGGCCGCCGGCGAAGCCGAGCATCGCGACCGTGGACCAGATCGCGATGGCCTTGACGCGCTCGTCGTCGCCGAAGATCTGCATGACGACGGCGAGGGTCGTGGTCATCAGGAGCGCGCCGCCGACGCCCATGCCCGCGCGGGCGGCGATGAGCTGCGTCGTCGAGTCGGCGAGGCCGGCGGCGAGCGAGCCGAGGCCGAAGAGCGCGAGGCCGGCGGCGAGGAGCTTCTTGCGGCCGTAGCGGTCGGCGGCGTTGCCCGCGCTGAGCAGCAGGCCGGACTGGACGAGCGAGTACGCGTTGATCATCCACTGGATGTCGGTGGTGGACGCGTGGAGTTCCGAGGTCAGCGAGGGGATGGCGACGCTGAGGACGGTGTTGTCGAGGAGGACGGTGAGCTGGGCGAGGCAGATGACGCCGAGGATCAGCCAGCGTTGGGGGTGGGGTGTCACGGACAGCTCCTTGTACGGTGTACGAGGCCAAGGCTCGTACACCGTACAAGGGTTTCTTCTACGCTGTATAGCGATTACTCACCTGGGGGCCGTGAGGTCGTAGAAGGTGGCCGTGCCGACCGTGACCTGGGCGAAGTTCTCGGCCACCCAGGAGGAGATCTCAGAGTTTCCGCCCGGGCCTCCCCGGCCGGCGTCTCCGTCACCGGGACCGGCACCGCTGGTTCCGCTGCCGATGAAGTAGTGGATCTTGCCGTCGGCGACGTACTGCTGGAACTGCGCGAGCGTCGGGGACGGGTCGCTGCCGTTGAAGCCGCCGATCGCCATGACCGGCTTCTCCGTGGCGAGCTGGTAGCTGGCCGCGTTCTGGGCGCCGACGGTGGCGGCGACCCAGGTGTAGGAGTCGGCGTCCTTGAGGAGGGCCGCCTTGGCCTCCGTACCGACGCTGGCGCCGTTGAGGAGACCGCCCATGCCGCCGCCTCCCATGCCCATGCGACCGCGTTCGCCGGTCTGGCCGGTCTGGCCGGTCTGGCCGGTCTGGCCGTTGCCGGGGGGCTGCATTTGGCCGCCGGGCATCTGGCCCCCGCCGGGCATCTGGCCTCCGCCGGTCATCTGGCCGCCCTGGCCGGTCGGGGGCTGCATCCGCCCCTGGCCCTGGCCCCCGTTCGGCGGCATTCCGCCGCCGTCGAACATCCGGCCGCCACCGGGGCCGCCGCCGCCCGGGCCGCCGCGGCCGCCCATGGCACCGCCCGACGGGCCCGCCGTCACGATGGAGCCCTGGTGGCCGGAGTTCAGCGTCGCCCAGGTGTACGCGAACGGGCCCGCGAGGCTCGCCGCCAGACCGAGGCCCGCGGCCGCGAGACCGAGGCGCCGGTCGACGCGGCCCGCGAGGAGCAGGCCGAGCGCGGCGACCGCGCCCGTCACGAGGACGGCCCAGCGCAGCCACGGCAGCCAGTCCGGCGTACGGCCCAGGAGTGTCCAGGACCACCAGACCGTCACCGCGACCGTGACGGCGAGCGTCGCCGAGGCGAGCAGGCGGGTGCGCTCCTCCCAGAGCACGGCCGCACCCATGCCGACGAGGGCCGCGAGGTACGGGGCCAGGGCCACCGTGTAGTACTCGTGGAAGATGCCGGCCATGAAGCTGAAGACGACGAGCGTGACGAGGAGCGAACCGCCCCAGGCGAGGAACGCGGAGCGCGCGGTGTCCGTACGGGACGCGCGCCAGGTGACGACGAGGCCCGCGACCAGCAGGATCAGCGCGGCCGGGAGCAGCCAGGAGATCTGACCGCCGATCGAGTCGTTGACCATGCGGCCGATGCCCGTCTCGCCCCAGCCGCCGCCCTGGCCTCCGCCGCGGCCACCGCCGCCTCCGCCGACGCTGCCGACCTCGTTGCCGTTGATCCGGCCGAGGCCGTTGTAGCCGAAGGTCAGCTCCAGGAAGCTGTTGTTCTGCGAGCCTCCGACGTACGGGCGGGAGGACGCCGGCCACAGTTCGACCAGGGCCACCCACCAGCCCGCCGAGACGAGCATCGCGAGCCCGCCGAGGGCGAGCCGGCCGAGCCGTCGGCCGGTGCCGCCGGGCGCGCAGACCACGTACACGAGCGCGAGCGCCGGAAGGATCAGGAAGGCCTGGAGGGTCTTCGTGAGGAACGCGAAGCCGAGGGCGACGCCCGCCCAGACCATCCACCTCGCCGCGCCCTCGTCGAGCTCCAGGGCGCGGAGGACGCAGAAGACGGCGACCGTCATGAGGAGCGCGAGCAGCGCGTCCGGGTTGTTGAAGCGGAACATGAGGGCGGCGACCGGGGTCAGCGCGAGGACCGCGCCCGCGATCAGGCCCGCGCCCGCGCTGAACCGGCGCCGGACGGCCGCGTAGAGCACGGCGACCGTGCCGACGCCCATGAGGACCTCGGGCACGAGGATCTGCCAGGAGCCGAGGCCGAAGAGGCGGACGGAGAGCGCCATCGGCCAGAGGGCGGCCGGGGGCTTGTCCACGGTGATCGCGTTGGACGCATCGAGGGAGCCGAAGAAGAAGGCCTTCCAGCTCTCGCCGCCCGCCTGTACGGCGGCGGAGTAGAAGGAGTTGGCGTAGCCGGACGCGCTCAGGTTCCAGAGGTAGAGCGCGGTGGTCACGACGAGCAGGCCGAGGAAGGCGGGCCGGACCCAGGGGGCGTCCTCGGCGCGCCCGCGCCAGAACCGGGCGAGCCGGCCGGTACGCGGAGCCGCGGGGACGGCGGTGGACAGGGTGGTCATCGTTCGTTCCTTGCTGCCGGGGAGGCTGAAGCGCGGTTGTCGCCCTGGTCGCGGTCGTTGCCGCGGTCGCGGTCGTTGCCGCGGTCGTTGCCGCGGTCGCGGTCCGGGAAGACCCAGAGGCGGAAGAGGAGGAAGCGCAGGACGGTCGCCGCGAGGTTGGCGACGATCAGGACGGCGAGCTCGGTGGAGTGCGCCGGGTCGCCGGTCGCCGCGCCGAGGGCGGCGAGCGAGCCGCTCGTCAGGGCGAGGCCGATGGCGAAGACCACGAGCCCCTGCGCCTGGTGACGGACGGCCCGGTCCCTGCCCCGTACGCCGAAGGTGAGGCGCCGGTTCGCCGCCGTGTTGGCGACGGCCGAGACGAGGAGGGCGCCCGCGTTGGCGAGCTGCGGGCCCACGCCGAGCCGGAAGGCCGAGTACAGCGCGAGGTAGAAGAGCGTGGACAGCGCGCCGACCACGCAGAAGCCGACGAGCTGGCGCGCGAGCCCGCCCGGCACACCGCTGAGGTCGCGGTCGCGGGGGTCGTCGCCGAAGGGCCTGGCCAGCCGGTCGAGGGGCAGCGAGCCGGTCGCGAGGGCCCGGCCGACCCGCCAGACGCCCTTGAGGTCGTCGGTGGCGGTCCTGACGATGTGGACGGTCGTGTCGGGGTCGTCGACCCAGTCGACCGGCACCTCGTGGATGCGCAGCCCGGCCCGCTCGGCGAGGACCAGCATCTCCGTGTCGAAGAACCAGCCGGTGTCCTCGACCATCGGGAGCAGCAGTTCGGCGACGTCACGGCGTATGGCCTTGAAGCCGCACTGCGCGTCGGAGAACCGGGCGGCGAGCGAGCCGCGCAGGATCAGGTTGTACGCCCGCGAGATGAACTCCCGCTTCGGGCCCCGGACCACCCGCGAGGAGCGGGCGAGCCGGGAGCCGATCGCCAGGTCGGAGTGGCCGGAGATGAGCGGTGCGACCAGCGGGAGCAGCGCGTTCAGGTCGGTGGAGAGGTCGACGTCCATGTACGCGAGGACGGGGGCGTCCGAGCCGGACCAGACCGTCCGCAGCGCCCGGCCGCGGCCCTTCTCCTCAAGCCGTACGGAGCGCACCTCGGGCACCTCGGCGGCGAGGGCCGCGGCGACGGCGGGGGTCGTGTCGGTGGAGGCGTTGTCGGCGACCGTGATCCGGAAGCCGTACGGGAAGGTCCGGACGAGGTGGTCGTGGAGCCGGCGGACGCACGGCTCCAGGTCCTTCTCCTCGTTGTAGACGGGGATGACCACGTCCAGGACGGGCGTTCCCGGCGTTCCGGCGACGGCGACACTCACCGGCAGGTGTTCCCGGACGGGGAGGGCGCCGGGAGGCCTGGACGCGGGGCCCGTGACCGTGGGGGTTCGCATCGTGGGGGTTCGCATACCCACGACACTCGCGAGCCCCGCTGTCACGGCTGTGTGCTGAGCCTGTGCCCTGCCTGTGAGTCCCGCCGGGCGCCCGCGTCGAGGGGCAGGCGCACGGTGAACACCGTCCGGCCCGGGGCGCTTTCGACGCCGACGTCGCCGCCGTGGGCGTGGACGACCGCGCGCACGATGGCGAGCCCGAGGCCGGTGGACCCGGCGTTGCGGGAGCGGGACGCGTCCCCGCGCGCGAAGCGTTCGAAGACGGACGGCAGGAGCTCCGGCGGGATGCCGGGCCCGTCGTCCTGGACGTCGACGAGCGCGTCCGTACCCTCGGTGCGGACCCGCGCGGTGATCGTCGTCCCGGGCGGTGTGTGCGTACGGGCGTTGGCGAGGAGATTGACCAGCACCTGCTGGAGCCGGGCGCCGTCGGCCCGCACCACGGCGGGTTCCTCCGGCAGTGCGAGGCTCCACCGGTGCTCCGCCCCGGCGACGCGGGCGTCGCTCACCGCGTCCACGACGAGCGGGACGAGATCCGTCTCCTCGTAGTCGAGCGGGCGCCCGGCGTCGAGCCGGGCGAGCAGCAGCAGGTCCTCGACCAGCCCGGTCATCCGGGTGGCCTCGGACTCGATCCGGCCGAGGGCGTGCCGGGTGTCGGGCCCGCACTCCTCACGGCCCCGCCGGGTCAGCTCCGCGTACCCCCGGATCGAGGCGAGCGGGGTGCGGAGCTCGTGGCTGGCGTCCGCGACGAACTGGCGGACACGGGTCTCGCTCTGCTGCCGGGCGTCGAGGGCCGAGTGGACGTGGTCGAGCATCCGGTTGAGTGCCGCGCCGACCTGGCCGACCTCGGTGCGCGGGTCGGCCTCCGCCTCCGGAACGCGCTGACGGAGCGCCACCTCGCCGCTGTGCAGCGGAAGCCGGGCGACCTGACGGGCGGTGACGGCGACCCGCTGGAGCGGACGCAGCGCGACCCGGACCAGCACCGTTCCGGCGAGCGAGGCCGCGACGAGGCCGGCGGCGGTGACGCTCAGCTCGACGAGGACGAGGGTGGAGAGCGCGTCCTCGACCTCGGTGAGCGGGATGCCGACCAGATAGGCGCCTTCGCTTCCCTGGGCGTACTCGACCCGGTAGGAGCCGAGGCCGGGGAGGTCGACCGTGTGCGGCTCGCCGTCCAGGGGGACGGTGTCGAGCGCGGTCCGCTGGGCTGCCGTGAGCTCTTCCGTCGTGTAGGGCCGCACGCTCTCGCTGTTCGCGTCCGCCTCCGTCGAGTAGCCGGCGGCGGTGACGCCGGCGGCGGTGACGACGGCTCCCAGGGACCCGATCGGGGCGCCGGGGCCGACGAGGAAGTCGAGCGGAGGCCGCTGCCGGGTCGGGTCGAGCTTGCCCAGGGAGACCGGAGGCCCCGCCGCCCGGCTCGCCAGGACGTGGACCTGGTCGTCGGCCTGGTCGTAGAGGTACGAGCGGAACGCGATCGTCGTGACCGTGCCGATGACGGCCGCGACGACCGCGATGAGCGCGACGGCGGAGACGACGAGCCGGGTCCGCAGCGTCCAGGGCCGCCGGCTCCGGGGCCGCCCTCTCCAGGGCCGGCGGCCTCGTATGCGCACGGGGACTACTCCCCCGGCTTGATGAGGTACCCGGCCCCGCGACGGGTGTGGATCATGGGTGTCCGCCCCGCGTCGATCTTCCGGCGCAGGTACGAGATGTACAGCTCGACGACGTTGGCCTGACCGCCGAAGTCGTACGACCAGACGCGGTCCAGGATCTGCGCCTTGCTGAGCACCCTGCGCGGGTTGCGCATGAGGTAGCGGAGCAGCTCGAACTCGGTCGCGGTGAGGTGGATCGAATCGCCGCCCCGGGTGACCTCGTGGCTGTCCTCGTCGAGGGTCAGGTCGCCCACGACGAGCATCGACTCGCTGCGCGCCTGGGCCGCCCCCGACCGCCGGATGAGACCGCGCAGCCGGGCCACGACCTCCTCCAGACTGAACGGCTTGGTGACGTAGTCGTCGCCGCCCGCCGTGAGCCCCGCGATCCGGTCCTCGACGGCGTCCTTCGCCGTCAGGAAGAGGACGGGCACGTCGGGCTGCTCGCGCCGGATCCGGCCGAGCAGGCTGAGCCCGTCGACGTCCGGAAGCATGATGTCGAGGAGTACGGCATCGGGCCGGAACTCGCGGACGGCACGCAGGGCGGCGGCGCCGTCACCGGCGCTCTTCACCTGCCAGCCCTCGTAGCGGAGGGCCATGGAGAGCAGCTCGGCGAGCGAGTCCTCGTCGTCGACGACGAGGACTCGGACGGCGGTCCCGTCGGCACGGAGCATGTCGGCGCGGGTGCCGGGGCGGTGTGTGGTGACGGTCATGGAACCCAAGCTGGCCGTCGCCGCTGAGATCCCCCTTGCCCTTTCCTGTGAATTCCCTGAGAAACGGCTGAGGCGGAGGAGTGATGTTTCACGTGAAACAGCTCGTCAGGCGGCATGTTTCACGTGAAACAGCGCCGCTCCGTTCTCGTACAGGACCCGCCGGAGCCAGTCGTCGCCGAGCCCGAGGCGTTCGAGGGCGTGGAGCTGATGGCCGTACGGGTACGGGATGTTCGGGAAGTCGGAGCCGAGGAGGATCCGGTCGCGCAGCTCCACGAGTCGCCCGTACTCCCCGGCCGGGAAGGGGGCGAGACGCTCACTGAAGTCGGTGAACGACATGGTGGTGTCGAGGCGGACCTCGTCGTACCGCTCGGCGAGGTCCAGGAAGTCGCCGTACTCGGGCATCCCCATGTGCGCGACGATCACCCGCAGCCGTGGGTGACGGGCGAGCAGCCGCCCCATGGGCTCGGGACCGGTGTACTTACCCGGCGCGGGCCCTGAGCCGCAGTGGACGACGACCGGGGTGCCGCTGTCGGCGAGGGCGCCCCAGGCCGTGTCGAGCAGCGGGTCCGTCGGGTCGAATCCGCCGACCTGGAGGTGCACCTTGAAGACGCGGGCCCCGGCGTCGAGCGCCTGGCGGACGTACGCGTCGACGCCCGGCTCGGGGAAGAGGGTCGCGGTGTGCAGACAGTCGGGAGTGCGGGCGGCGAAGTCGGCCGCCCAGGCGTTCAGCCAGGCGGCCATGCCGGGCTTGTGCGGGTAGAGCATCGCCGTGAAGGCGACGGCCCCGAAGCCGCGCAGGATCTGGAGCCGGCGATCCTCCTCCTCGCGGTAGGTGATGGGCCACTCCAGTCCGGTCAGCGGCCCGGCGGAGTCGAAGTAGGCCCAGACCTTGTCGAGGACGTTCTGTGGCATGAAGTGCGTGTGGACGTCGACGACACCGGGGATGCGGAGCCGGTCGAGGAGCGCGCGGACCTCCTCGTCGGTCTCAGTGCCGGGCAAAGCCGTAGCTCCGTTCGACCTTGCCGATGTGGACGCTGTAGCTCTCGTACCAGTGCTCCCGGCCCTGCGCCTTCGCGGCCAGGTGCTCGGTGTCGAGCCGCCAGGAGTCGAGGGCATCGAGGTCGCGGAAGTAGGCGACGGTGATGGAGATGCCGCCGGGCGTGCGGGCGGCCTCGTAGCCGAGGAAGCCGGGGATCCCCTTGACCCGCTCCTCCATACGGGCGGCGGTCTCGGCGTAGCCCTCGGGCGCGTCAGGGCGGAGGGAGGTGAAGACAGCGGTGTAGTACGGCGGTTCCAGGCCCGCCACGAGCTTCTGGGTCATGTGATCACCCTCGCCGGGCCCGACGGGGACTGTCCACGGCACCAGGGCAAAGGGATCCAAGACTTTACGAACGGTCAGAAGAGCTCGCCCTGCGCGCTGCCGGCCTCCTCGGCGGCCGCGACCGGCGTCACCGGCACGGAGAACCCGGCGGCCTCCCCGCCCTCCGGCTTCCGCAGCGCCCAGCCCCCCATGAGCCGGGTGTCGAGGGCGAGACAGCGGCCGTCCGGCGAGAGAAGGTGCAGGTCGGGACCGGCGGCGGCGAGCAGCCGGCCCGTGACGACCCCGCCGTCGACGAGCTCGGTGACCGTCCCGGCGAGCGGCGGAAGGCCGTCGAGGTGGAAGGCCACGGCGTGGTCGCGCGGGGCGAACTCCAGCGGCTCCAGGGTCTCCGTCCACCCGCCGACGGCCCTGGCCTTCCGGTACAGCTCCTCGACCTCGCGGACACGGTCCCCGGCGGGCGGCAGGGCGTGCCGCACGGCGCGCTTCCGCTCGTACGCGATCCGGTCGGGCACGCCGAGGGCCTGCCGCAGGACCTCCTCGGTCCGGCGCGCGGCCATGAGCGGTCCCCGCCCGAGCCAGCTGAACGCGACGGCCCCCTGCTCCAGGAGCCGGGCCTCGCCCCGGGCCTCGCCGGTGATCCCGACCTTGGTCATGCCGGGCCCGAACCAGGCGAGGTAGACGCGGTACGGCCGCGGGTCGTCGAGGAGGGTGTCGGCGGCGACGGAGTGCGCCCGGTCGAGCCGCGCGCACTCGGCACACCGCCCGCCGGTGGCCCGCCCCGACACGACGGCCTCCAGGGGGCAGGGGTTGCCCCGGGCCCCGGGGCACCGCCGGTCACCGACGGCCCGGAAGGCGAGCACCTGCCCGTACGCGAGCGAACTGACCCGCCCGCCCCGCCACCGCAGCCCGGGCACCCCTCCGTCCCATCCGAGCCCCCGACTCGACCACTCCACGCGCTTCTCTCCCCGTTCCCGACCGTTCCGGACCGCCGGCCGCGTCCGCCCCCGGTGCCGTCCAGTCTCCCGCGCCGGAAGCCCCGGGGCCTCAACCCCGGGGAGGCAGACCGAGGGCCGGACCGAGGCGACGGCCCGACGCGACGGCCGGGTGCGGCAGACCGAGGCGACGGCCCGACGCGACGGCCGGGTGCGGCGGGCCGGGGCGACGAACCACGGACTCACGGCAGGACGTAGATGCGGGCTCCGTCCGGGTCCGGCTCTCCCACTTCCCGCATGCAGCCGCGCTCCAGGAGGATCCGTACGCAGTCCCGCACCCGCTCGCCCGAGAGGCCCGTGCGGCGGGTGACGTCCTGGGGCCGGTAGCGGACCCCGCCGCGGACGAGCGCGGGAGCGAGGCAGGAGGCGACCGTGCGGGTGTCACCGGTGATGGCCCAGGACTCGACGAGCTCCTGAGGGCTCAGCGTGACGACGGCGGACCCGGTCCTGACCCCGGCCTCCGCCTCGACCCCGGCCTCCGCCCCGGCCCCGGAGCGCTGGCGCGGCACCGCGAGGCGCGCAAGGGAGTCGGCGGCCCTTGCGAGGCTCTCGCGGGTCTCGCGGAGCAGCTCCGCACGGTCCGCGTACTCCTCGCACGCGGCGGCGTACACCGCGGCGTGCTCGTCGAACTGCCCCTCCAGCCGTACGAGCACGTCGACGAGCTCCGGCGGCAGGAGGTACCCGGGGCGGACCGGCGAGAGGTCGAGCCCGTACCCGCCCTCGCGCTGGACGGCCGTCACGACCTGGGCGACCCAGGCCTTGAAGGGCCCGGCCTCCGGCCTGCGGCAGGCTCCCACGAGCTGGACGAGCCCCGGGACGCCCACCATCCGCGCCGTGGCGCGGACGCCGGCGCGGGCGAGTATCGCGGCGCTCCCGGCGAGCTCACCCGCCCTAGCGAGGCTGCCGGCGGGCAGGTCCACGGTCCGCAGCGCCTCGCGCGCCCCGGCGTACCCCAGCCGCTTCGCCACGTCCACGACGGGGAACCAGTGGGTCCCGTCCGGGGCGGTGAGCCGCCGCAGGCGGGCCCCGGTGGCGGCGTACACCATGTCATCGATGTCGATCGCGTCCATCGATCATCACCTCCACGTCGCAAGCTAGGCCGAGGGCATATTCAACTGACATGCAAATCAGACAGGTTCACCCAAAAGAGGTGCGGGGCCGTCGATCGGTGAGCGCGCGGACATCGCCGCCGAACGGCCCCGAGACTAGGATCTGGTCATGGCCCTGACCATGATCGACGTCGACCGTTTCGAAGCCTCCCGGCCCCGCCTGGAGGCCATCGCCTACCGCATGCTCGGCTCCGCGAGCGAGGCCGAGGACGCCGTGCAGGAGACCTTCCTGCGCTGGCAGGCGGCGGACGTGGAGCGCGTCGAGGTCCCCGAGGCCTGGCTGACGAAGGTCCTCACCAACCTCTGCCTCAACCTGCTCACCTCCGCGCGCGCCCGGCGCGAGACGTACGTGGGCCAGTGGCTGCCCGAGCCGCTGCTCGCCGGCGACCCGATGCTGGGCCCCGCGGACACCGCCGAGCAGCGCGAATCCGTGTCGTACGCCGTCCTCACCCTCCTGGAGCGGCTCTCGCCGAACGAGCGCGCGGTGTACGTGCTGCGCGAGGCGTTCGCGTACACGCACCGGGAGATCGCGGAGATCCTCGACATCACCGAGACGTCGAGCCAGCAGATCTTCCACCGCGCGAAGAAGCACGTCACGGACGGCAGGGCCCGCACGGAGATCGACGAGGCCACGGCCCAGCGGATCGTCGAGGAGTTCCTCGCCGCGGCGACCAGCGGGCAGACCGACCTGCTCGTGCGGATGCTGACCGAGGACGCGATCTCGGTCGGCGACGGCGGCGGCAAGGTCCCGGCGCGCGCGAAGGCGTTCGAGGGCGCGAAGGCGGTCGCGACGTTCATGCGCGGCCTGTTCAAGCCGGGCAAGGCGAAGCGGGCCATCACCGGCGGCACGGCGGAGATCCACACCACGGACGTCAACGGTGCCCCCGGCGTCGTGGCGGTCGTCGACGGACGGGTCATCGGCGTCATCGCCCTGGAGATCGGAGCGGACGGGATCGTCGCGTTCCGCAACCAGGTGAACCCCGACAAGCTGGAGCGCGCGACCCGCCGGTGGGCGGCGGCGGACCACGGAAAGCCCCTCTTCGAGGCCTTCTGACACCCCTCCTCAGTGTGTGACGCAGGTCACATGTCACTCCTGTCAGGAACGGCCGGGCTGCCCGGTTCAAGAGGCGAGCCAAGAGGCGAACCCGCCGCACGACAGGAGTACGGACATGCAGCACCGCATCGTTGTCCTCGGAGCCGGCTACACCGGAGCCACCGCCGCCGGGCGCCTCGCCAAGCGGCTGCACAGCGAGGACGTCGCCATCACCCTCGTCAACGCCGACACCGACTTCGTCGAGCGCGTCCGGCTGCACCAGCTGGCGGCGGGTCAGGACCTCACGCCCCGGCCGCTCGCGGAGATGCTCGCGGGGACGGACGTGGCGCTGAAGCAGGCGAAGGTCACGGCGGTGGACGTGGACGCCAAGACGGTCACGGTCACGGCGCCGGGGACGGGCACCGAGGAACTCGCGTACGACAGCCTCGTCTACGCCCTCGGCAGCGGCTGGAACACCCAGGGCGTCCCCGGCACCGCCGAACACGCCCACGAGATCGCGAGCCGCCCCGGCGCGCTGCGGCTGCGCGAGCGGCTCGCGGGCATGACCGCCGGCGACTCCGTCGTCGTGGTCGGCGGCGGTCTGACGGGCCTGGAAGCGGCGACCGAGATCGCGGAGGCGCGTCCGGAGCTGTCCGTCGCCCTCGCGGTACGGGGCGAGCTGGGCGACTGGCTGTCGCCGAAGGGCCGGGCGTACCTGCGGAAGGCGGTGGACCGCCTGGGCATCGCGGTGCACGAGAACGCGTCCGTCGCCACGGTGGAGGCCGACCGCGTCACCACGGCCGCCGGCGACTCCCTCCCCGCCGCGGCCACGGTGTGGACGACCGGCTTCGCGGTCCACCCGATCGCGCGGGCGACGGCCCTGGAGGTCACGGAGACCGGCCAGATCGTGGTGGACGAGACGATGCGCTCGGTCTCGCACCCGGACGTGTACGCGGTCGGCGACGCGGCCATGGCGATGGGCCCGGGCGACAAGCCGCTCCGGATGTCCTGCGCCTCGGGCACCCCGATGGCCTGGCTGGCCGCCGACTCGCTGGCGGCCCGCCTGACGGGCGGCAAGCTGCCGAAGAACACGATCCACTACCTGAACCAGTGCATCTCGCTGGGCCGCAAGGACGGCCTGATCCAGTTCGTGACGGCCGACGACCGCGCGAAGGACAGCGCCCTGACGGGCCGCTTCGCCGCCCGCTACAAGGAACTGATCTGCAAGGCCGCGGCCTGGGGCGTCGCCAACCCGACCCTCGGCGTCCCGACCCGCCGCCACCGCACCCTCACCCGGCCGGCCCAGCCGGTCCGGACCGAGGCCGGGGCAACCGCCTGAACCCACCGCCCCACGAGCCCCCGGACCCCCCTCCCGTCCGGGGGCGCCCCCTACCCCTCCGACGGCGCCACGAGACCCCGCGCGGTCACGAGCCACCCCACGAACCGACTGCCCGGCCGCTCCTCCACCCACCGTTCCGCCCGACGGACCGGCACCAACACGTGCGAACCCCGGACGGGCTCGTACGTGCGGCCGCCACCGGGGCGGGGCGCGTACGCGCAGTGAGCCTCGACGATCGCCACGACCTCGACCGAGACGGCCTCACCCTCCTCGTGCCCGAGATGGTGCTCCTCGCGGAAACCGATCCCCCGGGCGGCCTCGGCACCGACGACATCCGCGTAGTCCTCCGGATCGGCCCGAAGCAGCGTCCAGGAGACGACACCCCCCACGGCGAAGGACTCCCCGCAGCACTCCATCTGCCAGCCGTCGACCCAGACCGTCAGCATCTCCGTCATGCCCGCATTGTCGAACAACCCAACGCAAGAGGCCCGGACTTTCGTCCGGGCCTCTTGTCTGTGTGCACTCGGCAGGATTCGAACCTGCAACCTTCTGATCCGTAGGATCGGGCAGTGTACAAGGAGAGGCCCCAAGAGCCTCCAGCCTTGGCTGCTCGCGGTAGTGGTCACCCGCGGCCGTGTGCCGTCGTTGCCGTCACCGCTGCCGTCACGCCGCACACCCCCAAATACATGACTCGCCGTTGCGAAGCGCAGGTTGGCGCTAGAGTGCTAACTGCCGGGCGGCAGCCCGGTGGCAGTGGGCACCCGCAAGGGTGTTGGAGGTGGGGCCCCAGTTGGGCCCACTCTGAGTTGTCCGGTGACGGCTCAGGAGTTTGCCGCGCCTCTTCTGTGGGAGAGCACCCACGGGCCTGTGAATCCACGTGTAAGGGAAGACCCCGGTTCTGCATCCGGGTGCACCACCCTGAGTCGCTGCGCCGGCGTGATCTCAGTTCGTCACCTGTTGGTGGCCGGACTGAGCACGCCTGTTCCGTCCGGCCTTTGTTAGAAGGACGAGACGTTGAACGAGCTCACTCTCGGAACCCTGGCGGTGTTTGGCCTGCTCAGCTTGGCCCTCGGCTTCGGCACAAAGCTCGGCCGCGAGGTAGACGAACTCTTCGATGCGTGGCGAAGGCCGGCCGCCCGCATCCGCCGATGGTGGCGTAACCGCCGAGATCGCCAGCGCCGCCCCTAGTCACCATCCGAGAAGATCTTTGAGACGGGAAGGAAGCAATGCCCCGTCTCACTCGCATGCCGCTTCTTCCGGCGAATCAGGTCATCCAGACGGATGCGCTGCTCTAGCACTGCCATGAAGTCGCTCCCGTCCATCGTGATGAACGGGGTGCCGAAGCTGTACACAGCCAGCGCGTCCGCGGTGAATCCGCTCATGCTGACGTACATACCAAGCGTGTTCTTGCCCTTGCGCTCGATGTTGGCCTTGAATACGTCCAACTCTCTGCGCCCAATGGCCTCTTTCCACCACTTTGCCTCAAGCACGTAGTGGTCGGTGTCGAAGAGGAACGCGCCGTCGATCTGCTCGTAGGCCAGGGTGTACGACGCCCGCGGCTCAAAATCGTACAGCCCGAACAGATCGTTTATGAAGCCCTCGAATTCTGTCCCTCTCCTGTGCGGATCTGAGGCTCCATGCATCGCAAAGAAGCGGCGCTTAAGAGCTTCATGGTCCTCGTTGAACAGCCTCGCCTGCTGCGACTTCTTGACGTCCTCCGCGATGGCAGCCTCATGCTCCTCTCGCTCCCGGATCGCCTCTCGCTGCCTCTCCGTCCACTCGCGCAGAACAGACACGGCGGCTTCGGCTCTCGGCACCATCTCGTCCCTGTCCACCTGCTGCTCCAGGTTGGGAAAACGCTTCATCTCGGCGATGTCCAACATGATGTGGACGGCCAGGTCGCGGTACCGGGCTTCGTTGGCACGCAACAGATCAACCAAGAGGCCGGAGGTCTCACGCTTGGTCGCACCGAAGTCCAATCGAGCCAGCAGCTCACTGTGATTTGTGAGCATGCCCCGCACATAGCGCTCGAAGGGTGGCTTGTTCCAAAAGATGACTGTCAAAGCGTCAGCCAGTGCGTTGTATGCGCTCGGGTTGATGGCCTTACTGCGGGCGCTGGGCTGCGGCACCGTCCCCTCCTCCATGCACACCGTCACCGAACCATCACGGTACCGCCGGTCAACTGTGAACGAGAGGGCCTGATCGAGTCTAGGGGTGCACCACTCCCCGAGGCCCCCGCGTCGACACGCGCCAGGCGATCCTCCGAGGAAGGGAGCCGGCCGACTCGAGCCAACCACCAGGCCACCTGGCTCGCACCGCTCGGCCACGCACCCCCGCCCAACAACTTCTCCTAGAACATCGCCCTGTTCACACCCTCAAGACAAGGGATAGCCGAAAAGTTCAGATAGGAAGCATCCGATACAAATGCCCTATTTGCGCAGTTCGCTGCGTGCAGCCCGCACCGCATTCGCCAACCGCAACAACCAAGACCGAGGCAATCCCCCCTGATGCGGATTGCCAAGTACTGCCTTAACTGCCGAGCTGTCACGTTTCACCGAATCCTCCGAGGCGATAAGCACCAAGAGGCTGCATGCGCGCAGCGCGAGGGCAGCAGTCTCGCGGCTCACGTCATCCATGAATCCATGAGCGACGAAATTTCGAACGTTCATCCCGTCCCCCAGAAGGAACGTCTTGAGGAACCTTGTCCAATCTGGGTCAAATCCAGCTTCAATCAAAGGGTCGAGCAGGGCACCGAGCCCCGGGAACTGGCCTTTACTATCACCGACTGACACCCGGTATACAGGTTCATTCAGCTCCAGAAGGAGAGCCCGAACGGCCGCCTCTACTTTCGGAACCGCCAGATGGACACATGCCTCATACTCGCCCACCCAGTAGAGCAAGAAGGATTTCGCAAGAGCTCGAGCCAGTATCGGATGGGGCCCGAACTCCCCCAAGGAATTAGAAAGATCCTCATGAGAGGGGATCCCAAATCTGAGCTTGATCAGATCTAGCGCATCGGCAAGAATCAATCCATGAAGATGGATACCCATCGTCTCCACGCGAACAAGCTCATTCTGAAACGCTTCGTCGTCATCACCAGACTGCACACTTCTTGGCAAGTCGCCGCGCCCAAAGAAAATGGTTGTAGCCAACCTGCTAACGACCGACTGGTTCAAAATATCGCGCGCCGTGGCCTCGTTCGTCGCACTACTCCCGGTGGGAGAGTCCATCTGGAACCAGAACCCTAGAGCCTGATCCCATGTGTCCGCCGTTTCGAACGGGCGAGAATAGCTCCGAAATAGGGAGTTGGGAATCCTCACCTCAGATTTTATGGTTTTCCACTCAACAGCCGGCGCTGATTGGAGTCGGGAGACTGCATCCTTTTCAAGATCCGGCAAGTTCAACTGACGTGCCCTCGATGCAGCATCGTTCAGATGCGCTCTAATTACGATGGAGTCGACTGCCTTCTCTGCATCGTTTAGGTGGGCCTTCACTTCGATCTCACTGGCACGCCGGATACGCTCCTCATCACCGACCGCCCTGCGCCTAACCAGCACAGCTATCTGGCTAACGATGTGCGTTTGAGAGTAGACCAAAAGTGCACGATCGAGGAGATCGTCCACCTTTGGATCCACCTGCAAAGCGTTCTTCCTGCGCTGGGGAGCCGTAAGCGCATCCAGTAGGGAAACTACGACATAAGGGTCTTCGCCGCGAGTCAAAGCGACCTCAATCAGCCCCAACATGGCTGACGAAATCTCTTGCACGAGTGCAGAAAGCCCCACAGAGCGAGCAAGCTCCCAAGCCCTGAGCAAACAGTCACTCTGCTCGCTCGACCTCAGGTCTCCGCCAACCAATTCCATGTAGCTTCGAACTGCCCGCTCTGCCGCATTCCGAGGATTCGCCAGTTTAAGCAAGAAGATAATGTCTGCGCAGCGCGCCTTCACCAAAGCATGGGTGGCCTCTGCCTCAAGATCAAGCCACAAGGCACGTACTTCTTCATCCGCGTCACGTAGCGCTCTCGGATAAGAAGGGCCCTCCAGTGGGCCAAGTTGAGCGCCAGGCTGCGCCGATCCGAATTGATTCGCAGACAGATGATAGGAGAAGGTTATAGTCAACTCGCGCACTGCCGCCAAATCAATTGGCGCATCAGGCTCCTGTGCGAGTTGTTTTACTCGAAGGCTGGCTTCGTAGTAGCTTTCAGCCTGATCGCATGCCCAATCCGCAACCTGCGCCAACGCCTGAATATTGGAAGAATCATGCCGGTATGGAGCGATTTTCGAGGAAGTGCCCTCATCGGCAGCAGGCGAGTTCCCTCCATTCGCCTCGCTTCCCCCAGAAACTTGATCCAATCGCTCCACGGCGGCCCTCCATATTCTGTCGTCTTCATTCGAAACCTGCGGGGCGCGGCCAGCAGTAACCCCAAATTCACTGCGATATGAAAGTATGAGCCCCTGGCCTTTTCGCGGCGGCCATGTTCGTCACGGGCCGTCTCAAGGCTACGCCGTAATGTCGTAGTTATCCGGAGATTCTCACGAACTCTAGGGGCCCCCTCTGGCACCAGGTCGGCAACGGACCTGTGCGAGGCCAGAGACCCAAGCAATGGCTGCTCAACGGCACCCACACTCTGCGATGCTGGAGGCCGATCGAGAGGGGCCGCAGCGATGCAGTGGAAGATCCACGGTGAACGTCCGATCTACGAGAACAGCTGGGTGAACCTGTGGCTCACCGACGTCGAGACGCCGGATGGGCACCGCTGGGAGCACCACGTCGTCAAGCTCCGGCACCTGGCTGTGGCCGCCGTGGTCAACGAGCGGCGCGAGGTACTGATGATGTGGCGGCACCGCTTCATCACGGACGCCTGGGCGTGGGAGCTGCCCATGGGCCTGGTGGAGGAGGGCGAGAGCCCGGCTGAAGCGGCGGCCCGTGAGGTGCTGGAGGAGACCGGCTGGCGTCCCGGCGCGATCAAGCCGCTGATCTATGCCGAGCCGGCGAACGGCATCACCGACTCGCAGCACCACGTCTTCCGGGCCGATGGGGCGACGTACGAGGGTCCGCCGACCGAGAAGAACGAGTCGGACCGGATCGAGTGGATCCCGCTGGCCGATGTGCGGGGCATGATCGACCGCCGTGAAATCGTCAGCAGTGGCTCCCTGGTCGGGCTGCTCTACGTCCTCATGGACGAGGCGATCCGCTGATCTGGCGGGGCAGCGCTTCCCGGAGCCGGGACTCGAACGCCACCGCGGCCGGTTCGCGGCGGAAGGGCTCAAGCTGTTCGTAGAACTCCCGGAGGTGGCCGGCGACTCGTTGCGAGCTGACGGCCGCTGCCGGGGCAAGGGCGTCCATGGCCGTATGGCATGCCTCGTCGAGTTTGCCGCGTTGGAGCTGCGTGCGGGCGAGCCAGAAGGCGTGGAAGGCCCGGCCTCGGTGGTTCGATGCGTGCTCGCGGCGTAGCGCGTCCGCGATGAGGGGTTCGGCGAGGGCGGCTTCGCCCAGGCGGCCGTGCGCAATCCCAGTGTCCACGATGAGCTTCGGCTCGTCGAAGTAGGCGACCCAGGCCGGGTCTGGATCGCCGGTGCTGATCCGGCCGAACTGGGTGTGGGCTTCCGAGATCGCGGTGTGAGTCGCGCCGTGGTTGCCGAGGGTGGCGTGGGCGAAGGCTTCGCGCATCGCAAGCATGGCCAGCACGCGCGGCGTCGTCCCCGCGGCCGTTCGGGCCTGGTCCTGGGCGGCCGTGACGAGTGCGAGAGCGTCGCCAGGCTTGTCCTGGTAGGTGGCCTGGAGGCTCATGCAGGCGAGCACGTTGGCCATGAACTGGCGGTCGTCGATGGCCTTGGCCAGACCGAGGGATTCGGTGAAGTAGGCGCGCGCCTGGTTGTACTGGCGGGCATCGAAGTAGGTCCATCCGGTGAGCCGGGCCAGCTCGGCCGCGATGCTGTGCAGGCCGTCCCGAAGAGGAGCGGGGCGCTGCTCCTTGAGGAGATCGACGACGTAGCGGAGCTGTCCGACGACCGCCGGCCGTAAGGTCTCGCCGCCGTGCTCGTCGTCCCGGCGCCAGTAGTCCGCGATCGACGAATGCAGCGCGTCTAGCGTCGACGCGCTGAGGTCCCGCTCGGCAGCAAGGGCAAGGATGCTGTCGACGTCCGCCCCCGGCAGTCCGGCGACAATCGGTTCGACAGCTGAGGTCGGCACCTCGACCGGTCGGCGGGGCGTGACCGTCAGGCTGGGCGGCGTCTCCCAGGAGCGTCGGGCAAGGCCGAGCATGTGCCCTGGGATGCGTAGGCCGTCCGAGATCCGTTCGATCACGTCCATGTGCAGCAGCTGCCGCCGTCCGGCGATCACTTCGCCCACTCGGCTCGGGGTCAGGTCGCAGCGGCGCGCGATCATCGACGGATAGATGCCTGCTCGTGCCTTGACCAGCTGAAAGATGCGGCCGAAGTCTCTGGCCTGGCATGCCTCGATCATCACTGGATCCGTGAGCAGGCTGACCGGGAGTTCCTTCGAGCGAGATGGCTCGGGCATCGGGCACGCTCCGGCATGAGGACTACGGATCGCTGCACTTGGTCAACCGAGGGTGATGTTACCCAAGTTGGGTAATCCGCTTGGCCTTTCTGGCCGGGCCCGCGGATCGCGATGCTCCTGGCCATGGCGAACGGACAGGACAACGTACGGATGACGTTGCGGGTCTCCCGCGACTCCGGCCAGACGTGGGGGCCTCGCGCAGAGGTCCGCGTGGGCGAGGACCCGGTGGTCCCGGAGAACCCGGGCCGCTACCCGCCGTGCGTCTGCCCCCGGTGCTCGCAGCAGGCCCGGAACGCCGTCGCATCCTTCCGGATGGTGTCGTGATGCGGTGCGCGCACTGGCGCCGGGTGCCCCTCGACCTGGCACGAGAAGCACGGGAGAAGTCGACCGCCCCGTACATCGACAGGGCAGTGCAGTGCCAACTGTCCGCACACGACGGAGATGAGCACTTCGGTCTCCTCACCGACGCCGGCGCGTACGGGACCGCACTGTGGCTCCGCTGGCGCGGGCCGGACGAGACGGAACTCGTCGTGCTGCCGGACTGCCCGGTGGCCGCCCCGGGTCCTGACGGCGAGGGCTGCTGTCTGTTCGCCGACCACGCCAAGCAGCACACCTGGGAAGACGCCCTGGAGGAGGTCTCGTGCACCAGTTGATCGCGAGCCCGCACAAGGCCCGGCGCCCTCGCTCGCTTCGCAACGAACAGTGCGGGGACTGCGGTGGCAGCGGCGCCAACTCGTCCGGCAAGACCTGCGGAACCTGCAACGGCCTTGGCGAGATCCACTGCCGCGCCGGCCGCCAGGGGCCCCGTGCGCTGTCCCGCTCCGTGATCCGGAAGGAGGGCCACCGATGGCCCACGCTCTGATCGCCTCCCCGTTCCTCGACGGGCACCTTCTCCTCAAACCGGGAGCACGGGCCGGCGCCCGCGTCTCCGCCGACCACTTCGAGGATCTGCGCCAGGCCGCCATCGACGGTGCGCCGCTTCCCGCCTGGGCGGTGCAGACCGCCTCCGACCTGTGGGGTCTGGACCTGGGTGGCCAGACTTCGCAGGGCACCGTGCTGGTGCGCGAGCCGTCTCCGTACGGCTACTGCCGGGCCTCGTGGGAGATCAACCTCGGCTGCAACTTCGGCTGCAAGCACTGCTACCTCGGCGAGCGGCCGTTCTCCGGCCTCGGCTGGGAGGACAAGGTGCGACTGCTCGACATCATGCGCGAGGCCGGTGTCCTCTGGCTGCAAATCACCGGCGGCGAGCCCACCATGGATCCTCACTTCCAGGGCGCCTACCGGTACGCCTGGCTGGCCGGGATGATGCTCACCATCTCCACCAACGGCTCGCTGCTCTGGCGTCCGGACCTCCTGAAGCTCTTCCGCGACTGCCCGCCCTACCGGCTGGTGGTCAGCATGTACGGGGCGAGCGAGGAGTCCTTCGACACGCTCACCCAGCGCCGTGGGGCGTGGAAGGCGTTCCGGCGCGGTATGGACGCGGCGCGAGAGGCGGGGCTTCCTCTGCGCATCAACGTCGTGGTGACCGAGGACAACGCCTCCGAGGCCGACGAGATGGCCGCCCTCGCCGACGAGTGGAACGTCGAGAACCACGCGTACACGAACATGACGCCCACGATCTACGGCGGCGGAGAGCCGCTGCTCGCCCAGTCCGCCGCCCACCTGCGGCAGCGCAAGCCGTTCGCCGGCTGCAACGCGGGACACACCTTCTTCCACGCCGACCCGCACGCCAAGGTCTCGATCTGCAAGGTCGGGCGCGACGAGCAGATCGACCTGATGGCCGAAGGCATCGACGGCCTCACCCGGCTCGGCGCCATCGCCGACCGCCTCATGCTTCGCACCGGAGGGTGCGAGGGCTGCGCCCTGTCCGGCACCTGCCGGGTCTGCCGCCCCCTGGCCAAGCATTACCAGGAGGCGAAGGCGCCGCTGCACAGCTACTGCCAGCACGGAGACAAGGAGAACGCCTCATGACCCCGCCCGTACCGGTGACCATCCTCCCCGGCCCGCCGACCTCGGCCCGCCGCGCGGCCCCGCCCGTCGCGACCGCGTCGATCACCGCCGTCCAGGACCTCGACGTGATCGTGGAGAGCGCGGAGTGCTCCTGCGACGCCGGTGACGACAACCCCCACTGACCGACACGATCCGGTCAACTCCGTTCAGGCCCCGGCGTACTCGCGTCGGGGCCTGAGCCCTGACCGGCTCACCGCTAGGGTGCCGGTCATGTTCTTCCGCTGGGACTGGCTCCGGCCCGTACTGACCGCGCCGATCGTGCCGACTCTCGGTCCCGTCCATCCCGACGCCCTGACCGTCGGCATGTTCGAGGACACCCTGCGAGCGGCCGATACCGGAGACTTCCTTCCGTACGACAAGGACCGGCGCTGGGGCGGCAAGAAGGACGAGAGAGTCCTATGCAGCGACGTGGTCCACCAACCTGAGCACACCCTCATCCCCACCCTGACCCAACGTGGACGCGGCACCGTGAAGGTCTTCGCCTACGGGCTTCGCGACAGCGTCACGGATGAGGCCGCCGAGCTGGCCGCCAAGCTCGCCGCCGCGCACGACGTGGCGGGCGCCCGGGTCGTACGCCCCCTCGATCCCGAGACCGCACACCCGCGCGGCACCCGCATCCAGCTGAAGGACTTCACCGCCGGCCCCTGCCCCGACCCGGGCGGTCCGGTCCGGTCCGTCACCGCCTGGCCGGCCGCCGTGCAGGAGACCTTCGCCCCGTTTGCCGAGGCCATGGCGGGCGATGGCCTGGCCTTCCTCCACACCCAGATGCAGGCAGGCCGGTGCGGCCCGGTGCTCGCCACAGTCGTCGAGGACCGCATCGTGGGCGCGATCGGCCCCATGGAGGTGCTCCCCGATGCCATCGGACGCCCCCAACTCATGCCCCAGTACTTCGCCGTCCTGCCCGAGGCCCGAGGCCAGGGCCTGGGACGCATCCTGTGGCGGGCGGCGATGCGCTGGGGCCAGTCCCACGGCGCCGCCTACCAGCTCCTCCAGACCGAGGTCGGTGGCCCCTCTGACCGGCTGTGCCAGGCCGAAGGACTGGCCTCCCTGGGCTTCACCCACACCACGTCCGCGTAGCTCCGGACCGCGCTGCCTTCTCTGATCAGCTGACCCGTGCCGTTGACGACCTCAGCCACAGAAAGTCAGCCACGACGGCGGGTGCGCCGACCGAGCACCCGCCACGTGTGTCTCCAGCAACCACCCACCGGCCCCGGCCACGCTTCCCGATTCCGTCACGGCCTTAGCCACGTTGCAGCCTGAGTGCTGTCGCCAGCCTCGCCTGACGAATGGGCAGGAGGTCGGCTGCCCGGGTTACGGCGAGTTGAATGGCAATCCGCGGTGACCGGTGCGGACTTGGCATGCGCCCCGCTCCTGCTGGCCGTGCTCGCCGTGGGGCGACTGTCGGGGTTCTCCACGGGTCCGGCTGCCCGCTTCTCGGGCTCTTGCGGCGCGAGCGGACGGGGGCCGTCGCGGGCGGTGGCGGAGACATGGAGCCAGCGGCGGCCTGGGGCCGCCGCGCCGCGCGGCCCGCGCCAGCGGGCCGCCTTGATCCAGTAAAGAAACTTTGGACAGCTCACCCCTTCGGCGGCTTCGGCTGGTAGGGAGTGGACCCTTTGTCATGTTTCACCCCGCTCACCTCGTGATCAGCCTGTTCTATACCGGTCTGTGCGCGAGATCGCCGGAAGATATCCACAGGCTGACCGTTGCATCGTTACGGCCTACGGAAAAGTCGACGGCTCGCTGGAGAAGCGAGACGCAGGTCACAAGCTGCGGTGTCACACCAGGGGGTCTTTCCGTACCCGCAGCAAGTGCAGGGGGATTCGTCGTGGCGGAGGTGTCCGCTTTCGGCGACCCGCTGGCGCGCACACCGGAGGGCCCGGAGGCGCCAGATATGGAAGGGGCGGGAAGTGATCGGCATCACATCTGGCCGGGGTAACACGCGACCCGAAAAACCGACCTCTACGGGCGATCCCTAAAAGCGGGGCGGCGAAACATAGCCGACGATCGCCGGTTACCCAAACCGGCGTTTCTCCAGACCCTTGATGCACTGCCCGGACGACTGGAAGGAC
Organism: Streptomyces sp. NPDC020807; assembly: GCF_040641575.1. Lineage (NCBI taxonomy): Bacteria > Bacillati > Actinomycetota > Actinomycetes > Kitasatosporales > Streptomycetaceae > Streptomyces > Streptomyces sp. NPDC020807. Next base: position 135,899 of record NZ_JBFADU010000001.1, read on the forward strand.
GAGCGGCATGAGCGCACAGAAGAGGCGCAGGCCCCTACGGCGGGACGCGAAGGAAGGTTTCTGCCCGCCCGGCGGGAGCGCTGGGCCATGGCTCTCGTACCTGTCCGGTCCGGCCGGTAGACCCGACTCAACAACCGCGATGACGGCTTGCCGCACGACACGGGCAAGCCCTGATCCGCCGGTGGATCACCGCTGGGCAAGCCTTCGGGCAAGCCCCCGGCGGTTGGCTGATCTCGACACGCAACAAAGGCGCGACAACGAACGGGTGGAAATGAACGAGCGGGAACAGCAGGTACTGGCCGGATGCCTGGCTCAGTTGGGCGAGCGGGTAGAACGTTTGGCTCAGTTGGCGGAAGACGTGGCGAGCCTGCTGGGCACTATGACGGGTCCGGCTTCTGCAGTGCCTCAAGAACCTGCTGAAACAGCTGCTCAAGCTGGCCGACCTGCCGCGTGAGAACTTCCACCTGGCGGGCCAGGGCGTTGAACTCCGGGCTGGCGTCCGGCCGGGTCAGCGTTCCCGGCTCGCCAGTGGCAAGAGGTTCCCCACGGCCCTGCGTGGTCGATTCGGCCTCGCCGGAGGTCTGCGACCCTGAGTTCGGCTCGCGCCTGAATAGGTCGCGCAGTGAGGGCGGATTTCCGGGGCCGCCCCACACTTCTGTGCGGCCGATCTGCGTCGTGTACCAGGCGGGCGGGACGTAGTCGGGGGTCGGGTCGCCGGTGTGCTCGCCGCCGCCGGCGCCTTCGCCCTCGGGTGGGAGGACGTAGCTGCCCCGGCCCTGCACGGTGTGGATCAGCCCCTCGTCGCGCAGGACGCGCAGTGCGCTGCGGGCGGTCATGTTGGCGACCTCGAAGCGTTCTTGCAGCTCGCGATGCGAGGGGAGCTGCTGGCCGGGCTTCAGGTCACCCCGCAGGATCTCGTCGCGTAGCACGTCCGCCACCCGCCGATAGGGCGGTCGCGTATCGCTGGAGGGCCGTTTCGTCATGGTCCCAGGGTAGCGGCCCCTAGCCCAGCTATCCCGAGTTCAGCCAACCCACCTAGCCCGACATAGCTAAGTCACTCAATCCTTCTCTGTTGACCTAGCTAGCTGGGCGAGGTAGTTTCTTTCCTGTCGGGCCCACCAGGGGCCCCGAATCGCAGGAGTGAACGCATGGCTCGTATCCCGGTCCTCGTCAAGCCGACCGACACCTACATCACCGGCACCGGCGCGGCTCCGAAGATCAAGAACCCGGAGACGGGGGAGATCGCGACCGACCGCGACACGGGGGAATCCCTCTACACGGTCACGGTGATGCAGATGTCGGACGGCCGCGCCGAGATCCTCAAGATGACCGTGCCGGAGTCCGGTGTCCCGGCGGGTCTGGTGCCGGGCGTCATGGTCCGTCCGGTGGAGCTGATCGCCACCCCGTGGGCCCGCATCTTCAACGGCAGCCTCTCGGACGGCGTCGCCTACCGGGTCTCGCGCCTGGAGATGGTCCAGGCCCCGGCCATGGCCGCACCTGCCGCTCCGGCCGAGTCGGCCACCGAGCCGACCGCTGCGGTCAAGAAGGCCGCGTAATGGGTGCGACTGCCGGGCGGGGTTCTGTCACTCCGCCCGGCGGCGGCAAGTGGGCCTCGTCTCTGTCGGATGACGTGCTGGCCGTCTTCGCCGCCCATGGGATCGAGCTGGACTGGATCGCCCGGATGCACGTATCGCGCGCTGTTCATGAGGCCCGGATGTCGGTCTACGGCTACGGACCCTGCGCGGAAGTCAGGGTGTCCGTCGAGGACGTGAAGAAGAAGGGGATGGGGAGGGTTCGATGAACGTGGAACAGGTCTTCGGCTGGCTGCCGGTGGTGCTGGTCGCCTGCGCCGTGCTGCTGACGGCGTGGGCGGTGGTCAAGACGGTCCGCTACATGCAGGCGGACAAGGAGATGCGCCGGAGCATCCGGCAGGCCCTGAAGATCCGGATGACGTGGACGCGGCTGGCAAAGATGGCCGGGTTGTCGGTCACCGACCGCACCCCGCCCTGGCTGTCCTCCCTCAACACGGGCAAGGACGCCCCGGAGCCCAAGCCGCGCGAACTGGTCCCGGTGATCAAGACGCAGCCGGACCGGTACGGGGTGATCGTCCACGTCAAGCTGTTGCCGAAGGTCGGGATCAAGGAACTCCAGGACAAGGCCCGATTCCTGGCTGATGCCTGGGGCTGCGTCCGGGTCGCCGTCGAGGCGGGCAAGCCGGGCCTCGCGACCTTGCGGGCGATCCGTCGCGACCCGTTGGCAGGCCACATCCAGTACGTGCCGACCGGTGAGCCGCCCGCCGACCTGACGGTGTGGCCGGTCGGTCAGGACGAGTACGGCGCCCCGGTTCACATCGAGATCAAGAACAAGTCGGGGGTGGTGGTCGCGGGTGGTGTCGGCGGCGGCAAGTCCAACCTGCTCTCCGCACTGGTCTCCTACTTCGGGCCGTCCCCGGCCGTGCAGTTCGCGGTGATCGACGGCAAGGTGTCCGACGCCGCCCACGGTGACTACGCAGACGTGCTGCCCCGTGTGTTCGCGCACGCCGGTCATGACCTGCGGGAGGCCAACGCGCTGCTGCGGCGGCTGGTCAAGCTGCTGCACGACCGCGCCACGATGGCCCGGACGGTGCTGGGCACGTCGAACATGTGGAACGTCGGCCCCAGCGAACAGTGGCCGCTGGTGTTCGCCGTCATCGACGAGTCGCACACCTTCTTCCACGACCACAAGGGCAGCGACAAGGAGACCCGCGCGCTAGCCGCCCTCGCGGCGGAGAACGTCCGTCTGACGGGTCTGCTCGTCAAGGGCGGCCGGTCGGTCGGGATCTACACGGTGCCGGCCACCCAGAAGGCGACCGGCGACGCCATCCCCACCTCGATCCGGGACGTGTGCAGCGCCGCCCTGTCCTTCTACCAGCGCACCACCGAAGCATCCGTCGCCGCGCTCGGGGACGACATCCGCAACTGGCCGGACATGGACCCCATCAACCTCCAGGGCTCCCAGTACGTGGGGGTCGCCTCCATGGCCGCCGAGGGACGCCCCGGCTTCGTCCGCGTCCGCACCCCCTACCTCGAACCCGCCCATGCCGCCGCCGTCGCCAAGCTCACCGCCCACCTCACCCAGGACCCGACCGAACTGCTGGCGAACCTGACCCCGCCCAGCCTGCGCAAGGACGAGCCTCCGGAGGACGACGCCCCCGCCGCGGCCTGAACCCAGGGCTCCCAGTCGTTCCCAACTCACTCTGGAAGGAGGTGAATTACGTTGACGGAAGACCGGACGACGCAGCGCACCATCACCGTTGTGATGGTCCTGATCGCCGCCCTGGCGTTCGTGTTCTCCTTCGGGAACGTGTGGGCCCTGGCCCTGCGCCTGGGAGTCCCGGCCGAGATCGCTCCGCTGATCGCGCCCATGGTGGACCTGTCGGTGGTCGGGCTTCTGGTCGCACTGCGCTCCCTGTCCCTGCACGGAGTCCCGGCCGGCGAGCTGCGCTCGGCGACTCGCCTCATGCACCTGTCCGGCCTGCTGACCCTCGCCCTCAACACCGCGCACCCGATCCTGGCCGGACACTACGGACGGGCCGCCCTCGACAGCGTGGCCCCGCTTCTCCTGCTCGGCTGGGGCGCGGTGGGCCCCACCCTGCTCCGGCACTTCCACGCCGTCATCCCCGCCGCCCCGAGTCCCGCGCCGGTCCCGGTGTCCGATGCGGTCACGGCACCGGCCCCTGAGCCGGACGTCCAACCGGCCCCGGCCGAGGCGGAACCCGTCGTGGAACCCGTCGCCGAACCCCCGGCCCCCGTCGCCGCCCCGGCCCCGGTCGCCGCCGCTGCCTCACCGGCCCCCGTGGTGAAACCCGCACCGGCCCAGGCCCCTGCGGTACCGGAGCCGCTGATGAACGCGGCCCGCACCATCGCCGCATCCCACCTGGCCGCACACGGCGAGCCCATCACCGCGGTCCAGCTCCGCACCCGGCTCGGCATCGCCCTGCCGCTCGCCACCGCCGCGCACGCGGCCCTGTCGGCCTGACCCTCCCGCCGGCCTCCCGGCACCTTCCCCACCCCTGGCCCAATGGGCCTGACTCGTCATGCCCTCGGGCAGCACCACCGCCCCTCACCGGGTGCTGCCCGAGGGCCCTTCCACCAGCGGAAAGGATCCTCCTGCCAATGCCCCACGACCTCGACCTGCGGCACGTGATCAGCCCCGCTGTCCGGGACCTGATCGAACTGGCCAACCTCGGCGACTTCGACCGCACCCGCGAGCAGATCACCCGGCTGCGCGGCTGCGCCCGACCGATCAACCTCGTCGGCCACACCACCACCCGCGACCACACCACCGGCGAAACGATCCGCTCGTACTCCACCAGCGACGAGCCCACCGGACGGCTCCTGACCACCTGCGGCAACCGCCGCGCCTCCCGCTGCCCCGCCTGCTCCCGCACCTACGCCGCCGACACCTACCACCTCGTCCGCGCCGGACTCTGCGGCGGCAAGAACGTCCCCGAAACCGTCCGCACGCACCCCCGCGTGTTCCTCACCCTCACCGCCCCCTCCTTCGGCCCCATCCACAACCGCCCCACCAACAAGGACGGCAAGCCCCGCGCCTGCCGCTGCGGCGACCACCACCCCGAGGACGCTCCCGAACTCGGCACGCCCCTGGCCCCCGAGACGTACGACTACACCGGCGCCGTGCTGTGGAACGCCCACGCCGGAGCCCTGTGGGCACGCTTCACCCTCAACCTCCGCCGCGCCCTGGCCGCCCACTTCAACATCACCCAGAAGGACATGAAGCAGCTCCTGCGCGTGTCCTTCGCCAAGGTCGCCGAGTACCAGAAGCGCGGCCTGGTCCACTTCCATGCCGTCGTCCGCCTCGACGGCCCCGACGGCCACACCAGCGCCCCGCCGGCCTGGGCAGGCGTGGACGGCCTCACCTACGCCATCCGCGCCGCCGTCCGCCGCACCGCCCTGACCGCCCCCTCCGACACCGTCGGAGACCAGCAGATCCGCTGGGGCGCGATGCTCGACGTGCGGGAGATCACCGCACTCGGCGACGGCGAACTCACCGACGCCGCCGTAGCTGGATACGTTGCCAAGTACGCCACCAAGAGCGCCGAGGACTCCGGCACAGTCGACCGCTCGCTGGTCTGCGTGGCCTGCTCCGGCCGTGGCCACGTTCCCGGTGACGTCCTCGCAGAATGCCCCGACTGCGAGGGGACCGGCCACGCTGAGCCCTTCGAAGACCTCCGCGTGCAAGCACACGTCCGGCAGATGATCCGCACCGCCTGGACCCTCGGCGGCCTGCCTGAATTCGCGGACCTCAAGCTCTGCAAGTGGGCCCACATGCTCGGCTTCCGCGGCCACTTCTCCACCAAGTCCCGCGCCTACTCCACCACGCTCGGCGCCCTTCGCGACGTCCGCCGCGCCTGGCGCCTCGCCCAGGCCGACGCCGCACGCACCCGTGCCGGCCATCCTGTACCCGCCCCGGACAGCGCGCTCGTCACCGAGTCCTCCTGGGCCTACCTCGCCTCCGGCTACCGCCCCGGCGAAGAACTCCTCGCCGCTCAGGTCCGCCACGACATAGCCCACGCCGCACGCCTCAAGCACGAAGGGCTGATGCCTGAATGACGGCTGCCGTGCTCACCGTGGACCAGGTCGCCGAGCGTCTCGGCATCAGCCGCTGGAAGGTCCACGACCTGATCCGCTCGCGCGAACTCGCCTCTTTCAAGATCGGCCGCTGCCGCCGCATCAGCGAAGCCGCGCTGGACGCCTACGTATCCCTCCGCACCGAACAGGAAGCCGCCTGATGGCCAAGCCGAAGAAGAACGCCAACAACGAGGGCACCATCTACCAGCGCAAGGACGGCCGCTGGGAGGGCAGCGCGTACGTCCTGACGACGGACGGCACCTACAAGCGGCGCAGCGTCTACGGCAAGAGCTGGGACGAGGCGCACGAGAAGCTGACCAAGCTCAAGGCCGACTCGCTCAGCGGCCTTCCGGTGGCCACCAACAAGATGACGATCGCCGAGTACCTGGCGTACTGGCTGGCGAGCGTCGCCAAGACCAAGGTCCGCCCGACGACCTACGTCAACTACGAATCCCTCATCCGGAACTACGTCACCCCGGAGTTCGGCAAGAAGAAGCTGGTCCGGCTCGCCGCCCGTGACATCCGCGCCTTCCTCATGAAGACGGCGGCCACCTGCCAGTGCTGCGCGCAGGGGAAGGACAAGAAGCGGCCGGAGCACAAGCGACGCTGCTGCGCCCTCGGCAAGTGCTGCAAGAAGCTCCCCTCGGACCGGACCGTCCGCTTCCTGCTGGTGATCCTGCGCGCCGCTCTCCAGCACGCCGTACGGGAGGACGAGCTGCCCCGCAACGTGGCACGGAACGTGGAGCTGAGCATGGGTACCAAGCGCGAGATCGAACCGCTCACCGCTGCGGAAGGGCGTCGGCTCCTGACGGCAGCCCGGGAAAACCGGCTCTGGGCCGCGTACGAGCTGGCGGTCCGCATCGGGCTCCGGCGGGGCGAGCTGCTGGGGCTGCGCTGGTCGGACGTGGATCTCCACGAGGGGGTTCTGAGCGTCCGACAGGCTCTTCAGCGTGTGGGCGGCGAGCTGCTGATCGTCGCGCCGAAGACTCAGCGCTCGGCCCGGCGCGTAGCACTGCCGGCCGAATGCGTGACCGCACTCCGTGCCCAGCGCGCCCAGCAGATCGCCGACCACAAGGCCGCGGGCGCCAACTGGAAGGGGACGGGGCAGGGCCTCGTCTTCACGACGAAGAACGGGACACCCATAGAGCCCCGCAACCTGAACCGGTCCTTTGAGGCCCTGTCCGCCCGCGCCGGCGTCCGCAAGGTCCGCTTTCACGACCTGCGCCACACGTGCGCGTCCCTGCTCCACGAACAGGGTGCCGACGCCCGCATGATCATGGAGGTTCTGGGCCACAGCTCTATCCGCGTGACCATGGACATCTACACCTTCGTGCGGCTGGACTCCCAGCGCTCCGCCTTCGACCGCGTCGGGGACGCGCTGAGAGGTGACAACAATCAGGCTGACGACGACAGCCGATGACCTTCTCAGTAACAAGAACGGGCCCCACCAAGTCGGTGAGGGCCCGCTCTCTTGCTGTAGTAGTGGATCAACTGGCGAGCTGCTCGACCGTCTCCACTCTCGCGGCCCGGATCCGAAGTGTCACGATCTTGTCGCCCCTACCATCGATCCCGTAGAAGTCGATGTAGTCGCCGACGGTGGCGAACCCGGTCGCCTCGACTTCACGCTCGCTGTCGAAGCCTTTGTTGATCACGTACTTGTGCGTCGAGGTCATCCCTTCGACCGCCTCGGGTCGTGCCCCGGGGCGACGGTGTTCTGCTCCCGCACCTGGCCGTTCTTGCCGCGAACGCGAAGCTCTCCGCCGCCGTCGTTGGCAAGGATCTCTTTGGCACGAGCGACTGCCTCTGCCTGAGTCGGCAGGACCGCACTGGCTCTCTCGGCCCCGGGCTTCGTCACCGCCCAGCCATCGTCGCGCTTGGACACATCCCGGGTGTTAGGCCGGTCTGCCATGGCACATCCGTTTCCGGAGTCGGACGCGCAGGGCTGCCCATCTTGGAGGAACCAAGAGAGGGCGATAAGGTCCCAAGGCGCGACCAACGCATCAGGCCCCATTGCCGTGCGCCCAACCCCAAGTTGGGCCCCGGATGGGGCCTGTTTTGGTTTGGCGGATCAAGTGAAGCACCCCGGATGACCCGTCAGCAAGCAGGAAACCCCAACATGCACCATGGGGCGCGTCGACACACCACAACATCTTGTGTTTCTGGCAGAGTCCAACACCAGAGTACCGACGCCCACCGACAACCCGGATGGCTCAGCAGGGCCAGCCCAGACCCAACGATGCCGAGGGTCTCGCCGGGCAAGGTCGCCGTGGACGAGAGGGGCGATCCCCACCTGACGCCGGCGAGGTGAATCGCTCTTCGACTCCGCGAGGGAGACCGACGCGATCGGAGCGGTTGCCGTCAACCACCGCCGTCACGACATACGACAGAGGCCCTCAGGATCTCTCCTGAGGGCCTCTGGCCTGCTGTGCACTCGGCAGGATTCGAACCTGCAACCTTCTGATCCGTAGTCAGATGCTCTATCCGTTAAGCTACGAGTGCTTGTTTTTTGTTTTTCTGCCTTCGCTCCCCGGCCTTTCGGCCCGCTCGCGGCGACAGGAAGAACATTACATGACTGCCGCCGTCATGTGAAATCCATTAGCCGCACCCCTTCTGACCTGCGAAAACGTCGTACGCGTGGCGCGTCGGGGGGTGGGGGTGGAGAGGGGGTGCGGGGGGCTCGTGAGGGGAAAACGGAGGGAAAGAGACCGGGGTCACATGCGGGGAGGGCGGGGGTGTGGCGGTCGGGGAAAACGGCCGAAGCCCCGGCCTGTGGGGCCGGGGCTTCGGATGGGGCGGAGGCGGAGGGATTTGAACCCTCGATGGGCTTTAAGACCCAAACCGCATTAGCAGTGCGGCGCCATAGACCGGACTAGGCGACGCCTCCATGCACCTCACGCCTGCGCGAGTGGTGCGTGCAGATGATGACACAGGCGAACCGGGTGTCACCAATCGATTCTCACCGTACTAGTCCCACGGGGTCCAGGGCAAAGGCCCACGGCGCGCGGCGTCGCCGCCCGCCCGGCGCACCCCCGGTTGCGCAACGCCCCGGCGCCCGGAGCGTTAGAGGGGCATACGTGCCCGGTACGCGCCCCGCGTCCACGCGCCCCTGGAGAGTCCCGATGTTCCTGCGTCTTGCCGCCGTCAGTCTTGCCACCGTCGCCGCCGGGACCACCGTGCTCGCCGGTGCCGCCGGGGCCGCCGGTCTCGGGCCGCTCCCCCCGCTGCCGCTGCTCTCCGGTCCCGACACGCTGACCGTCAAGGTCGCCGACAGCGGCTACCCCGACGCCGACGGCACCTTCGAGCTCACCTGCGACGACCAGGCCGGCGGGAACCACCCGGCCCGGGACGACGCCTGCGCCCGGCTCGCGGAGCTCGCGAAGCAGGGCGTGAATCCGTTCAAGGCCGTTCCTGAGGGCGCCTCCTGCACCCAGGTGTACGGCGGCCCCGCCGTCGCCGACGTCACCGGCACCTGGCAGGGGCGGAAGATCGACGCCCACTTCTCTCGTGCGAACGGCTGCGAGATCGACCGGTGGCAGAACCTGGAGCCGCTGCTTCCCATCGTCCGGGGTTAGGAGCCGCCCCCGGGCCGCCCGGCGGCTCCCTTAGACTCCCTCAGTGACAGGCCGCGGCCCGAGGGGCAAGATGGGGCCCGCCTGCCGACAGGCATGCACGTGCAGTGGGTCAGGGAGGAACCGTCGTCGTGAGCAGCAGGCCATCCCGAGGCGCTGCTCGCCTCGCAGCCATACTCGACGCCCTCCCCGACGGCCTCGTGCTCGTCAATTGCAACGGCACGGTCGTCAACGCCAACACCATCGCCCTCGGCATGTTCGAGACCCCCGGCACCGCGCTGGTCGGGCGCGGGCTGCTCGACCTGCTGCCCACCTTCGACTCGCGCCTCATCCCGGGCTCCATGCGCCTGCCCGAGGGCGCCGACGAGCGGGGCCGTACCAAGCCCGCCCGCATGGTCGCGCGACGCACCGACGGCAGTGAGTTCCCCGTCGAGGTCACCAGCGCCAGCCTGGAGGACGGCCGGGAGGCCTACGACTCCTACAGCGGTTACACCGGCGACGAGCTCCTCATGCTCGTCGTCCGCGACCTCACCGGCACCCTCGACACCGAGGCCGAACTCGCCCGCTCGCAGCGCCAGACCGAGATGATCCTGCGCGCCGCCGCCGAGGGCGTCGTCGGCACGGACACGGACGGCCGGGTCGTCCTCGTGAACCCCGCCGCCGCGCAGATCCTCGGCTACCGCGCCGGCGAGCTCGGCGGCCAGGAGCTGCACCCCCTCGTCCTCGCCACCCGCGCCGACGGCGAGCCCTTCCCGTACGAGGAGTCCCCCCTCGCCGACACCCTCAAGTCCGGGCGCAAGCACCGGGTACGGGGGCAGGTGCTCTGGTCGAAGAAGGGCGAGCGCGTACCGGTCGACCTCACCACCGCGCCGGTCCGGGACGGGGACCAGCTCGTCGGCGCCGTGATGACCTTCACCGACCGCAGGCCGTACGAGGAGCTCGTCGAGCGCCACGCCGCCGAGCTCGCGGACCTGGCCGAGCGGCACGCCGCCGAGCGCGAGGCGCGCGCGGAGGAGTTCTCCTCGCTGGCCGCCCGCCACGAGCAGCTGACCGCCGTGCTCGCCGAGTCGCTGCGCGGGCCCCTCGAAGAGCTCCGTTCGCAGCTCGGCGCGCTCGCCGCCGACGACGCCGGCCAGCTCTGGCCCGAGGCCAACCAGGTCCTCCACCACCTCACCGCCGGCTACGCCCGGATGACCGCCCTCGTCGACAACGTCCTCGGCTACCAGCGGCTGGACGCGGGCCGAGAGGAGCTCGAGCGGGGGGTCGTGCTGCTCGACGGGGTCGTGACCGCCGGGATCGACGGGGCCGTCGAGCTCATCGGGCCGGGGCGCGCCCAGTTCGCCGTCCACGCCCCGCCGATCGAGGCCGAGGTCGACCCCGCACGCCTCGCCACCGCCCTCGCCCACCTCGTCGCGGACGTCGCCGGTGTCGACGCCACCGGCCGCAACCGCGCCGCCGCCCAGGGCGCGGGGCCCGTCGACTCCACCATCGTCGTCGCCGCCGCCCAGCGCGGTGACGTCGTCCGCATCGAGGTCCGCGGACCGTACGCGGGCGGCGACCCCGTCCACGGGCCCGTCGTCCGCGGCATCGTGGCCGCGCACGGCGGTGTCGTGCAGACCCACGAGGTGCCCGGGACGACCGGCGGCGCGTACGTCCTCGAAGTCCCGCTCGGCGCCGGCCGCGGGACCGTCCCCTCCTCCACCCCGGTCGTGGCCGCCGCGCCCGGGCGGGAGATGCCCGCGCTGCCCGCGCAGGCCACCGGCACCGACGGCGAGACCTCCGGCGGCGGGCGCCGCCGTGCCCGGCGGGCCTCCACCGACGCCTTCCTCGGCGAGGTGCCCGAGAGCGGTGGCGAGGCCGGTGGGCGGCGTCGGGCCGCCCGCGCGGGGGAGACCTCCTCCGGGGTCGGCGAGCTCATCCCCGCCCAGCAGAGCGGCGACCACGGTGACGTCGCCGGGGCCGTCGGTGCGGCCGGTGTTTCCGGGTCCGTGGGTGTGGCCGGTGTTTCCGGCGCCGTCGGTGTGGCCGGGGCCGTGGGTGTGGCCGGGACAGCCGGTGTCGTCGGGACAGCCGGTGTCGTCGAGCCCACCGGGCGGCGCCGTGGGCGGCCCGCCGAGGGAGCCGTCGTGACCGCGGCCGAGAGCGCGCAGGGCCGGGCCGCCCTGGGGGCCGCCGTGCCTCCGCAGGGAGTCGGCGCCGCCCCCGTCGACGCCCTGTCCTCCGTGCCCGTGCCCGTGTCCGCGCCGGTGCCCGCCGCGCTTCCCGAGGCCAAGCCCAGCGGGCGGCGCCGCCGGGCGCTCGCCGCCGCGCAGGAGCGCGCCGCGGCCGCCGAGGCCGGGCCGAGGACGCCGTTCGCGCTGGGGCCCGCCGAGGCCGACCGGCCGGAGGGCGAGTCCGAGGCCGTGCCCGTGCCCGCCGCAGGGCCCACGGCCGTACCCGCGGCCGTACCCATCGCCGTACCCGTGCCGTCCGACGAAGGGCAGCACGAGGCCGTACGAGGGGTGCCCGGCGGCGGTCACACGCCTCCGCCGCCCCACCCGCAGCCCATGCCCATGCCTCCCGCGACGCCGATGCCGTCGCCGCAGCCCGCGGTCGCGACGGCTCCTGCGACGGTGCCCGCCGCGGCGCCCTTGACGGCCACTCCCGCCGCCGGTACGAGCACGGGGAGCGGCACCGGTTCCGTACCGCTGCCTCCCGAGCTGCCCATGCCGGCGGTCGTGTCGAAGGACGCCTCGCAGGGGCGGGCCTTCAGCGTGCGGACGCTGGGGCAGGGCGTGCCCTTCGTGCCCCCGTCCGCGGTCGCCACCGCGGCACCCGCGCCCGTCCCCGCACCCGCGCCCGCACCCGTCCCCGCGCCCGCCAACGGCTCCGGGCGGCGGCGGAAGCTCGCCACCCCGCCCGCCGCGGACCCCGTCGCACCGGCCACCGTCGCGCCGAACCCCGTCGCTCCGGCCGGCGTCGCTCCGGCCGGCGCCGCCGCGGTCGCCGCCACCCCCGTCGTCGAGCCCGAGCCCGAGGCCAAGCCGCATCCGCAGGCCGCGTCCGACGTCATCCCCGTCGGTCGCGCGTACGCCATAGGGGCGCCCGCCGAGGGCTCCGCCGAAGGGCCCGAGCCGCTCGACGGCCCCGGTGGCGCCGTCGAGGTCGCCAACCGGCCCGTGCCGCTGCCCGTCGACGACGAGCTGCCCCCCGAGCCGCTCGACAACCCGCGCCGACTGCTCGTCTGGCCCGCCCCCGACGTCTCCACCCAGCAGGCGCTGAGCGACCGCGGCTACCGGCCGGTGATCGTGCACTCCCGCGAGGAGGTCGACGCGCAGATCGCCGCCTTCCCGGCCGCGCTCTTCGTCGACCCGCTGACCGGGCCCATCACCCGTACCGCGCTCCAGTCGCTCCGTCAGGCCGCCGTCGCCGCCGAGGTGCCGGTGCTCCTCGCGGCCGGGCTCGGGCAGGCGACCCGCGAGGCCGCGTACGGCGCCGACCCGGCCGTCCTCCTGAAGGCTCTCGCACCCCGCGACAGCGAGCAGCACCCCTCCCGGGTCCTGCTGATCGAGGAGCACGAGGCCATCGCGGGGGCGCTCGCCGCCACCCTGGAGCGGCGCGGGATGCAGGTCGTGCGGGCCGCCACGGACACCGAGGCGGTCGCCCTGGCCACCGAGACCCGGCCGAACCTCGTGGTGATGGACCTGATGCAGGTGCGCCGCCGCCGGGCCGGGATCATCGACTGGCTGCGCGCGAACGGGCAGTTGAACCGGACCCCGCTCGTCGTCTACACCTCGGCCGACATCCCCGAGGAGGAGCTGCCGAGGCTGTCGGCCGGCGAGACCGTCCTCTTCCTCGCCGAGCGCTCGAACAGCGCCGAGGTCCAGGCGCGGATCGTCGACCTGCTCGCGAAGATCGGCACCAACTAGCCGTACGGGGAAGGGGAGGGCCGTCGCGGCCCTCCCCTTCCCCACGCGCTCCTACAGCTCCGTCACGTCGAGCCCGCCCTCCGCGTACTGCCTGCGGATGACCTTCTTGTCGAACTTGCCGACGCTCGTCTTCGGCACCGCCGGCACGATCGCCCAGCGCTCCGGCAGCTGCCACTTCGCGATGCCGCCCTCGCCGCCGAGGAAGGCCCGCAGCTCCTCGTAGCCGGCCGTCGCCCCCTCCTTGAGGACGACGGTCGCGAGCGGCCGCTCGCCCCACTTCTCGTCGGGTACGGCGACGACGGCGGCCTCCGCGACCGCCGGGTGGCCCATGAGCGCGTTCTCCAGGTCGACGCTGGAGATCCACTCGCCGCCGGACTTGATGACGTCCTTCGCGCGGTCGGTGAGGGTGAGGTAGCCGTCGGGGCTGATCACGCCGACGTCACCGGTCTTCAGCCAGCCGTCCTCGCTGAACTTGTCGGCCGGGCGGAGCTCCTCGGCGCCGACGCCGCCGAAGTACGAGCCGGCGATCCAGGTGCCGCGCACCTCCAGCTCGCCGGCCGACTCGCCGTCCCAGGGGAGGTGGTCGCCGTTCGGCCCGACGAGCCGCGCCTCGACGCCGGCGGGGAAACGTCCCTGCGTGACGCGGTACGGCCACTCCTCCTCGGCGCTCAGGCCGGCCGGCGGGTGGGCCATCGTGCCCAGCGGGGAGGTCTCGGTCATGCCCCAGGCGTGGCAGAGCCGGACGCCGAGCCGGTCGTACGCCTCCATCAGCGAGGGCGGACAGGCCGCGCCGCCGATGGTGACCTGGGCCATCGAGGAGAGGTCCCGGGGGTTCGCGGTGACCTCGGCGAGCAGGCCCTGCCAGATGGTGGGGACGGCGGCGGCGTGCGTCGGGCGCTCGCGCTCGATCATGTCGGCGAGCGGGGCCGGCTGGAGGAAACGGTCCGGCATCAGCATGTTGATGCCGGTCATGAAGGTGGCGTGCGGGAGCCCCCACGCGTTGACGTGGAACTGGGGGACCACGACCAGGGTCGTGTCCTGGTCCGTCAGGGCCATCGACTCGGCCATGTTCACCTGCATCGAGTGCAGGTAGATCGAACGGTGCGAGTAGACGACGCCCTTCGGGTCGCCCGTGGTGCCGGAGGTGTAGCACATGGCGGCGGCCGAACGCTCGTCCAGCTCGGGCCAGTCGTACGTGGTCGGGCGTCCGGCGATCAGTTCCTCGTACTCGTGGACGCGCGGCGCGGCGCCGTCGAGGAGGGAGCGGTCGCCCGGTCCCGCGACCACGACGTGCTCGACCGTCGGAAGGTGCGGGAGCAGCGGCGCGAGGAGCGGCAGCAGGGAGCCGTTGACGAGGACGACCCGGTCGGCGGCGTGGTTGACGATCCAGACGAGCTGCTCGGGGGGAAGGCGGAGGTTGAGGGTGTGGAGGACCGCGCCCATGGAGGGGATCGCGAAGTACGCCTCGACGTGTTCGGCGTTGTTCCACATCAGCGTCGCCACGCGCTGGTCGCCGACGACACCGAGTTCGTCGCGCAGGGCGTTGGCCAGCTGGTGGGCGCGGGCGCCGGCCTCCGCGAAGCTGCGGCGGTGCGGCTCGGGCTCGCCCGTCCAGGTGGTGATGGTGGACTTTCCGTGGATGGTCATCCCGTGCTTGAGGATGCGGCTCACGGTCAGCTGTACGTCCTGCATGGTGCTGTACACGGGGCGTCCTCCCGGTGGGCGCTACGTGGCAGTAGGGGTGGGGAGATTCTGCGCACGTACCGCTCGGTATGTCACTACCCGGGAGTACGGAAATTGCCAGTGATCACTGGCAGACAGCCAGGAGGGTCCGCCGCGGGGGCTCACCGTGCGGGCTCACCGTACGGGGGTCAGCTCCGGGTCTTCCCTGAGTTTGCCGAGCGCCCGGGACACCGCGCTCTTCACCGTGCCGACGGAGACCCCGAGGACCTCGGCCGTCTGGACCTCGCTGAGGTCCTCGTAGTACCGCAGCACCACCATCTGCCGCTGCCGCTCGGGCAGTTTGAGGATCGCCCGCCACATCGCGTCGTGGAGCACCTGCCGGTCGGCCGGGTCGGGCTCCGGGAGGCCCGCCGGCTCCGGCAGCTCCTCGCACGAGAACTCGTCGACCTTGCGCTTGCGCCACTGGGACGTCCGCGTGTTGAGGAGCGCCCGGCGGACGTAGCCGTCCAGCGCGCGGTGGTCCTCGATTCGCTCCCAGGCCACGAAGGTCTTGGCCAGCGCCGTCTGGAGGAGGTCCTCGGCATCGCAGTGGTTGGACGTCAGGGAGCGTGCCGCACGGAGCAGCACGGGGCCGCGCGCCCGTACGTACGAGGAGAAGGACGGGTACGAGGCGTACGGCGCGGGACCGTGGACGGCGGCCGTCGAGGCGCGGGCGCAGACGGGGCCAGAAGGCGGCGGAGTCATGACTCCACGCTAGGAGCGGTCCCGGCGTCGGGGATCGGCCCCAGGTCCCGAACCGGGGTCCCCCTCAGGGTGGACCCCGGGGCCCGGACGCACCTCCTTGGGGTGGAGTCGGCGGGCACGCCGTCTCAGGGTCGGGGGCGCCGGGGGCTCCCCTACGGGGCCGTGACCCGGGCCACGGGGGCGTCCACCGCGTTGCGGTCGACCGACATCCGCCGCCCGCCGTACGACTCGGAGACGTTGCCCGCGTACTGGTGGATCCGGGCGTGCGGCATCCAGGCGTCCGGGTGCAGGACCGTCTCCGCGTACAGCGCGGGACTGCCGCGCCAGCGCGCGAACCACAGCACCGACGGGAGGTCCTCGGTGCCCGCCTTCCGGGCCGCCTCGATGTGCCGGATCCCGGTCTCGGCGCTGCTGTAGTAACCGGGTACGTAGCCGAGGCGACGGACCTCGCGGTTCCAGGCGCGGACGAAGGAGAGCGTGGTCGCCGCGCAGCGGGTGTCCGCCAGGGTGAACGCCTCGATGTCCAGGTAGAGGGGGCTCGCGGCCCCGATCCGCAGCGCCCGCGCCGCCCGGACCGCGTCGCCGGCCTCCCGGGTGCCCTGGGCCCAGGGCTCGGACCCGATCGCGTACCGCCGCTTCGCGGCCGCGTGGACGCACGGCGCCTGCGAGCCCACGAAGAGCGGCAGCAGCCGCCAGCCCAGGGCGTCGACGGAGGAGACCCAGGCGGGGGTGAGCTCCTTCTGCTCGGGGCAGCCACGCCCCCGGCCGCCGAAGTAGACCCCGACGGCGCGGTACGGGGACGAGGCCCGCCACGCCTTCATGACGGCGAGGGACGGGGCTTCGCAGGTGTCGAAGGCCTTGCCGGAGAAGCGGGGGGCGACGGGGGCGTCGGGGGCGGCAGAGGTCTGGGGAGCGGCGGGGCTTCCGGGTGCCGCCCCGGCGGGGGCCTCGGGAGCCGCGACGGTCGCCGGGGCCGTACGGGCCTCCGGGGTCGCCGGGGCCGTACGGGCCTCCGCGGCCGTCGCCGTCGTACGGGCCTCCGCGGCCGCCGGGCCCTGGAGGAGGGCGGCGGCCGCGAGTGCCGCCGTCAGGGCCGCGGCCGCCGACCGGGCGAGGGTGTGATGAGTGCTCATGGCGCGAGTGAAGAGCCGCTCGCCCCGCCCGGCCACCCGTGGAGCCGCAGGGTCAGCCGTCCGCGCCCAGGATCAACCCGGACGTGGGAACCCCCGTCCCCGCCGTGACCAACGTGCGGGCCGCGCCCGCTATCTGATTGACCGAGGTGCCGCGCACCTGCCGCACCGCCTCCGCGATGCCGTTCATGCCGTGCAGGTACGCCTCCCCGAGCTGCCCGCCGTGCGTGTTCAGCGGAAGGACCTCCTCCGCGACGAAGTCCGCCGCCTCCCCCGGCCCGCAGAAGCCGAACTCCTCCAGCTGCATGAGCACGAACGGGGTGAAGTGGTCGTAGACGATGCCGACGTCGATGTCCTCCGGCGCGAGCCCGGAGGTCCGCCAGAGCTGCCGGGCCACCACGCCCATCTCCGGAAGGCCCGTCAGGTCGTCCCGGTAGAAGCTCGTCATCGCCTCCTGCTTCCGGCCGGCGCCCTGCGCCGCAGCCAGGATCACGGCCGGCGGGTGCGGCAGGTCGCGGGCGCGTTCGACGGAGGTGACCACGATCGCCTGCCCGCCGTCGGTCTCCTGGCAGCAGTCGAGGAGCCGGAGCGGTTCGACGATCCAGCGCGAGGCCGCGTGGTCGGCGAGGGTGATCGGTTTCCCGTGAAACCATGCGGCCGGGTTGGTGGCCGCGTACTTCCGGTCGGTGACGGCGACGTGCCCGAAGGCGTCGGGGGTGAGCCCGTACGCGTGCAGGTACCGCTGCGCGGCCATCGCGACCCAGGAGGCCGGGGTCAGGAGACCGAAGGGCAGCTGCCAGCCGAGCGCGGTGCCCTCGGCCGAGGGCTCGCGCTGCTGGACGCCGGAGCCGAAGCGGCGGCCGGAGCGCTCGTTGAACGCCCGGTAGCAGACGACGACTTCCGCGACCCCGCTCGCGACGGCGAGCGCGGCCTGCTGGACGGTGGCGCAGGCGGCCCCGCCCCCGTAGTGGATCCGCGAGAAGAACGAGAGCTCGCCGATCCCGGCCGCCTGGGCGACGGTGATCTCGGGGTTGGTGTCCATCGTGAAGGTGACCATGCCGTCGACGTCGGCGGGGGTGAGTCCGGCGTCGTCGAGGGCCGCGCGGACCGCCTCGGCGGCGAGCGCGAGTTCGCTGCGGCCCGAGTCCTTGGAGAACTCCGTCGCCCCGATGCCGACCACGGCGGCGCGTCCGCCGAGGCTGTCCCTGGTGCGGACGCTCATGGGGTCGCCTCCACGGTGACCGTCACGCTGCCCGTGACGTGGTGCCCCAGGCCGTTGGCGCCGACGACCCGGACGGTCGCCGTGTTCCCCTCGACCTCGGTGACCTGCCCGGTCAGGGTCATGGTGTCCCCGGGGTAGTTGGGCGCGCCGAGTCGGATGGCGACCCTGCGGAGGACGGCCGTGGGGCCGAAGTGGTCGGTGACGTACCGTCCGACCAGCCCGTTCGTCGTCAGGATGTTCATGAAGATGTCCGGTGAGCCCTTCGCGCGGGCGAGTTCGGCGTCGTGGTGCACGTCCTGGTAGTCGCGGGAGGCCACGGCCCCGGCGACGATCAGGGTGCGGGTGATCGGGATCGCGAGCGGCGGCAGCGCCTCTCCTGGCGTCACGACACGTCTCCCTTCGCGAGCAGGTCGCCGAGTTCGGCGAGGAGTTCCGTCCCGGCGCCGAGGTACGCGTCGAGCTGCCGTCCCCACAGGAAGTGCCGGTGGACGGGGTGGTCGAGGTCGGCGCCCATGCCGCCGTGCAGGTGCTGGCCGGTGTGCACGACCCGCTTGCCCGCCTCGGACGCCCACCAGGCGGCCGTCAGCGCCGCCTCCCGCGCGTCGAGGCCCTCGTCGAGCCGCCAGGCCGCCTCGTACGCCGTGACACGGATCGCCTCCGTGTCCATGTACGCGTCGGCCGCCCGCAGCTGCACCGCCTGGCGGGTCGAGAGCGGGCGCCCGAACTGCTCCCGCACCGAGGTGTACTCGACGGCCCTGGCCAGCGAACCGGCGCACACGCCCGCCTGGAGTCCGGCGAAGGCCGTACGGGCGGCGGCGAGGACCGCTTCGTACGCCCCCGGTCCCCCGAGCCGCTCCCCCGGCGCCCCGTCGAGCACGAGCCGTCCGGCCGACCAGGGCGCGGTCAGCTCCACGGCCTCGACCGGTGCGGCGTCCTCGGTGCGGACCAGCCAGAGCCCGCGCGCCCCGTCCGGCACGAGGACGTGGGTGGCGTCGCGCAGCCACGGAACCCACTCCACGATCCCGCTGAGCCGCTCCCCTTCGGACACGACGGAACCACCCGCCGGGAAGGCGCCCGTCACCACCGTCGTGCCGTCGCGCAGGCCGGGCAGCAGCCGGGCGCGCTGCTCGTCCGTACCGTGCCGGACGACGGCGAGGATCCCGTACACACAGCTCGCCGCGAGCGGGACCTGTGCGGTCACCCGCCCCTGCTCCTCCAGGAGCAGGACGAGCCCGAGCAGGCCGGTCTCCTCGACGGCGCCGGGCAGCCCGGCCGCGCAGAGCGCCTTCCACAGCTCGGCGTCGCCGCCGGTGCCGGCCGCCGCGAGCCGCTCGTGGGTCGCGAGGTCGCCGAAGATCCGGGCGGCGAGCTCCCGGACGGCCTCCTGCTCCTCCGTGGGCGTGAAGTCCATGTGCTGCTCAGCCCTCCTCTTCGGCGCGGAAGACGGGGAGCTCCAGCTCGTCGTCGACCCGCAGGAACTCAAGGCGTACCGGCATCCCGATCCGGACCTTGTCGTACGGCACTCCCACCACGTTGCTGACGATCCGCACGCCCTCGGCGAGTTCGACGAGCCCGACCGCGTACGGAGGGTCGAAGGCGGGGAAGTGCGGGTGGTGCATCACGACGTACGAGAAGACGGTCCCGGTCCCGCCCGCCTCGACGGCCTCCCAGTCGGGCGAGCCGCAGTCGGCGCAGCCGGGGAGCCAGGGGAAGCGGGGGGTCGCGCAGGCGCGGCAGCGCTGGAAGAGCAGGCGGTGCCCGGCGACGCCCTCCCAGAACCCGGCGTTGTCGCGGTTGACGACGGGCCGGGGGCGGAGCGCGGCCCTCTTCGCCGGTTTCCCGGCCGTCGGCGCGTACTTGAGGATCCGGAAGCGGTGGGTGCCCGCGAGCTCGCCGTCCGCGTGGACGTCCATCCGGGTCGTGACGAAGTGGCCGGTGCCGAGCTTGGTCGTCTTGCGCGGGGAGACGGACTCGATGACGGCGTCGAAGGTGATCTCGTCGCCGGGCCGGAGCGGCCGCAGGTACTCCTGCTCGCAGTCGGTCGCGACGACCGAGGTGTACCCGGCCCCGTCGAGGAGGGCGAAGAGCTCGTCGTACGCCTCCGAACGCCCGGCGGCGCCCGTGTGGCCGGAGAGGCCGCCCATCGTCCACGCCTGGAGCATGGTGGGGGGCGCGACGGCGTCCGGGCCCTCGTACGCGGGGTGGGCGTCGCCCATGGCCTCGCACCAGTGGCGGATCATGGGGAGGTTGACGGGGTCCTTGCCGGTGGCGGCGGTGGCGGCGGCCCGACCCTGGAAGGCGGCGAGCCGCTCGTACGGAACGTCCTCGTGGGTCATCGCCGTCCCCTCGCCTTCATGCCGAGCCGCATCCGGGCGACGATCTCGCGCTGGACCTCGCTGACCCCGCCGCCGAAGGTGTTGATCTGGGCGGCCCGGTTCATGCGCTCCAGCTCGCCGTCGCCGAAGGCGCCCGGCGAGCCCGCGCGGACCGTGCCCGCGCCGCCCGCGATCTCCTGGCAGATGCGGTAGACCTCGACTGCCGACTCCGTCCCCGCGAACTTCACGCCACTGGCGTCTCCGGGGGCGAGCCGCCCGGCGCCGACGTCGCCGACCAGGCGCCAGTTGAGGAGCCGGGTCGCGGCGAGCCGGGCGTGCGCCTCGGCGGCCCTGATCCGTATCCACGGTTCGTCGACGCGGCGCCGGCCCGTCGCCGGGTCGGGGGTCCGGGCGCCGTCGAGCGCGGCGGCGAAGAAGTCCTCGGCCTGCATGCCGATGGCGGCGAGGGCGACCCGTTCGTGGTTGAGCTGCTCGGTGATGAGACCCCAGCCGCCGTGCTCGGGGCCGACGAGGTTCCCGGCGGGGACCCGGATGCCGTCGTAGTAGGTGGCGGTGGTCGTCAGACCGCCGACGGTCGCGATCGGCGTCCAGGAGAAGCCCGGGGCGTCGGTCGGGACGAGGATCATGGAGATGCCCCGGTGGGGGGCGGCCTCGGGGTCGGTGCGGCAGGCGAGCCAGATCCAGTCGGCGTTCTGGGCGTTGGAGGTGAAGATCTTCTGCCCGTCGATCAGCCAGTCGCCTCCCTCCCTGGTGGCGCGGGTGCGGAGGGAGGCGAGGTCGGTA
The DNA here is from genome assembly GCF_040641575.1 of Streptomyces sp. NPDC020807. Taxonomy (NCBI): domain Bacteria; kingdom Bacillati; phylum Actinomycetota; class Actinomycetes; order Kitasatosporales; family Streptomycetaceae; genus Streptomyces; species Streptomyces sp. NPDC020807. The sequence continues at coordinate 156,904 of NZ_JBFADU010000001.1, forward strand.
CCGGCCTCGGGCTCGCTGTAGCCGATGGCGAAGACGATGTCGCCGCTCAGGATCCGGGGCAGGAAGTACGCCTTCTGCTCATCGGTCCCGTACTTCATGAGGGTCGGGCCGACGGTGTTGAGGGTGACCATGGAGACGGGCGCGCCGGCCCGGTAGGCCTCGTCGAAGAAGACGAACTGCTCGTCGGAGCCGCGGCCCTGGCCTCCGTACTCCTCCGGCCAGCCCAGCCCGAGCAGGCCGTCGGCGCCGATGCGGCGCAGCAGCGCGCGCTGGGCGGCGGAATCCTCGGCGGGAGGCGGGCCCTCGGGCATCACCTCGCGGAAGTACGCGCGGAGTTCGGCGCGCAGCCGTAGCTGCCGCTCGGTCGGGGCGAGGTGCACGGCGACGGCCTCCCGGTGGGACGACTGAGGTTTCTGACTGTCCGTCAGATTCAGGAGCCCTGTCAAGGCAGACGGCCGAGCGGCTTGGCGGGAACGCGGGACGGCCCGCGCGCCGGTACCGAAGTACCGCCGCACGGGCCGTCGTTCACCTCGCGGTCGCGCCCCCCACCGGACCCGCTTCCGCGCGGTGACCCGCCACCGGGCGAACTACCACCAGGGGCCGCCATCGAGGGTGATTACCACCAGGGGTAGAAGTTCACCACCGCGTTCGTGTTCGACTGGTCGATGTGGGTGAAGGCGGAGCCGTTCACGCTCGCGGTGTTGTTCTGGTTGGAGGCACCTGAACCGGTCGCCACCTGCTGCGTGGTCGTCGAGTTGCCGTGGTTGTCGCCGCCCACGCCGCTGCCGATGATCGTGGCGACGCTCGTGTTCGATCCGTCGTCCGCGAACCCGCCGTTGTCGGCCTGGGCGACCCCCGTGAAGAGCGCGGCGGCGAGGGGGAGGGCGGCGGCGACGGCGACGATGCGGGCGGTACGGATGCTTGCCATGTCTGTTCCTCCGGGAACTCAAAACGTTTGCTGTGACGCGTGACACTGACGCTGCGATTGCTTCAACTCTGGCCATTGCCGGGGTGGTTGGCCGACCGCCCCGGTCGTTTTCTGCTCGACGTCGCGAATCCAGAGTTGCCCACCGAATCCCCGGCGAACCACCCCGGAGCGGGTTATTCCCTCGCAAGCGTGAGGACAGCGCGATAAACCCCGGCGAAGCGAGAACGGCGCAGCTCAGCCCCTTGGAGACGGCTCCGTGAGCTCAAACGGACCGGAGAATTCCGTGCGCGCCAAGGGAGGAAGCGTTCCGGCAGATTTTCCGCCAATCTTTCTCTAGGAAAGACGTCACGGCGTGTCGGACGGGCCCCCGTCGGCCTCGATCCGGTCCCCGACCGCCGCCTCCGCCGCGGCTTCCCCCGCAGACTCCACCGCGGCCTCGACCGCGGCCTCGACCGCGGCCTCGAAGGCCGCGTACGCCGTCGCGTCGAAGAGCACGAACCGCACCTCATCGACGGACGCGGTGGGGGTGGCCCTGGCGGTCCCCACCGCGATGCGGGCCCCGTCGTCCATCGGCCAGCCGTAGATCCCGGTCGAGATCGCCGGGAAGGCAACCGTACGGGCGCCCAGTTCCTCCGCCACGCGCAGCGATTCGCGGTAGCAGGAGGCGAGCAGCGCGGACCGGTCCTCGTCCGGCCGCCAGACGGGCCCGACGGTGTGGACCACCCAGCGGGCCGGCAGCCGGCCCGCCGTGGTCGCCACGGCCCGACCGGTCGGCAGACCCTTGCCGTAGTGCGACCTCCGCAGGTCCCGGCAGGCCTCGAGGATCTCCGGACCGCCCTTCCGGTGGATGGCCCCGTCGACGCCACCGCCCCCGTACAACGACGAGTTGGCCGCGTTGACCACCGCGTCCACCGCCTGCTCGGTGATGTCCCCCCGCACGAGCACGATCCGCACCATGCCGACCCCCTCTCCTCCGCCACCCGTGCCGGACGCGCGGAAGGGGCGTCCCGACGGCGGGACGCCCCTTCCGGTCAGCGCGCGGCGCCGATCTGCTGCGGTGGGTGTGGGATTTGAACCCACGGTGACATCGCTGCCACGACGGTTTTCAAGACCGACAGGACTAGAGCAGTCACCCTTCGGCTGACCTGCACTCCCTTCGCGAAGTGGCCGACGGCGGGAGGCCTTGGCCCGCGTGTGGCCCGCAGACGCTCAATGAGGCCCGCTCGACGCCCACTCGCAGAAGGCGACGGAGGCGTCGTCTCCCGACTTGTAGCGCGGCCATCGGATGCCCGTCGGGTCGGTGGCTTCGACCTCTCGTACCCGGTGGATCAGCGCGCGCGGCCCACCCTCGCGCAGCGTCCCGAAGACCTCGGGCCACGTCGCCATGTCGTACTCCGTGACGAGACGCGAGACACCGTCGGACAACACCGCTGCCGACCGGACGTCCTGAGCCGCAGTGCTGCCGACGATCGCATGGGCGGCTGCCGTGGGACTGCCAGCCGCCACCCAGTAGCCGTTCGGCGTATTTCGCGTCTGGCGCTGCGCCGTCACGAAGCGCTGTAGAGCCTCCCGGTGCTCTTGGGTGTGGGTCTCGTACTGCTCGACCTCCTCCCGGAGCTCCGGGAGTACGTCGTCCACCCGCAGGTCTGTGATCACGGTGAAGCCCTGGTCACCTTCCAGGACGATCGGCGAGTCCGCCAGCACGAGGTGATCGAGGAGCGCATCCCTTTGCCGCAGGACGGCGACGGTTGCCGAAGGGGTCCCGGGGTTGGCGAGGTCGCATTCGGGGTGCAGCGCCGCCACTTCCTCCAGAGCAGTGGCCAGACCCTCCACCAGCGACTCGTTCGAATCGGCCAACGCCTTGACCAGTCGGCTTCCAAGCCGAGCCACGTACCACGGGACGCCATGGCGACATCCAGTCGCGAGGCCCGCTGTGCTCACCCCGTCCAGCACGATGGCCAAGGAGGACGTGGCGGCCACCCAGTCCTCGTTGGGAGTCGTTCCGCCTGGTTCGGTGTCGATGGCGACGCGCATGATCAGCCTTCGTGTCGGTACAGCGGAGTGACGCGGCGACTCTCAAGGACTTCGAGCGTCTTCGGGTCGTAGCGGCAGGAGATCAGGGTAGAGAACCGGCGGGTGCGGACCTCTCGGTAGAGCTCCGCAAGGTTGTTCTCCAGGAAGTGGATGACCCCGTTCGCCCCGATGGAGTGGATACCGGCGACGTAGAGGAACGTCCCCTTGCCGTCCAGGCGTGGGAGGCGCCCGAGGTATCCGACATCGCCAGCCGATCCGTCCTCGTCCTGGGGGGATCGAAATTCCTTGCCTGCGGTTTTGTCCAGCAGGTGCCACGCGGTGTCCTTGGCGAACCGAAGGTTGTCGTCCCCTTCGAGCACCTGCGCGATGAGCGGGGACAGGCGGGGACCGCAGATGACGACGTGGTTCTCCCGGTTGAGGTTCACCATCCCCGAGGGCGGGATCACTTCGTACTGGGCGTCCAGCTTCATCCCCGACAACAGCGCCCTCAGGTGCTCGAAGTTGCCGAGGTCCTCCCGCGTGATCACCTCGCTGGGGAACTCGTCCGGCGTCTTCCCCGCCTCGTACTTGCCGCCGAGCGAGACCGTCACCAGGTCGGTGCCGAAGAAGGCGCGCTCAGGCGGGGGCCCGGCCGACGCGAGCTGACCGACCCTTCCGCGGCTGACTCCGAGACGCTTGGCGATCTCCGCTTGCGTCATGCCGGCGGCCTGAGCCTCCTCGATGGCCTCCCGCCGGATGCGGGACAGCTCGTTGACATGGCTCTGGTACCGGGCCATCAGATCGATTGCGGCTTTGGCGCGGTCGACGGGGTCGGCGACCCGAGCGACTTCCTCCATCTCGTGCTGCACGATTCTCCTTCGCTTAGGGGGGCTATCAGATTCTAGCGCGAGAGGGGGTTGCACGCAGTCCCGAGTTTGCCTACCGTACCTATCAAGCGAGACGGCAAGCCCCCCTAAGCAACACGGGGTGGTGAACGTCTACGTGGCTTGACCTGCACTAATGCGACTTCAGAGCTGCACCTAGATCAGGGCGGGGACGCTGCAATCCCGCTAAAGGCCAGGTAGGACGCAATGGGCTTCGGCCCGACTGGCGAGGTGGCCCGGCGACCGCGAGCAACGGCCGGAGAGTGGGGACTGGGTCCCCCTTGCAGTGCTCAATCCCGTTGCTCGCGCCGAGGAGGTCCTGATGTTCCAACGAAGAGTCTGGGCGCCGATCGTGCTTGACCGGCACGGTGGCCACGCCCGTCACGAGTCCCCCTGATCCGCCGCTACGGCGCACCGGGCTATCCGGTGATTCGCGGACGTCAGGTCACCTGCGCAGCGGAGCTGCGGCCGGTTGCCTCCTCCGCCTGTCCGGGCCCCGTTCGCGGGGCTCGTACGGGCGGGGCCGAGGGGAGCCGGAAGGTTCCAAACGGCAAGAGGCCCCGGAGCGGCTACTCCGGGGCCTCGTTCGGGCCGTTCCTGAGTGAGAGGAACACACCCAATGAAGTCCATCATCACACTCCCCGAGACCAGCGGGGCCCTGGCGTTCGACGGTGAGCCGTCGAACGCCGAGCTGGACGCGATCCAGCTGGAGATGCCGCTGATCCTGGCGGAGGTCGACCTGCTCGACGCGGAGATCATGACCATCGACCGCCCGGCCACGGAGCTGGACGAGCGGCGGATCCGCCGGGCCCGCAATCGGGTCATGGCGGCCCGCCGGGACCTGACCAACCGCGCCGGCCTGGCCCACGCACCGATGCCCGGGACGGTGGCATGATGGCCCGCCGGTTCAGGGACATGCCGACGCCTGAGCAGCTTTATGCGGCGCGTCAGGCGCCGAGGCTGCGCGCGATGGCGTACGCCGCCGAGCAGGAAGCCGAGCGGCAGCAGATGACTGCTGATGTCTACGGGCGGCGTGGACGCGATTACAGCGACCCCGTGAGGGCGGCCCGTGCTCAGCGTGAGGCTGAGCGCCTCCGCGATCGCGGCAAGGGCCTGCGGTCTACGGCGAATCGCGCCGAGGCCGAGGTCCCGCCGCAGAAGAAGCGGGGGTGGTTTTGGTGAGCGCCACGGGCAAGGAGCTGAGCAAGCTCCAGAGGATCGTACTGGGGGCCGCGTTCGTGCCGATGCTGGCCACGGGCGGCGCCGGCGGGTACGGCACCTACACCAACATCAAGGCCGCCTTCGGCTCCGGCACCGCCGTCGGTGCGGTCGCGGCCGGTGAGGGTGCGACCGCCGTGCTGGCGATCGTGCTGCTCGGCCTGACGCTGCTCGGGCAGGCGTCGCCGAAGGTGATCCGGGCGGGGCTGTGGGCTCTTCCCGCCGCCGCGTCCGCGATGTCCGTCACCGCCGCGAAGTCCCCGGGCGAGATGGTCATCTACGCCCTGACCCCGATGGGGATGACGGCGTCCGCCGAGGGCGCCGCGTTCCTCGCCCGCCGGATCGTCGTCTACCGCGACGGCCGCGACGCCGAAGCCGAAGCGCACGCCGCCGCGATCGTGCAGGCCCTCGCCTACCACCGGGCCCGCGCTGCGAACCACCCCGACGAGAACGTACGGAAGCGGTCCGAGCGGACCTCGTGGAAGCTTGCCCGGAAGGTCGGCGCCGGCGACATCGCCCTCGGCGACCGGCTCCTCGACGTCCAGCGTCAGCGGGTCACCGCCGGGGCGGATGCCGCCCTCGCCGACATGTTCGGCGCCACCATCGTCGCCCCGAACATCGCTAGCGCCTTGGAGGCGCCGGGCGAGATGGCCGTCGAGCTGGAGGTGGACCGGTCGACTCGATCGATCGACTCCGTGAATGCGGAGGAATCTACCCAGTCCATTACAGAACGGTCTATCTCTGACCTGCCCGTTCCCGCCCTCGAACCGGCCCCGGTCGACCCTGGACCGGTCGAGCAGGAAGAGCCCACCGCGCCGCCGGTCCGGAAGTCGACCGGTCGGGCTGTGGTCCGGGCGGTCGCCGCCGAGCAGTTGACCCCGCGCCGGGCGACCGGTCGGGTACCTGCCGTCGCCCGCTCGGCTCAACCGCGCCGCACGCGCGACGAACTCCTCGCCGATGCACGGCAGTTGACTGAGTCATGGCCGGTTGAGCAGTTGACGGCCGACGGGATCCGCAAGGCTCTGCGGACATCCCCGGAAAAGGGTCGATGGCTGCGCGACACCCTCAAGACGGAGCGCGGTGAAGCCGCGTGAGCGCCATCCCCGTCTATCCCTGGCGCCTGGCACCCGAGGGCCTGGCGACCGTCCGGCAGCTCCGTGCCCTCGGGCTCCGGCCCGGCGGTCAGGACGTCGTCGCTCAGCTCGAACGCCCTCGCCGCCGACGCGGAGCCCTGATCGCCTTCCTGTACCGGATCGACCGGGCCGTGCCGGTCCGGCCGATGACTTCCGCGAAGTGGGAGGCCCTGGCCAAGGCGAACGCGGCCCGGCAGGTCTGCCCGGAGTGCGGGCGGGACGCCGGGTACCGGATCCCGCCTTCGCTCGGCATGTGCACCCCCTGCGCCTACCCCGACACGACCACGGCCGCGTGAGCGGCAGCAAGGAGAACCGGTCATGACGACCACCACGAACACGACCGCCTCAGCGCAGCAGTCCACGCCGGTCCCGCACCACTTCATCCTCACGATCCAGACCGACGACGGCCGCATGGTCACGCAGGACGGCACGATCCCGGTCGTCCCCGGGGTCCACACCCGCATGCAGACCTACACGACCCTGCGAGAGCAGGTCGGCGAGCACTGGGGCCTGACCCGGTTCACCGTCCTGTTCTTCGCCCTGGAGCCCAACCAGCTCTGAAAGGAGCCGCGCCATGAGCAACCTCCCCGAACCCATCCGGGTCGTGCAGCTCCCGGACGGCACCTACACCTACGTCGACCATCTCCCCGCCCCGCTCCAGTCGGGTGGCGTGCCGCAGGTGGTTCACCAGCACATCCACCAGGCCCCGCCCGACCGCACGATTCAGCGGGTCGCGCTCGGCGCCGGGGTCGGCGCCGGCGCGGTCGTCGCCGGGGTCTACTTCGGCCCGCTCCTCATCGCCGCCCTGACCTCGATCACGGCGAACCTCGCCTTTCTCGCGTTCCTCGCCCTCGTCCTGGCCTGGGGCGTCCACACGGTCGTGAAGTCGATCGGCGGACCCGACGGGCAGCAGGCCGCCAAGACCATCACCGGGGCCCGCCGGGCCCGGATCCGGAAGGGGAAGTGACCGTGTTCCGTGGCGGACAGAAGGTCCTGATCATCGCGTGCGAGGACGACCCCCGCGCGGTCGGCAAGACCGGCCGCGTCCTCGACGAGGTCCCCCCGGGCCCCCTCACCGACGGGCGGTGGACCGTCGACCGGATCAGCATCTGGATCGCCCCGGTCCTGTGTCACGCCCACGAGCTCAAGCCGATCGACTGACACCTCGAAAGGACCCCTGACATGGGCCTGTTCAGCCGCAAGAGCTCCGCTCCGGCCGAGTCCCGTCTCCCCGCTCCGGAGGAGACCGCCGCCGCCGGCCGCGCGCTCGCCCGGGGCAACCAGAAGCCCGCCGACCGGCTCGTCACCGAGGCCGGGGAGTACGGCCAGTCCGTGGCCATGCAGATCCTCGCCGACTCCCTCGACTACACCCCGCAGGACTGACGCCTGCCTGCCCGCCCCCGACCCCGGTCGGGGGCGGGTGGGGAGTCGGGACAGCCCCGGCCTCAGAAGGGGAAACCGTCGTGGCCTGGATCAAGAAGACCACCGAGTTCGACGAGACCAACCCCCAGCTCAGCATCCGCGAGGGGCTGCAGGCCGGTTGGTACGTGGCCCGCATGGCCAAGCGCGGGCTCGCCGGAGAGGGCGTCTATCAGGGCGACCTGGAGAAGAAGGTCGACCGCGTCATCGACAAGGCCCGCCGGCGGATCGAGAAGAACGCCGAGGAAGCGGCGAAGGCCGAGCGCGACGCGAAGAAGCAGCAGGGCAAGCGCAAGTAGCTGTGCCCCGGGGCGGCCGACAGCCGCCAAGCATCCCGACCGCCCCGGGCCTCTTCCCTCCACCCTTTCGAGCGGCAGGAGACATCCAGCATGACCGACAACGTGGTCCCCCTGTTCAAGGAACCACCTACACAAGAACCCACCACCCCGCTCGCGGTCGTGCCGGAGCCGTCCGGGAAACCGCGTCCGGCCCGGGTATTCGTGCGCACGCGGCGGGCCGTGGCCGGTGTGGTCCGCCACGAGCGGACCCGTCACGCCGCCCGCCTCACCGTCCGACACGGCTCCTACCTGGTCGGCGGTACGCGGGTGGTGACCCGCCGGGCGTGGGACGGCCGTACCGGTGCCCGCTACGAGCGGCTGCTGCGGGCGGCGGAAGCCGCGGGGAACTACGAGGCCGCCGGAGAGTGGGAGGAGCGGCTGCACCGCTTCCGCACCGAGCGGCACAAGCGGCGCATGGACCTCATCTCCGCCCCGCAGGACCTGGCGAAGAGCGCGGCCGTCGGCGCGGCCACCGGCATAGGCGGCCTCCTCGCGGTCGGCGTCGCGCTCGCGATCGCCACGAAGGACCCCGGCGACGTGATCACGCCGCTGATGGCGCTGATCGAGCTGATCCGGCTGCTCGTCGTCATCGTGCAGATGGTGTGGGGGCCGCTCGTCGCCATCGGGCCGTGGCTCGCGCTCGCCGGGCTGTGGGCGGTCGGACGCCAGCGCGCCACCGCCCCGCAGTGGGCTCTTCCCGAGGGCAAGCGGTCCGACGACGCCGGGGCGCCGATCACCCCGTCGATCGTGGTCACCGCCCTGCGGGACCTCGGCATCGCCCCGCTCCGCAACGCCATCAAGGAGATGGGCGACGCCGGCGCCGCGATGCTCGGGCCGATCCGGATCGCTGGATGCGGCGTCGAGGTCGACGTCACCCTCCCCTCCGGTGTCTCCACGGAGGAGGTGCAGACCCGGCGCAAGAAGCTCGCGGAGAACCTCGCCCGCCACGAGCACGAGGTGTTCATCTCGATCCCCGAGGCCGCCCGCACGGTGCGGCTGTGGATCGCGGACTCCGGCGCGCTCGACGAGCCGATCGGCCCCTCGCCGCTGGTCACCGACGAGACGATGACCGCCGACTACACCAAGGGTCGCGCCCCCTGGGGGCAGGACCTGCGCGGGGACGCCGCCACCATCAGCCTCTACCAGCGGCACATGCTCATCACGGGCCTGTCCAACCAGGGCAGGACCGCATCCCTCCGCGCGCTCGCCCTGTGGCTGGCGCTGGACCGCCGGGTGGAGATGCGGATCGCCGACCTCAAGGGCGTCGGTGACTGGGCCATGTTCGACGGCATCGCGACCGTCCTGATCCAGGGCCCGACCGACGATCACGTCATCGACGCCACCGAAATGGTCGAGGGCCTGGTGGAGGAGATGGAGCGCCGGATTCAGGCGCCGCCCGGCACGAAGTTCGACCCGCTGATCGGCATCGTGGACGAGGCGCAGGTCGCGTTCATGTGCCCCGCCGTCGGCGAGGACAAGCGCCCCTACGGCGGGTCGAAGGCCACGTCCCGGTACTTCATGGCCGTCCGCAAGATTCACAACCAGGGCCGTGCTGTGGACGTGCTGCTGTGGGAAGGCACGCAGGACCCGACCGACCAGAACCTCCCCAAGCTCGTCCGCGAGGGCGCCCACACCCGGGCCTCCCTCGTCCTGGGTACCGAGTCGCAGGCCCGCATGGCACTGGGCGACAAGGCCATCGACGGCGGCGCCGCCCCGCACCTGCTCCGACAGGGCCTCGACAAGGGCACCGTGGTTGTCGCGTCCGACGGCATCAAGATCCCGGCCGGACAGCCGTCCATCACCGTCCGGACGCACTTCATCGACGACGACGACGCCAAGACCATCGCCCAGCGGGCCAAGAGCCTCCGCGACGGCGTCACCACCCTGACCGCCGTCGAACCCACCGAGACGGCCGTCGACGCGCTCGCCGACATCGACCGCGTCCTAGGCGGCGAGCCGAGGCTCCTCACACAGGAAGTCCTCCACCGCCTCGCCGCACTCAACCCGGGCGAGTACCGCGAGTGGACATTCTCCGACCTCCGCCAGGTCCTCGAAGTGGCCGGCGCCCCGCCCCGCAAGTCCGACGGCCGCATGGTCGTCGACGGCCTCAGGGTCGCCGACGCCCTCGCCCGACGGGCCGCCGAGACCCCCGAATCCGATGCCGAATAGCAGGGAGACGGGCAGGGAGGCAGGGAGAACTCCCTGACCGCCTCCCTGACCCGCCTCCCTGCCCCTGATCAGCACAAACACCCCTCCAGGGAGGCAGGGAGGCACCCCAGCTCAGGGGCCCGAAACCCCCTCCAGACGCCCTCTGCGGGCGCCCTGTGCCTCCCTCCCTGACCACTCCACGCGAGCAAGGAGACGACCCCGCCATGCTCCGTCGCATCCACCCCACGGCTGCCCGCGAACCGCGCCGAGGGGAACCGATGAGTGCCCCCATCGACAGCGACCCGGAACGGGAGCGGGAGTCCGCGCTCTGGGACGGTCGCGGACTCATCAACACCCCCGCTGGCCCCGCGATCGCCACCACCGAGGACTGGTGAACCTCCCGCCCACCACGGCACGAAGCGCGACACCCTCGCGCACCCCAAGACGCCCTGCTCACTCTCCAAAGGAGCTACGCCCCATGGTCGTGACCATCTCGCTCATCGTCCTGTTCGGGCTCATCCTGTTCTTCCTCGTGCGCTCCAGGGAACTCGGCGCCGGCTCCGCGTTCACCGCCGTCATGTTCGGGTTCCTCCTCGCCTCCACCGGCGCGGCCGAACCCATCAACGAGGTCACCGCATCCCTCGCCGATGCCCTGTCCAAGCTCTGATGGACCCGCTCCTCGACTGGGGCGAGGCCCGGCACTTCGACCACGGCGGGGACCGGCCGTGCTGCCTGTGCGGCAGGCCGACCCCGCTGCGGTCCCACGCGGGCGAGGCCGTCCACAAGGTGTGCGCCGAGGACTGGAACGCCGCCCATCCGGGCGAGCCCCGCCGCTACACCCTGCCGTCCAAGGACAAGCCGCAGCACGACGTCGGCACCTGGCGCTTCCACAACGACGGCCCCGTCACCGACAAGCGCGCCCCCGCCCTCGCACCGGTCCCTACCGACTCCCCGCCCGCCGTCGTCACCCTCGACGTCGAGCCGGGGCAACGCGGCCTGTTCGCCGCGTGACAGCGCAAAGGGCGGCCCCCGTCTCGCCAAAGTCCGGGGCCGCCCTCACCTGCCAGTGCTTCTCACAGAACTGGAGACCCCCAGCATGACCCATTCGACCCCTCTCCGGCGAGAGCTCCTCACCCGGACCACGGCGGAGGTGGCCGCGTGAACAGCATCCTCACCATCGCCCTCGGCCTCGCCGAGCACGGCCTGCCCGTGCTGCCCCTGCGGGCCGACAAGCGCCCGTTCGGGAACTGCCGGGCCTGCGAGGACCTCGCCTGCGGCGGGCGGCCGAACATGGCCACCCCCGGGCCGTGCGTCTGCCCGTGGCCGTGCCACGGGTGGGCCGCCGCCACCACCGACCCCGGCGTCATCGCCTCCCCCCAGTGGACGGCCGCATGGCGCCGCGCCCGGACCATCGGCTACCACCCCGGCGGCGCCGGCGTCACCGTCGTCGACCTCGACAACGAGGCCGCCGTTGACTGGGCCCGCGCTACGCTCCCGCCCACCACGACCGTGCCCACCACGCGCGGCGAGCACTGGATCTACCGGGGCACGATGCGGTCGGTCAACGCCGTCCGGCCCGGTGTCGACCTCAAGTCCACGATGTCCTACGCCCGCTGGCTCGGCCCCGGCACCGGCACCCTGACGGAGCTGCCGGACGTCGTACGTGCCCTCGCCGACAAGCAGCCGCCCGCCGTCCGGCCGGCGGCGCCGACGGTGTCCGTGCCCGCTGGGGGTGGGGAGTGCCGTCACCGCTCGCCCGCCTACCTGGAACGCGGGATCGCCATGGCCGAGCAGCGCATCAACGACGCCCCGAGCGCGGTCCACACGACGGTGTACCGGACGTTCCTCGCGGTGCTCTCCGTGCACGGCCGGTGCGGCTGCCTCACCGAGACGCACATCAGCCGCCTGTTCGCCGCCGCTCAGGCCAAGGGCGAGTCCCTCCGGCACTGCACCACCGCCTGGTCCAACGCCACGACCGCACTGGGGATGTAGCGATGTCCGAGGACGAGAAGAACCCGGCCCGCGAGGTCATCGGCACCTACGCCCGGGACCACTTCCGGTACTTCCGCACCGCCGACGGCACCGTCTACGCCCAGCGCATCGGCCACCCCGTCGCCCGCCCAATCCGCTCCCAGGGCACGACCGGGAGCCACCGTCAGGAACTCATCGTCGGGCTGTTCAAGGACGGATACGGCGTCTTCAACGGAACCGCTCTCAAGGAGGCATTGGACTTGATCGAGGCACTGGCCATGGACGAGAAGGTGCAGCCCGTCCACATCCGCGTCGCCCCCGGCTTCAACGGAGCCACCTGGCTCGACCTGGGCCGCAACGACGGCCTGTCCGTCCGCATCCACCCCACCGGCTGGGACCTCGTCACCCCCGACCCCGAAGAGGTGTGCTGGCGGCGCACCCAGCTCACCGGCGAGCTGCCCCTGCCGGCCAAGGACACCAACGGCAAGGGCCTCGACCTCCTCCTGCGACTGTGCAACTTCGCCAACGCCGAGGTCGAGAGCATGGTCATCGCCTGGCTGATCGGCTGCCTCGGCCCGACCGTGCCCGTCCCCGCGCCGTTCCTCACCGGCCCCCAGGGCGCCGGCAAGTCCACCGGCGCCCGGATGCTCCTGCGGATCATCGAGGGCATGAGCAGCGACCTGCGCCGCGCCCCGAAGGACGAGGAGAACCTCATCACGGCCGTCGCCGCCGGATGGGTCACCGCCCTCGACAACCTCTCCCACCTGACCCCGGACATGTCCGACGCCATGTGCTGCATCGTCACCGGCGCCGAGAACGTCAAGCGCGCCCTGTTCACCGACGGCGACGTCGTCCGCTCCCGCTACCGCAAACCCCTCCTGCTCACCGGCATCGACGTCGGCGTCATCCGCCCCGACCTCGCCGAACGCCTCCTCCCGCTCCGCCTCGAACGGCCCAAGGTCCGGCGCACCGAAGCAGAGCTGTGGGCGGAGTTCGAGGAGATCCTGCCGCTCATCCTCGGCTCGCTCCTCGACCTCACCGTCCAGGTCCGCGCTGCCGAGGCCGACGTCCCCACCGACCTGCGCATGGCCGACTTCGCCCACTTGTGCGCGCAGGTCGACAAGGCCACCGGGTTCGGCGCCCTCCCCGCCTACCGCGCGAGCCTGGACGACCTCAACGACGACGTCATCGAGGGTGATCTCCTCGCTCAGACCGTCCTCAAGCACGCCGCCGGCATCGACCCTGGCCGAGAGATCCGCATGACCTCCTCCGAGTGGCTGCAGTGCCTCACTCAGCTCTACACCGGCGAGGAATGCCGTCCCCTGCCCAAGGGCTGGCCCACCACCGGCAAGGTCCTCTCCGACCGCCTCAAGCGCATCCAGCCCGTCCTGGCCGCGCGCGGCGTCCTCGTCGACTGGGGCCGCACCAGGGACGCCCGCTACATCGAAGTCGTCCGGCCCACCCCGGCGGCCCAGGACGAGCACGGAAACGCGTCCTAGCCCCCGCCACGCGGCCCCCGCACAAGCAAGAGGAGCACGGCCCCGCAGCGCGCCGGTGCTCCTCTTGCTCTTCGGCGGCTCGCCGCCGCTCAAAGGGCGTGCCGCGCAGCGGCTCCCTCTTCACGCTCTAAGCCGCGCACAACAACAGACACCCCCACCTCTTTTCCTAAGTAGGAAGACGCTGCGTCACCCACGTCACCACCGGGCGCAAAACAGCCCCCGACCTGCCCATACAGAGGTGACGCAGACACCAAAGTCCTGCGTCACCCCGCGTCACCCGCGTCACCGGTGACGGATGCCTGCGTCACCCGTGACAGAGACCGTCACCCCCTGTGTCACCAAAACCCGCAGGTCAGACGAGCGAGTGACGTGCATGTCGCAGTGACGCAGAAATCCCCACCTCGGACACACGCCCGCCGGGCGTCAGCGCCCACCCGCTTGTCACTCACGCCGACAGCACCCTCAGCTCAAGGAGTCCCGTGGCACGTCAGCCGATGCTCAAGCTCCCCGAGGTCCTGGCCGAGCTCCACATGAGCCGCGCCGCCTTCTACCGGATGCGCGCTCGCGGCAGGGGTCCGCGCCTGATCAAGCTCCCCAACGGCCAGCTTCGCGTGCGCCGATCGGACCTCGATGCCTGGCTGTCCCAGTGCGAGGAAGCCGCCGCCTAACCCATCCCGTACTGAGGGGCCCGTCACTGGCGGGCCCCTCATCCATCTGGAGAGACATGCTCACGTACGACGTGGAATTCTGGGCCATCCGCCAGCGCAACCGCCCGAAGCCCTTCGAGCTGCGGTGGCGAGTCGGTGAACGCAAGCACTCGAAGAGCTACAAGCTCAAGACGCAGGCCGAGGGCCGTCAGAACGAGCTGATGTCCGCTCTCCGCAAGCGGGAGCAGTTCGACGAGGAGACCGGCCTCCCCGTCTCCGAGCTTGAGGTGCTGACCACGCCGACCTGGTATGAGCACGCCACCGCGTACGTGCTCATGAAGTGGCCGAAGGCGGCAGCCAAGCACCGCGCGAGCATCGCCGAGACGCTCGCCACCATCACGCCGGTGTTCGCGTCCAGTTCGCGTGGCGCCCCGAAGCCCCCGGTACTACGGAAGGCGCTCTACGGGTGGGCCTTCCGCGCGGTGCGGGACACGGAGGGCGCCCTGCGGCTGCGACACCAGGTCGAGGACCCGCCGGCCGACGTCGCCGCCGCGCTCGCCTGGATCGCCGGGCACACGTACAAGATGACCGAGGTCGCCCGGTCGGACCGCCTGCGCACCGCACTGGACGCCATCTCCGTGAAGCTCGACGGCAAGCCCGCCGCCGACAACACGGTCAACCGGAAACGCATGGTGCTGAGCAACGTCATGCGGTACGCCGTCGAGCGCAGGATCCTGCCCGCGAATCCCCTGAGCGGGGTGGACTGGACGGCGCCGCCGACGGACGACGAGGTCGACTTCCGGTACGTGCCCAACCCGAAGCAGGCTGCCGCCCTCATCGGCGCAGTCCGGCAGGTCAGCGAGCGCGGCGAGCATCTGGCCGCGTTCTTCGGGTGCCTGTACTACGCCGCCATGCGCCCCTCGGAGATCGCCGCCTTGCGTGATGCCGACTGCACGCTGCCGGCGTCCGGGTGGGGTGAACTCATCCTCGCCGGAAGTCGCCCCGAGGTCGGCTCCGGCTGGACGGACGACGGCAAGTCGTACGACGAGCGCGGCTTGAAGCGGCGAGCGCGGAAGGCCACCCGTCCGGTACCAATTCCGCCGATCCTTACGGCGATGCTCCGTGAGCACAAGGAGCGGTTCGGGGTGGCGCCCGACGGCACGCTGTTCCGGGCCGTCGAGGGAGGACGCGTCAACTCCACCGAGTACTGCGCGCTCTGGGACACGGCCCGCCTCAAGGCGCTCTCGGCGACGGAGGCGAAGACGCCCCTCGCGGACGTCCCGTACTCCCTCCGCCACGCCGGGGTGTCCCTGTGGATCAACTCCGGCGTCGACCCGGTGGAGGTTGCGCGGCGGGCCGGGCACAGCCTCACGGTCCTCTTCCGGTTCTACGCCAAGATTCTTCGGGGCCAGCAGGACAAGGCGAACGCGCTGATCGAGCAGGGGCTGAACGGCGACTGAGCCGGCGATTCTGGCCCGCGCCTGGCCCACACATGCTGGTCAGGACCGGGATACCGGCGAGTCAGGGTGAGACAAGGTGCACGCAGAGGGCGAGCCCCGGAATCCGGGACCCGCCCTCTGACCAGTCAGTTCTCTGACCTGCTGCGGTGGGTGTGGGATTTGAACCCACGGTGACATCGCTGCCACGACGGTTTTCAAGACCGTTCCCTTAGGCCGCTCGGGCAACCCACCTCTGCCGCCCCGGTCCACGTCACGGTCGACCTGGGACGGAGCGGCTACAGCGTACCGGCTGGGGGAGCAGCGCGGGGATGGGCTGCGGCGGCCCGTGGTGGGTGGAGGCCCCAGGTGGCTGGGTTAGCATCCACCTTCACAAGATCTCCACATCTCTCCATCTCCACATCTCCACGTCTCCGCGTCGCTCCGGCCGGCGTCGGTTCCGAAGGGTTGCAAGGTGCACGGCACGATCGACGGCTTCAGCTACGGCATGGTCACGCCCCTCGTGGGCTATGTGATGGCCTGTCTGGGAAGCGCCCTGGGGCTGCGCTGCACGGTCAGGTCGCTGCGTACCGAACGCGCCCGCACGTCCGGGTGGCTGGCGCTCGGGGCCGCGTCCATCGGGTGCGGGATCTGGACGATGCACTTCATCGCCATGCTCGGCTTCCGGGTGCGCGAGACGACGATCTCGTACGACCTCCCGCTGACCTTCCTCAGCCTGCTCGTCGCCGTGGTCGTCGTGGGTGTCGGCGTCTTCGTCGTGGGCCACCTCGGCGCCCGGCCCGTCCCGCTGCTCCTCGCCGGCCTGCTCACCGGGCTCGGCGTCGCCGGCATGCACTACATGGGCATGGCCGCCATGCGGATGAACGGCTCGCTCGGCTACGACACCGCGGTCGTCGCCCTGTCCGTCGTCATCGCCGTCGTCGCCGCGACCGCCGCGCTCTGGGCCGCCGTCTCCATCCGCGGCTTCCTCGCCAGCCTCGGCGCCAGCGTCGTCATGGGCGTCGCCGTGACCGGCATGCACTACACCGGCATGGCCGCCGTCAGCGTCCACGTCAACGACGCCACCGCCGCGCACACCACCGACGGCTCCTCGTTCCTCAACGTCCTGCCGATGCTCGTCGGACCGCTGATCTTCCTCGTCCTCGCCACGGCCGTCGTCATGTTCGACCCGCTGCTGATCATGGGCGACGACGAACCGCGCCGCCCCGCGCACCGGGAGGGCGGTGCGGGGAGCGGCGCGGCGGACGGGGCACAGGTGGGCGCCGGGGCCGGGGCGGCGGACCCTCGGACGCACTAGGCGCACTAGACGTACTGGACGTACTAGACGTACTGGACGTACTGGACGTACTGGGAGGGTCTCAGCTGTCGCCGGTGCGCTCGCCCAGGACGACCGTGGCCGTCCTGGTCTTGCCGTCGCGCTCGTAGGTGATCTTCACCGAGTCGCCCGGCTTGTGCGTCCAGATCTCGCTGATCAGCGTCGGGCCGCTGTCGACCGCCTGGCCGTCGAAGCCGGTGATCACGTCGCCGGCCTTGAGGCCCGCCTTCGCCGCCGGGCCGTCCGGGGTGACCGCGGTCGTCCCGCCCGAGCCCTGCGAGGCGATCCGCGCGCCCGTGCCGCCCTCGGCCATCGTCACCGTCGCGCCGATCACCGGGTAGACCGGCTCGCCCGTCTTGATCAGCTGCTGGGCCACGTTCTTCGCCTGGTTCACCGGGATCGCGAAGCCCAGGCCGATCGAGCCCGCCTGGCTCTCGCCGAAGCCGCTGCCCGTCGACCGGATCGCCGAGTTGATGCCGATCACCGCGCCGCTCGCGTCGAGCAGCGGACCGCCCGAGTTGCCGGGGTTGATCGAGGCGTCGGTCTGGAGCGCGCTCATGTACGAGTTGCTGCCGCCCGAACCGTCACCGGAGGCCACCGGGCGGTTCTTGGCGCTGATGATGCCCGTCGTCACCGTGTTCGACAGGCCGAAGGGCGCGCCGATCGCGATCGTCGAGTCGCCGACCGCCACCTTGTCGGAGTCGCCCAGCGGCAGGGGCGTCAGGCCCTTGGGCGCGCTCTTCAGCTTCAGCACGGCCACGTCGTAGCCCTGGGCGCGGCCGACGACCTCCGCGTCGTACGTCCTGCCGTCCGCGAAGGTCACCGACAGCGTGCCGCCGTCGGCCGCCGACGCCACCACGTGGTTGTTGGTGACGATGTGGCCTTCCTTGTCGTACACGAAGCCCGTGCCCGTACCGCCCTCGCCGCTCTCGCCGGGAGCCCCGCCGGACTTCGCCTGGATCGTGACGACGCTCGGGAGCGCCTTCGCCGCGACGGCGGCGACCGTGCCCGGGTCGCGCTTGAAGGAGGCCGGGGACTCGCCCGAGGAGACCGTCGTCGAGCCGGTGCCGTTCGCCTCGTCGCCGCGCTGGGCCGCCCAGTAGCCGACGCCGCCGCCGACACCGCCCGCGACGAGCGCGGCGACGAGGACGGCCGCCAGGAGGCCGCCGGAGCGCTTGCGGGGCGCCTGGGGGGCGGCCGGGGGGAAGGGCTCGCCCCAGGCCGGGGTGGACGGCGGCGGCGGGGGCCAGCCACCGGCCGCCGCGGGGGCGGGCGCGGGGGCGTGAGCGGCTACCGGGGCGGGAGCCGGGGTGGGGGCGTGGGTGGGCGCCGGGGCGGGGGCGGGGGCCGCCGGTTCGGCCACCGGGGGCACGGGGGCCGTCGGGGCCGTCTCCGTCACGGGCGTCAGCGGCGCCGTCTCGGCCGCCGCCGGAGCCGCCGGAGCCGCCTGGGCGGGGGTCGCCTGCGGGGCGGCCGGCGGGGCGGCGGGGACGGGAGGCGTCGGCGGGGCGGACGGGGCAGTCGGGTCCGCCGGAACCGCCGTGCCCTCGTTCTCGGTGCTCACAGCTCGCTCTCCTCGTTCACTGCGCGGGGTCGTCACGGGGGTCTTCCACGTTCTCCAACGTGCGGTACCAGCTTTTCCCACAGGGCGTCGGACCGCCGTAAGCCGGAGCTGTGCATCCGCACGCCCTTCTTTATATACGGACGGAACGGACAGGTTCCGGTGTGCCCTCCGCGCCCCGCCAATGGCACCATGACGCCGTGACCCACGCACGGCAGCACCCGATCAGCACGCCCATCCAGGTCGTCGCCCACCGCGGAGCCTCCGAGGACGCCCCGGAACACACCCTGGCCGCCTACGTGAAGGCCATCGAGGACGGCGCCGACGCCCTGGAGTGCGACGTCCGCCTCACCGCCGACGGCCACCTCGTCTGCGTCCACGACCGGCGCGTCAACCGCACGTCGAACGGCCGCGGAGCCGTCTCCGCCCTCGAACTCGCCGACCTCGCCGCGCTCGACTTCGGCGCCTGGAAGGAACGCGAGGAGCGGGAGGACGCGGCCGAGAGCCCCGACTGGGGCGACCCCGGCTACACCTCCGTCCTCACCCTGGAACGGCTCCTGGAGCTCGTCTCCGACGCCGGGCGCCGGGTCGAGCTGGCCATCGAGACCAAGCACCCCACCCGCTGGGCCGGACAGGTCGAGGAGCGGCTCCTCCACCTCCTCAAGCGGTTCAAGCTCGACGCCCCCGACGCGCCCGAGGCCTCCCCCGTACGGATCATGAGCTTCTCGCCCCGGTCCCTGCACCGGATCGCCGCCGCCTCCCCGACGATGCCGACGGTCTCCCTCTCCCAGTTCGTCAGCCCGCGCCTGCGCGACGGACGGCTGCCCGCGGGCGCGCGCGTGGCGGGGCCGTCGATGCGGATCGTCCGCCACCATCCGGCCGTGATCCTGCGGCTCCAGAAGGCCGGGCACCAGGTCCACGTCTGGACCGTGGACGAACCGGAGGACGTCGAGCTCTGCGTGCGGCTCGGAGTGGACGCGATCATCACGAACCGCCCCAAACAGGTCCTCGCCCAGCTCGGCCGCACCACCGGCTGACCCTTCTTCCCCAACTGCCCCAGGGGTTACGGGGAGTGCTCCGGTGCGTTCGGCGCGTACGCGATCGTCACGAGTGCGACACCCCACGTGCCTCCGGCGGTTTCCGGCCCAGGCCATCGGGGCATCCACACGGTGGCGTGGGGGCAGAAGGAGGTCTCGGGGGTGGCGTTGGTGGTGGCACAGGAGGTGCCCACGTCGTCGAGCATGGCCGTGCCTCATGGCCCTGCGGGCGTGGGGGAAGCGCGGCACCGCATGCGGGACGAGCTGTACCGCAGCGGGGTGGCCGAATCGGTCGTCGACGACGCGGTACTGATCCTTTCCGAGTTGCTGAGCAACGCGTGGCGCTACGCCCAGCCCTTGGGGCGGCCCGAGCACGGCGAGGGCGACGTCCGGGCGGCCTGGCGGGTCGACCCGTCGGGCGGGCTGCGCGTCGAGGTCACGGACGGCGGTGGTCCGACGCGACCCGTGCCGTCCACGCCCTCGGTCACGGCGCACGGCGGACGCGGACTGAACATCATCGGCGCGCTGGCGCGGGACTGGGGCGTGCGGGACAGCGCGACCGGCGAGGTGACGGTCTGGGTGGTGGTCACCGAGGGCCACCGCAACGAGGACTTCGCGACACGCGTCGGCGGCGGGGGCGGCGGGGCGGGCTTCGACTTCCTCTGCGCGTACGACGACCTCGACTGACCCGGTTCCCGGCCGACGCGGCTCCCCTCTCCTGGGATGCGCTGGTGCCGGGTGCGGCTAGGCTCGCGCCCGGTACAGCACGTACGACCACGTACAACCACGTACAGCCGGGAGAGAGCCACACCATGGCCAAGAAGCGCCCCCAGACGAAGGCCGGCAAGGCCGGCCAGGCACAGGTCACGAGCGGGGAGATCCCGGTCGTCGGCGCCCGCGAGCCCTGCCCCTGCGGCTCGGGCCGCCGCTACAAGGCCTGTCACGGCCGGACCGCCGCGCACGCCGTCACCGAGGTCGTCCAGCGCCCCTTCGAGGGCCTGCCCGGCGAGTGCGACTGGGTCGCGCTCCGCGAGCTGGTGCCCGCCGCCACCGTGCCGCTCACCCTCAAGGCCGGTCTGCCCGAGGGCGTGCCGTCGGTGACGCTCGCGACCGTGCTGCCCATGGCGTGGCCCGCGCTCCGCCGCGACGACGGCTCCGTCCTCCTCGCCCTGCAGAACGACTCCTCCTCCGGCGACCTCGCCCGCGACCTCGCCGACACCCTCCAGCGCGCCCTGGAGACCGAGCCGGGCAACCCCGTTCCCCCGCGCCGCGTGCCGGCCGAGGGCCCGCGCCTCCAGGATCTGCTCGACGCGGACGCGCCGTTCGTCCCCGAGGTCCACACGGGCTTCGAGTTCTGGATCCCGCAGTCCGCCGAGGGCTCCGAGCCCGAGGTGGCCGCCTCCCTGGAGCGCGCCAACGCGGCCGCGATCCCGACGGTCAAGCTGACCGGCGTGGACGCCGCCTACTGGTGCGAGGTCCCCGACAAGAACCACCTGCGCTGGGTCATGCCGCACCCCGAGGAGAAGCTCCTCGACGCGCTCGCCCGCCTCCAGGCCGGCGAGGGCACCTCGCTCGGCGAGGGCACCCGTCTCGTCGGTTCGTTCCGCGCGCACGGCCTGATGGTTCCGGTCTGGGACCTGCCGTCGTCGATGACCGCCGAGGAGTGCGAGAAGCCGGCCGCCGCGTTCGCCGAGCGGCTCGCCGCGGCGCTCGCCTCGGACGCCCCGCTGACCGCCGACGAGCGTCGCGCGCGCGGCGGCCTCACGAACCGTCAGGTGACTCTCAGCTGATACCCCAGGTGGTATCGGTGACGGGCAGACCGACCGGTCGGTGACTTCCGCCACAACCCGGTCGGTGAAGGGGTAATTCCCTGTCCGAATAACCGAGATCGAATTTGCGAACAGCAGATCTCTTGTTACCGTTCTGGAAGCCCGGTCGCTGGTGCATCCCCCGTCGCCAGCGACCGGGCCTTTCCATGCCCGCCCCCGCGGGAGGCCCGTCAGGCCACGCCGGGGAGCCCGGCTCTCAACTTCCCTCGGACTCCGCCGCATTGCTGCCGGAACGCAGCAGCAGAGGCGTGTTGTCCCCCTCGCCGGTACCCGCGAATTCCGCGACCGCCGCATACGAAGCGGAATCCCCGGCCCCGCCCCGGCGCCGCTCCCGGGGCGTCTCGCAGGTCCCCGGCTCGTCCTGCGCCGCGACCGCGCAGCGCACCTGGACGGTCCGGCCGCCGGGCGCCATCAGGGTCAGAAACGCGTCGAGTTCCTGTCCGGTCGCGTTGCGGTAGTACGTACGCGCCCACACGTCCGGACCCTCGGAGAGGACACAGGTCTGCGCCTCGACGCCTTCGGGGGAGGCGAGTTCCGGTCCGCAGCGGGTGAGCCGTTCGGGGACCGGCGGTGTCACCGGTGTCACCGGCCCCTTCGGCACGTGCGGTACGGGAGGGGTCGACGCCGGTGCCGCGGACGGCGCGCCCTTCGGCGTACGGAGTCCGAGGTCTCCGCCCAGATCCGAGAGCAGGTCCCCCGACTTCCCGTCCCCGGACCCCCGCGCGTGGTCACCGGACCCTTGCGCCTGGTCACCGGACATTCGCGCCTGGTCACCGGCCCCCCGCGCAAGGTCACCGGACTTCGCGGCGGAACCGGCGGGCTCGCCCGAGGGCCCCGCCACCGCGACGATCGGCAGCAGGACGGCGACCGCGACGGCGGTTCCGAGTCCGGCCATGCGGAGTTTCGCCGGGCTCATCACCGGACTCATGCGACCCACGACCCACCTGCTCCTTCGCCCGTGATCTTCGCCGGGTGGGGCGAACATATCGGCGGCCGGTGGGGGGTCGGCCGGCCGCGCGCCCGTTTGCCCGGGAAGTCGGGCCAGGACACACCCGTTCGGGTGAACGGGCGGGCCCTCAGTACGTCAGCCGGCTGCCGCCGCCCGGAG
Source organism: Streptomyces sp. NPDC020807 (assembly GCF_040641575.1). NCBI lineage: Bacteria > Bacillati > Actinomycetota > Actinomycetes > Kitasatosporales > Streptomycetaceae > Streptomyces > Streptomyces sp. NPDC020807. Next base: position 179,409 of record NZ_JBFADU010000001.1, read on the forward strand.
CGCTGGTGCTCGCCTCGACGAGCGCGTCGACCACGGCCTCCACGTCCGGCAGCCAGGGCCGGGCCGAGCCCGCGAGCGGCGCGCGCTCCCACCGGACCTGTCCGGCGCCGGTGACCGAGGGCGGCAGCAGGAGGTAGCCGCCCTCGCCGTGGAACCGCAGCGAACTGGGGACGCCGTCCTTCGCGTACAGCAGGTCGCCGAGCCGTTCGAGGCCGTACGGGGCGACGAGGATCGACCATCGCGTCGGCGTCGCCACCACGGGTCCGAGCCGCACGCCGGTCGCGTCGAGCGCGGCGAGCGCGCGGGCCCCCGCGACCGCCGGCAGGCTCACCGCGCAGGGCGCGGAACCGCCCGTGGCGAGGACCACCGGGGCGTCCGGGCGGGTCGTCCACCACCAGCGGACCATCCGCTCGTCGGTCGTCGCCGCGAGGAGGCCGGGGTCGTAGGGGTGTGCGCCGGGCACCGGGCATTCGGGGTCGGGGCAGGCGCACACCGACCCCTCCGCCGTACGGGCCGTCGCCTTCGGTTCCACGCCCGGCAGGACCGGCCAGTCCCACTCGGTCGCGAAGGTCACCGCCGCTTCGAGCCGGGCGGTCCTCGCCTTGCGCCGGAACCGGAGCCTGCGTCGCCTTCCGAGGATCTCGCGCATGAGCGCTCGTTCCTTTCCGTTGAACGCCGAATCCACATCAACACATCACGCGTCACACATCACACCATGTGCAGATCTCTTCACCGTGCGTATCAGCGCGTAGCCGGGTCGGCGGCGCGGCGCCCCGTCACGATGCGGGGGTCGAGCGAGCCGGATGGGGCTTGACGGTCAGAACACGTTCCCCGCCACCGGGGGACGGGCTGCGGCCTGCGGTACGAAGGACGCCGGGGCCCCGCCGCACGTTCCGGGACAGCTCCAACTGCCCCTGCCTGTCATCGATTACGTACCCCGCACACCCGGAATGACGCGCTTTCAAACGACGCCAGTCGACCGCAAAAGGTGCACCGAGAGGGCAATTTTCAGCCAACTTCCCGTGTACAGCAACCCTCTCGTCGGCCTTCGCGCGCTCCCCACGGACACCACAAGTCCCACGGGGACAATGCTGGACATCCCTCCGCCCCTGCGTGTACATGTGGAGACATCGAGCGGCGCAGAATGACATGGGGGTTTGCGATGCGATTTGCGATGCTATGGCCTCAAACGCACCGGTCGGAAAGCCGACTGAGATGAGCGCCCCACACCTGCCGAAAGTGGCCGGAATCGACTCCACGGTTCCTTCTCCCCCGCACACTGCGGCGCCTCTCCCCGGAGCCCCGTCGGCTCTCCCCGGCGTCCCGTCGGCCGCGACACCCGGCGACACGCCCCTCCCGCCCGGCGCCCTGATCCAGGACCGCCTGGCCGGCTGGGTCTCCGACCTGACCACCCTCCACGAACTCACCGAGCGCCTCATCAGGACCTCCTCCCTCGCCGACGCCCTCCCCGAGGTCCTCGGCGCCGGAGCGGCCCTCGTCGGCGCCCGCCGCGGCATGGCGGTCCTCGAACCCGCCGACGGCCTCGGCCCCGCCACCACCATCGGCCTCGGCCTCGCCCGCGCCGACCTCGGCGCCATCGAGACCGTCCCGCGCAGCGCCACCAGCTACGGCCGCCTCCTCGACGGCCTCCCGGACCCCGCCCACCCGGCCCGCGTCCCCGACCCGATCGCCATCCGCGACGTCCGTACGGAAGAGGGCCTCGACCCGCGCCACCGCGAGGTCGCCGCCCGACTCGGCTACGCCGCCAGCTACGCCCTCCCCCTCGCCACCGAGGAGGCGGGCCGCCTCGGCGCCGCCGTCTGGCTCTACGACGAGCCCGCGGAACCCAACGACCGCCAGCGCCACCTCATCGGCCTCTACGGCCGCTTCGCCACCGAGCACATCGCCCGCCTCCTCCAGGTCGAGCGCGCCCGCACGCAGGTCTCCACCGTCGCCGAGGAGCTGCTTCCCAGCCGCCTCCCCCGCGTCCCCGGCGTCCAGCTCGCCGCCCGCCACCGCACCGGCCCCCAGGGCGGCGGCGACTGGTACGACGCGCTGCCGCTCCCCGAGGGCGCCCTCGGCCTCGCCGTCGGCTCCGTCTCCGGGAACGGGCCCAGCGCGCTGGCCGCCATGGGCCGGCTGCGCGCCTCCCTCCGCGCGTACGCGGTCATGGAGGGCGAGGACCCCGTCGCCGTCCTCTCCGACCTCGAACTGCTGCTCCGGCTCACCGAGCCCGCCCGCTCCGCGACCGCCCTCTTCGCGTACGCCGAGCCCGCGCAGCGCCGCATCGTCCTCGCCGGGGCCGGGCACGCGCCGCCGCTCCTCGTCGGCGAGCACCGCACCGAGTTCGTCGAGACCTCGCTCTCGGCCCCGCTCGGCATGCTCGCCTGCTGGGAGGCGCCCAGCGTGGAGCTCTCGCCCGCACCCGGAGAAACGGTGCTTCTCTACACGGACGGGCTGCTCCGCCGTACCGGCGATCCCATGGACCGGGCCTTCGCTCGGCTCCACGCCGCCGCCGCGAGCGTGCCGAAGGCCGACCGGGGCGACCCGGGCGCCATCGCCGACCACGTCCTGCGGACGCTCCTCCCGGAGGGGCTCGACCGCCACCGGGACGAGGAGGACGTGGTGATTCTCGCCGCGCGGTTCGAGTGAGGCGACCGGGACCGCGCGTGCGCGGAATCTAACACTCCGGATTGCTGCGGAATGAGGCCCTCCGACCCTGGATCCCCACGTCACGAACGTACGATGGTGGGGGTTCAGTGTCGTACCAAGAGGAGGCAGACCCGTGGCCGAGCTCACGCCGGAGACCCCGGAAGAGGCGACCGAGGAGCAGGAGCAGCAGGCGATCGCGCAGCGGAAGAACGGCCTGTACCCGGGCGTCTCCGACGAACTCGCCGAGAACATGAAGTCCGGCTGGGCCGACACCGAGCTGCACGACCTCACGCCCATCGCGCAGGCCGACAAGACGGCCGCCCGCCGCGCCGCGCTCTCCGCCCGCTTCCCGGGTGAGCGCCTGGTCGTCCCCGCCGGAAACCTGAAGACCCGGTCGAACGACACCGAGTACGCCTTCCGCGCCTCCACCGAGTACGCGTACCTCACCGGCGACCAGACGCAGGACGGCGTCCTCGTCCTGGAGCCCCTCGCCAAGGGCGGCCACGAGGCCACGCTCTACCTCCTCCCCCGCTCCAACCGCGAGAACGGCGAGTTCTGGCTCGACGGCCAGGGCGAGCTGTGGGTCGGCCGCCGCCACTCCCTCGCCGAGGCCGAGCAGCTCCTCGGGCTCCCCGCCAAGGACGTCCGCGAGCTCGCCGGCCACCTGGCCGAGGCCACCGGCCCGGTCCGCGCCGTCCGCGGCCACGACGCCGGCATCGAGGCCGCCCTCGCCGACAAGGTCACCGCCGAGCGCGACGAGGAACTCCGCGTCTTCCTCTCCGAGGCCCGCCTCGTCAAGGACGACTTCGAGATCGCCGAGCTCCGCAAGGCCTGCGAGGCCACCGCCCGCGGCTTCGAGGACGTCGTCAAGGTCCTCGACAAGGCCGAGGCCACCAGCGAGCGCTACATCGAGGGCACCTTCTTCCTCCGCGCCCGCGTCGAGGGCAACGACATCGGCTACGGCTCCATCTGCGCCGCCGGCCCGCACGCCACGACCCTCCACTGGGTCCGCAACGACGGCGACGTCCGCTCGGGCGAGCTCCTCCTCCTCGACGCCGGCGTCGAGACCAACGAGCTCTACACCGCCGACATCACCCGCACCCTGCCGATCAACGGCCGGTACACCGACCTCCAGCGCAAGATCTACGACGCCGTGTACGAGGCGCAGGAGGCCGGCATCGCCGCGGTGAAGCCCGGCGCCGCCTACCGCGACTTCCACGACGCCGCCCAGCGCGTCCTCGCCGAGAAGCTCGTCGAGTGGGGCCTCGTCGAGGGCCCGGTCGACCGCGTCCTGGAGCTCGGCCTCCAGCGCCGCTGGACCCTCCACGGCACCGGCCACATGCTCGGCATGGACGTCCACGACTGCGCCGCCGCGCGCACCGAGACGTACGTCGACACCACGCTCGAGCCGGGCATGTGCCTGACCGTCGAGCCCGGCCTCTACTTCCAGGCCGACGACCTGACCGTGCCCGAGGAGTACCGCGGCATCGGCGTCCGGATCGAGGACGACATCCTCGTCACCGCCGACGGCAACGTGAACCTCTCGGACGCGCTCCCGCGCCGCTCCGACGAGGTCGAGGCGTGGATGGCCGGCCTGAAGGGCTGACCTCCGCTCCGCACGACGTACGGGAAAGGGCCCCCGCCGACCGACCGGCGGGGGCCCTTTCCCGTACCCGCCGCCCGTACCCGCCGCCCGTACCCGCCGCCCGTACCCGCCGCCCGTACCCGCCGCCCGTACCCGCCGCCCGTACCCGCCGCCGTACCCCCGCGCCGGTCAGGTCATCGGCCCACCAGGTCAGCAGCCCACCAGGCCACCAGGCCACCAGCTCGTCAGGCCATGAGGAGCGACGGGCTGTCCCGCCACTTCAGGATCTTGTCGAAGCTGACCACCGCGCCGCCCCGGCCCGTGCGGTTGCCGAAGTGGACGTGGTCGGCGAGCTCCTCGATCAGCCGCAGTCCGCGGCCGTGCTCCGCCTCGTCCGACGGAACCGGAGCGGCGCCCGCCGCCGTGCCGGGGAACCCCGGCCCCGCGTCCGCCACCTCGATGCGGCAGGTCTCCCCGTCCAGGTACGCCGTCACGCGGTACGCCTCCGAGAGCGCCCCGCCCGGCACGTCCTCCGTGCCCCGGCCGCCGTGCTCCACCGCGTTCGCACACGCCTCGGTCAGGGCGACCGACAGCTCGTAGGACACGTCGGGATCGACCCCCGCCGTCTCCATCGTGCCCATCAGGAGCCGCCGCGCGAGCGGCACGCTCGCAGCCTCACGCCGCAGATGGAGTGACCACCAGATGCTCATGCTCCAGCCTCCCGGCCGCGGCTCGACATACCGTTACCTATTGCCGGAAGGAAGGCTCCGTAAGCCCCCGGAACCGTCAAGAGCGCTCGTTCGGCGGATGCAGCGGGCGGCGGCCCCGGTGTATGTCGTCCCCAAGGGGCGCAAGAACGACCTTCCGGACCTGCCGCATGGCGGAGGCACCCCTGGTGCGATGATGGGCCCGCCATGTCTGCCCCCGCGCTCGCTCCACGGCTGCTGAGGGCCGCGGTGTTCACCGCGGTCTGCGTCGTGCTGTCCGCGACCGGACACGCCCTCGCCGCCTGCGCGGGCATCGCCCTGTGGTCCCTGCTCGCCGGCTTCCTCGGCGTCTTCGGGTTCACCGTCCTCTTCACCGGCCGCGAACGCTCCCTCGGCTTCGTCGTCGGCGCCCTCGCGGCCGGGCAGCTCGGCCTCCACGGCCTCTTCGGCCTCGGCCAGCGCCACCTCGCGCAGGCCGACCAGGCCGACGGCGCCGCCCTCGTCCGGCTCGCCGCCAAGCTGATCTGCGGCAAGAACGAGGCCGCCATCGGCCCGGCCGAAGCCGCCCGGATCGTCGGCGACGCGGGCCTCGGCGGCGGACACGGCTCCCTCGTCCACGGCTCCGTCGCCCAGGCGGCCGGCACCGGCATGGGGCTGGCCGCGGACGCACCGCTCGCCGGGCTCCTCCCGAGCCTCCCCATGCTCCTCGGTCACCTGCTCGCCGCCCTCGCGGCCGGCTGGCTGCTCCGCCGGGGCGACCAGGCGATCGTCACCCTCGGCCGCCTCTCCGGGCAGGGCGCGACCGAGCTCGCCGAATGCGCCCTGGTCCGCGCCCTGCGCGCCTCGCTCCGTCTCGTGCGGAGCCTGCTCGCCGGCCTCCCGGCCGCGCCGCACGCCGGGCCGCGCCGGCCCGCCCGTACGGCCTTCGACTCCTCGCCGCCGCCGGTGGCCGAGGCACTCAGAGACACCGTGATCAGGCGCGGCCCGCCGGCCGCCCCGTACGCCCTCGCAGCCTGACGCGGACCGCTCACCACTCCTTTCCGGGAGGGGGCGGCGCCGCGAAAGCCCGCACGCCCGGACGTCCCGTCGGTGTGCCGGCTCCCGTCGTCATCCCTCCGAGCTGGAGTGTCTTCTGCCATGACCGTTTCCGTTTCCCGCATCGCCGTCGCCGGCGGCGTCGCCCTCTCCTCCGTCGTCCTGCTGTCCGGCACGGCCTTCGCGCACGTCAGCGTGCAGCCGCAGGGCGAGGCCGCCAAGGGCGGGTACGCGACCGTCAACATCAAGGTCCCGAACGAGCGGGACAACGCCTCCACCGTGAAGCTCGAGGTCAACTTCCCCCTCGACCACCCGCTGGCCTCCGTCATGCCGCAGCCCGTCCCCGGCTGGAAGGCCGAGGTCACCAAGAGCAAGCTCACCAAGCCGCTGGAGCTGCACGGCAAGAAGATCAACGAGGCCGTCTCCAAGGTCACCTGGACCGCCGACGGCTCGAAGATCGGCCCCGGCCAGTTCCAGCAGTTCCCGCTCTCGCTCGGACAGCTGCCCGAGGACACCGACGAGCTCGTCCTCAAGGCGATCCAGACCTACGACAACAAGGAAGTCGTGCGCTGGATCGAGGAGGAGAAGGAGGGCGCGGACGAGCCGCAGAACCCGGCCCCCGTCCTCAAGCTCTCCGCCGCGAGCGCCGACCACCACGGCGGCGGCAGCGGTACAGCCCCGACGGCCACCGCCACCGCCTCGGCCGACGCCAAGGGCGGTCACGACGACACCGCGGCCGACCACAAGGAGACCGCCTCGGCCTCCTCCGCCACCACGGACACCACGGCCCGGGTCCTCGGCGTCGTCGGCATCCTCGTCGGCATCGCGGGCGTCGCCTTCGGCGTCCTCGCCGGCCGCCGCCGCTCGACGTCCGCCTGACGGCCGCCGCTCCCCCTCCCCCCCCTTCACCCGTACAACCCTCACTCGTACGACCGGAAGAACCACCATGTCCGAAGAGAAGACGCCCGGGGCGGCCACCGCCCGCCCCGGGCGGCGCACCCCGCTGATCATCGCGGCCGTCGCGATCGTCGCCGCCCTCGGCATCACCGCCGCCGTCGGCCTCGGCGACGACTCCAAGCCCGCGACCGGCTCCGGCTCCGTCGCCGAGGTCTCCGGCGGCAGCGACCCCGAGAAGGCCGCCACCGTCCTGGACCGGCCGTTCACCAAGCCCGACCTCGTCCTCACCGACACCAAGGGCCAGAAGTACGACCTGCGGGAACGCACCAAGGGCAAGCCGACCCTCATCTACTTCGGCTACACGCACTGCCCGGACGTCTGCCCCCTCACGATGAGCAACATCGCCATCGCCAGGAAGCAGCTCCCCAAGGCCGACCAGGACAAGCTCCAGGTCGTCTTCGTCACCACCGACCCCGAGCGCGACACGGCCGCCGAGCTCGGCAAGTGGCTGCCCGCCGCGGGCGACCCCTCCTTCACCGGTCTGACCGGCGACTTCTCCGCCATCCAGGCGGGCGCCCGCTCGATGGGCATCGGCATCGACCCGCCCAAGGTCGAGAACGGCAACGTCGTCTCCATGCACGGCGCCCAGGTGATCGCCTTCTCGCCCACCACCGACCAGGGCTACGTCCTGTACGGCGAGGACACCACCGTCGAGCAGTACGCGAAGGACCTGCCGAAGCTGATCAAGGGGGAGAACCCGTGACCCGCCGCACCACCACCCTGGCCGCCGTCTCCGCCGTGGCGCTCGCCGCCTCCCTCGCGCTGACCGGCTGCTCGTCCTCCGACGACAAGCCGCGCCTGGAGGTCAGCGGCGCGTTCATGCCCCAGCCCGTGATGGACATGGCCGGCGGCTTCCTCACCATCAAGAACGACAGCGGCACCGCCGACAAGCTCACCTCCGTCACCAGCCCGATCTCGGACGACGTCACGATCCACGAGACGAAGAACCAGAAGATGCAGCAGGTGACGTCGTTCGACATCCCCGCCAACGGGGAGCTCAAGCTCGAACGCGGCGGCAACCACATCATGTTCATGGAACTGAAGTCGAAGCCGAAGCAGGGCGACAAGGTCAGCATCGAGCTCCACTTCGAGAAGGCCGACCCGATCAAGGTCGACGTTCCCGTCGAAGCCGCCAACCACAACCCGCAGCAGCACTGAGCGGACCGCTCTGAAGAAGTGACGGAGAGATGACAACGACCACCGCCCCGCGCCTCGGCGCCGCCTGGGCCCGGCTGCTCGTCCTCGCGGCCGCGCTGCTCGGCACGCTGCTCGCGGGCGCCGCACCCGCCTCCGCGCACGCGGCGCTCACGGGCAGCGACCCGAAGGACGGGGCGGTGGTCGCCACCGCTCCCAAGGAGGTCAACCTGACCTTCAGCGAGCAGGTCGCCATGAGCGCCGACTCGATCCGGGTCCTCGACCCCTCGGGCCGCCGCGCCGACACCGGCGAGATCCGCGACCTGTGCAGCGGTTCCGTCGTCCGGTACGGAGTCGGGCTCCGCGCCGGACTTCCCGACGGCACCTACACCGTGGCCTGGCAGACCGTCTCCGCCGACAGCCACCCCATCGCGGGCGCCTTCACCTTCTCCATCGGCGCCCCTTCCGCGACCTCCGTCGCCCTCCCCGACCAGAACGTCGGCGGCGGCCCCGTCGGGGCCTTCTACGGCATCGCCCGCTACCTCTCGTACGCCTCCTTCGCCGTCCTCGTCGGCGGCGGCGCCTTCGTCCTGATCTGCTGGCCCCGCGGCGCGGGCTCCCGCCCGGTCCAGCGGACCGTCGTCCGGGCCTGGCTGACCCTGACCGTCGCCACCCTCGTGATGCTGCTGCTCCGCAGCCCCTACACCGGCTCCGGCGAACTCTCCGACGCCTTCGACCTGGCCGGCCTGAAGGCCGTCCTGGAGACGAAGACCGGCGCCGCGCTCACCTCCCGGCTGCTGCTCCTCGGCGCCGCCGCGCTCTTCGTGGCCGTCCTCTTCGGCTCCTACGCCCGGCGCACCGACCCGAAGGAGAAGAAGGACCTCGCCTTCGGCCTGGGTCTCGGCGGCACGGTCGTCGCCGCCGGCATCGCCGGCACCTGGGCCCTCGCGGAGCACGCCTCCACCGGCATCCAGCCCGGCATCGCCATGCCCGTCGACATCCTTCACCTCCTCGCCGTCGCCGCCTGGCTCGGCGGACTGACCGTGCTGCTCGTCGCGCTCTACCGGACCACCGCCGTCGACCGCTCGGCCGTCGAGCGCTTCTCGAAGGTGGCCTTCGCCTCCGTCCTCGTCCTCGTGGCCACGGGCGTCTACCAGTCCTGGCGCCAGGTCGGCTCCTGGTCCGCCCTGACCGACACCCGCTACGGCCAGCTGCTCCTGGTCAAGATCGGTCTGATGGCCGTCCTCCTCGGCATCGCCTGGACCTCCCGCCGCTGGACCCAGCGCCTGGCGGACCCGACGCCGGCCGAGGAGACGATCCCTGCCGAGGAGCCGGCCGCGCATCCGAACGCCGCCCGCGCAGAGGACTCGGTCGAGAAGCCGGTAGACGGGTCGGCCGACGAGTCGGCCGAAGCCCCGGCGGAGGCCGCACCCGCCGAGGAGCAGGAGGTCGGCCCCGAGCGGGCCGCCCAGCTCGCCCGGCAGCGGGCCGCCGTCGCCACCGCCCGGCGCAAGCGGGAGCGGGACAGCGACCCCGAGCGGACGGGACTGCGCCGCTCGGTGCTGACAGAGGCCGCCGTCGCCGTCGTCCTCCTCGCCGTCACCACCGTCCTCACCTCGACCGAGCCCGGTCGCACCGAGGAGGAGGCCGGCCGGACCGGCGTCGCCGGATCGGCCGCCGTCCCCGACCGTCCGGTCGACATCCGGCTGCCCTTCGACACCGGCGGCGTCGACGGCAAGGGCGTCGTGCGTCTCAGCCTCGATCCCGGCCGCACCGGCGCCAACGCGCTCCATCTCTTCGTCGAGCGCCCCAACGGCAAGCCGCTGGACGTCCCGGAGATCAAGGTCGCCTTCACCCTGGAGGCCAAGGCCGTCGGCCCCCTGCCCGTCGTGCCCGACCGGATCCAGACCGGACACTGGACCGCGAGCGGCGTCCAGATCCCGATGCCCGGGGAATGGAAGATCCAGGTGACCGTCCGTACCTCCGACATCGACCAGACCACCATCGCCAAGAACGTGAAGATCGGCTGAACCAGGTGACCGAGAGCGACAACAACACGAGCGAGAACAGCGGCACCACCGTCGACATCTCGCGGCGGCGCCTGCTCGGCACCGTCGGCGCCGCGGGCGCGGCCGGGCTCGTCATCGGCGCGGCCGGCGGTGCCGGGATCGCCGGGGCGGTCTCGGGCGACGAGTCCTCCGCGACCGGTGCCGGAGGCCCGGGTGCCCTCACCTCCGTCGGCGCGACGGAGGTGATGTTTCACGGGAAACATCAGGCCGGCATCACCACTCCCCTCCAGGCCCGCGGCCATCTGATCGCCTTCGACCTCGCCCCCGGAGCGGGCCGCAAGGAGGCCGCCGCCCTGCTGCGCCGCTGGTCGGCCACTGCGAGGACGCTGATGGCGGGCGAGGCCCCCGCCGTGGACACGGGCATCGCGCTGGACGCGGGTCCCTCCTCCCTCACGCTCACGTTCGGCTTCGGCAGGACGTTCTTCGACCGCACCGGGCTCGCCTCGCGCCGCCCCTCCGCACTCGACCCGCTGCCCGCGTTCTCCTCCGACGCGCTCGACCCCCGGCGCTCCGAGGGCGATCTGTGGGTGCAGATCGGTGCGGACGACGCCCTCGTCGCCTTCCACGCCCTGCGGGCCGTGCAGAAGGACGCGGGCGACGCGGCCCGGGTGCGCTGGCAGATGAACGGCTTCAACCGCTCGGCCGGTGCCACCGCGAAGCCGATGACCGCGCGCAACCTCATGGGCCAGGTCGACGGCACGGGCAACCCCAAGCCCTCGGACCCGGACTTCGACCAGCGGATCTTCGTCCCGGCCGGGGCGGCCGACGGCGGGACCGGAGCCGGAACCGGCGCCGCCGCCTGGATGGCCGGAGGTTCGTACGCGGTGGTGCGACGGATCCGGATGCTCCTCGACGACTGGGAGAAGCTGCCGCTCGACCGCCAGGAGAAGGTGATCGGCCGCCGGAAGTCCGACGGCGCTCCCCTCACCGGCGGCAGCGAGACCACCGAGCTCGACCTGAACAAGTTCGGCCCCGACGGGAAGCTGGTGATCCCGGACAACGCCCACTCCCGGATCTCCGCCCCCGAGCAGAACGGTGGCGCGGCGATGCTGCGCCGGCCCTTCTCCTTCCATGACGGGATCGGTCCCGACGGGACGCCGGACGCCGGTCTGCTCTTCGTCTGCTGGCAGGCCGATCCGCTCCGGGGCTTCGTCCCGGTGCAGCGGAAGCTCGACCGGGGCGACGCGCTGTCGGCCTTCATCCGGCACGAGGCGAGCGGTCTCTTCGCGGTGCCGGGTGGCCCCGCCGAGGGCGAGTACGTGGGCCAGCGGCTTCTGGAGTCGTAGCAGTCCTCGGGACCGGCGTCCGGCGGGACCCGGGAGCATTAGGGTGACGGTATGTCCGCCACCCGGTTCACGTATCTCGGCCCCGAGGGCACTTTCACCGAGGCCGCGCTCCGTACGCTGCCCGAGGCCGCGACGCGGGAGCTGGTCCCGATGGTCTCGGTCCCGGCCGCGCTCGACGCCGTACGGAACGGGGAGGCCGCCGCCGCGCTCGTACCGATCGAGAACTCGGTCGAGGGCGGAGTGACCGCGACCCTGGACGAGCTGGCCTCCGGCGAGCCCCTGGTGATCTACCGCGAGGTGCTGCTGCCGATCGCCTTCGCGCTGCTCGTACGGCCCGGGACCAAGCTGTCGGAGGTCAAGACGGTCACGGGCCACCCGGTGGCCCAGCCGCAGGTCAGGAACTGGCTGCGCAAGCACCTGCCCGACGCCGTGTGGGAGTCGGCCGCGTCCAACGCGGACGGGGCCCGGCTGGTCCAGGAGGGCCGGTTCGACGCGGCCTTCGCGGGTGAGTTCGCGGCGGCGACGTACGGTCTCGAAGCGCTGGTGACCGAGATCCACGACGCGGAGAACGCCGAGACGCGGTTCGTGCTCGTGGGTCGGCCGGCCCGGCCGTCGGCCCCGACGGGCGCGGACAAGACCTCCGTGGTGCTGTGGCTGGGTGACGATCATCCGGGTGCCCTCCTCGAACTTCTTCAGGAATTCGCGGTGCGCGGGGTGAACCTGATGCTGATCCAGTCCCGGCCGACGGGGGCGGGGATCGGGAACTACTGCTTTGCCGTGGACGCCGAGGGGCATATCTCGGACCGCCGCGTGGGCGAGGCGCTGATGGGGCTCAAGCGGATCTGCCCCAAGGTCCGCTTCCTCGGTTCGTATCCGCGGGCGGGCGTCAGGCCCGAGGACGTGGCGGCGCTGCGGCGCGGTACGTCGGACGAGGAGTTCACGGCGGCCTCCGACTGGTTGGCGAGGGCCCAGGACGGTCGGGCCTGATCCCGATACTGGCCGATCGCCTCGACCGCCGTCGGCGGTCGTCCACAGGTGCGAATAACTAGTTCTACTAGTCCTACCTGCGTACTTTTCTTTTCCCACAGGGGTTATCCACAGGATTTCGCGCACCCCTGGGGACAAGTCGACATCGCGAACGTCCACCCCGGCCGACCTCGCCTTTCCCTGTCGCTATCCGACATGGTCGACAAATCACCCCACTTCCTCCGAGTGGTCCACCCAAACGAGGAGAGGGCAGACGTTTGGTCGTGGAATTGTCGGATTCGAGGTCCACTCGACCCCTGTCGCCCCTTTCCCCATGGCCTCCCGTAGTCCACAGAACTTCCGCACAGCCTGTGGATAACTGGGACAACACGCGGGCCCCCTCCGGTGGGGACGGGCGTGCAAGCGGGCACCGGTAGCCTGGTGGGGTGATTGACCTTCGTCTGCTCCGTGAGGACCCCGACCGTGTTCGCGCCTCCCAGCGCGCCCGTGGAGAGGACGTCGCACTCGTCGACGCCCTGCTCTCCGCCGATGAGCGGCGCAGGTCGTCCGGCGTCCGTTTCGACGAGCTCCGCTCCGAGCAGAAGGCGCTCGGCAAGCTGATCCCCCGGGCCACCCCCGAGGAGCGCGCCGAGCTCCTCCAGAAGGCCGAGCAGCTCAAGACGGACGTCAAGGCCGCAGAGGCCGAGCAGAACGAGGCCGACGAGACGGCCAAGCGGCTCCTCCTCCAGCTGGGGAACATCGTCCACAGCGACGTGCCCGTCGGCGGCGAGGAGGACTTCGTCGTCCTCGAGACGCACGGCACCATCCGCGACTTCGCGGCCGAGGGCTTCGAGCCCAAGGACCACCTGGAGCTCGGCGAGGCCCTCGGCGCCATCGACGTCGAGCGCGGCGCCAAGGTCTCCGGCTCGCGCTTCTACTACCTGACCGGCGTCGGCGCCCTCCTGGAGCTCGCCCTCGTCAACGCGGCGATCGCCCAGGCCACCGAGGCCGGCTTCATCCCGATGCTGACCCCGGCGCTGGTCCGTCCGCGCGCCATGGAGGGCACCGGATTCCTCGGCCAGGCCGCGGAGAACGTGTACCACCTGGAGAAGGACGACTACTACCTCGTCGGCACCTCCGAGGTCCCGCTCGCGGCGTACCACATGGACGAGATCATCGACGCCGACAAGCTGCCCCTGCGGTACGCCGGCTTCTCGCCCTGCTTCCGCCGCGAGGCCGGCACCTACGGCAAGGACACCCGCGGCATCTTCCGCGTCCACCAGTTCGACAAGGTCGAGATGTTCTCGTACGTCGCGCCCGAGGACGCGGAGAACGAGCACAAGCGGCTCCTGGAGTGGGAGAAGCAGTGGCTCACCTCCCTTGAGCTGCCGTTCCAGGTGATCGACGTCGCCACCGGTGACCTGGGCTCCTCCGCCTCGCGCAAGTTCGACTGCGAGGCGTGGATCCCGACCCAGGGCAAGTACCGCGAGCTGACCTCCGCCTCCAACTGCGACGGCTTCCAGGCCCGCCGCCTCTCCGTCCGCATGCGCGACGAGCAGAACGGCAAGAAGACGGTCCAGCCGCTGGCCACCCTGAACGGCACGCTGTGCGCCGTACCGCGCACGATCGTGGCGATCCTCGAGAACCACCAGCTGGCCGACGGTTCGGTCCGGGTGCCGGAGGTACTGCGGCCGTACCTGGGCGGCCGCGAGATCCTGGAGCCGATCGCCAAGTGACCTCCTTCCCCTACCGCCTGGTGGCGACCGACCTCGACGGCACGCTGCTGCGCTCCGACGACACCGTCTCCACCCGTACGCGGGACGCCCTCGCCGCCGTGACCGAGGCGGGCGCGGCACACATCGTCGTCACCGGCCGGGGAGCGCCCTGGACCCGCCACATCCTCGACGACCTCGGCTACGAGGGCATCGCGGTGTGCGGTCAGGGCGCGCAGGTCTACCACGCGGGTGAGCACAGGCTGCTGACCTCGGTGACGCTGGACCGGCAGCTCGCCGGGCTGGCGCTCTCCAAGATCGAGGCGGAGGTCGGGCCGCTGGCCGTGGCCGCCAGCCGCGACGGTCTGGACGGCGGCGTCCTGATGGGTCCGGGCTACCGGCTCCAGGCGGGGTCGGACCTGCCGTACGTCCCGTTCGAGGACCCGGCCGAGCTGTGGGCGGCGCCGCTGACCAAGGTCTACATCCAGCACCCGGAGCTGAGCGACGACGAGCTGACGCGGATCGCGCGCGCGACCGTCGGCAGCCTCGTGGAGATCGTCATGGCGGGGCCCGGGATCGTGGAGATCCTCCCGCTCGGTCTGAGCAAGGCGACGGGGCTGTCGCTGGCCGCGCGCCGGCTCGGCGTGAAGGCGGCGGAGACGATCGCCTTCGGCGACATGCCGAACGACGTCCCGATGTTCGCATGGGCGGCCCACGGCGTGGCGATGGGCAACGCGCACGCGGAACTGCGGGCGGTGGCCGACGAGGTGACCGCGTCGAACGAGGACGACGGCATCGCGGTCGTCCTGGAGCGCCTGCTCGGCTCCTGAGCGGAGCCCGTACGAAGAAGCCTGAGCGGAGCCCGTACGAAGAAGACGGACCCGAAGAAGACGGACCCGAAGTAGACGGACCCGAAGTAGACGGACCCGAAGAGGAAGGCCCGCTCCCTTACCCGGAGCGGGCCTTCGCGGTTCGCGGCCTCGCGCGTCCGTGAACGGCTGCGAACAGCCTCACCGGTACGCGCGCTCGAAGCGGCCGCGTCGGGAGATCCCCCGTCTCCCCCGCACAACTAGTGTGCGCCGTACCCGTGTTCGTCGGCGACTGGTTTTCCGCGGGTCAGCGGGTAGCAGCCGAGGCCGATGGCCAGGGAGATCGCGTGCCCGAGGTCGGTGTACGTGTGCCCGGCGAAGAGCGGTACGAGGAAGAAGGCGACCGCGCCGACGAGGTAGAACCAGCGCCAGGGGCGGGGGATCCGGTAGGTCAGGATGCCCGCGGAGGCGGCGAGTCCGTAACTGACGCCGATGTCGACGACGTGTGCCATGCTGCGCGGCACGTCGTGGTCCTGGATGGCGTCGAGCACCACCTGCTGGCTGATGAGCGTGGCCGCGATGTGTGCGGTGCCCACGGTGAAGAGCCATTTCGGTGTGCCGAGCCACCGCTCCACGGGGGCGTGGAAGAGCTCGAAGAGGACCGCGTACAGAAGCAGGTCGGTCGGGTTCTCGATCCAGAACGCGCTGCCGAGCAACGCCCGCGCCGGGTGGTGCGCGAGTTGGTAGAGGTTGCTGCTGTTGCGGTGGAGGAAGTACGTCTCCAGTGCGTCGGGCGAGAGCGCGATGACGAGGCTGGTGATCGCGATGACGAGCAGCCAGACATGCGTACCGGGTGACGAACGCACCCACGACCTGATCGGTCGTGACGGTTCGCCACCCGGGGACTCATGACGCGGAGCTTCCCCGCCCGGAGGGATGTTGTTCGGCACGCACCGTGCCTATCACCCCGGATCGGTCCTCATCGGGAGGAACCTCAGAAATTGATCATGTGTCCGGCGATGCCGTGGATCGCTTCCTTCACGGCCTCGCCCAGCGTCGGGTGCGCGTGGACGTTCCGCGCGACCTCGTGGACGGTGAGGTCCCACTGCTGGGCCAGGGTCAGCTCGGGCAGCAGCTCGGTGACGTCGGGGCCGATGAGGTGGGCACCGATGATCTCGCCGTGCGTGCCGTCCGCGATGATCTTGACGAAGCCTGTGGCGTCGCCGAGGCCGTGCGCCTTGCCGTTCGCCATGAAGGGGAACTTGGCGACCTTGACGTCGTACCCCTTCTCGCGGGCCTGCGCCTCGGTCCAGCCGAAGCTGGCGATCTGCGGCTGGCAGTAGGTCGCACGCGGGATCATCGGGTAGTCGAGCTCCATCGTCTCGGCGTCCGCGATGGTCTCGGCGGCGATGACGCCCATGGCCTCGGCGGTGTGCGCGAGCATGAGCTTCGCGGTGACGTCACCGATGGCGTAGATGTGCGGCACGGAGGTGCGGCAGCGGCCGTCGACGTCGATCGCGCCGCGCTCGGTCAGGGCGACACCGGCGGCCTCCAGGCCGTAGCCCGTGACGTTCGGGGCGAAGCCGATCGCCTGCAGGACCTTGTCGGCCTCCAGGACCTTCTGCGCGCCGTCCTTGCCGGTGACGGTGACGCGGACCTGCGGGCCGGACTCGTCGATGGACTCGACGCGGGTGGAGGTCAGGACGTCGATGCCGAGCTTGCGGTACTGCTTCGCCAGCTCCTTCGACACCTCCTCGTCCTCCAGCGGGGCGATGCGGTCGAGGAACTCGACGATCGTGACCTTGGTGCCGTAGTTGTTCAGCACGTACGCGAACTCGATGCCGATCGCGCCGGCGCCGGCGATGACGATCGACTTCGGGGCGTCCTCGGCGAGGATCTGCTGCTCGTACGAGACGACGCGGTCGCTGAGGGCCGTGCCGGGGAGCAGACGCGGGGTGGCACCGGTCGCGATGATGCAGTTGTCGAAGGTGATCGTCTCCGAGGTGCCGTCGGACTTGGCGACCTGGAGGGTGTTCGCGTCGAGGAAGGTGCCCCGGCCGTCGAACTCCGTGATCCCGTTCTTCTTCATCAGGAAGTGGACGCCCTTGACGCGGCCGTCCGCCACCGAGCGGCTGCGGTTGAACGCCTCGCGGTAGTCGAAGGAGACGGTGCCGTCGACCTTGATGCCGAAGGTCTTCGCCTCGTGGTTGAAGATGTGGGCGAGCTCGGCGTTGCGCAGCAGCGCCTTGGTGGGGATGCAGCCGACGTTCAGGCAGACACCGCCCCAGTACTTCTCCTCGACGACCGCGACCCGCTTGCCCAGCTGGGCGGCGCGGATGGCGGCGACGTAGCCGCCGGGGCCAGCTCCGAGTACGACGACGTCGAAGCGGTCTGACATGACTGACTCCCGAGGGTGGTGAGGGTGTTCGGTCCGCGTACGGCCCCACAGTAGCCCCGTGTCCCGCCCACGGGTCAGTTGTAGGATGACCGGGCAACCGGGCGAATCAAGAGGTCAGAGGGACGGAGTCGGATGGCGGCGTTGAAGGCGGCGGGACGGACCTCGCTGGTGGACTCGGTCGTGGAGCAGCTGCGCGCGCAGCTCACCGGCGGGGACTGGGCGGTCGGGGACCGCATCCCGACCGAGCACGAGCTCGCCAAGGAGCTCGGGGTGGGTCGCAACACCGTGCGCGAGGCGATCCGGGTGCTCGTCCACGCCGAGCTCCTGGAGTCGCGACAGGGCAACGGCACCTTCGTCCGGTCGACCGCCGACCCGGCGGCCGTCCTGCGCGGGGTGCGCCACGCGGGCGCGGCGGACGTCCTGGAGGTCAGGGTCGCCCTGGAGGCGGAGGCCGCCCGGCTCGCCGCCGTCCGCCGGGACTCCGAGGACCTGGAGCGGCTGCGGGCGGCCCTGGTGACGCTGCGGGAGGAGGGCGACCGGGACGCGGACGCGGACCTCGCCTTCCACCTCGCGATGGTGGGCGCGACGCACAACGCGGCCTTCGTCGAGGTCTACCGCTTCTTCTCGGCCCAGGTGCACGAGGTCCTCGTGGAGGCCCTGGGCGACCGGGAGATGCCGCCGGTCGACATCGACGCTCACGAGGCGCTGGTGGCGGCGGTCGCGGCGGGCGATCCGGAGGAGGCGGAGCGCCAGGCGCGGGAGCTGCTGAGGGTGCCCATGGACACGATCGCCGGACTGACGCCGGCCCCTGAGGGGGCGCGGTGAGCGGGGACATACGTACGGGTACGGGTTCGGGTCCGGGAGTACGTACGGACACGGGCGCGGCCTCGGGCAGCGGCGTACGTACGGATACGGGCGCGGCCTCGGGCGCGGGTGCCGTTCTGCTGGTCGACGCGGAGGCCGACGTCCGGCCCTCGGCGGAGGGCGCGGCGGCGCGGCGGGCCCTGCTCGCGCACCCTGTCGTCCTTCTGGTCGGGATCGTTCTGGCCTCGCTGAACATGCGGGCCGCCCTCGCCAGCGTGGCACCGCTGGTGGGCGAGATCTCCTCCTCCCTGGGGCTGTCGGCGACGGCGAGTTCGCTCGTCACCTCGGTCCCGGTGCTGTTCCTGGGGCTCGGCGCGCTGGTCGCGCCCTGGCTGGGGCGTCGCTTCGGCGCCGAGCGGGTGCTGTTCTGCGCGCTGGTCCTGCTGTGCGTCGGCATCCTGACGCGCGTGCTGCCGTCGGCGTACGCGCTGTACGCGGGCGGGGTCCTCGTCGGCACGGCGATCGCTCTTCTGAACGTCCTGATGCCGGGCCTGATCAAGCGTGACTTCCCGGACCGGGCCGCGTCGATGACCTCGGTCTACACGGGCGCGATGATCGCGGGCGCGACGGTCGCCGCGGCCTCCGCGGTGCCGCTGGAGGAGGCCCTCGGGGGTGGCTGGAGGGCGTCGCTCGGCTTCTGGTCGGTGCTCGCCGGGGTGGCGGCCGTCGCCTGGCTGCCGCAGGTCCTGATCGCCCGGGGACGTACGGGTCACGAGGTACGGGCCGTGCCGGCCGCGGGCGCCCGGCAGGTGAACGTCTGGCGCTCGCCGCTGGCCTGGCAGGTGACCGCTTTCATGGCCGGGCAGTCGCTCTGGTCGTACGTCCTGATCGCGTGGATGCCGACGATCTTCACCGACCACGGGATGAGCCGCTCCACGGCGGGTGTGATCTTCGCCTTCAACACCCTGACGCAGATCGTGGGCGCCTTCGCCGTGCCGGTCCTGGCGGGCCGGACGCGGACCCAGCGTCCGCTGATCGTCCTGGTCACGTCGCTGGTCGCGGCCGGTTACGCCGGTCTGCTCGTCGCGCCCGCCGAGGGCGCCTGGCTGTGGGCCGGGCTCCTCGGTGTCGGTCAGGGCGGTGCGCTCGGCCTCGCCCTGACCTTGATCGTGCTCCGCTCGGGCGACGCGGCGACCGCGTCCCGGCTGTCGGGGATGGCGCAGACGGTCGGCTATCTGGTCGCCGCCGTCGGGCCGCTGGCCGCCGGCGCCCTGCACCAGGCCACCGGCTCCTGGAGCCTGCCGATCTCCCTGGTCCTCGGCGTCTGCGCGGCCTCCCTCGCCGTGGGCCTCCTCGCGGCCCGGGACCGCACGGTCTGAACGAGTCCCGGGCCGTGCCGTCCCTGGCCCCGGCGTCCTACTCCTCGCCCGCCAGGGTCAGCGTCCGCAGCTTGTGCCCGGCGAACCAGGTCGCCGCGGCGGTCACCACCGCGAGCAGCACCACCGCGGTGGGAAGGCCGACCTCGGAGTCGATCAGGCCGTCGCCGGTGACCTTCTCCGCGAGGGCCAGCGCCCACTGCTGGACGCTCAGGGTCCGCGCGCCGGAGATCAGGGAGCCGAAGAGGGTCTCCCAGACGAGGGCGTAGACGAGGCCGATGACGACCGCGTGCCGGCTGACGGTGCCGAGCAGCAGGAACAGCGCGCTGTAGGCGATCGAGGCGACGAGCGCCGCCACCGTGTACGCCACGGCGACCTGCTGGCCGTTGCCGTTGAGGATGAATCCGGCGATGAGCGTCGGAAGGGCGGAGAAGACCATCGTGACGGCGATCGCGACGATCAGCTTGGTGAAGATGATCGTCGGCCGCTTCACCGGCTTGGAGAGCAGGTAGACGATCGAGCCGTCGTCGATCTCGGGGCCGATCGCGCCCGTCCCGGCGATGACGCCGATCAGCGGCACCATCGTGGCCAGCGCGAAGCCGCCCAGGACGTCGGCGGCGACCTGGTCGTCGGCCCCGTTGAAGCCGCGGACCGCTATCGCGATGAGGACCAGGAGCGCGGGCAGCACGAAGAGGATCATCGCCCGCCGGCGGCCGAGCAGAGCCCGGTAGGTGAGCCGGGCGACTGTGGGGTTGTACATCGGTCAGGCTCCTTTCAGGCCGCGACGAGGTACGAGAAGACCGATTCGAGGGACTCGTCCGAGGGCGAGACCGTCAGGAGGCGGATGCCCCGCTCCTTGGCGACCTTCGGCAGGAGCTGCGTGAACCTCCCGAAGTCGACCGCCTGGATGCGCAGTCCGCCCTCGACGTGGTCGACCTCGATGCCGGCCGTGGACGGGTCGGCGATCAGCGCGGCGGCCAGCGCCCGGTCGTCGCTGGAGCGCACGAGGTAGCGGTGCGGCCGGTCCGTCATGAGGCGGCGGATCTTGCGGAAGTCGCCGGAGGCCGCGTGGCGGCCGGCCACGATCACCTCGATGTGGGAGGCGAGCTGTTCGACCTCCTCCAGGATGTGCGAGGAGAAGAGGACGGTGCGGCCCTCCGCGCCCATGCGGCGCAGCAGGTCCATCAGCTGCATGCGCTGGCGCGGGTCCATGCCGTTGAACGGCTCGTCGAGGAGGAGGACGGACGGCTGGTGCACGAGGGCCGAGGCCATCTTCACGCGCTGCCGCATGCCCTTGCTGTACGTGGAGACCTTGCGGTCCTGCGCGTACTCCATCTCCACCGTGGCCAGGGCCTCCTGGGCCTCCTTCTCGCCGAGGCCCTGCAGCTCGGCGTTGGCCACGACGAACTCGCGTCCGGTGAGGAAGTCGTACATCGCCTCCCGCTCGGGGACGACACCGATCTGGCGGTAGACGGACTCGTTGCCCCAGATCTTCTGCCCGTCGAGGGTGACGCTGCCCGTGGAGGGGTCGAGGAAGCCGCCCATCATGTTGATGAGGGTGGACTTGCCGGCGCCGTTCGGGCCGAGGAGACCGGTGACGCCGGGGCCCACCGTCATCGTGATGTCGTTGACGGCGACGACGTTTCCGAACCAGCGGGAGACGTGGTCGATGTGAAGCGTGGTCACAGCCCGACCTTTCGGTAGCGGCGCATCAGGATGCCGTACGAGCCGGCGATGAGCGCGAGGACGACCAGCAGGTAGATCACGCCGACTCCGGCGCCCGGGGCCCCGACGCCGTCGGGGAAGGCGGAGGGCGCGCCGAGGAAGGCCGTCTGGACGCCGATGAAGAGGGTCATCGGGGAGAACAGGCCGAGCCACTGCATGGCCCCGGCGTTGTCCGTGGCGAGCGCGATCCCCATGAGGGTGGTGACCGCGCCGTACGAGACGGTGAGGACGGCGATGACGGCGGCGACGCCGAAGCCGCGGCGCGGGGTGAGGGCCGCCATGACGAGGCCTATGCCGCCGAAGAGCAGCGACAGCAGCACCACGGAGACGAGGCCCTGGGCGAACATCTTGGTCTGTTCGGCGAAGTCCATCTTGGCGAGCATCGAGCCGATCCAGAGGATCAGCAGCGGCGAGGCGGTGAGGATGAAGAGCGCCGAGGCCATCGCGCCGTACTTGGCGAGGACGTAGTCCGCGCGCTCGATCGGGCGGGAGAAGTACAGCGGCACCGTCCGGAAGCGGAGGTCCCGGGAGACGGACTGGGGGGCCTGGGAGGCCAGGTAGATGCTGATGACGAGCTGGAGGAAGACCGCGTACTCCGTGTACTCGATCGAGAGCTTGGACTGCTTGGTGACGACGGCGACGGCGACGATGACCAGCGCCGGGATGCACATCACGGCGAAGAGGATCATCGGCAGCACCTTCGACTTGGCGCTGCGGCCGAGGCCGTAGGCGCCGCGGAGGGACTGCGAGAAGAGCGAGCGGCGCGCGTAGGCCCGGCCGAGGCGGGGGCCGTCGTACGACCGGTAGCCGATGTTGTGGATCTGGGTGGTGTCGGGGGCGGCCTGGTTCGGCTGGGGCGTCTGGGTGCTCATCGGGCCGGCACCTCCTCGTGCCGCGGGGGCGTCTCGGGCCGGAAGACCTCGGCGATGTGGTGACGGCGCTGCTCCATGCGGACGAGTCCGAGGCCGAGGCCGGCCACGGTGTCGCGCACGAGGTCGTACGTCTCCTCGCCGGAGGACTCCAGGAGCAGGATGTGGCCGGCGCCGGGCAGACCGTCCTCGACCCCTGCGTGGAGGGTGACACCGGCGGCGGTGAGGGCCGCGCGGAGTGCCTCCGTGCCGTCCGGGTGGGCGTCGGAGTCGGTGACCTCGACGGCGAGCGTCGCGGTGCTCCGGGTGAAGTCGCTGGTGGAGCTGGATCGGAGCAGCCGGCCGCCGTCGATGACGACGACGTGGTCGCAGGTGCGCTCCAGTTCGCCGAGGAGGTGCGAGGTGACGAGGACGGAGATGCCGAAGTCGGTCCAGACGCGGCGGATCAGTCCGAGCATCTCGTCGCGGCCGACCGGGTCGAGGCCGTTGGTCGGCTCGTCGAGGAGGACCAGCTTCGGGTCATGGACGAGGGCCTGCGCGAGCTTCACCCGCTGCTTCATGCCCGTCGAGTAGCCGCCGATGGGGCGGTAGCGCTCCTCGTACAGGCCGACGTGACGGAGGGTGTCGGCGGTCCGCTCCCGGGCGGCGGTCGCGGGCAGGCCCGACATGCGCGCCATGTGGACGACGAACTCGGTGGCCGAGACGTCCGGGGGCAGGCAGTCGTGCTCCGGCATGTAGCCGACCCGCTCGCGGATCTCGGCGCCGGAGGTGCTGACGTCGAGGCCGAGCACCTCGGCGCGTCCCTCCGTGGCGGGGGCGAGGCCGAGCAGGATCTTGATCATGGTGGACTTGCCGGCTCCGTTGGCACCCACAAGGCCGGTCACACCGGGCCCGATGTCCAGGGAGAGCCGGTCAAGCGCGGTCACCCGGGGGAACCGCTTGCTGAGGCTTTCGGTCGCGATGACAGTCACAGGTACGACGGTAGTGGCGTGCGCCACAGCAGTCGTCAGACCAACGGCTCGAATCGTCTCCGACCAGAGGAGTACAAGCCGGTGGGGGAGGTCGAGACGAAAGTCGTCGCGGGCGGGCGACGAACCCCGACGTTTCCCCGAGTCCGTGTCCGACCCCTTGACTCAGCCGTCGAGCATTGTCACATTCATCGGTGTCAAGTTACGGACGCGTAGTGCGATCGAACGCTCACACGGGACGGCGGTTGGCATGGCCCCAGCAGTGACAGGCGAACTCACCGCGGAGCTGCGGGGGTTCAGGGAGGTGCAGCGGCTCGCGTACGAGTGCGCGGAAGCCGTCGCGGCCCAGCTCAAGCCGGGCGTGACCGAGCGCGAGGCCGCCCGCATGCAGCGGGAGTGGCTGTACGAGCGGGGCGTGCGGGACTGGTTCCACCGGCCGTTCGCCTGGTTCGGGGACCGCACCGCCTTCGTCGACTTCAAGATCCCCCTCCAGTTCTTCCCCACCAACCGGCGCCTGGAAGCGGGGATGCCGTTCATCCTCGACATGGCACCGGTCTACAAGGGGCACACGGCCGACATCGGCTACAGCGGCTGCCTGGGCCTCAACCCCCTGCACGACAAGCTGCTCGCGGACCTCCGCGAGCACCGCGAGCTGATCCTCCGCGAGGTGCGCGAGCGCCGTACGCTCCGCGAGATATACGAGGACGTGGACCGGCTCATGGTCCGCCAGGGGTACGCGAACCGGCACCGGGCCTACCCCTTCGGCGTCATCGCCCACAAGATCGACCGGGTGAAGGAGCGCCGCTGGTCCCCGACGCTCTTCGGCTTCGGCAGCCAGGCGCTCAAGGGCCTGGCGAGCGACGCGCTGCACGGCCACCGGGACGGCTGGTCGCCGCTCTGGTCGCCGTACACCTTCTCCGACCACCCGCCCGTGCCGGGGATGTGGGCGGTCGAACCGCACCTCGGATTCCGGGGGACCGGTGCGAAGTTCGAGGAGATCCTGGTCGTCACCGACTCCCGGGACCCCGAGCAGAGCGCCTTCTGGCTGGACGACGATCTGCCGCACGTGCGGCGCTGGAACGAGGGAGCGGTCTGATGGCGGCAATCGCCGGACTGGGGAGCGCGCGGGAGCGCCGGGTCCGTACGGGCGGGATCGACCTGTGTGTCGTCGAGCTCGGCGAGACGGACCGGCCGACGGTGATGCTCGTGCACGGCTACCCGGACTCCAAGGAGGTCTGGTCGGAGGTCGCGACCCGGCTGGCCGAGCATTTCCACGTGGTGCTGTACGACGTCCGGGGCCACGGCCGGTCGACGGCCCCGGCCCCGCTGCGCGGCGGCTTCACACTGGAGAAGCTGACGGACGACTTCCTCGCGGTCGCCGACGCCGTCAGCCCGGACCGTCCGGTCCACCTCGTGGGCCACGACTGGGGCTCGGTGCAGTCCTGGGAGTTCGCGACCGTCGCCCGCACCGAGGGCCGGATCGCGTCCTTCACCTCGATGTCGGGGCCGAGCCTCGACCACTTCGGGCACTGGATCAAGCAGCGCATGACCCGGCCCACCCCGCGCCGGGTCGGTCAGCTCCTCGGCCAGGGCGCCAAGTCCTGGTACGTGTACATGCTGCACACGCCCGTGCTGCCGGAGCTCGCCTGGCGGGGGCCGCTCGGCAAGCGCTGGCCGAAGCTCCTGGAGCGGGCCGAGAAGGTCCCGGCCGGCGACTACCCCACGCCGTCCCTGCCGAACGACGCGGCGCACGGTGCCTGGCTCTACCGGGACAACGTCCGCTCCCGGCTGGGCAGACCGCGCCCCGACGCTTACGCGCACGTGCCCGTCCAGCTGATCACGCCGACCGGTGACGCCTTCCTCTCCGAGCGGCTCTACGACGACCTGGCCACCTGGGTGCCGGACCTGACCCGGCGCAGCCTGCCGGCCAAGCACTGGGTGCCGCGCACCCGGCCCGACCAGCTGTCCGCCTGGATCGCCGAGTTCGTCCGGGCCAACGAGGACGCGTCGACCAGGGCGCCGAAGCCGGTGGCGACGACGTCCGCCAGAAGCCAGGCGAAGCCGGCGTACGCGGAGCGGTTCGGCGGACAGCTGGTCCTGGTGACCGGCGCGGCCAGCGGCATCGGCCGGGCCACCGCCTTCGCCTTCGCCGAGGCCGGCGCCCGGGTCGTGGCCGTGGACCGGGACGCCGAGGGCGCGGCCAGGACGGCGGAGATGGCCCGTCTCATCGGCGCCCCGGCGTCCTGGGGCGAGGCCGTCGACGTCGCCGACGAGCAGGCGATGGAGAAGCTGGCCGCGAAGGTGGCGAGCGAGTACGGCGTCGTCGACGTCCTGGTCAACAACGCGGGCATCGGGCTCAGCGGCTCCTTCTTCGAGACGACGAGCGAGGAGTGGAAGCGGGTCCTCGACGTCAACCTGTGGGGTGTGATCCACGGGTGCCGGATCTTCGGCGCGCAGATGACCGCGCGCGGCCAGGGCGGCCACATCGTGAACACCGCCTCGGCGGCGGCCTTCCAGCCCTCCCGCGCCCTGCCCGCGTACAGCACGTCGAAGGCCGCAGTGCTGATGCTCAGCGAGTGCCTGCGCGCCGAGCTCGCCGGCCAGGACATCGGGGTGTCCGCGATCTGCCCGGGCATCGTCAACACCAACATCACGGCGACCGCGCGGTTCGCCGGCGTCACGGACGAGGCGGAGGAGAAGAGGAGACAGCGCAAGGCCTCCCGGCTCTACGGCCTGCGGAACTACCCGCCGGAGAAGGTCGCGGACGCGATCCTCGACGCCGTCCTGCACGACCGTGCCGTCGTCCCGGTCACCCCCGAGGCGCGGGGCGTCCACGCCCTGTCCCGGCTCAGCCCGGGCGTCCTGCGGGCCTTCGCCCGCTGGCAGCCGCCCGCGTAGCCGGGGGTCCCCCGGCCGCACCGAGGGGAGCGGGAGGGGCCGGCGGTCGTACGATCCCTCCCAGGAGGGGCCCCGCGGCGACGGGGTGCGGTGAGCGGTCGGTGGGAGCGGGTTTGTCCGAGCAGTCAGCACAGCCGGAGTACCGGATCGAGGACCTCGCGCATCACAGCGGGGCCACCGTCCGGACGATCCGCGCCTACCAGGACCGCGGCCTGCTGCCCCGCCCCGAGCGGCGCGGCCGGTCGAACGTGTACGGGGACGCCCACCTCGCCCGGCTGCGGCAGATCGCGGACCTCCTCGACCGCGGCTACACCCTGGCCTCCATCAAGGAGCTCCTGGAGGCCTGGGACACCGGCCGGGGCCTCGGCGGGGTGCTCGGCCTGGTCGCCGAGGTCCACGGCCCGTGGACCGACGAGGAGGCGGACCGGATCTCGCGCGCGGACCTGGACGCCCGTTTCGGCGGCACGCCGGACGAGGACGCCATCCGGGACGCCATCGAGCTCGGCGTACTGGAGCGGCTGACGGACCGGGAGACGGAGGAGTACCTCGTACCGAGTCCGCAGGAGCTCGCCGTGGCGGTCGAGCTGTACGCGGCCGGGGTGCCGCTCGCGGCCATCACCGGGCACCTGCGGGAGCTGCGCGACCAGGTCGAGCACATCGCCTCGCGCTTCCTGGAGTTCACCACCGAGCACGTCTTCGCCCGCTACCTGGAGCACCGGCCGCCGACGGACGCCGACGCGGCCGAGGCGGCGACCATGGTGCGGCGGCTCCGGCCGCTCGCCCAGCAGACCGTCGACGCCGAACTCGCCCGTGCCATGCGCCTCTTGGCGACCCGGCACCTCCAGCTCCACCTGTCCCCCGAACCTCCGCCGTCCCGCGGTGACGAACCGCGGCCGATAGCGCTCCCGGCCGACACCGTCCGGGCCGTGCAGGAGCTGGTCGGCCCGGACGGCGTGGCGGCGTTCGTCGCGGCCGCCACCGAACGCGAGCTGGGGAAAAGGACCTTGGACGCCCTCGCCGCGCGCCACTCCCCCCAGAATTGAGTTCGTTGTCCACAGAACAGCCAACTAGCCTGTGGATAAATCGCTTTGGCTGTGGACCAAACGCCGACGAACGGGGGAACTCATGGACGAACGACGCACGGTGAAGGTGTCGAAATACCTCTCCAAGCACCTGCGCCACCAGCCCGAGCGGATCGGGCTGACCCTCGACGCACACGGCTGGACCGAGATCGACACGCTGCTCCGCTCCGCGGCCGACCACGGCTTCCGGATCACCCGCGAGGAACTCGACCACGTCGTCGCGACCAACGACAAGAAGCGCTTCGCGATCGAGGGCACCCGCATCCGCGCGAGCCAGGGGCACACCGTGCGGGTGGACCTCGACCTGCCGGCCGCCGAACCCCCCGCGTACCTCTTCCACGGCACGGTCGCGGCCGCGCTGCCCGCAATCCGCGCGGAGGGGCTGCGCCCCATGGCCCGCCACCACGTGCACCTCTCGCCGGACCGGGAGACCGCGACCCGCGTCGGCGCCCGGCGCGGCCGCCCGGTCGTCCTCAGCGTCGACGCGGGAGCCATGCACCGGGCCGGACACGTCTTCCACGTCAGCGCCAACGGGGTCTGGCTCGCCGACGCCGTCCCGCCGGAGTTCCTCCGACTGCCCTCCTGAGCCCGTCGCGCGGGCCGGGAACTCAGGCATGATCGTTTCTATGCCGCATCCGCACCTGCCCACGACCGAATCGGCCGTCACCGCGATCCGCGAGATCGCCCGCGAGTTCAACCTGGAGATGTCGGTCACCGACGACATCGGCGCGGACCGGACCTCCCGGCGCACCTCGTCCGACGCGTTCGCCGTCCTCGACCCCGACGGCTCCCTCCCGCACGAGGCGTACGTCGAACTCGGCGGTTCCCCCGTGCTCACCGTCCAGCTCTACCCCGACGACGACGCCAGGATCACCGTCGACGGGATCGAGTTCGCGGACCTCACGCGCGACGAGGTCCCCGCCTTCCTGCGCTCCGTCCTCGGCGGCCTCGCCCACGTGAAGGGCCGGTTCTTCCCGCCGGGCTGGTGGCTGGTCGTCCCGCTCCCCGGCGACAGGACGCACAAGGAGCTCGTCGCGGCCCTCACGCTCACCCCCTGGATGAGCTCCAGAATCCGCTGACCCCCGGATCCCGCCGTAGGCTCGGGACCATGAGCAACCTGCGCCTGAGCACCGTCATCCTGCCCATCGACCGCTGGCACGACGGCGGACGCGCGAAGTGGCAGCGCGCGGAGGAGCTGGGGTTCCACACCGCGTACAGCTACGACCACCTCTCCTGGCGGACCTTCCGCGAAGGGCCCTGGTTCGGTGCCCTCCCCACCCTGACCGCCGCCGCCACGGCGACCGAGCGCATGCGCCTCGGCACCCTCGTCACCTCGCCGAACTTCCGGCACCCGGTGACCCTCGCCAAGGAACTGATCTCCCTCGACGACGTCTCCGGCGGCCGGATCACCCTCGGCATCGGGGCCGGCGGCAACGGCTTCGACGCCACCGCCCTCGGCCAGGAGGCCTGGACGCCGAAGGAGCGCGCGGACCGCTTCGGCGAGTTCGTGCCGCTGCTCGACCGCCTGCTCACCGAGAACGCGGTCACCGAGCGCGGCACGTTCTACACGGCGGAGGACGTCCGGAACATCCCCGGCTGCGTCCAGCGCCCCCGCCTGCCCTTCGCCGTGGCCGCGACCGGCCCGCGCGGACTGCGCCTCGCCGCCCGCCACGGCCAGGCGTGGGTGACCACCGGCGACCCGAAGCTGTACGAGGAGGGCACCCCGGCACAGTCCGTGGAGGCCCTGCGCGGCCAGATCGAGAAGCTCGGCAAGGCCTGCGCGGAGACCGGCCGTGACGTGGCCGAACTCGACAAGATCCTGCTGACCGGCTTCACCCCGGACCGCTCCGGCCCGCTGGAGTCGGTCGACGCCTTCGTCGACTTCGCCGGCACCCACCGCGACCTCGGTTTCACCGAGCTCGTCATCCACTGGCCGATCGCCGACTCCGTCTTCGCCGCGGACCAGGCCGTCTTCGAGCGGATCGCGACCGAGGCCCTCACGCAGCTGGGCTGATCCCGCCGTCCGCGCCGCCTCCGGGAGGACCGGAGGCGGCCGCCAGGGCCACGGCCTCGGCCATGCCCAGCAGGACCTCCCCGATGAGGACCGGCTCACGGGCCGGGCACTCCGTCTCCGCCTGCTCGCAGCTCCCGCACAGCGCCATCCGCAGGCTCGCGATCCAGCGCCCGTACGGTGCTCCGCAGGCCTCGCACTCACCGGTCCGCCGGCCCGAGACCATGGTCCACCCCCTGGATTCGTCGCGAGCTCCCCAGGAATCCTTCCCCGGCCTCCGGATACCGAACGGGCGTCTTACCGCCGAATCCGCCCACTCATCTGCGCACCTCCCCGCACGCACGTGCGCCTCGTGCGGAACAATGGGGCGGTGACCTCTCCCCTCTCCCCGCGCCCCTCGGCCCCCACGTCCCGGCTGATCGCCACCGATCTCGACGGGACGCTCCTGCGCGACGACAAGTCCGTCTCCGAGCGCACGATCGCCGCCCTCGCCGCGGCGGAGCGGGCCGGCATCGAGGTCTTCTTCGTCACCGGCCGCCCCGCCCGCTGGATGGACGTCGTCAGCGACCACGTCCACGGCCACGGCCTGGCCATCTGCGCCAACGGCGCCGCCGTCGTCGACCTCCACCAGGGAGGCACCTTCCTGGAGGTCCGCCCCCTGGAGCGGCCGGTCGCCCTCGCCGTCGTCCAGGCCCTCCGCGCCGCCGTGCCCGGGACCTCCTTCGCGGTCGAGCTCACCACCGGCATCCACTACGAGCCGCACTACCCGCCGTTCCACCTCGACCCCGGCGCCACCGTCGCCACGGCCGAGAAGCTCCTCTTCGAGGAGGAGCCGGGCACGGCCGCCCCGGTGATCAAGCTGCTCGCCCAGCACCCCGAGCTCGACCCCGACGACTTCCTGGCCGGCGCCAGGCGGGCCGCCGGCGAACTGGCCTCCTTCACCCGCTCCAGCCCGACCGCGCTCCTGGAGATCAGCGGCCTCGGCGTCTCCAAGGCCTCCACCCTCGCCCTGTGCTGCGCCCAGCGCGGGATCGCGCCCGAGGAGGTCGCCGCCTTCGGCGACATGCCGAACGACATCGAGATGCTCAGCTGGGCCGGCCGCTCGTACGCGATGGGCAACGCCCACCCGGACGTGATCGCCGCCGCCTCCGGCCGTACCGTCGGCAACAACGAGGACGGCGTGGCCGTGATCATCGAGCAGCTCGTCGCGGAAGCCCTCGGCGAGCCGACGTAACGGGGGCTGCGGCCCCAGAGCGCCACGCAGCGGGCCCGCCGCGAGAGCGGACCCTGTCCGCGCCAGAGCGGGGCCTGCCGCGCCAGAGCGGGGCCTGTCCGCGCCAGAGCGGGACTCGCCGCGCTAGAGCGGCGCCTCCCACACCACCGTCGTACCGCCGCCGTCCTCCCCGAGGCCCGGGCCGCACCAGCTCGCGCCGCCCAGCGACTCGGCCCGCCGCGCCAGGTTGCGCAGACCGCTGCGCCGCCCGCCCTCGGGGATGCCGACGCCGTCGTCCGCGACGGAGAGCCGGACCCCGGCCGAACCGTCGGGCAGGGTGACCGTGGCGTCCACGACCACCTCGATCCGGGTCGCCTCCGCGTGCCGGAACGCGTTCGACAGCGCCTCCCGCAGCGCCGCGATGAGGTTCTTCCCGGTGAGCTCGCCGACCGCCGAGTCGATCACGCCGAGGAAGCGGTGCGCGGGCTTGAAGCCGAGCGGAACGGCCGCCATGTTGATCTCGCGCAGGACGCGGGTGCGCAGTCCCGACGGTGCTTCGGCGGGCCCCTGCTGGAGCGCGAAGATCGCCGTACGGATCTCCTGGATGGTCACGTCCAGCTCGTCCACGGCCTTGCCGACGCCCTCGCGCACGGCCGGCACGATCGACTTCCGCTGGGCGCTCTCCAGCATCATCCCGGTGGCGAAGAGCCGCTGGATGACGAGGTCGTGCAGGTCGCGGGCGATGCGGTCGCGGTCCTCGTACACCGCGAGCCGCTCCCGGTCCCGCTGCGCGTCCGCCATCATCAGGGCGAGCGCCGCCTGCGAGGCGAACTGCGTGGCGAGCGTCCGCTCCGCCTCCGTGAACGGGCGGGCGCCCCGCGCGCGGGGCATGGCGAGCGCGCCGAGCACCCGGCCGCCGCTCTGCAGCGGCAGCATCATGCTCGGGCCGTACGGGGAGGTCAGCCGGCTGATCATGCGCGGGTCGCTCGACGCGTCCGCCACGAAGACCGGTTCGCCGTTCAGGAGCTGCTCCACCACGGCGCTCTCGGGCGGGATCACCACGCCGAGGGACTTGGTGGGGCGGGGCGAGGAGACGGAGACGATCTCCAGGCCGCCGTCCTCGGCGGGCAGCAGCACGATCCCGGCGTCCGCGTCGGCGAGCCGCCGGGCCTGTTCGGCGACGACCGACAGCGCGTCGTCCGCGTCACCGCCGGAGAGCAGCGCCGTGGTGACGGCCACCGAGCCGTCGATCCACCGCTCCCGCTGCCGGGCGGCCTCGTAGAGGCGGGCGTTGCCGATGGCGATGCCGGCCTCGGTGGCGAGGACCCGGACCATGTGGACGTCGTAGTCGTTGAACTCGCCTGAGCCGCGCTTCTCGGCGAGGTAGAGGTTGCCGAAGATCTCGCCCTGGACCCGGATGGGGACGCCGAGGAAGCTCCGCATGGGCGGGTGTCCGGGCGGGAAGCCGGCCGAGCGCGGGTCGGTGGACAGGTCGGCGAGACGGATGGTCTGCGGATCGCGGATGAGCGCGCCGAGCAGCCCCGCATGCCCGTCGGGAAGGCGCCCGATCCGGCGGGCGACGTCCTCGCCGACGCCGAAGGTGACGAAGTCGGAGAGGCCCTCGCCCTCGTCGTCCACGACGCCGATGGCGGCGTAGCGGGCGTCGGCGAGCTCGGCGGCGGTCTCGCAGATCCGGTCGAGCGTGGAGTGGAGTTCGAGGCCGGTGCCGACCGAACGCATGGCCTCCAGGAGCTGCGGCACGCGGGCCGTGAGCTCCGTGGACAGCCCCTGGAGGCTGCGGGTGGCCTGGGTGGCGGCTTCCAGGGGGTCCGAGGTGTCGGACACGGCGTCGGTCATGAGGTGAGCCTAGTTAGTCCTATTTGGCGAGAAAAGTCGGCACCGCGGCGGCGCCGACCAGCAGGTCGGTCTCCCGTTCCTGCTCCAGCATCCGGCGCAGCGGGCCCTCCGCCTCCGCAAGCTCCGCGTACGGGCCGTGCTGCACGGTCCTTCCCTCGTCCAGGACGACGACCTCGTCGACGACGTCGAGGCCGTGCAGCCGGTGCGTGATGAGGACGGTGGTGCGGCCTTCCGTGGCCCGGAGCAGGTCGTCGGTGAGCGCGTCGGCGGTGGCCAGGTCGAGGTGCTCGGCGGGCTCGTCGAGGACGAGGACGGGGAAGTCGGCGAGGAGCGCGCGGGCCAGCGCGAGGCGCTGCCGCTGGCCGCCGGAGAGCCGGGAACCGTGCTCGCCCACGAGGGTGTCGAGCCCGGCCGGAAGCCCGTCCACCCAGTCGAGGAGCCGGGCGCCGCGCAGGGCCTCGCGCAGCTCCTCGTCGCTCGCGCCGACCTTGGCGAGCCGCAGGTTCTCCCGTACGGAGCTGTCGAAGAGGTGGGCGTCCTGGGCGCAGAGGCCGACGAACCGCCGTACGGCGTCGCCGTCGAGCTCCCGCGCGGGCACACCGCCGATCCGGTACGTGCCGTGCTCCGCGTCGAGGAAGCGCAGCAGCACCTGGGCGAGGGTGGTCTTCCCGGAGCCGGAGGCGCCGACGACGGCGATCCGGCGCCCGGCCTCCAGGGTGATCCCGAAGTCGGCGAGCGCGGGCCGCTCCTGCCCGGCGTACCGGGCGGAGAGCCCGGCCAGCTCCAGCGGGAACGGGCTCGCGGGAGGCGTCGCGGGGTGGGCCGGCTCGTGTACGGGGGCGGGGGCGTCGAGCACCTCGAAGACGCGCTGGGCGCTGTGCCGGACCCGCTGGCGGTACTGGACGGCGAGCGGGAGGCCGGTGACGGCCTCGAAGGCGGCGAGCGGCGTCAGGACGACCACGGCGAGGGCCACCCCGTCGAGCCGTCCGTCGCGCACGGCCTGGACGCCGACGAGCGCGGCGGCCGCGACCGTGAGGCCGCAGAGCAGCGCGGAGAGCCCGGCGCCGACCGCGGTGGCGGCGGCCTGCCGGGAAGCGATGGAGGTGAGGTCGCGGTCGGCCGTACGGGTACGGGCGAGGCGGCCCGGCAGCGCACCCGCGACCGTCAGTTCGGCGCAGCCGCGCAGCAGGTCCGCCACCGCGGTCGCCAGCGTTCCACGGGCGGGGGCGAGCCGCCGCTCCGCCCGGCGGGCGAGGGCGCCGCCGACCATCGGTACGGCGATGCCGGCGACGAGCAGACCCACGGCGAGGACGATCCCGGCCTCGGGCAGCAGCCAGGCGGTGAAGCCGACGGACGCGACGCCCACGACGAGCGCGGCCCCGGCCGGCAGCAGCCAGCGCAGCCAGTAGTCCTGGAGGGCGTCGACGTCCTGGACGAGACGGGAGAGGAGGTCTCCGCGCCGAGTGCGACGGAGCCCGGCGGGGGCGATCCGCTCCAGGCGACGGAATACGGAGACGCGGAGCTCGGCGAGCATCCGGAGCACGGCGTCGTGGGAGACGAGCCGCTCGGCGTACCGGAAGACGGCCCGGCCGATGCCGAAGGCGCGCGTGGCGGTGACGGCCATCATCAGATAGAGCACCGGCGGCTGTTCGGAGGCCCGGGAGATCAGCCAGCCGGAGACGGCCATGAGCCCGACCGCCGAGCCGAGCGCCAGGCTCCCGAGGAGCAGGGCCAGTGACATGCGTCCCTTGAGCTCGCCGGCCATGCCCCGGACCCGTGCGAGCACCGACGTGGGAACCGCGGAAGCCTGCGCGGCAGAGTCCGCGAGGGGAGCCGCCTCGGCGAGATCCGTGCCCGGCGCCGCGTCCGCGGAGCTCGTGACGGACGAATGTTCCACGTGAAACACGCCTGATGCGTCGCCGCCGAGGGTCACCACGCGGTCGGCGACCGCGAGGAGGGCCGGTCGGTGGACGACCAGGAGCACGGTCCGACCCGCCGCGAGGCGTCGTACCGCGTCGACCACACCGGCTTCCGTCTCACCGTCGAGGGCGGCCGTCGGCTCGTCGAGCAGCAGCAGGGGACGGTCGGCCAGAAACGCCCGGGCGAGCGCCAGGCGCTGCCGCTGGCCCGCCGAGAGCCCCGTACCGTCCTCGCCGAGCGGGGTGTCGAGCCCCTGGGGAAGGCCCGCGACGAAGCCGTCGGCCCCGGCGTCCCGCAGGGCCGCCCGCACCTCCTCGTCGGAGGCGTCCGGACGGGCCAGGCGGACGTTCTCGGCGACCGTCCCCGCGAAGAGGTAGGGGCGCTGGGGCACCCAGGCGATCCGGGACCGCCATGCCTCCGGGTCGAGCGTCGCGAGCTCCTGTCCCTCGCCGGCGACGGACCCGCCGACCCGGACGGACCCGCCGTCCTCCGGCACGGCGAATCCGAGCACCACGTCGAGCAGCGTCGACTTGCCGACCCCGCTCGGACCGACCAGGGCGACCGTCTCGCCGGGCTCCACCGTCAGCGTCGCCGCGTCGAGCGCCGGCGCGGCGCGCCCGGGGTACCGCACGGTGACCCCGTCGAGCTCGAGGCGTACGGAGCCGGACGCCGCCCCCGTACCGCCGTCCCGGACAGGCTGCTCCAGGACCTCGAAGATCTCCTCGGCGGCGGCGAGCCCCTCGGCGGCCGCGTGGTACTGCGCCCCGACCTGCCGCAGCGGCAGATAGGCCTCGGGCGCGAGGACCAGGATGACGAGCCCGGTGTACAGGTCGAACTCGCCATGGACGAGCCGCATGCCGATGGTGACGGCGACGAGCGCGACCGAGAGGGTCGCGAGGAGTTCCAGCGCGAAGGAGGAGAGGAAGGCGATGCGCAGGGTCCGCATGGTCGCCTGCCGGTACTCCGAGGTGATCGCGCGGATCGACTCGGCCTGGGCCTTGGCCCGGCCGAAGATCTTCAGGGTGGGAAGCCCGGCCACCACGTCCAGGAAGTGGCCGGAGAGCCGGGAGAGCAGCTTCCACTGCCGGTCCATCCGCGTCTGGGTGTACCAGCCGATGAGGATCATGAACACCGGGATGAGCGGCAGGGTGACGACGATGATCGCCGCCGAGACCCAGTCCTCGGTGACGATCCGGGCGAGGACCGCCACCGGGACGACCACCGCGAGACCGAGCTGCGGCAGGTAGCGGGCGAAGTAGTCGTCGAGCGCGTCCACACCGCGCGTGGCGAGCGCGATCAACGATCCGGCCTTCTGGCCGCTCAGCCAACCGGGCCCGAGTGCCGCCGCCCGCTGGAGCAGCCGGCCGCGGAGCTCGGACTTGACCGCCGCGCTCGCCCGGTGGGCGGCGAGCTCGGTCAGCCAGGAGACGAGCCCCCGCCCCACGGCGACTCCCGCGAGCAGCAGCAGAGGGGTGGTCAGGTCGGAAACCGCGAGGCCCTTCTGGAAGGCCCCCACCACGACCTCGGCGATGAGCATCGCCTGGGCGATGACCAGCGCCGCTCCGACCAGTCCGAGCATGACCACCGCGGCGAGGAAGAAGCGGGTGGCACGGGCGTACCGGAGCAGACGCGGATCGATCGGTTTCACGTGAAACATGCCCCTCTGATGAGCACCGAAAGGTGAGTGCGACTAGTGGGCGTCGGCGATGTGCTGCGTGCCGATGCGCTTGCGGAACACCCAGTAGGTCCAACTCTGGTAGAGCAGCACCAACGGGGTCGCGATCGCCGCGCACCAGGTCATGATCTTCAGCGTGTACGGGCTCGACGACGCGTTCGTCACGGTCAGGCTCCACTCGGGGTTGAGCGAAGACGGCATGACGTTCGGGAAGAGCGCGAGGAAGAGCATCGCCACCGCGGCGGCGATGGTCACGCCCGAGAGCGCGAACGACCAGCCCTCGCGGCCTGCCTTGATGGCACCGATCGCGCCGACCAGGGCCACCACGGCGACCAGCATCGCTGCGAGGCTCCAGCCGTCCCCGGTGTCGACCTGGGTCCAGATCAGGAAGCCGAGCGCGAGCACGGCCGTGACCAGACCCAGCTTGAGCGCCAGGTCCCTGGCCCTGACCCGGATGTCACCGATCGTCTTGAGCGCGGCGAAGACCGCGCCGTGGAAGGTGAAGAGGGCGAGCGTGACCAGGCCGCCGAGGATCGCGTACGGGTTGAGCAGGTCCCAGAAGGTGCCCACGTACTCCATGTCGCCGTCGATCTTCACGCCCCGGACGATGTTGCCGAAGGCCACGCCCCAGAGGAACGCGGGGATCAGGGAGGTCCAGAAGATGGCCTGCTCCCAGTTGCGCTGCCAGTTCTCCTCGGGACGCTTCGCGCGGTACTCGAAGGCCACGCCCCGGATGATCAGGCAGATCAGGATGACGAGCAGCGGCAGGTAGAAGCCGGAGAAGAGCGTCGCGTACCACTCGGGGAACGCGGCGAAGGTCGCTCCGCCGGCGGTGAGGAGCCACACCTCGTTGCCGTCCCAGACGGGTCCGATGGTGTTGATGAGGACCCGCTTCTCGGCCCGGTCGCGGGCGAGGAGCTTGGTCAGGATGCCGACCCCGAAGTCGAACCCTTCGAGGAAGAAGTAGCCGATCCAGAGGACGGCGATGAGTACGAACCAGACGTCGTGGAGTTCCATGCCTCGATCTCCTGAGCCTCAGTACGAGAAGGCCATGGGGCGGTCGGGGTCACGCGAGTCCCCGCCGATCTTGGTGGGCGGGTTGAGGTCGTCCTCGGTGAGCTCGGGCGGCCCCGCCTTCACGTACTTGACGAGGAGCTTCACCTCGATCACGGCGAGGACGGCGTAGAGGGCGGTGAAGATGATCATCGAGGTGAGCACCTCGCCCTGGGAGACGCCGGGCGAGACCGCGTCACGGGTGCGCAGCACGCCGTAGACGACCCAGGGCTGACGGCCCATCTCGGTGAAGATCCAGCCCCAGGAGTTGGCGATGAGCGGGAAGAGCATGGTCCACAGGGCGACGACCCAGTACCACTTGGTGAAGCGGGGGCTGAGCGCCTTGCTCTTGAACAGGACCAGGTTCGGCACCTCGTCCTCACCGGTCCTCATCCCCGGCGCCAGCATGAACTTCTTCCGGGTCAGCCAGAGACCGAGCACGCCGATGCCGAGCGAGGCCATGCCGAAGCCGATCATCCAGCGGAATCCCCAGTACGCGACCGGGATGTTCGGCCGGTAGTCGCCGGGTCCGTACTTCTCCTGCTCGGCCTTGTTGACGTCGTTGATGCCGGGGACGTACGAGTCGAAGTCGTCGTTGGCGAGGAAGGACAGGAGGCCGGGAATCTCTATGGCCACCTTGTTGTGACCCTGGTCGACATCGCCCCAGGCGAAGACGGAGAAGGGCGCGGGTGCCTCGCCGTCCCACAGCGCCTCGGCGGCGGCCATCTTCATCGGCTGCTGCTTGAACATGACCTTGCCGAGCACGTCACCGCTGATCGCGGTGCCGAGGCCGGCGATGATCAGGGTGACCAGGCCGAGCCGCAGCGAGGTCCGCATGACCGGGATGTGCTTCTTGCGGGCCAGGTGGAAGGCGGAGATGCCGACCATGAACGCGCCGCCGACCAGGAACGCCGCCGTCATCGTGTGGAAGACCTGGCTGAGGGTGGTGTTCTGGGTGAGCACCGCCCAGAAGTCGGTCAGCTCCGCCCGGCCGCGCTCCTCGTTGATGCGGTACCCGACGGGGTGCTGCATCCAGGAGTTCGCCGCGAGGATGAAGTAGGCCGACAGGATCGTGCCGATCGAGACCATCCAGATGCAGGCGAGGTGGATCTTCTTCGGCAGCTTGTCCCAACCGAAGATCCACAGCCCGATGAAGGTGGACTCGAAGAAGAAGGCGATGAGCGCCTCGAAGGCGAGCGGGGCGCCGAAGATGTCGCCGACGAAGCGCGAGTAGTCGGACCAGTTCATGCCGAACTGGAACTCCTGCACGATGCCGGTGACGACACCCATGGCGATGTTGATCAGGAAGAGCTTGCCCCAGAACTTCGTCGCCCTGAGGTACTTCTCCTTCTCCGTCCGCACCCATGCCGTCTGGAGGCCCGCCGTGAGCGCGGCCAGGGAGATCGTCAGGGGGACGAAGAGGAAGTGGTAGACGGTGGTGATGCCGAACTGCCAGCGCGCCAGAGTCTCTGGCGCCAGAGCGAGGTCCACGTCGTTTTCTCCTTACTCGCCGTGGTCACATCGGCAGTTTGCCCCGTTAATCCCACCAATTACGGGATGAAGCAGGACACGCTTGTGAACGCGTTCACATTCACAAGCATTATTACTCATACGAATTCCGTACCTTCGGTCGGGGTCCCCCTACCGCGGGTCACGGCTCCGGAAACGCCGACGGCCCCCACGAGCCGGGCTCGTGGGGGCCGTCGTGCCGGCCCGGAAGGCCGTCCCCGGATCAGCTCTCCTTGCGGAAGCCCTCCGTCACCTTCAGGAAGAGGTCGTTGGCCTCGGTCTCACCGATCGTGACGCGCACACCCTCGCCGGCGAACGGACGCACGACGACACCGTGCCGCTCGCACTCGGCCGCGAAGTCCAGGGTCCGGTCGCCCAGCCGCAGCCAGACGAAGTTCGCCTGGGTGTCCGCCACGGTCCAGCCCTGGGCCAGGAGCCCCGACCGGACCCGCTCGCGCTCGGCCACCAGCGAGCCGACCCGCCCGAGCAGCTCGTCCTCGGCGCGCAGCGAGGCCACGGCCGCGTCCTGCGCCAGCTGGCTCACGCCGAACGGCACCGCGGTCTTGCGCAGCGCCGCCGCCACCGGCTCGTGGGCGATCGCGAAGCCGACCCGCAGCCCCGCCAGGCCGTACGCCTTGGAGAAGGTGCGCAGCACGGCGACGTTCGGACGGTCGCGGTAGAGCTCGATGCCGTCCGGGATATCGGTGTCGCGCACGAACTCGCGGTACGCCTCGTCGATCACGACCAGGATGTCGGAGGGCACCCGGTCGAGGAAGCGCTCCAGCTCGGCCCGGCGGACCGCGGTGCCCGTGGGGTTGTTGGGGTTGCAGACGAAGATCAGACGGGTCCGCTCGGTGATGGCCTCGGCCATCGCGTCGAGGTCGTGCACCTCGCCGTCGGTCAGCGGCACCTGCACCGAGGTGGCTCCGCTGATCTGCGTGATGATCGGGTACGCCTCGAAGGAGCGCCAGGCGTAGATGACCTCGTCGCCCGGGCCGGAGGTGGCCTGGATGAGCGACTGCGCGACGCCGACCGAGCCCGTGCCCGTCGCCAGGTGCGAGACCGGCACGCCGAAGCGCTCGGCCAGCTCCTCCATGAGACCGGTGCAGGCCATGTCGGGGTAGCGGTTGAAGTTCGCGGCGGCGGCCAGCGCGCTGTCCATGACCCCCGGCAGCGGCGGGTAGGGGTTCTCGTTGGAGGACAGCTTGAAGGCCACGGGGCCGTCCGCGGCGGCCGGCTTGCCCGGCTTGTAGGTGGGAACGCCGTCCAGCTCGGCGCGCAGCCTGGGGCTGCCGGTGCTCTTCCCGCTGGTCTCGCTCACAGTGTGGCCTCCTCGACCGTCCGTACCGCCAATACTCCTCACCTTATGAGGATTCGCCCCCGCTGCGAATGGGCTGTGGACAACAGGAGGGACACACTCTGGGCCCCCGCCCCAGAGGGGGGAGCGCGTGATCGGGTGGCGTGCGCCGGTGGCGAGCGCCGTGGCGCGCATCCCCCGTAGAGGTGAGTTGAGACCTCTTCGAGACATCAACCCATCGCCAGGCCAGGGCCGCCTGACAAGCCCAACTCACATGAGGCAACCTTTAACTACCTGGGTTTCTTTGGCAATTGACCACTTTCGATCATGCAG
This sequence comes from Streptomyces sp. NPDC020807, assembly GCF_040641575.1. Taxonomy (NCBI): domain Bacteria; kingdom Bacillati; phylum Actinomycetota; class Actinomycetes; order Kitasatosporales; family Streptomycetaceae; genus Streptomyces; species Streptomyces sp. NPDC020807. Next base: position 219,309 of record NZ_JBFADU010000001.1, read on the forward strand.
AAACGTGCCTGTCAATGCCCGCATATGCGACCGCCCCGACCGCCCTCCGTCGCCCTACTATCGGCTCGCCATGACAGCAGCAGGGAAGCACCAGGTGAGCCGGGCACAGACCCGGGGAAGCCGGCAGGGCCGGGCGGGCATCCGGGACGTGGCCGCCGCCGCCGGGGTCTCCATCACGACTGTCTCCGACGCGCTCAACGGCAAGGGCCGACTCCCGGACGCCACGCGCCGGCACGTACGCGAGGTCGCCGACCGGCTGGGCTACCGCCCATCCGCGGCGGCCCGCACGCTCCGTACGGGCAAGTCGGGACTGATCGGCCTGACCGTGACCACGTACGGGGATGAACCTTTCACCTTCACCGAATTCGCGTACTTCGCGGAGATGGCCAGAGCAGCCACATCGGCGGCGCTCGCCCGGGGCTACGCCCTGGTCATCCTCCCCGCCACCTCCCGCCATGACGTCTGGTCGAACGTCGCCCTAGACGGCACCGTCGTCATCGACCCCTCCGACCACGACCCGGTCGTCACCGAACTGGTCCGGCAGGGCCTCCCCGTCGTCTCCGACGGACGCCCCGCCGGCACCCTTCCGGTCACCGCCTGGGTCGACAACGACCACGAAGCCGCCGTCCTCGACCTGCTCGACCACCTCGCCGACGCCGGCGCCCGCCGGATCGGCCTCCTCACCGGAACCACCACCGACACCTACACCCGCCTGTCCACCACCGCGTACCTCAACTGGTGCGAGAGGGTCGGCCAGGACCCCGTATACGAGGCCTATCCGGCGCACGATCCGTGCGCGGGCGCCGTCGCGGCCGACCGGCTGCTCGCCCGCCCGGACCGACCCGACGCCGTCTACGGCCTCTTCGACCCCAACGGAACCGATCTCCTCGCGGCCGCGCGCCGCTACGGGCTGCGCGTCCCGGAGGACCTGCTGCTGGTCTGCTGCAGCGAGTCCACCGTGTACGCGACGACCGAACCGCCCATCACGACGCTCTCGCTCAAACCGCGCAGGATCGGCACGGCCGTCGTCCAGCTCCTCATCGACGCCATCGAGGGGATCGACGCGGACGGCCCGGTCGAGCGGGTGATACCGACCGAACTCATCGTCCGCACCTCCTCGCAGCGGCGCTCGCCGCGCACCACGGTCAGCCCGCCGCGCTCACCCGCGAAGGACTGACACGGCCCCATCCGCCACCGCCGCCCCGCCCCCTGCCCGTGGGCCGGGGCGGCGAAACCGGTCGCCACACCGGCTTCAACCCTGGACTGGACCTTCTCAATTCGGGCGAAACAACCGGTGAACCCGGAGTGGACCCGGATTCACCACCCCTGGTGCGTCACACAGGAGGACCCTCATTCCTATGATGGGCGGACGACACCGCGGACCACCCCGACCAGGCCGGTCCGCGATGTGCAGGGCATCGCGACGGTGGTGGAGGGGTCCATGACTCAGGGGGCCGGGCAGGAGCCCGTGGTGCGCACGGCGACATTGCGCGACTTCCGCGTACCGCCGTACGCCCTGGTACCCGTACAGGGTCACGCCGTCGAGCCGCCCTCGGCGGAGCGGCAGAGCCCGGAGCCCGCACCGGCTCCGGCCGACCCGACCCTCCTCCTGGGCCGCCGCCTCGCACCCGTGGCGGACGCGGGAGTCCCTGTCTCTGGCGCCGGAGCCCCCGTTCCTGACGCCGGAGCGCACGCACAGGCCCAGGAGCCCGCGGCAAGCGCCCCCGCCGTCTCCTCCGCCGTCTCCTCCATCGTCTCCGTCGCCACCGGCCACCACCCCGGCAACGGCTTCCCCCAGGGCGAGCCCCCCGCCGACTACACCCCGACCGAGCGCGACCTCCCCGTCATCCAGCGCGGCGACACCCTCCAGGTCCCGGTCACCCCCGACGCCGCCGCGACGCCCGAGCGCGCCTCCGCGCCCGCCGACGGCCCCGGCCCGCTCTACGTCGTCGGCGACGTCCACGGCTACCTCGACGAACTCCTGGCCGCCCTCCGCGCCCAGGGCCTCGTCGACGAGAACGGCGGCTGGGCCGCGGGCAACGCCCGGCTGTGGTTCCTCGGCGACTTCACCGACCGCGGCCCCGACGGCATCGGCGTCATCGACCTCGTCATGCGGCTCTCCGCCGAGGCCGCGGCCGCCGGCGGCTACTGCAAGGCCCTCATGGGCAACCACGAGCTGCTGCTCATCGGCGCCAAGCGCTTCGCCGACACCCCGGTCAACTCCGGCGCGGGCACCGCCACCTTCCAGGCGGCCTGGCTGCTCAACGGCGGGCAGAAGCACGACATGGACCGCCTCCAGGACGTCCACCTCCAGTGGATGTCCCGGCTCGACGCCGTGGTCCTGGAGGACGACCACCTCCTCCTGCACTCGGACACCACCGCCTACCTCGAGTACGGCGAGAGCATCGAGGACGTCAACGAGAAGGTCCACGAGATCCTCACCCGAAGCGACGCCGACGAGGTCTGGGACCTCTTCCGGAAGTTCACCAAGCGCTTCGCGTTCCGCGACGACGAGACCGGTCCGCAGGCCGTGCAGGAGCTCCTCTCCACCTATGGCGGCCACCGGATCGTGCACGGCCACAGCCCCATCCCGTACCTCCTCGGCCAGGTCGGCGGCGAAGAGGACGAGGGTGACGGCGGCCCGGTCGTCGACGGACCGCACGTGTACGCGGACGGGCTCGCCATCGCCATGGACGGCGGCGTGACCATGGCCGGAAAGCTGCTGGTCGTCCAACTCCCCCTGAACGACTGACGGATAACCCAGCGCATCCGGAAAAGGCGATTTCCGGAAACACCCTGTCAGCCAGTGGCGTCACCGCAATACCATCGGACCATCCGTAGCAGGCTCTCCTCCGTTTTCGCCCGCCCGGCCGTTCTCCGCGGCTGATCCGGGCCTGCGGAGCATCGGGGGATGCACATGAACGTGGCTCCGTACCTGCTGACCGAGGACCGCGCCGAGTACGAGCGCGTCCTCGACGACGCACTGAGCACCGCGCACACACGCCCGGAACTCGCCGGATTCGGGACATGGCTGACGGCCGCACAGCTGCGCGCCATGGCCGTGAACGCGACGGCGCTGATCACCACCGCGGCGGCGAGCGAGTACGCCCACTTCACCAAGGTCCGCGAGGCGGGCCGCGTCGCCGTCGCCACCCGCGTCCCCGCCCGGCAGGACGGTTCCGGGGCCGGAATCGTCGCGATCCTCACGGTGATGGTGCCCGTGCTCGCCGGGTCCGCCGCCGTCATCTTCCTGCTGGTCGGCGCGGTGCTGCGGGCCGTCGCGCCCGGCCTGCGGTTCGGCGGGACCCTCCTGACGGCCGGCCTGGTCTTCGGTGCGCTCGCCGCCGCGGGCCTGGTCTGCGCGGGGGCGGGGCTCCTCGTGACCGCCCTGCGGAACAGTCCGGCCGCGACCGTCACCTCCGCCGCGGCCGCCGGCGGTCCGGAGGACGAGCTCGCCCGCGCCCGCGAAGCCTGGCGCCACGCCCTGCTCGAACGAGGGATCGTCCCGTTCCTCCGCGACGCCCTCGCCGCGACCGAACCACCGGACCAGCAAGGCCCGTAGGCCCGGGGCTCCCCCGCGCCAAGCGGGGGACCGGCACCCGGCCGGTCCCCCGTTCCCCCTCGGGCCGGTCAGTCCGCCAGCGGCAGGTAGACGCGGTTGCCGGAGGCCGCGAACTCCTTCGACTTCTCCGCCATCCCGGCCTCGATCTCCTCCGGCGTCCCCCCGTGCTCACGCCGGATGTCCTGGGAGATCCGCATCGAGCAGAACTTCGGCCCGCACATCGAGCAGAAGTGCGCCGTCTTCGCGGGCTCCGCCGGCAGCGTCTCGTCGTGGAACTCGCGGGCGGTGACGGGGTCGAGGGCCAGGTTGAACTGGTCCTCCCAGCGGAACTCGAACCGCGCGTCCGAGAGCGCGTCGTCCCACTCCTGCGCGCCCGGGTGCCCCTTGGCCAGGTCCGCCGCGTGGGCCGAGATCTTGTACGTGATGACGCCGGTCTTCACGTCGTCCTTGTTCGGCAGGCCCAGGTGCTCCTTGGGCGTGACGTAGCAGAGCATCGCCGTGCCCCACCAGGCGATCATCGCGGCGCCGATGCCCGAGGTGATGTGGTCGTACGCGGGCGCGACGTCCGTGGTCAGCGGGCCGAGCGTGTAGAACGGGGCCTCCTCGCAGATCTCCTGCTGGAGGTCGATGTTCTCCTTGATCTTGTGCATCGGGACGTGGCCCGGGCCCTCGATCATCGTCTGCACGTTGTGCCGCTTGGCGATCGTGTTCAGCTCGCCGAGCGTCTTCAGCTCCGCGAACTGCGCCTCGTCGTTGGCGTCCGCGATCGAGCCGGGGCGCAGGCCGTCGCCGAGCGAGTACGTGACGTCGTACGCCGCGAGGATCTCGCAGAGTTCCTCGAAGTTCGTGTAGAGGAAGTTCTCCTTGTGGTGCGCGAGGCACCAGGCGGCCATGATCGAGCCGCCGCGCGAGACGATGCCCGTCTTGCGGCGCGCGGTGAGGGGCACGTACGGCAGGAGCACGCCGGCGTGGACCGTCATGTAGTCGACGCCCTGCTCGGCCTGCTCGATGACCGTGTCCTTGTAGATCTCCCAGGTCAGGTCCTCGGCCTTGCCGTCGACCTTCTCCAGCGCCTGGTAGAGCGGCACGGTGCCGATCGGCACGGGGGAGTTGCGCAGCACCCACTCGCGGGTGGTGTGGATGTTGCGGCCGGTGGACAGGTCCATGACCGTGTCGGCGCCCCACTTCGTCGCCCAGGTCATCTTCTCCACCTCCTCCTCGATGGAGGAGGTGACGGCCGAGTTGCCGATGTTGGCGTTGACCTTCACCAGGAACCGCTTGCCGATGATCATCGGCTCGATCTCCGGGTGGTTGACGTTCGCGGGGAGCACCGCGCGACCCGCGGCGATCTCCTCCCGCACGACCTCGGGGGAGACGTTCTCGCGGATCGCGACGTACTCCATCTCCGGGGTGATCTCGCCCCGGCGGGCGTACGCGAGCTGGGTCACCGCCTGGCCGTCGCGGCCGCGGCGCGGCAGGCGCGGGCGGCCGGGGAAGACGGCGTCGAGGTTCTTGAGCCCGCCGCCGCGCGGCGAGGTGTGCTTGATGCCGTCGTCCTCGGGGCGGACGGGGCGGCCGGCGTACTCCTCGGTGTCGCCGCGCGCGATGATCCAGTTCTCGCGCAGCGGCGCGAGGCCCCGCCGCACGTCGGTGTCGACGGTGGGGTCGGTGTACGGGCCGGACGTGTCGTACAGCGTCACGTCCTTGCCGTTGGTGAGGTGCACCTGACGGACCGGCACCCGGATGTCGGGGCGGGAACCCTCGACGTACCCCTTGTGCCAGCCCGGCGTGCGCTCCTGCGGGCTGTTCTGGTCGGAGGCAGGCGTGCGTGCATCCTGAATGGTCATGAGACCGAATCTCCCTACGCCGGCATTACCCGGTAACAGGTTCGGCGGTCGGCGCAGCCTCCTCCCGTTCGACGTACTTCAGTACGCGCGTACGGTGATCAGCGCCCTCTCAGCCCGGTGCTCCGAGCTCCCGCGTGTGCAAAGGTGTCACCACGCTAGCGCCATCCCTGGCGTGCTGAACAGTGGGCCCTCGCCGTTCTTGCGATGATCGGTCGGTGACTTCCCCCCAGCAGACACCCGAGCCGCACGGCCACGATCATGCCCCCGGCACCTCGCACGGTCATGGTCACAGCCACAGCCACGGCCCCGCCGCCCCCGTCTCCCGGCATCTGCGCAAGGTCATCGCCGCGGTCCTGATCCCCTTCGCCACCGCCGTGGTGGTCGGTCTCGTGGTCCTGTGGCCAGGCGGCACCCCGGCGCACGAGCGCACGGGGGTCGGCTTCGACAGGCAGACCGAGCAGGGCACGGTCGTCTCCGTCGAGCAGGTCGACTGCAAAGACGTGAACGCCGCCCAGGTACCGCCCACCGGCGACACCTCGACCGCGCAGGGCCGCGAGGCGGTCAACGCGCAGCAGGGGCAGTGCGAGAAGGCGACGATCGAGGTCACCAGCGGCCCGGACAAGGGGCGTACGTTCACCGAGATCGTGCAGCCCGACGCGCCGCGCCAACTGGAAGAGGGTCAGGGCGTGGTGGTGGCGTACGCCCCCGACGCACCGCACGACCTCCAGTACTCGGTGACGGACGCGAACCGGAAGCTGCCGATGGCCCTGCTCGCGGGGATCTTCGCGCTGGCGGTGGTGGTCGTCGGGCGAATGCGGGGCGTCATGGCGCTCGTCGCCCTCGTGGTGAGCTTCCTGATCCTGACCTTCTTCATCCTGCCGGCGATCCTGGACGGATCGAACCCGCTGGTCGTGGCCGTGGTCGGATCGAGCGCGATCATGCTGATCGCTCTCTACATGTGCCACGGGCTCTCGGCCCGCACCTCGGTCGCCGTACTCGGCACGCTGGTCTCGCTGCTGCTGATCGGGCTGCTCGGCTCGATCTTCATCGGCTGGGCCTCGCTCAGCGGCAACACCGATGACAACACCGGCCTGATCCACGGCCTCTACCCGGACATCGACATGTCCGGCCTGCTGCTCGCCAGCGTGATCATCGGCTCGCTGGGCGTCCTGGACGACGTGACCGTCACGCAGACCTCGGCGGTGTGGGAGCTGCACCAGGCCGATCCCCGCATGGGCCCGCGCGGTCTGTACCGGGCCGGGATCCGGATCGGCCGCGACCACATCGCCTCGGTGGTGAACACCCTGGTCCTCGCCTACGCGGGTGCCGCCCTGCCGCTCCTGCTGCTCTTCTCGATCGCGCAGAGCAGCATGGGCACGGTGGCCAACAGCGAGCTGGTCGCGGTGGAGATCGTCCGAACGCTGGTCGGTTCGATCGGACTCGTCGCCTCGGTGCCGGTCACCACCGCCCTCGCGGCCCTGGTGGTCTCCGCCGACCGGCCGGGGCCCGATGGCGAGGGGAACTCCCGGGCGGCAGCGGTACGGGGCGGCCGGCGGCGGCGCGCGAAGTAGGGACTTTCGGCAGGGGTCAGCCCGCGTTCTCCTCTGCCAGAATCCGGCCGAGTGCGGCTTCGAGGTTGTCCTCGAAGTCGCCGAGTGTCCTTTCCTGACCGAGCGGGACCAGCTTGTCCGTCCGGTCCAGGAACGCGACCAGCGGCGGCGCGCTGGCGCGGAAGAGGGCACGGTCGGCGCCGACCTGGAGGCGGATGGAGACGTCCGAGAGCCCCTCCGGGTCCGTCGGCGCGATGTGCACGTCGCCGTCGCCGCTCGGGCGGTTGATTCCGTCGAGCAGCAGTTCACGACCGAACGCCCAGGTCACGGGCGCGTCTCCGGGAAGGTGGAACGTCATCCGTACCGCGTAAGGATCCCGGGCCTCGTATCGCAGCTCGACCGGGATCTTGAAGCAGAGCTCCTCGGAGACGAGGAAGCTCATCAGGACCTCGGCCTGAACCGACTCTCGCATCATGTACCCCGCAGTAGATGAAGCTGTGTAAACACAGCTGCTGAAAGCTGTGACCGAAACGGCCAGGAATGATCCCCCGTGGCCCTCTTGACGCAATCGTGCTGTACGCGCTAGCAGATCACAAGGAGTGATTTTTCAGATACTGATAGAGAACGCGAGTGAGCTGAAGAGCCTCCCGATCTCTGTACGTAGCCGCTCGACTGCCGGGAGCAACCGTTCTGCCTGGTGGAGGGGGAGGGAAATGGCCATCGCGCCCGCCGTGGAGCCCGCGGTGATGGGGATGGCGGCACAGACCGTGCCGAGCGCATATTCCTGACGCTCTACCAGGGGTTCCATACGGCCCAAATCGCCCAAACGCTCCAAAAGGGCACGGCGATTACGCACCGTGTACGGAGTGATGGCTTCCACCGGGTGCCGGTCGAGGTGGTCTTGACGGCTCTTCAGATCGAGTTGGCTCAGGAGGCATTGCCCGATCGCGTGGGCGTGCCCGGTCTCCCGGAAGTCGGCCCATTCCTCGACCGCGGGGGCCGAAGGAGTGTCGGCGACGGCGACGAGCTCGATCTCGCCCTCGCGATAGAGGGCGAAGTACACCGGCACACCGATCTCGTCCCGCCAGCGGGCAAGGGAGTCTTCGATCTTGATGCGACGATTCTGCACAGCTCCGCCACCGGCCAGTCGGACGGCGGCGTCACCCAGGAGGAACACACCCTTCTCGCGGCGCAGATAGCCCTCGTGCGTCAGGGTGCGGAGCAGGTGGTACGTCGTGGGGAGCTGAAGGCCCGTCTCGCGGGCGAGTTGTTTGGCCGGGGCGCCGTCCGCATGGGAGGACACGGCCTCCAGAAGTCTCAGCGCCCGCTGCACCGAACCGATCAGGGTAGGTGCAGCCGTCTGCGTAGCCGTGGCCAAAGGTCACCCCCAGGCGTGACGACGGGTGCGTCGCACCCGCCCGCGGGGGCCGCCCCCGCGCCCGCCGGGCCTGGGAAACCGCTGTTTCGACACGCGGTCTACGCCCGTAGTCCCCAACACGGCGGAGGGATTCCACTCTAGTGGCAGGCTCTGGAGGCCGTCCGGATTCCCGGCTTCCGTTCCCTCGGCCGGGCTAATGCCCTTCGCCGACTTCGTACTGACGGGTAGTCAGCGTCGCCGGGGCGGCATTCGAGGTGGCCTGGCCGGGCGGGGTTGGCCGGCCAGGCGGGGTGGACCGGCGAGGCGGGGTGGACCGGCCAGGCTGGGTGGACCGGCCAGGCTGGGTGGACCGGCCGGGCTGGGTCACCACTCCTCGCGGGACCTGCCCGATCCCTTGACCTTCTGCACGACGTAGATCAGGCCGCCGACGAGCGCCACGAAGAGCAGCACCTTGAACAGCAGGCCGACGACGAAGGTCAGCACGCTGGTGATCAGTCCGCCGAAGACCAGCAGGGCGAGTGCGGGTATGGCGACCCACTTCACCCACCAGGGCAGCCCCGCGAGCATCTCCTGTACGGCCATGGTCCCTACCTCGCTCTCGAAAGGTCCGTCCCGCGCACTCCGCGCCGGACACCCTCAAGGCTAGGTGCGGGAGACGGCCCGCAGGGGCGTCGCGTCCCCCGCTCTCCCCTGATCCGCCCCCTAGGGGACGGGGCCGCTCCGGGTCCTCCGCAGGGCTCAGCCCTCCGGCGGGGAGAAGACCACGAGGACCTTCAGGTCCTCGCTGATGTGGTGGAACCTGTGCGGCGCCCCGGCCGGCACGTACACCACGCTGCCGCGCGCCACCTGGGTCGTCTCCTCGCCGACGGTGATCGCCGCGCGCCCGCTCACCACGAAGTACACCTCGTCCTGGGCGTGCGGCTGCTGCGGGTCGAGGGCCCCGGCGTCCAACGCGTACAGGCCCACCGACATGTTCCGCTCCCGCAGGAACTGGAGATAGGCGCCCTGGTTCGCGGCGCGCTCCACCTCGAGTTCGTCCAGTCGGAATGCCTTCATCGCCCGTCAGCCCCTGCCCTTGGCCCGATCCTGTCTGCAACGATCAGACACATGAAGAATTTCGTAGTCAAGACGCTCGCGAACGCGGGCGCCCTGGGAGTCGCCATCTGGCTGCTCGAGGACATCACCCTCACTGGTGACAGCACCGGCAAGAAGATCTGGACCCTCATTCTCGTCGCCCTGCTTTTCGGCGTCGTGAACTTCCTGGTCAAGCCGATCGTCAAGCTGCTGACGCTGCCGCTTTTCATCCTGACGCTCGGCCTGATCACCCTCGTGGTCAACGCCCTGATGCTCCTTCTGACCTCGTGGTTGGCCGAGCAGTTCGACCTCAGCTTCCACGTGGAGGGCTTCTGGACGGCGGTCCTCGGCGGCCTGATCATCTCCGTCGTCTCCTGGGCGCTGAACGTCGTGCTCCCCGACGGCGACTGAGTGGGGACCGTGACCTACCGCGTCTGCTTCGTCTGCACGGGCAACATCTGCCGTTCGCCGATGGCCGAGCACGTCTTCCGCAGCCATGTGGAGGAGGCCGGCCTCGGCGGCGTCGTGGAGGTCGACAGCGCGGGGACCGGAGGCTGGCACGAGGGCGACGGCGCCGACCCGCGCACGGTCGCCGTCCTGGAGGAGAACGGCTACACCTCGGCCCACTCCGCCCGGCAGTTCCGAGCCTCCTGGTTCCCCGCCCTCGACCTGGTGATCGCCCTCGACGAGGGACACGTACGAGAGCTCCGTGCCCTCGCCCGTACGCCCGAGGAGGCGGCGAGGATACGGCTGCTGCGCTCCTACGACCCGGCCGCCGGGGACCTGCTCGACGTCCCCGACCCGTACTACGGGGGCCGCGAGGGCTTCGACGAGTGCCTGGAGATGGTCGAGGCGGCGAGCGAGGGACTCCTCGCCGCCGTCCGCAGGGAAGTGGAGGAGCGGACATCGTGATCGACAAGGAACTCGGCGACGGCACGCGCGCGGTACGGGCGGGGCTGCCCGAGCCCGTGAAGTACGAGCCCACCCTCCCGGGCCCGGTCTTCGCCGCCCACTTCCACCTGCCGGGCGAGCCGACCGGCGGCTACGCGTACGGGCGGGACGAGAACCCCACCTGGACCCATCTGGAACGCGCCATCGGCGAACTGGAGGCACCGGGGGAGGAGGGCGTCGAGACGCTGGTCTTCGCCTCGGGCATGGCCGCGATCTCCGCCGTCCTCCTCTCCCAGCTGCGGGCCGGCGACGCGGTGGTGATGCCGACCGACGGCTACCAGGCCCTGCCACTGCTCCACGAGCAACTGAGGGCGTACGGCGTCGAGGTCCGCACCGCGCCGACCGGCGGCGACGGCCAGCTCGCCGTCCTCGAAGGCGCCCGGCTGCTGTGGATCGAGAGCCCGTCCAACCCCGGCCTCGACGTCTGCGACATCCGCAGGCTGGTGCGGGAGGCCCACGCCGCCGGCGCGCTCGTCGCCGTCGACAACACCCTCTCCACCCCGCTCGGTCAGCGGCCCCTGGAGCTCGGCGCGGACTTCTCCGTCGCCAGCGACACCAAGGGCATGACCGGCCACGGCGACGTCCTGCTCGGGCACGTGACCTGCCGGGACCCCCGGCGGGCCGCGGAGGTGCGCCGCTGGCGCAAGATCGTCGGGGCGATTCCCGGCCCCATGGAAGCCTGGCTCGCCCACCGTTCCCTGGCCACCCTCCAGCTGCGGATCGACCGGCAGTGCTCCACCGCCCTCTCCCTCGCGCAGGCGCTCGCCGGGCGCGCGGACGTGGCCGGGCTGCGCTACCCCGGGCTTCCGGACGATCCCTCGCACGCGGTGGCCGCCCGGCAGATGCGGCGCTTCGGTCCGGTGGTCTCCTTCGAGCTGGCGGACCGGAAGCGGGCCGAACGGTTCCTGGAGGAGCTGCGGCTCGTGGACGACGCCACCAGCTTCGGCGGCGTGCGCTCCACGGCGGAACGGCGCGGACGCTGGGGCGGGGACGCGGTGGCGGAGGGCTTCATCCGCTTCTCGGTGGGTGCCGAGGATCCGGAGGACCTGATCGCCGACGTGCTGCGGGCCCTCGACGAGGCGGCGGCGTCCGGCTGAGTCGCCGGCGCCGACCGGGCTCCCCGCGGGCGACCGCCGGGGAGCCGGTGCGTTTCAGGACACCGCGTACGGGCCATTTTCTTCCCATGAACGAACGGCCCGTGATCAAACGCACCGCACGCGCCATCCTGCTCGACGGGGACGATCTCGTCCTCATCAAACGCACCAAGCCAGGGATGGACCCCTACTGGCTGACGCCCGGCGGCGGCGTCGAGCCCTCCGACACCACCGTCGTCGAGGCCCTCCACCGCGAGGTGCACGAAGAACTCGGCGCCAAGATCACCGACGTCGTGCCCTGCTTCGTCGACACCGTCGAGCACATCGTCGACGGCGGGGTCTCCGGAGTGAAGGTCCAGCACTTCTTCGTGTGCCGGCTCGACTCCATGGACCCCGCCCTGAGGCACGGCCCCGAGATGGACGAGCCGGTCGGCGAGTACGAGATCGTCCGGGTGCCGTTCAGCCGGGTCGGGATCGCCGCCGTCCATCTCGTCCCGCTCTCCCTGCGGCACTACCTGGACGGCAACATCGAGGGAGTCCGCGCCATGCACGCGCCCGACCTGGGCTGATCGGGCACGGCCGGGGTGAGGTCCGCCGGGGTGAACTCGGCCGGTGTGAGCTCGGCCAGGAAGTCGTGCCGGATGCGGTCCGAGGCGACACCCACCCCGCGCAGGGCGTCCACCCCGCGGCGGACCATGCCGAGCGGGCCCGAGAGGTAGGCGTCGCGCTCCTCCCAGGACCCGTATCGGCACACGGCGTCCGGGAGGCGCCCCTGTTCCTCCGTGACCGCGTGGACGGAGAGCCAGGGGAAGGTCTTCTGGAGCCGCAGCATCGTGTCGATGTCGTAGAGGTCGTGCCCGCTGCGCGCCCCGTAGAAGACGTCGACGGGGCGCCGGTCCCCGTGCTCGGCCACGTCTTCGACCAACGCCTTGATCGGCGCGATCCCGGTGCCACCGCCCAGGCAGAGCAGTCCGCTGTCGGTGGAGTGGTCGACCGTCATGGAGCCGGCCGGCGGGCCGAGCCGCAGGACGTCCCCGGGTCGCGCCCGGTGGACGAGCGCGTTGGACACCCATCCCGCCGGAACCGCCTTCACGTGGAGGGAGAGGAGCCCGTCGGGCCGCGGCGCCGAGGCGAAGGAGTAGTGCCGCCATATCCGCGGCCACCAGGGGGTCTCCAGGGTCGTGTACTGCCCTGCCAGGAACGGGTACGGCTGGTCGGGCCGGAGCGTGACCACGGCGACGTCCGGGGTGCGCAGGTCATGGCTGACCACCTCGGCCTCCCACCAGGCGGGGGCCGACTCCTCGTTCTCCGCCGCCGCGTCGATCATGATCTGCGAGATGGTCGTGTACGTACGGACCCAGGCCGCCTCGGTCTCCTCGCCCCAGCTCCTGGAGGCGTACCGGGTGAGCGCGCCGATGAGGGCCTCACCGACGGCCGGGTAGTGCGCGGCCGTGGTGCCGTACTTGCGGTGTCCCTTGCCGAGGTTGCCGAGGTACTCCGTGAGGACCGGGACGTCGTCCAGGTGCTCGGCGGCCGTCAGGAGCGCCTTGAGGAGCCGGTCCCGCTGGGTGTCCATCGCCGCGGGGAACATCTCGCGCAGCTGGGGGTTCCTGACGAAGAGCAGTGCGTAGAAGTACGAGGTCACCTGGTCGGCGACGGGGCCTATCTCCGTCAGGGTGCGGCGGACCAGGACCGCGTCGTCGGAGGCCGCCGCGGATATTCGGGCCTCCGTCCCATCCGTCGTCATGGTCGGAACATCCATCATCTTCTTCGCCTCACACTGGGCGGCTTCCGTGATCGCAGCATGGCGCTTGCGGGTACCACCATGGACGAAAAGTGATGTTCTCCGGCCGAAGAGCCAGCTTTCTGCTAGGGCGTGTCGTTTCACGTGAAACAAACCGGTGGACGGAGGATCTCTCCTTCGGAGAGCCTGAAAGGCATGCCGACCTCCCCCACGTCTGTCGCTCACCTCCCCATCCGGCGCCTCACCACGGACGACCTCCTCGCCTGCGCCGACCTCTCCGAGAACCGGGGGTGGCCGCGCGAGGAGCACAAGTGGGGCCATCTGCTGACCTCGGGAACCGGCTACGGCATCGAAGACCCCTCCGGCCCGGGTCTCGTCACCTGCTGCGTGGTCACGTCGTACGGCCCCGGGCTCGCCGCGATCGGCATGGTGCTGGTCGCCGAGCGGCACCAGCGCCAGGGCGTGGGCCGGAGGCTGATGCGGCACGTCCTCGAGGAGGCCGGCGACACCCCCCTCACGCTGTACGCCACTGCCAACGGTCAGCCCCTGTACGAGGAGCTGGGCTTCGTCGAGACGACCCGGTCCGACATGGTGCGCGGGCGGTTCTCGTTCCGCGCGCCCGCCCCGGCGGTTCCCGTCCGTCCCGCCACCGCGGACGACCTCCAGGCGGTCGTGCGTCTGGACCGGGAGATCTTCGGCCTCGACCGCACGCACCTCATCACACGCCTGCCCGCCTTCGCCGACCACTTGAGGGTCGCGGAGGAGGACGGCGTGATCACGGGCTTCGCCGCGGCCTGGCCCAACATGGACACCCACGTCGTCGGTCCGCTGATCGCCCAGGACACGGCCACGGCCCAGGCGCTGATCGCCTCCCTGGCCGCCGCGACCGAGCGTCCGCTGCGGACGGACATCGACGTACGACACACGGAGCTGCTGCGCTGGGTGAAGGAGAACGGCGTCGAATCGATCGCCACGAACGCGGTGATGGTCCGTTCCCTCCCCGACCTTCCCGGTGACTGGCGCAGGCGCTTCGCTCCCCTTACCGTCGCGGCCGGGTGACCGTACGCTGCCGGACATGAGTGATCTTGACATCCGCCCCGCCGCCGTCGAGGACCTCCCGGCGATCGTCGCGATGCTCGCGGACGACCCGCTGGGCGCCCAGCGGGAGTCCCCCGACGACCTCGCCCCGTACGTCACCGCCTTCGAACGGCTCGCGGGCGATCCCCATCAGCACGTCGTCGTGGCGGTCCGCGGGAAGAAGGTCGTCGGAACCCTCCAACTGACCGTGATCCCCGGTCTCTCCCGCCGCGGCACCACCCGCTCGATCATCGAGGGCGTCCGCATCCACGCCGACGAGCGCGGCAGCGGCCTCGGGACCCAGCTCATCGAGTGGGCGGTGGAGGAGTCCGGCCGCCAGGGCTGCCGGCTGGTCCAGCTGACCTCCGACGTGTCGCGCACCGACGCCCACCGCTTCTACGAGCGGCTCGGCTTCGAGGCCTCCCACGTGGGCTTCAAGAAGAACCTCTGAAGGGTGGCGGCTGGGCCGGACGGCGAGCGCGCCGGGACCGGCCCGGCGCGCGCTGTTTCACGTGAAACAGCCGGGACCGTCAGAGACCACGAAGCAGCCGGGACCGTCAGAGACCGCGCCAGCCGTCCTCGGAGACCCCGCCCGGCACCGCGTCCCCGGGCTCGTACGGCTCCCGGGTGAACACGAACGACCCCAGGTCGAGATGGCTCACGCTGCCGTCGGGCCGCCGCACCGCCCGGAGCGTCTCCCCCGCGTAGTAGCCGTTGAGCCCGACCCAGCCGCCCTCGGGCAGCACACGGAAGGAAGCCCGCCGCCCGGGCCCCCGCAGCGGCTCCATCACGAGGGAGCGCTCGGGGCCGAGGCGCAGCCCGTACGCGTACGTGCCCCAGTACCAGGGCCCGGTCAGGGCGAGGAGGTCGGCGTCGACCTCGTCCGCGGGAAGAGGCCGCCAGGGCTCGGGGAAGCGCGGCTCGGCCTCCGCCACGATCCGTACGAGATCGGCCGCCACGACCGCGGGCGCCGGGCCCGAGGTGGCGTTGGCGAGGGCGATCCCCGCGAGCCCGTCGTCCACGCTCACCCAGAGGCAGGCGACGAAGCCCGGCAGGGAGCCGGTGTGACCCACCAGGGTCCGCCCGTCCCGGCGCAGCAGCTGGAGGCCGAGGCCGTAGCTCCCCTCCCAGTCCCCCTCACCGGCGGGGGAGGCAGGGGCGCGCATCTCCGCCACGGAGGCCGCCGAGAGCACCCGGTCGTCGCCCGCCGCGAGGAACGCGGCGAACCGGGCGAGGTCCGCCGCCGTCGACCAGAGCTGTCCCGCCGGCGCCATCAGCCCCAGGTCCTCGGAGGGTTCGGCCATCATCACGTCGGCCCACGGGTGCACCGCGAAGCCGCCCGCGCGTGGCGCGACCGGGTCGAGCGTCGTACGGTCCATCCCCAGGGGATCCAGGATCTCGCGCCGCAGCGCCTCCTCCCAGCCGACCCCGCGCACGGCCTCGACCAGCGAACCGAGCAGGGTGTAGCCGGGGTTGGAGTAGTGGAAACGGCGTCCGGGCGTCTGGAGCGAGGGGCTCTCGCCCAGGACGTCGGACAGCTCCGGCCGCAACGCGGCGGAGGACCGTTCCCACCACTGCCCCGGGGTCTCGGCGGCGAGTCCCCCGCTGTGGGCGAGGAGCTGAGCGATCGTCACCTCACCGACCCCCGTGTCCTTGAGGTGGCGCTCCAGCGGATCGTCGAGATCGAGGAGCCCCTCGTCTCGCAGCCGCATCACCAGAACGGCGGTGAACACCTTGGTGATCGAGCCGATCCGGTACTGGGTGTCGGCGTCGGGCGCGTGCCCGTCCACACAACTCCGCGAACCGCTCCACACCAGCGCCCCGTCCCGGACCACCGCCCCCACGAACGAGGGCGCCCGCCCTTCGGCTTGGGCGACCGCGACGCGGTGCAGCAGGGCCCGCTCGGTACCGGGCAGGAGTGCTTCGAAGGATGTCGTCATGCACCCATCCAACCCGGTGTCCCCCCGGGATCTTCCCTGCGTGCCACCGCGCCCCGGCCCTTCCTCGCACGCCGGATCCCCTCTCACCGGAGGAGAGGAGGGCTCAGGTCTGGGCCATGTCCACGAAGCGGGAGTAGTGGCCCTGGAAGGCCACGGTGATGGTGGCGGTCGGGCCGTTACGGTGCTTGCCGACGATGATGTCCGCCTCGCCCGCGCGGGGGGACTCCTTCTCGTAGGCGTCCTCGCGGTGCAGCAGGATGACCATGTCGGCGTCCTGCTCGATGGAGCCGGACTCACGGAGGTCGGAGACCATCGGCTTCTTGTCGGTGCGCTGTTCGGGACCACGGTTCAGCTGCGACAGCGCGATGACCGGCAGCTCCAGTTCCTTGGCGAGGAGCTTGAGGTTTCGCGACATGTCGGAGACCTCCTGCTGGCGGCTCTCCTGCCGCTTCGAGCCACCGGACTGCATCAGCTGGAGGTAGTCGATGATCACGAGCTTGAGGCCGTTGCGCTGCTTGAGCCGGCGGCACTTCGCGCGGATCTCCATCATCGACAGGTTCGGGGAGTCGTCGATGTAGAGCGGCGCCTGGGAGACGTCGGGCATGCGGCGGGCCAGGCGCGTCCAGTCCTCGTCGGTCATCGTGCCGGAGCGCATGTGGTGCAGCGCGACGCGGGCCTCCGCCGAGAGCAGACGCATCGCGATCTCGTTGCGTCCCATTTCGAGGGAGAAGATGACGCTGGGCAGGTTGTTCTTGATGGACGCGGCCCGGGCGAAGTCCAGCGCGAGCGTGGACTTACCCATGGCGGGTCGGGCCGCGATGATGATCATCTGACCGGGGTGGAGTCCGTTGGTGAGCGAGTCGAGGTCGGAGAAGCCGGTCGGCACGCCCGTCATCTCACCGCTGCGGGAGCCGATCGCCTCGATCTCGTCGAGCGCGCCCTCCATGATGTCGCCGAGCGGCAGGTAGTCCTCGGTGGTGCGCTGCTCGGTGACCGCGTAGATCTCGGCCTGGGCCGAGTTCACGATCTCGTCGACGTCTCCGTCGGCCGCGTATCCCATCTGCGTGATCTTGGTGCCGGCCTCGACGAGACGGCGCAGGACGGCCCGCTCGTGGACGATCTCCGCGTAGTACGAGGCGTTGGCCGCGGTCGGGACCGACTGGACCAGCGTGTGGAGGTAGGGGGCGCCGCCGACCTTGGTGATCTCGCCGCGCTTGGTGAGCTCGGCGCCGACCGTGATGGGGTCGGCGGGCTCGCCCTTGGCGTAGAGGTCGAGGATCGCCGCGTAGACGGTCTCGTGGGCCGGCTTGTAGAAGTCGTGGCCCTTGATGATCTCCACGACGTCCGCGATGGCGTCCTTGGAGAGCAGCATGCCGCCGAGGACGGACTGCTCGGCGTCCAGGTCCTGCGGGGGGACGCGCTCGAAGCCGTTCAGCCCGCCGCCGTCCCAGGGGCTGTCGCCGCCGCGGTCGTCGTCGCGCCCTCGGCCCCGGCCGCGGCCCTCGCCTCGCGTACGGGTGGGCAGCCGGTCACTCGGTCCGCTGTCGGCCCAGGGGTCGTCCATGGGCTCGGGAACGCTCACCAAGCCACCTCCTCCCGTCCGCACCGCGGACCTCGCCATGCCACTCTTTCTTACGCCACGGTCTTCATCAACGAGTGGCTTTGCGACCGCTTCTGGCGAGTCGGGCTCCGACCACGGTAGGCCCGTCGGCAGCGTCAGCCAATCTGGTTATCCACAGGCCCTGTGGGTGAAGGGCCAGATGCTGTGGAGAACTCCCCGGAACCTGTGCACGGACCGGGGGACAGTCATGTGGACAAACTCATAGCACCCCCAGCAGCACCCACTTGACCTGCGCTTTTTCCATCCACGGGCTGTGGGGGAGAAAAAGTTCTCCCCCTGGACCAAGATCAGAACAAACGGCCCACACCCGAAGCCCCACTCCCGTGCTAAGTAATAGCCACAAGTGCATTGCATCACTTACCTGTGGAAGATTAGATTGAGCTCATGACCCAGGCCCCCGCGACGCCCAAGGCCGTCCGCCGACAGCACGACCGCGAGATCGTCTCGCTCGCCCTGCCGGCCTTCGGCGCACTCGTCGCCGAGCCCCTCTTCCTGATGGTCGACAGCGCCATCGTCGGCCACCTCGGCACCCCGCAACTCGCGGGTCTCGCCATCGCCGCCGCCCTGCTCTCCACCGCCGTCAGCGTCTTCGTCTTCCTCGCCTACGCCACCACGGCGGCCGTCGCACGGCGGGTCGGCGCGGGCGACCTCCCTGCCGCCATCCGACAGGGCATGGACGGCATCTGGCTGGCCCTCCTCCTCGGCGCCGCCGTCGTCGTGCTCACCCTGCCCACCGCCCCCTGGCTCGTCGACGTCTTCGGCGCCTCCGACACCGCCGCGCCGTACGCCGTCACCTACCTGCGGATCTCCAGCCTCGGCATACCCGCCATGCTGGTCGTCCTGGCCGCCACCGGCGTCCTGCGCGGCCTCCAGGACACCCGTACCCCGCTCTACGTCGCCATCGGCGGCTTCGCGGTCAACGGAGCCCTCAACCTCGGCCTCGTGTACGGAGCCGGGCTCGGGATCGCCGGCTCGGCCTGGGGCACGGTCATCGCCCAGTGCGGCATGGCCGCCGCCTACCTCGTCGTGGTCGTCCGGGGCGCCCGCCGGCACGGCGCCTCCCTGCGCCCCGACCCGGCCGGCATCCGTGCCTCCGCCCAGGCCGGCGTCCCCCTCCTGGTCCGTACGCTCTCGCTCCGCGCCGTCCTGATGATCGCGACCGCCGTCGCCGCCCGGATGGGAGACGCCGAGGTCGCCGCCCACCAGATCATCCTGTCCCTGTGGAGCCTCATGGCCTTCGCCCTCGACGCGATCGCCATCGCGGGCCAGGCCATCATCGGCCGCTACCTCGGCGCGAACGACGCCCAAGGTGCCCGCCAGGTCTGCCGCCGGATGGTCCAGTGGGGCGTCCTCTCCGGGGTCGTGCTCGGCGCACTCCTCGTCGTCGCCCGCCCGCTGTTCATCCCGCTCTTCACCAGCGACACGACCGTCCAGGACACCTTGCTCCCCGCGCTTCTCGTGGTCGCCCTCTCCCAGCCGATCTCGGGGGTCGTCTTCGTCCTCGACGGTGTCCTCATGGGCGCGGGCGACGGCCCCTACCTGGCCTGGGCCATGCTGCTGACCCTTGCCGTCTTCGCCCCGGTCGCCCTGCTCGTCCCGGTGTTCGGCGGCGGCCTGACGGCCCTGTGGTGGGCGATGACGCTCATGATGACGGTCCGCATGGCGACGCTCTGGCTGAGGGCCCGCTCGGGCCGCTGGATCGTCACCGGCGCCACCCGCTGACGCACCCCTGTTTCACGTGAAACAGCGGAAGGGCCGCACCCCGAGGGGTGCGGCCCTTCCTTACTGCTGAGCGCAGACTGCCAAGGGCAGCGTTACGCGGCGACGACCTCGACGCCGAGCTTCGCGGCAACCTCGGGGTGCAGACGCACGGACACCTGGTGCGAGCCCAGGGTCTTGATCGGCGAGCCGAGCTCGACGCGACGCTTGTCGACGTCGGGGCCACCCGCGGTCTTGATCGCCGAGGCGATGTCGCCCGGGGTCACGGAGCCGAAGAGACGGCCGGCGTCGCCGGAGCGAACGGCCAGGCGGACCTTCGTGCCCTCGAGCTGAGCCTTGATCTCGTTGGCCTGCTCGATGGTCGCGATCTCGTGGATCTTGCGGGCGCGGCGGATCTGCGCCACGTCCTTCTCGCCACCCTTGGTCCAGCGGATCGCGAAACCACGCGGGACCAGGTAGTTGCGAGCGTAGCCGTCCTTGACGTCGACGACGTCGCCGGCGGTGCCGAGGCCAGAGACCTCGTGGGTCAGGATGATCTTCATTTTTCGGTCACCCTTTCCTTATCGCGCGGTGGACGTGTAGGGCAGCAGCGCCATCTCACGGCTGTTCTTGACGGCCGTGGCGACGTCACGCTGGTGCTGCGTGCAGTTGCCGGTCACGCGGCGGGCACGGATCTTACCGCGGTCGGAAATGAACTTCCGCAGCATGTTCGTGTCCTTGTAGTCCACGTACGCGGTCTTGTCCTTGCAGAACGCGCAGACCTTCTTCTTAGGCTTGCGCACAGGCGGCTTCGCCATGGTGTTTCTCCTGTGTGATCAAGAAGTGGGAGTACGAGCTGCTTCGAGGGCGAAAGCCCTAGAAGGGAGGCTCGTCCGAGTAGCCGCCGCCGCCGGAGTTTCCACCCCAGCCGCCTCCGCCGCCCTGCTGCTGGCCGCCACCGGCCGGCGCGCTGGTCGCCCACGGGTCGTCGGCGGGAGCACCGCCGCCACCCTGCTGGCCACCGCCGGAGTTTCCACCCCAGCTGCCGCCGCCCTGCTGGCCGCCACCGCCGCCGCCGTAACCGCCCTGGCCACCGCGACCCGTGGTCTTGGTGACCTTGGCCGTGGCGTTCTTGAGGCTGGGGCCGACTTCCTCGACATCCAGCTCGTAGACCGTGCGCTTGACGCCCTCACGGTCCTCGTAGGACCGCTGCTTCAGGCGACCCTGCACGACGACGCGCATGCCTCGCTGAAGCGACTCGGCGACGTTCTCCGCCGCCTGACGCCAGACCGAGCACGTGAGGAAGAGGCTCTCGCCGTCCTTCCACTCGTTGGTCTGACGGTCGAAGGTGCGGGGAGTGGACGCGATACGGAACTTCGCGACCGCCGCACCGGACGGGGTGAAGCGCAGCTCGGGGTCGTCGACAAGATTGCCGACGACCGTGATGACGGTCTCGCCTGCCATGGGGTACCTCTCGGCGGGATTGCTTCTGGCTGCTTCTGGCTACTCGAACCCGATGACCTCTGAGCTAGAAGCTCAGTGGGTCTCGGGGCGGAGGACCTTGGTCCGGAGGACCGACTCGTTCAGGTTCATCTGGCGGTCGAGCTCCTTGACGACCGCAGGCTCGGCCTGCAGGTCGATGACCGAGTAGATGCCCTCGGGCTTCTTCTTGATCTCGTACGAGAGACGACGACGGCCCCAGGTGTCGACCTTCTCGACCTTTCCGTTGCCCTCACGGACGACGGAGAGGAAGTTCTCGATCAGGGGGGCGACAGCGCGCTCCTCCAGATCGGGGTCGAGGATGACCATCACCTCGTAGTGACGCATGTGGAACCCACCTCCTTTGGACTCAGCGGCCACGGTCGTTCCGTGGCAGGAGGGTCGTGATGCGTGAGCGTCGGCATCCGCAGCCCCCGAGGGGACCTGGGCAGACACCGGCGCAGCTGTACAGAGTACCCGTACATCGGCTTCCGGTTGAAATTCGGCGCCGAGGGGACGCAATCTGTACACATCGGATGTCGGCGGCGCTACGATGCGCCGCCGTCCGGCAGCACGCCAGGAGGTGCCCCATGGCACAGGCAATGCGACCCGACCCCGGCCATTCCCTCTTCGCGACCGACGGCAAGCCCCACCCGCTCCAGGACACCCTGGTCGGCGTGACGCTCGTCCTCGGCGTCCTCTCCTTCGTCACCGCGCAGTTCGACAGCCTCCACCTGCTG
Organism: Streptomyces sp. NPDC020807; assembly: GCF_040641575.1. Taxonomy (NCBI): domain Bacteria; kingdom Bacillati; phylum Actinomycetota; class Actinomycetes; order Kitasatosporales; family Streptomycetaceae; genus Streptomyces; species Streptomyces sp. NPDC020807. The sequence goes on from NZ_JBFADU010000001.1 coordinate 241,064, forward strand.
AGCTCCTGGTCGGGCCTGATCGGCATCCTGACCGGTGCCTACGGACAGTTCATCTCCGTCACGACACGCGAGCGCTTCGCCCTGATCGTCGGCCTCGGCCTGGCCGGCGTCGGCTTCTACCTCGGCATGGCTCACGGCGGCCTCTTCGGCGGCGTGATCAGCTGAGCGCGGCCCCCTCGACCGCGTTCAGCGGCACGTCGGGGCACACGCACCCATTCGGGGCGCTCCCCGGTCACAGTAGGCTTCGGCGCGAGAGCCGGAGCCCCTGACCGATGGGGACACACCTGCCGAGGAGCGCCCCGCATGAGCCTGACCCTGAGGACCATCAGCCGTGAGCAGCATCTGGCATTCATCCAGAGCCAGCCCGCCGCGAGTCACTGCCAGGTCCCGGCGTGGGCTGATGTGAAGACCGAGTGGCGCTCGGAGAACCTCGGCTGGTTCGACAAGACCGGCGAGCTCGTCGGCACGGGCCTCGTGCTCTACCGCCAGCTCCCGAAGATCAAGCGCTACCTGGCCTATCTGCCCGAGGGCCCGGTCATCAACTGGTACGCGCCCAACCTCGACGACTGGCTCCAGCCGATGCTGGCCCACCTCAAGCAGCAGGGCGCCTTCTCCGTGAAGATGGGCCCGCCGGTCGTCATCCGACGCTGGGACTCGGCGGCCATCAAGGCCGGCATCCAGGACCCGGACGTCAAGCGCCTCAAGGACGTCGAGGCCACCGTCATCGAGCCGCGCGCCTTCGAGGTCGCGGACCGGCTCCGCAAGATGGGCTGGCAGCAGGGCGAGGACGGCGGCGCCGGCTTCGGCGACGTCCAGCCGCGGTACGTCTTCCAGGTCCCGCTCGCCAACCGCTCGCTCGACGACGTCCTCAAGGGCTTCAACCAGCTGTGGCGCCGCAACATCAAGAAGGCCGAGAAGGCCGGCGTCGAGGTCGTCCAGGGCGGCTACGAGGACCTGGCCGAATGGCAGCGGCTGTACGAGATCACGGCCGTCCGCGACCACTTCCGGCCCCGCCCGCTCTCGTACTTCCAGCGCATGTGGACCGTCCTCAACAGCGAGGACCCCAACCGCATGCGGCTCTACTTCGCCCGCCACAACGGCGTGAACCTGTCCGCCGCGACCATGCTCGTCGTCGGTGGCCACGTCTGGTACTCGTACGGCGCCTCCGACAACATCGGCCGCGAGGTCCGTCCCTCGAACGCGATGCAGTGGCGGATGCTGCGCGACGCCTACGCGATGGGCGCGACCGTCTACGACCTGCGCGGCATCTCGGACTCGCTCGACGAGACCGACCACCTCTTCGGACTCATCCAGTTCAAGGTGGGCACGGGCGGCGAGGCCGTGGAGTACGTCGGCGAGTGGGACTTCCCGCTCAACAAGCTGCTCCACAAGGCGCTCGACATCTACATGTCGCGCCGCTGACGGTTCCGTAGGCTCCGTACTCTCGTACACGTACTCGCACGCATCTTTGATTCACCGCTGCCATCAGAAAGGTTCCGGGCCGGCCATGGCGCTCTCCCTCTACGTCGACACCGCTCGCTGGCGCGCGCACCAGAAGACCGTCATCGACCAGTTCCCCGGTCTGATCCCGGTCTGCAAGGGCAACGGTTACGGGTTCGGGCACGAGCGCCTCGCCGAGGAGGTCACCCGGTTCGGCGCCGACATGCTGGCCGTCGGCACGACCTACGAGGCCGCGAAGATCAAGGACTGGTTCAGCGGCGACCTGCTGGTCCTCACCCCGTTCCGGCGGGGCGAGGAGCCGGTCCCGCTGCCGGACCGGGTCATCCGCTCCGTCTCGTCGGTGGACGGCGTCCACGCCCTGGTGGGCGCCCGGGTCGTCATCGAGTGCATGAGCTCGATGAAGCGGCACGGCGTCCACGAGGACGAGCTGCAGCAGCTGCACGCCGCCATCGAGGACGTACGCCTCGAAGGCTTCGCCCTCCACCTCCCGCTCGACCGCCCGGACGGCACCGACGCCGTCGAGGAGGTCATCGCCTGGATGGACCGGCTGCGTGCCGCCCGGCTGCCGCTGCACACCATGTTCGTGAGCCACCTGCGTGCCGAGGAGCAGGCCCGGCTCCAGCAGCAGTTCCCGCAGACCCGTTTCCGCGCGCGCATCGGCACCCGGCTCTGGCTGGGCGACCACGAGGCCACCGAGTACCGGGGCTCCGTGCTGGACGTGACCCGGGTCGCCAAGGGCGACCGCTTCGGCTACCGCCAGCAGAAGGCCGCCTCGGACGGCTGGCTGGTCGTCGTCGCCGGCGGCACCTCGCACGGGGTGGGCCTGGAGGCCCCCAAGGCGATGCACGGCGTCATGCCGCGTGCCAAGGGCGTCGCCCGGGCCGGTCTGGCCACGGTCAACCGCAACCTGTCGCCCTTCGTCTGGGCCGGCAAGCAGCGCTGGTTCGCCGAGCCGCCGCACATGCAGGTGTCGATCCTCTTCGTGCCCTCCGACGCCCAGGAACCGCACGTCGGCGACGAGCTGGTGGCCCACCTGCGGCACACGACGACGCAGTTCGACCGGCTCGTCGAGCGCTGAGCCGAGCGCTGGGCCCGAGCTGGGCCGAGCGCCGAGCCGACAGCCCTCCGACGCAGAACGGCCCCGCCCCCGGTGACTACCGGGGGCGGGGCCGTTTCTCACGCTCACTCGCGGGAGTCGCGCTCACTCGCGGGAGTCACGCTCACTCGCGGGAGTCGCGCTCCTCGCGAGAGTCGCGCTCCTCGACGGGGCCGGAGGCGTCGGGAGCGTCCGGGAGCCCCCACTCCACCCGGGGCCCCTCCGCCGCCGGAGCGGCGTGCCGGGCCGGGTGCGCGGCCCTGCCCATGACGAAGACGTCCTCCGCCCCGTCCAGGACACCGCCCGAGGGGTCGTCCGAGCCGTCCTGCCTGACCGGGTCCTTCTCCGGCATGAGGATGTCGCGGACGACCATGACGCACAGGTACAGCGTGCCGAGCAGGTGCAGGACGATCGCGAACTGGTAGCCGTCGACCGGCAGGCCCTGCTTGTTGCCGCTGTTCATGAAGGCCAGGTACATCCAGATGCCCAGGAAGTACATGACCTCGCAGGCCTGCCAGATCAGGAAGTCGCGCCAGCGCGGCCGGGCGAGCGCCGCGAGCGGGACGAGCCACAGGACGTACTGCGGCGAGTACACCTTGTTGGTGAGGACGAACGCGGCGACGATCAGGAAGGCCAGCTGGGCGAAGCGGGGCCTGCGGGGCGCGTGGAAGGCGAGGAAGCCGAGGGCTCCGACCGCCGCCACCATGAGCAGCAGCGCGTACAGGTTGGCCTTCTCGGGCGGGATGGAGACGCCCGCCCGCTGGCTCACGAGCAGCCAGACCGAACCGAAGTCGACGTTCCGGTCACGGCTGAAGAGGTAGAACTGCTTCCAGCCCTCGGGGGCCAGGAGCATCACGGGCAGGTTCACGGCCAGCCACGCGCCCACCGCGCCGAGCACGGCCGTCCCGTACTCCCGCCACTTCCCGGCACGCCAGCAGAGCAGCAGCAGCGGGACGAGCAGCAGTATCGGGTAGAACTTCGCGGCGGTGGCGAGGCCGAGCAGGATGCCGAAGCCGAGCGGCCGGCCGCGCGACCAGAGCAGGACGGCGGCGCCGGTCAGCGCGACGGCCAGTATGTCCCAGTTGATCGTGGCGGTGAGCGCCACCGAGGGTGCGAGGGCGACCAGGAGGCCGTCCCACGGGCGTCGGCGGTGGGTTCGCGCCACGCAGACCGCGAGGACGGCCGCGCAGATCATCAGCAGACCGGCGTTGACCATCCAGAAGGCCTGCTCGCGCTGGTCCATGGTGCCGCCGCCGGGCGTCAGCCAGGAGGCGACCTGCATGAACAGACCGGTCAGGACCGGGTACTCCAGGAACGGTATGTCGCCGCCCAGCCGGTCGAAGTACGGCACCAGGCCGTCGGCGAAGCCCCGTCCGGAGAAGAGGTGGGGGATGTCCGAGTAGCAGGCGTGGGTGTACTGGGAGGTGGTGCCGCGGAACCAGGCCCAGTTGTAGCAGGGCAGTTTCTGCACCATGCCGAGCGCGAACATCCCGATGGCCACGAGGGCGACGACCCGCACGGGAGTGAACTGGCTGCGCCCGGTCAGCGCCCGGCGGCCGAAGGGACCGCCGATCAGCTCACTGCCGGAGGCGGCCACTTCGTCCCGGTGGGTGGGGACGACCACTGACGGGTTCCGCGGCCGGTCCTGCGGCGCGCGCGTCTTCTGGAGGCTCGGCATGGGGGACATCCTGCCGTACGTCTCCGGGAAAACGACGAGGGCCGTCGCGTGCGATCCGTACGGAGGGTACGGACCGGACACGACGGCCCCCGCGGGTGCGTCGGACGGTCAGTCGAAGAGGGCCTCGCCGGTGGCCGTCTGGCCACCGCCGCCGTCGCCGTTGCCCGGCTTGCCGGTCGTCGTCGGGGTGTCCGTCGGCGTGTCCGTCTCCGTCGGCGGCGGTTCGGCCGTCGTCGTCGTGGGCGGCGGGGTGGTCGTCGGCCGGCCGTTGCCGCCGTTGTCGCCGCCACCGGTGTCGTAGCAGTCCACGTCCCAGACGGAACAGGTCGTCTTGTCCGGCTTCGGCGTGCGCGTGGCCGGGGGAGTGGTCGTCGGCGGGGCCGTGGTCGTCGGCGCGGTCGTCGTCGGCGTCTCGGACGGCGTCGCGGACTCGGTCGGCGTCTCCGTCTCCGTCGGCGTCGGCTTCGGGCTGGTGGCACCGCCGCCGAAGACCGGCTCGGCGTTCTCCAGCTTCTCGGGCTCGGGGAACTCCACGTTCTCCATGCCCTCCACGGCGTCGGTCATGTAGTCGTTCCAGATCTCCGACGGGAACGACGAACCGTGGATGGTGTCGTGACCACCCGTGCCGTACATCTTCTCGAACTCGCGGTCCTTCTTGTTCTCGTCGTCGTCGTAGCGGTACATGTCGATGGCCGTCGAGATCTGCGCGGTGTACCCCACGAACCAGGCGGAACGGTTGCCGTCCGTCGTACCGGTCTTGCCTGCCACGTCGCGGCCCGGGATGGCGGCGTTCCGGCCGGTGCCCTCCGGGTTCTCCACCACGTCCCTGAGGACGTCGGTGACGTTGCTGGCGATGGCCGTGGTGAAGGCCGTCTTGCTGCTGGCCTTGTGCTCGTAGATGGTCCGGCCGTTCTCGACGACCTTGGTCACCGAGAACGGGTCGTTCTGCTCACCGTTGTTGGCGAAGGTCGCGTAGGCACCGGCCATCCGGATCGCGCTCGGGCTGGAGATACCGAGGGAGAAGGAGGGCACCTCGCCCTTGACGAGCGAGTCCGCGCGCAGACCGGCGTCGACGGCGACCTCGCGCACCTTGTCGATGCCGACGTCCATGCCGAGCTGCACGTACGGGGAGTTGGCCGACTTGATCATGGCGCGACGAAGGGTCATGGGGCCGTAGCTCGCGTCGCCGTCATTGGTCTGGAACCACTCCTCCCCCTTCTCGTTGTGCCAGATGTCGCCCTTGTAGTCCCGGATCTTCAGCTTGTTCTTGCCGGAGTACTTGCTCTTGTCGGGGTCGACGATCGTGCGGGAGGACTCGTCCTGGACCGGACCGAGCCCCTTGTCCCGGACGCCGTACTTCATCGAGGCGGCCAGCACGAAGGGCTTGAAGGTCGATCCGACCTGGGCACCGGTCTGGTCGGCGTTGTTGGTGAAGTGCTTGGTGGCGTCCTGGCCGCCGTAGATCGCGAGGATCTCACCGGTCTTGGTGTCCACGGAGGCGCCGCCGAACTGGACGTTGGTGTCCGTCTCGGGCCGCTCCTCCGGGTCGATGTTCTCGTCGTAGACCTTCTTGACCGACGCGGCGAGCGCGTTGACCTTCTTCTTGTCGAAGGTGGTGTGGATCTCGTAGCCGCCGAGCTCCAGCTCCTTGGCCGTGACACCGGCGGTGTTGCTGTTGATGAAGTTCGCCTTGGCGGTGCTGACGAGGTAGCCGATCTGGCCGGTCAGCTGCGCGTCCTGCTTGCGCTTCTGCACCTTGGGGAGGGTCGTGTACTTGGCCCGCTCCTCGGCCGTGATCTTCTGGTCCTTGACCATCTCGTCGAGGATCCAGCTCCACCGCTTGGTGAGGCGGGCGAGGTTCTTGTCGGGCGTGGCCTCGGGGTCGATCTCGGGGTAGCCGGCGGGGTCGTAGTACGTGGCGCCCTTCAGCACGGAGGCCAGCACCGCCGACTCGCTGGCGTTGAGCTTGCTCGCGTCCTTGTCGAAGTACGAGCGGGCAGCGGCTTGGATGCCGTAGGCACCCCGCCCGTAGTACGCGGTGTTCAGGTAGCTCGCCATGATCTGCGGCTTCTCCTGCTCGTTGCCGACCTTCATCGAGATGAAGAGCTCCTTCACCTTGCGGCTCAGGGTCTGCGACTGGTCGTTGAGCAGGCTGTTCTTCACGTACTGCTGGGTGATGGTCGAACCGCCCTGGGTCTCGCCGCCCTTGGCCATGTTCCACACGGCGCGGCCGATGCCCATCGGGTCGATGCCCGAGTCGTCCCAGAAGGTCTTGTTCTCGGCCGAGACCACGGCCTCCTGCATGACCTTCGGGATCTGCTCGATGCCGATGATCTGCCGGTTGGCGCCGCTGCCGGTCGCGACCATGCGCGAGCCGTCGCGCCAGTAGTAGATGTTGTTCTGCGAGACCGCGTCCGTGGCTTCCTTCGGGATGACCACCTGGGAGTACGCGAAGACCGCGCCGCCCATCAGGACGCCGAGGAACACCAGGAACGTGCCCGTCACGAGCCGCCACGACGGCACCCAGCGGCGCCAGCCGTACTTGTCGTGACGCGGGTAGTCGATGATCCGCTTCTTGCGGGGCGGCTGACCGCCGGGACCGCGTCCCGCACCGCCCCCGCGGCCCCCACCGCCGCCGCCGCGCCGTCCACCGTCACCGGGGCCGGCGGGACCGCCGGGGCCCGTCTCGGCACCTCGTCGTCTGCCGCCGCGCTGCGCGGCCCGACGGGCCTCGGCACGACCGCCGTACGGGCGCGACTCCTCCCCGTAGGCAGAAGGCGGTCCGTACGAGGCCTCGGGGCCCTGACCGGTTTCCTGAACCGGGGCCGGCCTGCGGCCCATCGGCTGCTGGGCAGCGCGTCGTGCCGCCGCACGGCCACCGTAAGGCGGCTCCTGCGGCGGCATCCTGCGACGGTGCTCGCTCATCGAACGACTACTCCTCGGGCAGGCGCGTACGCCTGGAAGCGGCAGTTGAGTTCCGGTCCCCCCGAAATGCGCACGGACGGAGCCCATCGAAGGCCCCTCCGCACCGCAGCCGGTCACCCGCAGCACTGACGCCCCGCGGCATCGCTTGGTTCCCGGTGGTCTGCATGCCGCACAGACTACGCACGGCCAAAACCTACGGAGAGCCGGAGTTCACCCCAAATCAGGCAAGTCGATCACTGTGAATTGACGATGTGATGCCGCTCACGGCGGTCCTCCTTGCCGCATAGGGGTGGTCGTTCTATCGTGCTGATGTATCGAGTCGATACATCAGCCCGGCATAAGAGCCCCATAAAGACGGAGGAGGCGGCGGATGAGCAGGCGCTCAGGGATTCTCGAGTTCGCCGTCCTCGGCCTGCTCCGCGAGGCTCCGATGCACGGGTACGAGCTGCGGAAGCGCCTGAACACCTCGCTGGGGGTCTTCCGTGCCTTCAGCTACGGGACGCTGTACCCCTGCCTCAAGACGCTGGTCGCCAACGGCTGGTTGATCGAGGAGCCGGGCAGCGCCCCCGAGGAGGCCGTGGCCGCTTCACTCGCAGGACGCCGGGCCAAGATCGTCTACCGGTTGACGCCGGAAGGTAAGGATCACTTCGAGGAGCTCCTCTCCCACACGGGCCCAGACGCCTGGGAGGACGAGCACTTCGCCGCCCGCTTCGCCTTCTTCGGCCAGACCGAGCGCGAGGTGCGGATGCGGGTCCTGGAGGGCCGCCGCAGTCGGCTGGAGGAGCGTCTGGAGAAGATGCGCGCCTCCCTGGCCCGGACCCGGGAACGACTCGACGACTACACGCTTGAGCTGCAGCGCCACGGCATGGAGTCCGTGGAGCGCGAGGTGCGCTGGCTGAACGAGCTCATCGAGAGCGAGCGGGCGGGACGGGATCAGCGATCCGGCCCCGACGCCCCGGCTCAGCACGACAACGATTCTGGAGAAACGGGCGGCCTGCCCCGGCACGGGGGCAGTACCCGGCCGGATCCGTCCGGAGACACCGCCAAGTGAAGCCCTGCGCACAGCAGGACTTCCAACCTCACAACAGGGAGCAACCGGAATGGGTTCGGTTCGCGTAGCCATCGTCGGCGTGGGCAACTGCGCCGCCTCGCTGGTGCAGGGCGTCGAGTACTACAAGGACGCCGACCCGGCGACCAAGGTGCCCGGCCTGATGCACGTCCAGTTCGGCGACTACCACGTCGGTGACGTCGAGTTCGTCGCCGCCTTCGACGTCGACGCGAAGAAGGTCGGCCTCGACCTCTCGGACGCCATCGGCGCCAGCGAGAACAACACCATCAAGATCTGCGACGTCCCGAACGCGGGCGTCACGGTCCAGCGCGGTCACACGCTCGACGGTCTCGGCAAGTACTACCGCCAGACCATCGAGGAGTCCGCCGAGGAGCCGGTGGACGTCGTCCAGGTCCTCAAGGACCGCCAGGTCGACGTTCTCGTCTGCTACCTGCCCGTCGGTTCCGAGGCGGCGGCGAAGTTCTACGCCCAGTGCGCCATCGACGCCAAGGTCGCGTTCGTCAACGCCCTCCCGGTCTTCATCGCCGGCACCAAGGAGTGGGCGGACAAGTTCACCGAGGCGGGCGTCCCGATCGTCGGCGACGACATCAAGTCGCAGGTCGGCGCGACCATCACGCACCGCGTGATGGCGAAGCTGTTCGAGGACCGCGGTGTCCGTCTTGAGCGCACCATGCAGCTCAACGTCGGCGGCAACATGGACTTCAAGAACATGCTCGAGCGCGAGCGCCTCGAGTCCAAGAAGATCTCGAAGACCCAGGCCGTCACCTCGCAGATCCCCGACCGCGAGCTGGGCGAGAAGAACGTCCACATCGGCCCGTCGGACTACGTGGCCTGGCTGGACGACCGCAAGTGGGCGTACGTCCGCCTCGAGGGCCGCGCCTTCGGCGACGTCCCGCTGAACCTCGAGTACAAGCTCGAGGTGTGGGACTCCCCGAACTCCGCGGGTGTCATCATCGACGCCCTGCGCGCCGCGAAGATCGCCAAGGACCGCGGCATCGGCGGCCCCATCCTCTCCGCGTCGAGCTACTTCATGAAGAGCCCGCCGGTCCAGTACTTCGACGACGAGGCCCTGGCCAACGTCGAGAAGTTCATCAAGGGCGAGGTCGAGCGCTAAGCACCCCGCGCTCCGCGCTTTTCGCAGAGGGTCCCCGAGCACTGCCCGGGGGCCCTCTCCGTATGTGAGTCTTGCTGCCATGTCCGTCGTGCGTGATCTGCGCGTACTCCTGCGCCTCGGAGACTTCCGCCGCCTGCTCGCCGTCCGGCTGCTCTCGCAGTGCGCCGACGGTGTCTACCAGGTGGCCCTGGCCACGTACGTCGTCTTCTCTCCCGAGAAGCAGACCTCGCCCACCGCCATCGCCTCCGCCATGGCCGTCCTGCTGCTCCCGTACTCGCTCGTCGGCCCCTTCGCCGGAGTCCTCCTCGACCGCTGGCAGCGACGCCAGGTCTTCCTGTACGGGAACCTCCTGCGCGCCCTCCTCGCCAGCGGGACCGCGCTGCTCGTCGTCGCTTCCGTCCCCGACTGGCTCTTCTACGCCTCGGCGCTCTCCGTCACGGCGGTCAACCGCTTCGTTCTCGCCGGACTCTCCGCCTCGCTGCCACGCGTCGTCGACGAGGACCGCCTCGTCGTCGCGAACTCGCTCTCCCCCACCGCCGGGACCCTCGCCGCGACCGTCGGAGGAGGCCTGGCCTTCGGCGTACGGCTGATCGCCGACGGCTCCGACGCGGCCGTGGTGGCCTTCGGCGCCGCCCTCTACCTGCTGGCCGCGCTCGCCTCCCTGCGCATCCCCCGCGCTCTCCTCGGCCCCGATCCGGCGCTCGCCCCGCAGCGCCTCTCCTCGGCCCTGGGCTCGACGGCCCGGGGTCTCGTCGAGGGCCTGCGGCACCTCGCCGAGCGACGGCCGGCCGCCAGGGCGCTCGGCGCCGTCACCCTGATGCGCTTCTGCTACGGCGCCCTGCTCGTCACCGTGCTCATGCTCTGCCGCTACACCTGGAGCTCGACGGAGTCCGAGGGGCTGGGCCTCCTGGGGATCGCCGTCGCCGCTTCGGGAGCGGGATTCTTCGCCGCCGCCGTGCTCTCGCCCTGGGCGGTGCAACGGTTCGGCCCCTTCGGCTGGATGACGCTCTGCGCCGGGCTCGCGGCCGTCCTGGAGCCGACGCTCGGCCTCTTCTTCGAGACCGCTCCGTTCTTCGTCGCCGCCTTCGTCCTCGGCCTCACCACCCAGGGGGCCAAGATCGCGACGGACACGGTGGTGCAGACGACCGTCGACGACGCCTACCGGGGACGGGTCTTCTCCCTCTACGACGTGCTGTTCAACGTCGCCTTCGTGGGAGCGGCGGGTGTCGCGGCGCTGATGCTGCCCCCGGACGGACGTTCCCCGCTGCTCGTCGTCCTGGTCGCCGTGGTCTACGCGGCCATCGCGCTGGCGCTGCACAGGGAGCGCGCCGCCACCACAGAGGGCTGACGTTTCACGTGAAACGTCAGCCCTCCACGGTCGAGAGGCGGTGTTTCACGTGAAACACCGCCTGTCGGCTCAGTCTCGTGCGGCCCACCACTCCTTGAGAGCGGCGACGGCCTGGTCGTGCTCCATCGGCCCGTTCTCCAGACGGAGCTCCAGCAGGAACTTGTACGCCTGGCCGATGGCCGGTCCGGGTCCGATGCCCAGGAGCTCCTGGATCTGGTTGCCGTCCAGGTCGGGGCGGATGGCGTCCAGCTCCTCCTGCTCCTGGAGCTGGGCGATCCGCACCTCCAGGCCGTCGTACGTGCGGGAGAGTGCCGCTGCCTTGCGCTTGTTGCGCGTGGTGCAGTCCGAACGGGTCAGCTTGTGCAGACGCGAGAGCAGGGGCCCCGCATCGCGGACGTAGCGGCGCACCGCCGAGTCGGTCCACTCGCCGTCCCCGTACCCGTGGAAGCGGAGGTGGAGCTCGACCAGCCGCGAGACTTCCTTGATCATCTCGTTGGAGTACTTGAGCGCCGTCATGCGCTTCTTGGTCATCTTCGCGCCCACCACCTCGTGGTGGTGGAAGGAGACCCGGCCGTCCTTCTCGAAGCGGCGGGTGCGCGGCTTGCCGATGTCGTGGAGCAGGGCCGCGAGACGCAGCACCAGGTCGGGGCCGTCCTCCTCCAGGTCGATCGCCTGGTCCAGCACGGTCAGCGAGTGCTCGTACACGTCCTTGTGGCGGTGGTGCTCGTCGCTCTCCAGACGCAGCGCGGGCAGCTCGGGCAGCACGTGGTCGGCGAGACCCGTGTCCACGAGCAGACCGAGGCCCTTGCGGGGGTGCGTCGAGACCAGGAGCTTGTTGAGCTCCTCCCTGACCCTCTCGGCGGAGACGATCTCGATCCGGCCGGACATCTCCTTCATCGCCGTGACGACCTCGGGGGCGACGTCGAAGTCCAGCTGGGCCGCGAAGCGCGCCGCGCGCATCATGCGCAGGGGGTCGTCCGAGAAGGACTCCTCCGGGGTGCCGGGCGTGCGGAGAACACGGGCGGCGAGGTCCTCGAGACCGCCGTACGGGTCGATGAACTCCTTCTCGGGAAGGGCCACGGCCATGGCGTTGACGGTGAAGTCACGCCGGACGAGATCCTCCTCGATCGAGTCGCCGTAGGAGACCTCGGGCTTGCGCGAGGTCCGGTCGTACGCCTCGGAGCGATAGGTGGTGACCTCGATCTCAAAGCGCTGCACCGTGTCGCCGACGCGGGCCTCCTTCTGGCACCCGACCGTCCCGAAGGCGATCCCGACCTCCCAGACGGCGTCCGCCCACGGACGGACGATCTTCAGGACGTCCTCGGGACGGGCGTCGGTGGTGAAGTCCAGGTCGTTGCCGAGCCGGCCGAGCAGGGCATCCCGTACCGACCCGCCGACCAGCGCGAGGCTGAACCCGGCCTCCTGGAATCGGCGGGCGAGGTCGTCGGCGGCAGGGGACACGCGCAGCAGCTCGCTGACCGCGCGGCGCTGCACCTGGCTCAGTGCGGTCGGGGTGTCTTCGTTGGCGTTCGGCACAACAGAAAAGGGTACGTGCCCCGGTCCACCCCGACGTCCCCGATTTTCCACGGACCGGGCGGCGAGCCCCATCGGCTGGAGCAGTCCCCGGCACTTGCCCCCAGCGTGCCTCGTTACCATGCCTGGACACAGCAACCGGGAACCATCGGCACCACTGGCACCACAGACAACGACGAGGACGGACAGCGCGTGGGCGAGGCGGCAGACATCCAGGGATCCGGTCCCTCATCCGCCCGCCGGTGGCTGCGGCGCACGATCACGATCGCCGTCGGAGCACCGCTCCTCGCCGGACTCCTCCAGGCCCCGGCCGCCTCGCCGGCGGAAGCCGCGGAGGACGCCACCGGCTCGAAGACCGTCGATGTGTCCCTCGACACCGTCACGCCGAGCGCCCCGGTGGAGGGCGACACCGTCACCGTCTCCGGGACGGTGACCAACCGCGGCAAGAAGACCGTGACCGACGCCACCGTGGACCTGCGCGTCGGCCCGCGGATGACGAGCCGCAGCGAGATCGACCAGACCACCGAGCGCACCGGCTACCGCCGCGACAGTGACCCGCCGACCCTCGACGGGGGCCCCTCGGTCAAGATCGCGAAGCTCGGCGCCGGCCTCAGCACGGAGTTCACGCTCTCCGTCCCGGTCTCCAAGCTCGGCCTCGACGAGTCCGGCGTCTACCAGCTGGGCGTCTCGCTCACCGGCCGCACCTCGGAGCAGTCCTACGACCGGGTCCTCGGCATCGAGCGGACCTTCCTGCCGTACCAGCCGGAGTCCGCCGACAAGAAGACCCAGCTCACCTACCTCTGGCCGCTGATCGCCTCGTCCCACGTCTCGGCCGAGACGGCGACGGACGACCAGCAGACCCCGGTCTTCGAGGACGACGACCTCGCCGCCGAGCTGCGCCCGGGCGGCCGCCTGGACCAGATGGTCTCGCTGGGCAAGGACCTCCCGGTCACCTGGGTCATCGACCCGGACCTGCTCGCCACCGTCGACGCCATGGCGAACGGCTACCGCGTCAAGGACGGCACCGCCGACGCCCCCGGAAAGAACCAGGCGGTGGCCGAACGGTGGCTGGACTCGCTTCAGGAGGCCACCCAGGGGCGGAAGATCGTCGCGCTGCCCTTCGCCGACCCCGACCTCGCCTCCCTCGCCCACCGCGGCAAGGACGTCCCCGGCTCGCTCGCCCACCTCCAGTCGGCGACAGCCCTCGCGGGCATGACCGTCGAGACGGTGCTGCACAGCCAGCCGTCCACGGACTTCGCCTGGCCCGCCGACGGCGCCGTCGACCCGTCCATCGTGGCCGTCGCGACCTCGGCCGGAGCCGACAAGGTGATCGCCCGCAGCGACAGCGTCCTCGACGACCTCCCCTACACGCCGACAGCGGCCCGCCCCCTCGGCAACGGCAGCACGACGGCCGTGGTGAGCGACGCGATTCTGTCCACCGCCTTCGAGGGCGACATGGTCCGCGCGGAGGGCTCCACGCTCGCGGTCCAGGAGTTCCTCGCCCAGTCGCTCGCGATCACCCTGGAACAGCCGGAGCAGCAGCGGAGCATCGTCGTCGCCCCGCAGCGGGTTCCGACCGCCGCCCAGGCACAGACCATGGCGACCGCCCTGAAGGCCCTCTCCGGCAAGCGGTGGACCCAGCCGGCCGATCTCGTCGCGGCGGCGGCGGCCAAGCCGGACCCGGACGCCTCCACCACCGTGCCGAGCGGCTCGCGCTACCCGAAGGAGCTCCGCGACCAGGAGCTCCCCGTACAGGCCTTCCGCGACATGAAGACCACTCGGGACGAACTCGACGACTTCAAGGTCATCCTCACCCTGCCGGAGCGGGTCGTGACCCCCTTCGGCAACGCGATCAGCCGTGAGATGTCTACCTCCTGGCGCGGCCGCACGCAGGCCGCCTCGGTCTACCGCCATGACGTCCTGCGCTACCTCCAGAACCTCACCGAGGGCGTCCAGCTGGTCGACAAGTCCGACCTGACCCTCTCCGGCCGCAGCGCGACGATCCCCGTGACCGTCCAGAACAAGCTGCTCCAGGGCGTGGACGGGCTGGTGCTCCGCCTCACCTCCAGCAACAAGAACCGTCTGGAGGTGGACAACGAGCGGTATGCCGAGCTTCCCGTGAAGATCAGTGCCGGTCACAGCCAGTCGGTGAAGTTCCCCGCCTCGGCCAACGTCAACGGCCAGGTCCTGATGACCGCCCAGCTCTACACCGAGGACGGCACGCCGTACGGGCAGCCGATGACCTTCAACGTGAAGGTCTCCGAGATCACCGCGACGGTGATGCTCGTCATCGCCGGCGGCGTGCTGCTCCTCGTCCTCGCCGGAGTCCGGATGTACACCCAGCGCAAGCGGGTGGCCGCCAGGAACGCCGAGGCCGAAGCGACCGAGGCCGACGTCGACGCCGACGCCGACAACGACGGCGACGGCGAGGGGCCCGGCACCGACGGCCCCGGGGCCGGTGAACCCGAGCAGCCGAGTGACCCGGCGCCGGACACCGGCCCGGAAAGCGGGGACCCGTCGGGCCCGGGTGAGAAAGTGGACCGTTGAGCGATGTCGTGGCCGGTCGGCCGGGGACGATGAGGTGGGGTAACCATGAACGCGCCGTACGACGGTGACCGCGGCCCGGGCACGGGCGGCGCCGCACCCTCCGGAGGAACACCCTCGGTGCCCGCCGGCTCCGGCTACCCGCCGGTGCCGCCGCCGGGTCCCCAGGACGCCGACGACCCGTACGCTCCGAACCCGTACGCCCAGGACGCCGCCGGGCCGAACCCGTACGCCCAGGACCCGGCCGCCCAGGACCCGGCCGCGCCGAACCCGTACGCCCAGGACCCCTACGTCCAGGACGCCTACGCGCACGACCCGTACCGCGCGCGGGACCTGTCCGCGCAGGACCCGGTGACCGAGGCGCTCTACGACCGCGCCGCGCACCCGCCGCCCCCGCCCGGCACCTACCAGGACCCGCAGGCGCTCTACCAGCAGCCCGCCCCGCCCCGGCACGCCCCGGACCCCCGGGTCTGGGCGCAGACCCCGGCCCCCGAGCCCGACGGCCCCTCCCGCCACCTGCCGTACGGCGACGACGCGCGCACGGTCCAGTTCACCGGCGTCGACGACCTGGTGACCCGAGCCGGCGAGGAGGAGCCCGAGCCGGACGCGTTCGCGCACCTCTACCGGGACCAGCAGGCGTCCGGCCAGGTGCCCCCTCCCGCCACGGAGCCGGATCCCATGCCCGCACCCGCCCCGAAGAAGACCGGCCGCGCCTCCGGCCTGCTCAAGTCGAGCGCCGTCATGGCCGCCGGCACCCTGGTCTCCCGGCTCACCGGCTTCGTCCGCAGCCTGGTCATCACCGGTGCGCTCGGCGCGGCCCTGCTCGGCGACACCTTCACCATCGCCTACACCCTGCCGACGATGATCTACATCCTCACCGTCGGCGGCGGCCTCAACTCGGTCTTCGTCCCCCAGCTCGTCCGCGCGATGAAGAACGACGAGGACGGCGGCGAGGCCTACGCCAACCGCCTGCTGACCCTCGTCATGGTGGCCCTCGGCCTCATCGTGGCCCTGGCCGTCTTCGCGGCACCGCTGCTGATCCGGCTGATGTCGAACACCATCGCCGACGACGCCGCCGCCAACAGCGTCGCCGTGACCTTCGCCCGCTACTGCCTTCCCACGATCTTCTTCATGGGTGTGCACGTGGTGATGGGCCAGATCCTCAACGCCCGCGGCAAGTTCGGCGCGATGATGTGGACGCCGGTCCTCAACAACATCGTCATGATCGTCACGTTCGGCCTGTTCATCTGGGTCTACGGCACCTCCGCCGAGTCCCACATGGGCGTGCAGACCATCCCTGACGAGGGCATCCGCCTGCTCGGCATCGGCACGCTGCTCGGCCTCGTGGTCCAGGCCCTGGCGATGATCCCGTACCTCCGCGAGACCGGCTTCCGGTTCCGTCCCCGCTTCGACTGGAAGGGCCACGGACTCGGCAAGACGGTCAAGCTGGCCAAGTGGACCGTGCTCTTCGTCCTCGCCAACCAGGCGGGCGTCCTGGTCGTCACCCAGCTCGCGACGGCCGCCGGTGAGGAGTCCGGCAAGAACGGCGCCGGCTTCCTCGCCTACTCCAACGCCCAGCTGATCTGGGGCATGCCGCAGGCCATCATCACCGTCTCCGTCATGGCCGCGCTGCTGCCCCGCATCTCCCGCGCCGCCCACGACAACGACCCCGGCGCCGTCCGCGACGACATCTCGCAGGGCCTGCGCAACTCGGCCGTCGCGATCGTCCCGGTCGCCTTCGCGTTCCTGGCGCTCGGCGTCCCGATGTGCACCCTGCTGTACGCGTCCAGCGGCGTCGAGGCCGCCCAGGGCATGGGCTTCATCCTCATGGCCTTCGGCCTCGGCCTGATCCCCTACTCCGTGCAGTACGTCGTCCTCCGCGGCTTCTACGCCTACGAGGACACCCGGACGCCCTTCTACAACACCGTCATCGTCGCCGCCGTGAACGCGGCCGCCTCGGCGCTCTGCTACTTCGTGCTGCCCGCCCAGTGGGCCGTGGTCGGCATGGCCGCGTCCTACGGTCTCGCCTACGCCGTCGGCGTCGGCATCGCCTGGCGCCGCCTCCGCAACCGCCTCGGCGGCGACCTCGACGGCACCCAGGTTCTGCGGACCTACGCCCGGCTCTGCATGGCCTCCGTGCCCGCCGCGATCGTCTCCGGCGCCGTCGGCTTCGCGATCCTCAAGCTTCTCGGCGAGGGCGCCCTCGGCTCGCTCGTCGCGCTGCTCGTCGGCGGAGCGGTCCTCCTCGGCGTCTTCTTCGTCGCCGCCAAGCGCATGCGGATCGCGGAGCTGAACACCCTGGTCGGGATGGTGCGCGGACGCCTGGGACGCTGAAACGTCAGCTCCGCGCAACCTTCTACGGGTACCGCGTGTCGTGCATAGCGTCGGACTGTGGGCACAATTGGCATGGCTGTTGGATCTGGGCGCAACGGATGGGGAGGCAGGACGACGGTGGCGGAACGTAGCACGACTGCCGTCGACGTGGCCGACAACAGCGGTGACGACCCGCTGACCGCCAAGGCGGACAAGGCCACGACCGACGGGGTGGCGGAAACGCAGAAGGCGGCGACGACGCCCGCCGATGCCACCGATGACAAGGGAGTCGCGCCCAAGGGCGGCGACCAGCCCTCCATCAAGGCACCCGAACTGCACAGCGGCCACAAGCTGGCCAGACGCTACCGCCTGGAGGAGTGCGTCACCCGTCTGGACGGCTTCAGCAGTTGGCGAGCCGTCGACGAGAAGCTCCGGCGTGCCGTCGGCGTGCACCTGCTGCCCGCCGACCACCCCCGCGCCCGGTCCGTCCTGGCCGCCGCCCGTTCCTCGGCGCTGCTCGGCGACCCCCGGTTCGTCCAAGTCCTCGACGCCGTCGAGGAGAACGACCTCGTCTACGTCGTGCACGAGTGGCTGCCCGACTCCACCGAGCTGACCGCGCTCCTCGCCACCGGCCCCCTGGAGGCGCACGACGCCTACCAGCTCGTCAGCCAGGTCTCCCAGGCCATGGCCGCCGCCCACCGCGAGGGCCTCGCGCACCTCCGGCTCACCCCGAGCGCCGTCCTGCGCAGCTCCACCGGCCAGTACCGCATCCGCGGCCTCGCCGTGAACGCCGCCCTGCGCGGCATCACGGCCGACCGCCCGCAGCGCACCGACACCGAGGCGATCGGCGCCCTGCTGTACGCGGCGCTCACCCAGCGCTGGCCCTACGAGACCGACGCCTACGGCCTCACCGGCCTCCCCAAGGGCCTGGGACTCGTCCCGCCGGACCAGGTCCGCGCGGGCGTCCACCGCGGGCTCTCCGAGATCGCCATGCGCGCGCTCGCCAACGACGGGGCCACCGCCTCGCGCCAGGACCGGCCCTGCACCACCCCGGACGAACTCGCCAAGGCCGTGGCCGCGATGCCCCGCGTCAAGCCGCCGGAGCCGACGTTCCCGACCCCGCCGGAGTACCAGCGCACGACCTACCAACAGGGCACGTACGGCCGTCCTCAGCCGCGTCCCGTGGTCACCCAGCCCCTGCCCGCCCCGCCGGCCCCGCTGGAGAGCCGCACGGGCAAGGCCCTGAAGTGGGCCGTGGGCGCCCTCCTCATCGCCGCCCTCGGCCTCGGCAGCTGGCAGATCGCGGACCGGCTCCTCGGTCAGAAGGGCACCTCGCAGGAGCCGATCACCACCCCGACGGCCGACGAGAAGCCGAAGCCGCTCCAGCCGATCGCGATCGCGGGCGCCCACGACTTCGACCCGCCCCCGGGGGGCAACAGCAAGGAGAACCCGGACGACGTCCCGAAGGCGTACGACGGCAACCCGAGCACGTACTGGCCGACCATGGACTACATCGGCTACTCGAAGTTCGGGAACATGAAGGACGGCGTGGGCATCGTCCTCGACCTGGGCTCGGAGCAGGAGGTCGGCTCGGTCGACGTCTCCTTCCTCGGCCACACGTCCGTGGAACTGCGCACCGCCGCCGCAGGCGCCTCCTCGGCCCCGTCCTCACTCGACGGCTTCACCGCCCAGACGTCGGGCTCGGGAACCGAAGTGGCGCTCAAGCCCCCCAAACCGGTGACAACCCGCTACGTTCTGGTCTGGCTGACGGACCTGCCCGCCAGCGAGACCGGCAACTACCGCGGCAAGGTCAGCGAGATCAAGGTCATGGGCTGACGACCGTACGGGAGGGGGCTCACCGTTGAACGATCCGCGAGGCGAGGCCGCGAGCGACCAGGAACTCCTGGCCCGCCACGTCGACGGGGACCCGGACGCCTTCGGTGAGCTCGTCCGGCGGCACCGGGACCGGCTGTGGGCGGTGGCCCTGCGCACCCTGGGTGACCGCGAGGAGGCCGCTGACGCCCTCCAGGACGCTCTGCTGTCGGCCTTCCGGGGCGCCCACACCTTCCGCGGCCAGTCGGCCGTCACGACCTGGCTGCACCGCATCACGGTGAACGCCTGCCTCGACCGCGTCCGCAAGACCGCCAGCCGCCGTACCTCGCCGGTCGACGACACCGACCGGTTCGAGCAGCTCCTCGAACCGCACGAGTCGGCCGAGGCACCCGCCGAGCGTCAGGACCTCCACCGGCAGCTCCTCGCCGCGCTCGCCACCCTCGCACCCGACCAGCGGACCGCACTGATCCTCGTCGACATGCAGGGATACCCGGTCGCCGAGGCGGCACGTATCCTCGGCGTCCCCACCGGCACCGTGAAAAGCCGCTGCGCGCGGGGCCGGGCCCGTCTGCTGCCGATGGTCACTCATCTGCGCGCCGACACCGTGGGTAACGAGGCCCCCGAAGGGGGAAGGAACCGGACGCCGGGGACATCCGTCCCAAGGGTGCCGGGGCCGACGGAAACCGGACCGACAGATCCAGCTGCTGTGAAGGGCGGAGGTGGGCGCGCGTGACTTCCACGACCGGCAAGACCGACACGACACAGCACCCGGACGTCTCGGAGATCTCCGACCTGACGGAGGGGCTCCTCTCACCGACCCGCTCCGCCGCCGTACGGCTCCACCTCGACGGGTGTCCCCTCTGCGCCGACGTACGGGCCTCCCTGGAGGAGATCCGGGGCCTCCTGGGCACCCTGCCCGGCCCACCCCGCCTGCCCGCCGACATCGCCGGTCGGATCGACGCCGCCCTCGCCGCCGAAGCGCTCCTCCAGGCCACCGCCCCGGAGAAGGGCGCCCCCGTTTCACGTGAAACAAGGAACGCCGACGACGAAGCCCCCCGGCCGCCCGTCGTGGGGCGCCCCGCCGGCCGTCCCGCCGCCGCCACCGGCCCCGGCCGCCCCGGGAAGCCCCGCCGGCGCCGCATCGCCGTGCTCTCCACGCTCGCCGCCGCCTTCGGCGCCCTCGCCCTCGGGACGGGCCTCTACCTCGGCCAGAGCGGCGTCCCCTCCGCCTTCAACTCCGACGCCGGCAAGATGGCGGACCAGGGCGTCGCCAAAGCCGCGAGCTCCTTCTCCGGCGCCCCGATCGAGGACCGCGTCCACGCACTCCTCGCCGTCGGCGCCACCCCGCAGAAGGCCGCCCCCGAATCCCTGGCCGCCGCCGAGTCCGACACGGCCGCCCCCCGACGCAACGCGGAGCCCACCGCCCTCCCCGACTGCGTCCTGGCCGGCACCGGCCGGTCGGACGCCGTCCTCGGACACGAGCGCGGGCAGTACGAGGGGACGGCCGCGTATCTGCTCCTCTTCGCGGAACCCGGTGACAGCGGTCACGTCCAGGCTCTCGTCCTGGACGCCTCCTGCGCCGACCAGCCCGAAGGCAGCGGGGCTCGGCCCGCGGATCTTCTGCTCAGCCAGACGTACCCCCGCTCCTGACGAGGCGCGCGGCACTCTCGGGAATGCATGCCCCTTAGGATCCGTTGGGTGGGGTGAGAGCGACCGAGACAAACGCCCCCGTAGGCAGTGGCAAGTCTGCAGAGACGAGGAAGAAACCCGTGAGCGACGTCCGTAACGTGATCATCATCGGCTCCGGGCCCGCGGGTTACACCGCCGCGCTCTACACGGCGCGCGCGTCGCTGAACCCCCTGGTCTTCGAGGGCGCGGTCACCGCCGGTGGCGCGCTGATGAACACGACCGAGGTGGAGAACTTCCCCGGCTTCCGTGACGGCATCATGGGCCCGGACCTCATGGACAACATGCGGGCCCAGGCCGAGCGCTTCGGCGCCGAGCTCGTCCCCGACGACGTCGTCGCCGTGGACCTGACCGGCGACATCAAGACCGTCACCGACACCGCCGGGACCGTGCACCGCGCCAAGGCCGTCATCGTCACGACCGGCTCCCAGCACCGCAAGCTCGGCCTCCCCAACGAGGACGTGCTCTCCGGCCGCGGTGTCTCCTGGTGCGCCACCTGCGACGGGTTCTTCTTCAAGGACCAGGACATCGCCGTCGTCGGCGGAGGCGACACCGCGATCGAGGAGGCGACCTTCCTCTCGCGCTTCGCCAAGTCCGTCACCATCGTCCACCGCCGTGACACCCTGCGTGCCTCCAAGGCCATGCAGGAGCGTGCCTTCGCCGACCCGAAGATCTCCTTCGCCTGGGACAGCGAGGTCACCGCGATCCACGGCGACCAGAAGCTGAGCGGCCTGACCCTGCGCGACACCAAGACCGGTGAGACGCGCGAGCTGGCCGTGACCGGCCTCTTCATCGCCGTCGGCCACGACCCGCGCACCGAGCTCTTCAAGGGCCAGCTGGAGCTGGACGAGGAGGGTTACCTCAAGGTGGCCGCCCCCTCGACCCGTACCAACCTCACCGGTGTCTTCGGCGCGGGCGACGTCGTCGACCACACCTACCGCCAGGCCATCACGGCCGCCGGCACCGGCTGCTCCGCCGCACTCGACGCCGAGCGCTTCCTGGCCGCCCTCGCCGACAGCGAGAAGCTGGCCGAGACCCCCGCGGTCTGACCCGAACTTTCCCTGCCTTACACCCCGCGAGAACAAGGAGGCCGCCGTGGCCCTGAAGAACGTGACCGACGCTTCCTTCGATGAGGACGTCCTCAAGAGCGACAAGCCCGTCCTGGTGGACTTCTGGGCTGCCTGGTGCGGCCCGTGCCGTCAGATCGCTCCGTCGCTCGAGGCCATCGCCGCCGAGCACGGCGAGATCGAGGTCGTGAAGCTGAACATCGACGAGAACCCGGCCACGGCCGCGAAGTACGGCGTCATGTCCATCCCGACGCTCAACGTCTACCAGGGCGGCGAGGTCGTGAAGACCATCGTCGGCGCCAAGCCGAAGGCCGCCATCCTGCGCGACCTGGAGCCCTTCGTCGCCGGCTGACACGCTTCCCGTTTCACGTGAAACACGAGAACGGCCCGTCCCTGCGAAGGGGCGGGCCGTTCTCGTGTCCGCAAACTCAGAGTGGCCGGAGGGCGGGCTCCTTCTGGACGGCGCCGAGCAGCCGGTCGAGGGCCATCTCCACGTCCTCCTTCCAGGAGAGCGTGGTCCGGAGCTCCAGCCGCATCCGGGGGTAGGCGTGGTGCGGACGGACGGTCTTGAAGCCCACGGCCAGGAGGTGGTCGGCCGGCAGCACACAGGCCGGTTCCTTCCAGCGGGCGTCACCGAACGCCTCGATCGCCTTGAAGCCCCGCCGCATCACATCCTTGGCCACCGTCTGGACGGCCACCCGCCCCAGCCCCTGCCCCTGGTAGCCCGGCATGATCCAGGCGGTCATCAGCTGCACGGCGTCCGCTGCCACCGGACTCGTCGGGAAGGCCGTCGAACGCGGCACGTACGCCGGAGGCGCGTACAGGACATAGCCGACGGGGACCTCGTCCACGTAGATGACCCGGCCGCACGAACCCCACTCCAGCAGGACGGCGGAGATCCAGGACTCCTTCTCCAGCTCCGGACGGCCCGCCTTCACGGCGGCCTCACCGCTCACCGGATCGAGCTCCCAGAAGACACAGGAGCGACAGCGCCGGGGAAGTTCCTCAAGGTTGTCCAGCGTGAGCGGTACGAGCCGACGCCCCACGGCCTCTCCTCGCTTCCCTCGCCACCGAGAACGGACACACCTTCCAGAATCGTAACCACCGGGCGATCAGGGGGACACCGGTCCCAGCCAAAGGGCGGGCCGTCCTCCGGTGGAGATCCGGAGGGCGGCCCGCCCTGTGTGGCACGGGTGACGACGGAGCGTCAGCTCTGTTCGGCCTTGTTCTGGTCCATGACCCGTCCCTCACCGGGAGCCAGGGTCGAGAGGATGCGGTCCAGGTCGTCCATCGAGGCGAACTCGACGACGATCTTGCCCTTCTTCTGCCCCAGGTCGACCTTCACCCGGGTCTCGAAGCGGTCCGAGAGACGGGTCGCGAGCTCCGAGAGAGCGGGCGAGACGCGTCCCCCGGCACGGGGCCCCTTCGGCTTGACCGCGGTGGGCTCCTCGGAACCCATGAGGCTCACGATCTCCTCGACCGTACGCACCGAGAGTCCCTCGGCGACGATCCGGTACGCCAGCTGGTCCTGGGCCTCCGGGTCCTCGACGCCGAGCAGGGCACGCGCGTGGCCGGCGGAGAGGACCCCGGCGGCGACCCTCCGCTGCACCGGCAGGGAGAGACGCAGCAGACGCAGCGTGTTGGTGATCTGCGGGCGGGACCGTCCGATCCGCTCCGCGAGCTGGTCGTGCGTGCAGCCGAAGTCCTTGAGCAGCTGCTCGTAGGCGTGAGCCTCTTCGATCGCGTTCAGCTGGGCCCGGTGGAGGTTCTCCAGGAGGGCGTCGAGGAGCATCTTCTCGTCGTCGGTGTCCCGGACGATGGCCGGAATCCGTTCGAGACCCGCCTTCGTGGAGGCGCGCAGCCGGCGCTCACCCATGACGAGCTCGTACCGGTCGGCGTCCGTCTTGCGCACGACGATGGGCTGGAGCAGGCCGACCTCCTTGATGGAGACGACAAGCTCCTCAAGGGCGTCCTCGTCGAAGACCTCACGCGGCTGGTGCCGGTTGGGAACGATCGAGTCGAGCGCCAGCTCTGTGAAGTAGGCACCGGCCGGGGGCTCCGGCTGCGGCGCCGGCGCCGGCTCGTTCCACGCGGCGGTGGACTCCGGAGCCTGCGGGCTCTTCGGGAGCGTCGCCAGCTTCGCCGCGGCCACACCGCGCTCCACCGGCCGTTCCTGTGGGGCGGAAGGAATCAGTGAACCGAGCCCACGTCCCAACCCCCTGCGTCGCTCACTCACTGGATCCCCTCCGACATGCTGCGCTGGTTGTTCTGGTACCCCCCAGGGGCGTGCCCCGCGTGGGTGTGCTGCGGGTCGTAGTGCACGGCGGCACCCCGCAGAGCGATCTCACGGGCCGCTTCGAGGTACGACAGGGCACCGCTGGAGCCCGGGTCGTACGTGAGCACCGTCTGCCCGTAGCTCGGTGCCTCGGAGATGCGGACGGACCGCGGAATGCTGGTCCGGAGCACCTCCTCGGCGAAGTGTGTGCGCACCTCTTCCGCGACCTGCGAGGCGAGCCTCGTCCGGCCGTCGTACATGGTGAGCAGGATGGTCGAGACGTGAAGTCCCGGGTTCAGGTGCCCCCGGACCAGTTCGACGTTCCGCAGGAGCTGGCCGAGGCCCTCCAGCGCGTAGTACTCGCACTGGATCGGGATCAGCACCTCGGCGCCCGCGACCATGGCGTTGACCGTGAGAAGGCCGAGCGACGGCGGGCAGTCGATCAGGATGTAGTCGAGCGGCTGCTCGTAGGCCTGGATGGCCCGCTGGAGCCTGCTCTCGCGCGCCACCAGCGACACCAGCTCGATCTCCGCACCGGCGAGATCGATGGTGGCGGGGGCGCAGAAGAGGCCCTCGACGTCCTTGACCGGCTGCACCACTTCGGAGAGCGGCCTACTGTCCACGAGGACGTCGTAGATCGAGGGGACCTCGGCGTGGTGGTCGATGCCGAGCGCCGTGGAGGCATTGCCCTGCGGGTCCAGGTCGATGACCAGGACCCGGGCACCGTGCAGCGCCAGGGAGGCGGCGAGATTGACGGTCGTGGTCGTCTTGCCCACGCCGCCCTTCTGGTTGGCGACCACCATCACCCGGGTCTGGGCCGGGCGGGGCAGACCCTCGCCGGCACGGCCCAGGGCCTCTACCGCCAGCTGGGCGGCTCGGCCGATGGGGGTGTCGTCCATCGGGGGCAGCGTTTCACGTGAAACATCCTCCCCCGCCGATTCGGTGCGGGGACCGGGGACCGGATCGGTCATCGGTCCCGCGATGTTGGCGTCGGACCGCATGGATTCACTCTCCTCGGCTTCAGGCTCGCGACGAGCAGAGCCTGTCATGCTTTCGGGGTCGCGAACCAGCGAGGTCAGTGCTTCTGTGGATGATTCCACTTCTGTGGACAAGTCCGTCACCCTCGCGAGTGGCTTCACGCGAGGCTGACGGTCCCGGGGTGCGGCAGCCGCCCGGCCGCGGCTGATGATCCCCTGGAGCAGGGAGCGACGTTTCACGTGAAACACCATGCCCCTGCCGCCCGGTCACAGCCGTTCGACACTCCGATAACGGACGTATGCGGCGCTCAGCGGCGCCGACGGGTCTTGCTCGTCCGCGCGGCCTTGGCCCGCTTCGCCGCGAAGCGCACGCCACCCGGGCTCTCGCCGACCTCCACCCGGACGACCGTGGACAGGGGGTCGACGATCCCTTCGCCCACCTGCAACACCGAGGTCTCCACCACACCGAGCTTGGAGAGCGCGGCGCGGGCGCCGTTGATCTCCTCCTCGGCGGTGTCGCCCTTGAGCGCCAGCATCTCGCCGTAGGGCCGCAGCAGCGGAACGCCCCAGCCAGCGAGCCGGTCCAGGGGAGCCACCGCGCGGGCGGTCACCACGTGAACGGGCGTGATCTTGCCGAGCATCTCCTCCGCCCGGCCACGGACGACGGTCACGTGGTCGAGGCCCAGGAGCTCGACGACCTCCTGGAGGAAGTTCGTGCGGCGCAGCAGCGGCTCAAGAAGGGTGATCTTGAGGTCCGGCCGGACCAACGCCAGCGGGATGCCGGGGAGCCCGGCGCCCGAGCCGACATCGCAGACCGTGACGCCCTCGGGGACGACCTCCGAGAGGACCGCGCAGTTCAGCAGGTGCCGCTCCCACAGTCGCGGGACCTCGCGCGGGCCGATCAAGCCGCGCTTCACACCCGCGTCCGCGAGGAGCTCCGCGTACCGCACGGCCTCCGGGAAGTACTCACCGAAGACTGTCCGCGCCTGCTCCGGCGCCTCGGGGAGCTCCGCTGCCTCCGTCACGGGAACCGTCCTTCCGTACCGCAGGCATTCCCTGCGAGCGCACTGTGATGGCTGAACTATCAGGCTGACAAAGATCGGCCCCGCCTGCGAACAGACGGGGCCGACACTGCGAAGGGGGTCAGGCCGGGAGCACGACGACGAAGCGCTGCGGCTCCTCGCCCTCGGACTCGCTGCGCAGACCGGCGGCGGCAATCGCGTCGTGCACGACCTTGCGCTCGAACGGGGTCATCGGGTCCAGCTTCACCGGCTCACCGGAGGCCTTGACCTCGGCCGCGGCCTTGGCGCCCAGCTCGGCGAGCTCGGTGCGCTTCTGGGCGCGGAAGCCGGCGATGTCGAGCATGAGGCGGCTGCGGTCACCGGTCTCGCGGTGCACGGCCAGGCGCGTCAGCTCCTGGAGAGCCTCCAGGACCTCGCCGTCGCGGCCCACGAGCTTCTGGAGGTCGCGGCTGCTGGAGTCGCTGACGATCGAGACCGCGGCGCGGTCCGCCTCGACGTCCATGTCGATGTCGCCGTCGAGGTCGGCGATGTCGAGCAGACCCTCGAGGTAGTCGGCCGCGATCTCACCCTCCTGCTCCAGGCGGGTGAGGGTGTCGCCACCCTCGGCGGCGGCGGAGGTGGTGGTGCCTTCCGACACGGATGGTCTCCTCTTACTTCTTGGACGACGGGTGCTTGGGGCGCTGCGGGCCCTTGCGCTGGCGGTTGCCGCCGGTGGCGCGGCTGCGGCCGGACCCCTGGCCCTGCGTGCCGCCCTTGGCGGGGGTGTCCTGCTTCTTCTCCAGCGAGGTCTTCGGCTCGGAGTCCGAGACGGTCTCCTCGGTGGCCTCCGCCGACTCGTCGGCCTCGGTGCCCTTGGTCTGCTGGGCCCCGGACTGGCGCTGCGACTTGGTCTGGCGCTTGGGCTGCTGCCGCTTGGCGGCCGCACCGGCGGCCTCGGCCTCGGCCGCGATCGTGTCGCTCTTGATCACGGTGCCGTCGGCCTGGGCGGCGAAGCCGGCCTTGTTCAGGCCCGTGAAGAAGCGGCGCTCCTGCTCGTTGCGGTCGGAGCCCTTGGCGACGATGACCTTGACGATGTTCTTGCGGCGACGGCCGCGGACCTCGCTGTGCGCGGTGATGTTCTTCAGCAGGCGCTGGAGGTACGCGTCCTGGGCCTTGCTGCCCGGCGTCGGGTTCTGGTTGATCACGTACATCTGCTGGCCCATGGTCCACACGTTGGTGGTCAGCCAGTAGACGAGGACACCGACGGGGAAGTTGATACCCATGACGGCGAAGATCACCGGGAAGATGTACATGAGCATCTTCTGCTGCTGCATGTACGGGGTCTTCACCGAGAGGTCGACGTTCTTCGTCATCAGCTGGCGCTGGGTGAAGAACTGCGAGGCCGACATCAGGATGATCATGATCGCGGTGACGATGCGGACCGCGGTGATGTCGGCGTCGAGCGCGGCGACCTCGGCGGCGCTGTCGGTGAACTTCGAGGCGAGCGGAGCGCCGAAGATGTGGGCCTTCCGGGCGCTGGCGAGCAGAGACTCGTCGATGACGCCGATGGTCTGGCCCGAGGCGATGCTGGAGAGCACGTGGTACAGCGCGAAGAAGAACGGCGACTGCGCCAGGATGGGAAGGCACGAGGAGAGCGGGTTGGTACCCGTCTCCTTGTACAGCTTCATCATCTCTTCGGACTGACGCTGCTTGTCGCTCTTGTAGCGCTCCTGGATCGCCTTCATCTTCGGCTGGAGCGCCTGCATGTTCCGCGTCGACTTGATCTGCTTGACGAACAGCGGGATCAGGCAGATACGGATCAGCACCACGAGGGACACGATGGAGAGGCCCCAGGCCCAGCCGGTGTCAGGGCCGAAGATCTTCCCGTACACCGTGTGGAACTGGACGATCACCCATGAGACAGGTGTGGTGATGAAGCTGAACAGACTGGCAATCGTGTCCACTAATCAGGCTCCTTGAGCATTGGGCGAGGTCTCTGCGGCCGGGCTCGTCTCGGCGGTGGACCCGCCCGTGTCGCCGCGCAGCGCGTTCCTCAGCATTTCGTGCCAGCGGGGGCGCTTGCGCGCGGGGACATGGTCCACACCGCCCGGCGACCACGGATTGCACCGCAGGATGCGCCAGCCGGTCAGGGCCGTGCCCTTGATCGCGCCATGTCGGTCGATGGCCGTGAATCCGTAGTGGGAACACGACGGGTAGTACCGGCAGACGGGGCCCAGAAGGGGGCTGATCGTCCACTGGTACAGCTTGATGAGAGCCAGCAGCGGGTACTTCATCGCGCGCCCCCTCCCAGCAGCCGCTGGAGAGCGGCGTCCAGGTCTCGGGCCAGCTGTGCGTGGTCGGCGTCACCGGCTCCGGGCAACGCCCGTACGACCACCAGGCTACCGGGAGGCAGCTCGGCGAGTCGGTCTCGGAGAAGGTGGCGCAGGCGACGCTTCACCTGGTTGCGCACAACCGCACCGCCCACGGCCTTGCTCACGACGAAACCCGCACGCGCAGGGGAAACGCTCTCCCCGGACGCGTGCGGGTCCGTTGCACCGCTGCGTAGGTGGACGACGAGGAGCGGGCGACCGGCCCGGCGACCTCGGCGTACCGCGGTGGCGAAGTCCTCGCGCCGCCTCAGCCGATTCTCGGTAGGCAGCACGTCATGACCTGATTAAGTGGATCAGGCGGACAGGCTCGCGCGACCCTTGCCACGGCGGTTCGCCAGGATGGCGCGGCCGGCACGGGTACGCATGCGCAGGCGGAAGCCGTGGGTCTTCGCGCGACGACGGTTGTTCGGCTGGAAGGTGCGCTTGCTCACTCGGGGGCTCCAGAAATGATTCGGGTGGTGGCGGGACATCGCCTGGCTGTCACCGTGCGCCCACGAGTAGCTCGTAACGCCCGATTGCACCGCTTCTCGACCACAAATCTGTGATCTTCGCCCATCGGAGGCAGGCGGCAGCAGCCATCGACAACTCGACCTGGTCACGGTACGCGCGGCTACGCCATCCGGTCAAACCGACCTGTCGCCATGGTCCATTATGCACAGGCTGTGGACAACAACTTGAACCGCGTCAGCCGCCCCGACTACCGTGGGGAGACTCCACAGTCTTTTCCCTTCTGTCCTCTCCTGTCCTTCCTCACCTGATCCTCTGCGAGAAAGCGTGCTCCGTGGCTGACGTACCTGCCGATCTTGCCGCAGTGTGGCCACGCGTCCTCGAGCAGCTCCTCGGCGAGGGCCAGCAAGGGATCGAGGCCAAGGACAAGCAGTGGATCGAGCGCTGCCAGCCGCTGGCCCTGGTCGCCGACACCGCTCTGCTCGCCGTGCCCAACGAGTGGGGGAAGCGCGTCCTCGAAGGCCGCCTGGCCCCGTTGATCAGCGAGACCCTCAGCCGCGAGTGCGGGCGTCCGATCCGGATCGCCATCACCGTCGACGACTCCGTCGGCGAGCCGACCCCGCCGGCGCCCCCCGCGCAGCAGCCGCGCTACGACGAGCGCCCGCAGCCCGACGCGTACGAGAAGTACGAAGGGTACGGACACCGTCAGCTCCCCGAGGACACGCTGCCGACCGTGCGGCCGGCCTACCCGGAGTACCAGCAGCCGCAGCGGCCCGACCCGGGCTCCTGGCCGCGCACCCAGGAGGACCTGTCCTGGCAGCAGCCGCGGCTCGGCGGTTACCAGGAGCGCGCTCCGTACACCGGCCCCGAGCAGTCCCGGCAGACCCGGTACGACGAGCCCGCCCGCGGGTACGAGCAGCCGCAGCGCCCCGAGCGCGCGGAGCTTCCCGAACCGCAGGGCCCCGGTGCCCGTCCCGGTCCCCGGCCGGGCGGCGGTCCGGTCCCCGGCGGCGGTCACCTGCAGGGCGGTCCCGGTGCGGGCTCCTCCGGCCAGGGCGGTTCCGGGGCGCCGAACGAGCAGCACGCGCGCCTGAACCCCAAGTACCTCTTCGACACCTTCGTCATCGGTTCCTCGAACCGGTTCGCGCACGCCGCCGCCGTCGCGGTGGCCGAGGCGCCGGCGAAGGCGTACAACCCGCTCTTCGTCTACGGGGAGTCGGGTCTCGGCAAGACCCACCTGCTGCACGCGATCGGGCACTACGCGCGGAGCCTCTACCCGGGCACGCGCGTGCGGTACGTGAGCTCGGAGGAGTTCACGAACGAGTTC
The DNA here is from genome assembly GCF_040641575.1 of Streptomyces sp. NPDC020807. Lineage (NCBI taxonomy): Bacteria > Bacillati > Actinomycetota > Actinomycetes > Kitasatosporales > Streptomycetaceae > Streptomyces > Streptomyces sp. NPDC020807. Next base: position 271,148 of record NZ_JBFADU010000001.1, read on the forward strand.
ATCAACTCGATCCGCGACGGCAAGGGCGACGCGTTCCGCAAGCGGTACCGGGACGTGGACATCCTGCTCGTCGACGACATCCAGTTCCTCGCGAGCAAGGAGTCGACGCAGGAGGAGTTCTTCCACACGTTCAACACGCTCCACAACGCGAACAAGCAGATCGTGCTCTCCTCGGACCGGCCGCCCAAGCAGCTGGTGACCCTGGAGGACCGGCTCCGCAACCGCTTCGAGTGGGGCCTCACCACCGACGTGCAGCCGCCGGAGCTGGAGACGCGCATCGCGATCCTCCGCAAGAAGGCGGTGCAGGAGCAGCTGAACGCCCCGCCGGAGGTGCTGGAGTTCATCGCCTCCCGGATCTCGCGGAACATCCGTGAGCTGGAGGGCGCGCTGATCCGGGTGACGGCCTTCGCGAGCCTCAACAGGCAGCCGGTGGACCTGGGGCTGACCGAGATCGTCCTCAAGGACCTGATCCCGGGTGGCGAGGACAGCTCGCCGGAGATCACCGCCCCGGCCATCATGGCGGCCACGGCCGACTACTTCGGGCTGACGGTGGAGGACCTCTGCGGATCCTCGCGCAGCCGCGTCCTGGTGACGGCCCGGCAGATCGCGATGTACCTGTGCCGTGAGCTGACGGACCTGTCGCTGCCGAAGATCGGCGCGCAGTTCGGCGGGCGCGACCACACGACGGTGATGCACGCGGACCGGAAGATCCGCGCCCTGATGGCGGAGCGACGCTCCATCTACAACCAGGTCACCGAGCTCACCAACCGCATCAAGAACGGCTGACACAAGGCCGATCAGGGCCTCCAGAGCCTCCGAAGGGCGCCTCGGGACACCTCCCGGGGCGCCCTTCGGCGTCCGCGGACGCCTTCTTCGTCGTACACAGCCCCACCGTGCACAGCTGTGTACGAGCGCGGGCTGTTCGATTACTCCGTTCCGGTGGCAGGTTCTCCACAGATTGGGGGATGATCTCCCGTCCACAGGGTGGGGACTACGGAGTTATCCGGAATGTGTCCACAGGCCAGCCTGGTGACAGTTCATCACCCCAGGTCAGACCCCTGTGGAATTGTTGGCAAACGATCTCCACAGCCTGTGGATGAATCCTTCGTCCACAGGGGGCCTCGACGGTTGTCCACTGGCTGCCCACAGGCAGGGGTCGGTTGCCCACAGCTTCTCCACACCGCTGTCCACTGTTCGGCAACGAAACACCCCCGCTCACCGGCCGGAGTGAAAGCCGTCACACCAAGGGAGACGTTTGGGCTGTGGGGAACCTGGGGAAAGCTGGGGACAGTGCTGGGGAGAACTCCCCGTGGCCTGTGTATCGGGTGTGCAGAACTTTCGGGTGTCCACAGAACACCCCGGTTGTCCACTGGTTCCACCCACAGGGTCGGTGGACAAAAAACCGCGCCTGACCTGCGAAAACGACGTTATCCACGGTTTCCACAGGCCCTACTACTACTCCCACATAGAGTTAGCCCGGAATTCGCTTCGAAGTGGGACGTGTGGACAACTCGCCTCCGGAGCTCCGACGCGCCCTCGTCGCGATTTGACCCAGGAGCAGCGACGAGTGTCGGCGGCGTACGTCAGACTGGTTCCCGCAGTCGACGAAGAGCCAGCAACAAGCAGGAGGCGGTTCCGGTGAAGATCCGGGTGGAGCGCGACGTACTCGCCGAGGCGGTGGCCTGGGTGGCCCGCAGCCTCCCGGCCCGTCCGCCGGCCCCCGTCCTCGCGGGCCTTCTGCTGAAGGCCGAGGACGGCGCGCTGAGCTTCTCGAGCTTCGACTACGAGGTCTCGGCCCGCGTCTCCGTCGAGGCGGAGGTCGAGGAGGACGGCACCGTCCTCGTCTCGGGCCGTCTGCTCGCCGACATCTGCCGCGCCCTCCCCAACCGTCCGGTGGAGATCTCCACAGACGGTGTACGGGCCACCGTGGTCTGCGGCTCCTCCCGCTTCACCCTCCACACCCTGCCTGTGGAGGAGTACCCGGCGCTGCCGGAGATGCCCACCGCGACCGGCACGGTCCCCGGCGAGGTCTTCGCCTCCGCCGCCGCCCAGGTGGCCATCGCCGCCGGCCGTGACGACACGCTGCCCGTCCTCACCGGTGTGCGCATCGAGATCGAGGGCGACACGGTCACCCTGGCCTCCACCGACCGCTACCGCTTCGCGGTCCGCGAGTTCCTGTGGAAGCCGGAGTCCCCCGAGGCGTCCGCCGTGGCCCTGGTGCCCGCCAAGACGCTCCTGGACACCGCCAAGGCCCTCACGAGCGGCGACACGGTCACCCTGGCGCTCTCGGGCTCCGGCAAGGGCGAGGGCCTCATCGGCTTCGAGGGCGCGGGCCGCCGCACCACCACCCGCCTCCTGGAAGGCGACCTGCCGAAGTACCGGACGCTCTTCCCGACCGAGTTCAACTCGGTCGCCGTGATCGAGACCGCGCCGTTCGTCGAGGCCGTCAAGCGCGTGGCCCTGGTCGCCGAGCGCAACACGCCGGTCCGCCTGAGCTTCGAGCAGGGCGTGCTGATCCTGGAGGCCGGCTCCAGCGACGACGCACAGGCTGTGGAAAGGGTCGACGCGCAGCTCGACGGCGACGACATCTCGATCGCCTTCAACCCGACCTTCCTCCTGGACGGCCTGAGCGCGATCGACTCCCCGGTCGCCCAGCTCTCCTTCACCACGTCCACGAAGCCCGCGCTCCTGAGCGGCAAGCCCGCGCTCGACGCGGAGGCGGACGAGGCGTACAAGTACCTGATCATGCCGGTGCGTCTGTCGGGCTGACGAGCGGAAACGGGGTCATCGCCTGAGCGGCTGACCCCACAGGTGTGCGGCGGGGGCCGGGCGTAGGCTCGGTCCCGGGTACACCGCACACGACGCTTAAGGAATCTCTGATGGAGCTCGGTCTCGTCGGTCTCGGCAAGATGGGCGGCAACATGCGCGAGCGCATTCGCCGCGCAGGCCACACCGTCATCGGATACGACCGCAACCCGGACCTCGCCGATGTCCACAGCCTGGAAGAGCTTGTGGGCAAGCTCAAGGGCCCGCGCGTCGTCTGGGTGATGGTCCCGGCCGGTGCCGCGACCCAGTCCACGATCGACGAGCTGGCCGACCTGCTCTCCCCCGGCGACATCGTCGTGGACGGCGGGAACTCCCGCTGGACCGACGACGAGAAGCACGCCGAGGAGCTCGCCGCCAAGGGCATCGGGTTCGTCGACTGCGGCGTCTCCGGCGGCGTCTGGGGCCTGGAGAACGGCTACGCGCTGATGTACGGCGGCTCCGCCGAGGACGTCGCGAAGGTCCAGCCGATCTTCGACGCCCTCAAGCCCGAGGGCGAGTTCGGCTCGGTCCACGCCGGCAAGGTCGGCGCCGGCCACTTCGCGAAGATGGTCCACAACGGCATCGAGTACGCCATGATGCAGGCCTACGCCGAGGGCTGGGAGCTCCTGGAGAAGGTCGACTCCGTCACGGACGTGCGCGAGGTCTTCCGCTCCTGGCAGGAGGGCACGGTCATCCGTTCCTGGCTGCTCGACCTCGCGGTGAACGCCCTCGACGAGGACGAGCACCTGGACGGTCTCCGCGGCTACGCGTCGGACTCCGGCGAGGGCCGGTGGACGGTCGAGGCCGCCATCGACAACGCCGTCCCGCTGCCGGCGATCACCGCGTCGCTGTTCGCGCGGTTCGCCTCCCGCCAGGACGACTCCCCGCAGATGAAGATGATCGCCGCGCTGCGCAACCAGTTCGGTGGCCACGCGGTCGAGACGAAGAAGTAATCCACAGGCTGTGCACCCCGCGGTGCACAGCCGCCGGGGGAAGAAGGTCGGCGCCCACCATGCACGTCACGCATCTCTCGCTGGCCGACTTCCGCTCGTACGCCCGGGTCGAGGTTCCGCTCGACCCGGGCGTCACCGCTTTCGTGGGGGCCAACGGCCAGGGGAAGACCAACCTCGTCGAGGCGGTCGGCTACCTCGCGACCCTCGGCAGCCACCGCGTCGCCTCCGACGCGCCGCTCGTACGGATGGGGGCCGAGCGCGCGATCATCCGCGCCGCCGTCACCCAGGGCGAGCGCTCCCAGCTCGTCGAGCTCGAACTCAACCCGGGCCGTGCCAACCGTGCCCGCATCAACAGGTCCTCGCAGGTCAGACCGCGTGACGTGCTGGGGATCGTCCGGACCGTGCTCTTCGCGCCCGAGGACCTCGCCCTCGTGAAGGGCGACCCCGGCGAGCGCCGGCGCTTCCTCGACGAACTCGTCACGGCGCGCACGCCGCGCATGGCGGGCGTGCGCTCCGACTACGAGCGCGTCCTCAAACAGCGCAACACGCTCCTGAAGTCCGCCGCCATGGCGCGGCGGCACGGCGGGCGCGGCATGGACCTGTCCACCCTCGACGTGTGGGACCAGCACCTCGCGCGCGCCGGAGCCGAGCTGCTCGCGCAGCGGCTCGACCTCGTCCACACCCTCCAGCCGCTGGCCGACAAGGCGTACGAACAGCTCGCGCCCGGCGGCGGGCCGCTGCTCCTGGAGTACAAGCCCTCCGCTCCGGGCGCCGGGCAGAGCCGCGAGGAGCTGTACGAGCAGCTGCTCGCCGCGCTCGGCGAGGTCCGCAAGCAGGAGGTCGAGCGGGGCGTCACGCTCGTCGGGCCGCACCGCGACGACCTGCTGCTGCGCCTCGGCGACCTGCCGGCGAAGGGGTACGCGAGCCACGGGGAGTCCTGGTCGTACGCGCTCGCGCTGCGCCTGGCCTCGTACGACCTGCTCCGCTCCGAGGGCAACGAACCCGTGCTCGTCCTCGACGACGTCTTCGCCGAGCTCGACGCGCGGCGCCGGGAGCGGCTCGCGGAGCTGGTCGCGGGCGGCGAGCAGGTGCTCGTCACCGCGGCCGTGGACGACGACGTGCCGGGGGTGCTCGTGGGGGCGCGGTACGCGGTGTCCGGAGGGACGGTGGAGCGGGTATGAGCGCCGGTGCCGGTGGCGTGAACGGGGAAAACTCCCCACAGCCTGTGGACAAGCCCGCCGTGCCCGAGGCCTCGGGTGTGGACCTCGCCCGGGTCGCGCTGCGCGCGGCCAAGGAACAGGCGCGGGCGAAGGGCGCGGCGGCGCAGCAGAAGAAGCAGGCACGGCGCGGGGGCGGCCTGCGCTCCGGCGCGCGCGCCGACGGGCGCGACCCCATGGCGCTCGGCGCGGCGATCAACCGGCTGATCACCGAGCGCGGCTGGGAGACGCCGGCGGCGGTCGGCGGGGTCATGGGCCGGTGGCCCCAGATCGTGGGCGAGGACCTGGCGAAGCACTGCGTGCCGGTGCGGTTCGACGAGGAGCCGGACGCGCGGGTGCTGACCGTGCAGTGCGACTCCACGGCGTGGGCGACGCAGCTGCGGCTGCTCGCACCGCGCCTGGTCGCCCGGCTGAACGAGGACCTCGGGCACGGGACGGTGCGGTTGATCAAGGTGCTGGGGCCGCAGGGGCCCCGGCGGGGGTACGGGCCGTTGCGGGCTCCGGGGTCCGTGGGGCCCGGGGACACGTACGGCTAGGGCGCGGGCGGCTGGGCGCCGGCGGTGCGGGTGCGGGGCTGGTGTCCATGGACGCCGGCCCCCTGTGCGTTTCCGGCCGTACGGGCCGGGTCCTACGGGGGCGGGTCCAGGCAGAGGGCGCGCTGCGCTGGTGTGCGTCGTGCCCACCCGCCCCGCTCTTCGAGCAGGGGGGACCCCCGGCCCCGGCGGAACGCATGCCCACAACGCGGTGCGGAACGCACGCCCACAACGCGGTGCGGGACGTGGGCTCGCAACGCTGCCAGTGTCCGGTGGCGGGTTTCGGTGGCGGACGGTACGGGGGCGAAGCGCTGGGTGGCCGTCAGGGGGCTCTGGGGGGCCTGTCTGGATATGGGGAGTCGTCTTGGTCCCGGCGAGGGCGGCACATGCGGACTCAGGGACCGCCAAACCCCCATGACTGTCGGCGCTACCGGTAGACTGGGAGACAATCCCGCCACCCTGCGGAACATGTCGAACGACGCAGCCGCTCCCGTATGCCCGGAGAACGGCCTGTGCTGTGCCAGAAAGGGCGCTTCGTGGCCGATTCCGGCAACCCCAACGAGAACAACCAGTACACCGCCAGCAACATCCAGGTCCTCGAAGGCCTGGATGCCGTGCGCAAGCGCCCTGGCATGTACATCGGCTCGACCGGTGAGCGCGGTCTGCACCACATGGTGCAGGAGGTCGTCGACAACTCGGTCGACGAAGCCCTGGCCGGCCACGCCGACACCATCGACGTGACGATCCTCGCCGACGGCGGCGTCCGCGTCGTCGACAACGGCCGCGGCATCCCGGTCGGCATCGTCCCGTCCGAGGGCAAGCCGGCCGTCGAGGTCGTCCTGACCGTGCTGCACGCGGGCGGCAAGTTCGGCGGCGGCGGCTACGCGGTCTCCGGCGGCCTCCACGGCGTCGGCGTCTCGGTCGTGAACGCCCTGTCCACGCGCGTGTCCGTCGAGGTCAAGACCGACGGACACCGCTGGACGCAGGACTACAAGATGGGCGTCCCCACCGCCCCCCTCGCGAAGCACGAGGAGACCACGGAGACCGGCACCACGGTCACCTTCTGGTCCGACCCGGACATCTTCGAGACGACCGAGTACTCCTTCGAGACGCTCTCGCGCCGCTTCCAGGAGATGGCCTTCCTCAACAAGGGCCTGACCATCCAGCTCACCGACGAGCGGGAGTCCGCGAAGGCCACCGTCGGCGCCGACGACCCGGACGCCGAGGCCTCCGCCGAGCCGGCCGCGCGCACGGTCAAGTACCACTACGAGGGCGGCATCGTCGACTTCGTGAAGTACCTGAACTCGCGCAAGGGCGAGCTCATCCACCCCACCGTCATCGACGTCGAGGCCGAGGACAAGGAGCGCATGCTCTCGGTCGAGATCGCGATGCAGTGGAACTCCTCGTACAGCGAGGGCGTGTACTCGTTCGCGAACACGATCCACACGCACGAGGGCGGTACGCACGAGGAGGGCTTCCGCGCCGCGCTGACGACGCTCGTCAACAAGTACGCGCGCGACAAGAAGCTGCTCCGCGAGAAGGACGACAACCTCACCGGCGACGACATCCGCGAGGGTCTGACCGCGATCATCTCGGTCAAGCTCGGCGAGCCGCAGTTCGAGGGCCAGACCAAGACGAAGCTCGGCAACACCGAGGCGAAGACCTTCGTCCAGAAGGTCGTCTTCGAGCACCTGACGGACTGGTTCGACCGCAACCCCAACGAGGCCGCGGACATCATCCGCAAGGGCATCACCGCCGCCACCGCGCGCGTGGCCGCCCGCAAGGCCCGCGACCTCACCCGCCGCAAGGGCCTCCTGGAGTCGGCCTCCCTGCCGGGCAAGCTCTCCGACTGCCAGTCGAACGACCCCACCAAGTGCGAGATCTTCATCGTCGAGGGTGACTCCGCCGGCGGCTCGGCCAAGTCCGGCCGAAACCCGATGTACCAGGCCATCCTGCCGATCCGCGGCAAGATCCTGAACGTCGAGAAGGCCCGTATCGACAAGATCCTCCAGAACACCGAGGTCCAGGCGCTGATCTCCGCCTTCGGCACCGGTGTCCACGAGGACTTCGACATCGAGAAGCTCCGCTATCACAAGATCATCCTGATGGCGGACGCCGACGTCGACGGTCAGCACATCAACACCCTGCTCCTGACCTTCCTCTTCCGCTTCATGCGGCCGCTGGTCGAGGCCGGGCACGTCTACCTGTCCCGCCCCCCGCTCTACAAGATCAAGTGGGGCCGGGACGACTTCGAGTACGCGTACTCGGACCGCGAGCGGGACGCGCTCGTCGAGCTGGGCAAGCAGAACGGCAAGCGGATCAGGGAAGACTCGATCCAGCGCTTCAAGGGCCTCGGCGAGATGAACGCCGAGGAGCTGCGCGTCACCACCATGGACGTCGAGCACCGCGTCCTCGGCCAGGTCACCCTGGACGACGCGGCGCAGGCCGACGACCTGTTCTCGGTGCTGATGGGCGAGGACGTCGAGGCACGCCGCTCGTTCATCCAGCGCAACGCCAAGGACGTTCGCTTCCTCGACATCTGAGTCGGTCTCAGCTGACCGTACGAAAGGACTGACGACCAGCAATGGCCGACGAAAACACCCCTGGCACCACCGAAGAGCAGGAGCCGGTGCTCCGGATCGAGCCCGTCGGGCTCGAGACCGAGATGCAGCGCTCGTACCTCGACTACGCGATGTCCGTCATCGTGTCCCGCGCGCTCCCCGACGTCCGTGACGGCCTCAAGCCCGTCCACCGGCGCGTGCTGTACGCGATGTACGACGGCGGCTACCGGCCCGAGAAGGGCTTCTACAAGTGCGCCCGCGTCGTCGGTGACGTCATGGGTACGTACCACCCGCACGGCGACACCTCGATCTACGACGCGCTCGTCCGCCTCGCCCAGCCCTGGTCGATGCGCCTCCCGCTCGTCGACTCCAACGGCAACTTCGGCTCCCCGGGCAACGACCCGGCCGCCGCCATGCGCTACACCGAGTGCAAGATGGCGCCGCTGTCGATGGAGATGGTCCGGGACATCGACGAGGAGACCGTCGACTTCCAGGACAACTACGACGGCCGCAACCAGGAGCCGACGGTCCTCCCGGCCCGGTTCCCGAACCTGCTCGTCAACGGCTCCGCCGGCATCGCCGTCGGCATGGCCACCAACATCCCGCCGCACAACCTCCGCGAGGTCGCGGACGGCGCGCAGTGGTACCTCGCCCACCCCGAGGCCTCCCACGAGGAGCTCCTCGACGCGCTCATCGAGCGCATCAAGGGCCCCGACTTCCCGACCGGCGCGCTCGTCGTCGGCCGCAAGGGCATCGAGGAGGCGTACCGCACCGGCCGCGGCTCCATCACGATGCGCGCGGTCGTCGAGGTCGAGGAGATCCAGAACCGCCAGTGCCTGGTGGTCACGGAGCTCCCGTACCAGACCAACCCGGACAACCTGGCGCAGAAGATCGCCGACCTCGTCAAGGACGGCAAGATCGGCGGCATCGCCGACGTCCGCGACGAGACCTCGTCCCGCACCGGCCAGCGCCTCGTCATCGTGCTCAAGCGCGACGCCGTCGCCAAGGTCGTCCTGAACAACCTCTACAAGCACACCGACCTGCAGTCGAACTTCGGCGCGAACATGCTCGCGCTCGTCGACGGTGTGCCGCGCACGCTCTCCCTCGACGCGTTCATCCGCCACTGGGTGACGCACCAGATCGAGGTCATCGTCCGCCGGACGAAGTTCCGGCTGCGCAAGGCCGAGGAGCGCGCCCACATCCTGCGCGGCCTCCTCAAGGCCCTCGACGCCATCGACGAGGTCATCGCCCTCATCCGGCGCAGCGACACCGTCGAGGTCGCCCGCGCGGGCCTCATGGACCTGCTGACGATCGACGAGATCCAGGCCAACGCGATCCTGGAGATGCAGCTCCGCCGCCTGGCCGCCCTGGAACGCCAGAAGATCGTCGCCGAGCACGACGAGCTCCAGGCGAAGATCAACGAGTACAACGCGATCCTGGCCTCGCCGGAGAAGCAGCGGACCATCGTCAGCGAGGAGCTGGCCGCGCTCGTCGAGAAGTTCGGCGACGACCGCCGCTCCAAGCTGGTGCCCTTCGACGGTGACATGTCCATCGAGGACCTCATCGCCGAGGAGGACATCGTCGTCACCATCACGCGTGGCGGCTACGTGAAGCGCACCAAGACCGAGGACTACCGGTCGCAGAAGCGCGGCGGCAAGGGCGTGCGCGGGACGAAGCTGAAGCAGGACGACATCGTCGACCACTTCTTCGTCTCCACCACCCACCACTGGCTGCTCTTCTTCACCAACAAGGGCCGGGTCTACCGCGCCAAGGCGTACGAGCTGCCCGACGCCGGCCGCGACGCCCGCGGCCAGCACGTCGCGAACCTCCTCGCCTTCCAGCCGGACGAGCAGATCGCCCAGATCCTCGCGATCCGCGACTACGACGCCGCGCCCTACCTGGTGCTCGCCACCAAGGCCGGCCTCGTGAAGAAGACCGCGCTGAAGGACTACGACTCGCCCCGCTCCGGCGGCGTCATCGCCATCAACCTGCGCGAGCGGGAGGACGGCAGTGACGACGAGCTGATCGGCGCCGAGCTGGTCTCCGCCGAGGACGACCTGCTCCTGGTCTCCAGGAAGGCGCAGTCCATCCGCTTCACCGCCACGGACGACGCGCTGCGCCCGATGGGCCGCGCGACCTCGGGCGTCAAGGGCATGAGTTTCCGCGAGGACGACGAACTGCTCTCGATGAATGTCGTCCGGCCGGGTACGTTCGTCTTCACCGCGACCGACGGCGGGTACGCGAAGCGCACCCCCGTCGACGAGTACCGCGTCCAGGGCCGTGGCGGCCTCGGTATCAAGGCCGCCAAGATCGTCGAGGACCGCGGCTCGCTCGTGGGCGCGCTGGTGGTCGAGGAGACCGACGAGATCCTCGCCATCACGCTGTCCGGCGGTGTGATTCGCACGCGAGTCAACGAAGTCAGGGAGACCGGCCGTGACACCATGGGCGTCCAGCTGATCAACCTGGGCAAGCGCGATGCCGTCGTCGGCATCGCACGGAACGCCGAGGGCGCCAGCGAAGACGAGGACGTCGACGCGGTCGAGGACGACACCGAGGCGGTCGAGGCAGTGGCCGAGGGCACCGAGCCCCCGGCCGGGGAGCACGAGGAGTAAGAGCGTGAGTGGAGCCACGGGCGCCGGATCGGCGGCTGCCGGAGCTTCTGCCGGTGCTGGAGCGAACGGCGCCCGTGGCCCCGCCACGGACTCCCAGGGGGTTGCGGTGACGGACAGTCGGGGGCAGCAGTCCTCGTACGAGACATACAGCGGGCCTCTGCCCGGCGAGCGTGCCAACACGCAGCAGCCGAGCGGCCCGTACCACCCGCCGCAGGCGTACGGCGCTCCGGCGTCGGGCGGTCAGGCGGGTGGCCAGGCCGGCGGCCTGGCAGGCGGCACGCTGGGCGGCCAGACGGGCACGGGGGCCGTGCGCAGGCCGCGTACGGGCGCGCGCACGACGCCGCGCACCCGCAAGGCGCGCCTGCGGGTGGCCAAGGCCGATCCGTGGTCGGTGATGAAGGTGAGCTTCCTGCTCTCCATCGCGCTGGGCATCTGCACGGTCGTGGCCGCGGCGGTGCTGTGGATGGTCATGGACTCCATGGGCGTCTTCTCCACGGTCGGCGGCACGATCAGCGAGGCCACGGGCTCCAACGAGTCCAACGGCTTCGATCTGCAGTCCTTCCTGTCGCTGCCGCGGGTCCTGACGTTCACCTCGGTGATCGCGGTGATCGACGTGGTCCTGATGACCGCTCTGGCGACGCTCGGCGCGTTCATCTACAACCTCTCCGCCGGGTTCGTCGGCGGCGTGGAGCTGACGCTGGCCGAGGACGAGTAGTCCTCGCGCGGCCCGCGTGGGGGCCACTCCAGGAACCGATTTTGGGACTGGCCCCCACGTGCGCTAATGTTCAGGAGTCAGCGCGCGGGACACACACCGCAAAGCGCGGCGGGGCTATAGCTCAGTTGGTTAGAGCGCATCCCTGATAAGGATGAGGCCACAGGTTCAAATCCTGTTAGCCCCACAGTTCAGATCGACCCGGATGATTCCTTCATCCGGGTCGATTTGTTTGTACGGGGTTTAAGCGCCGGTAGGTCACCGATCGGTATCGGTCGATGTGTAGAGTGGGCGGCAGAACGCCAGAAGTCCCCCTACGTCAATGAAAGACGAGGTCTCGCGGTGAAGAAGCTTCTCCTGGTCGCACTGGCCGCCATCGGCGGGCTCCTCGTGTACCGCCAGATCCAGGCGGACCGCGCCGAGCAGGACCTGTGGACGGAGGCGACCGACTCCGTGCCCGCAGGTTCGGGTGTCTGAGACGAAGACCGTCTGACGCCGACTGTCTGACGAAGACCGTCTGACGAAGACCGTCTGTGGGTGAAGCCCCGGCCGCGCGCGAGCGGGCCGGGGCTTCGCTTTGCCTGAGCAAAACGATCAGTTGCTTACGTGAAGTCGAGGGGTGGCGCGTGAGGAAGCGGACCGGGACCGGACGGAGAGCGGCGGTACTGGCCGCCGCGGTGCTGACGGTGGGGGCGGTGGCGGCGACGGGCGGGCCGGCGCAGGCCCGGGCGGCCGGTGGCGCCCCCCTTCCCCCGTACGCCTTCGACGCCACGGCCCAGCGGGTGAAGGGCGCCGCCTCCAGCGCGAACGCCACGCGGCTGAAGCCCGGGGAGGTCTACCGCGACTCGCTCGGGAAGGACGGCAAGGTCTACTACCGCGTCGACCTCGACGACCGGCTCGACGCCTACGTCTCCGTCGTCGCCGTACCGAAGCCCGGCGGCCTCGTCGCGTACGGCGACGGGGTCAAGGTGACCCTCCAGGACGGCAGCGGCACCGACTGCGGCTCCCAGCAGACGCTGTTCTCCTCCTCCGAGTACCCGCGCCCCCTCGCCGCGTACGCCCGCCGGACCATCGACCCCGACGCGACGAGCTGCCAGGGCGCCGGCGCCTTCTACGTCCTCGTCGAGCGCACCTCCAAGCCCACGTCCAGCCCGGACGACTGGGAGCTGGAGATCCGGCACCTGACCGAGCCCCGCCCGAAGAAGGCCGGACCGACCGAACTCCCCGAGGCCTGGCCCTCCGCCACGCCCGCGCCGCCCACCGGCGGTCCGCGGCCGCGCCAGGGCGGGGACGGCTTCGCCGACGCCGCCTCGCTGCGCGAGGGCGAGTGGCGCGCCGACATCAGGCCCGGCCAGACCCTCTACTTCCGGGTGCCCGTCGACTGGGGCCAGCAGCTCTTCGCGACGGCGGAGCTCGGCAGCAGCGCGACCGGCGACGAGTACGTCGGCAGCGCCCTCGCGGTCTCCCTGGTGAACCCGGCGTTCGGCCACGTCGACGAGTACTCCGGCAGCTACGACGGCAAGCCCTCGACGCTCGCCCTCGACCCGCTGCGGCCCGTCGCCCACGAGAACCGCACCTCGTACAACGACGCCACCAACGGCATGCGCTTCGCGGGCTGGTACTACCTGACGGCCACGCTCAGCCCGGAGATCGCCGAGGAGTACGGGGACGCGCCCGTGCCCCTCACGCTCCGCGTCGGCATCACGGGCACGGCGAAGCCCGGTCCCGGGTACGACGGGGACCCCGGCCCGTTCGCGGTGACCGCGGGGGACAAGGCCGCGGCGGAGAGCGGCGCGAGCGGGGCCGAGGGCATGGCGGCCGAGGAGCGGAGCGGGACCATGCGGGTCGTCGCAGCGGCCGGGATCGGGACCGGGAGCGTGCTCCTGCTCGGCCTGGGCGCGTGGACGGCCCTCGCGCGGCGCCGGACGGCGTAGCAGCCGGGAAGGGCGCGGAAAGGGCGCGGAAGGGCGGGGAGAGCCCGTAGGGGCTCTCCGGCGTGCTGTTCCCGCCCCGGGAGAGCCCTTGTCGCCCCTGTCGCCCCTGTCGGGCCCGTCAGGTCTGGGAGAGGGCCCAGAAGCCGACCGCCAGGCAGACCAGCGCCAGCAGGAACACCGGGACGGCGACCTTCGGGGGCGGTCCCGGACGGCGTACGGGGGCGGGCGGGGCGGTCGGTGCCGGGACCGGTGCCGGTGCCGACAGCGGGGTGGCCATGGGCGCCGCCGACGGTGCCGCCATCGGCGACGGCATCGGCGGGGTCGGGTAGGGCGTGGGCCGGTCGTACGCGGCGCCCGCCGTGGGGGCCTGGGCGAAGGCCGTCGGCGTGGGCGTCGGCGCGGGCGCGGTCGGCGGCGCGGTCGGCGGAGGCAGGTGGAAGCTGCCCGTCTCGGACGCCGCGGGGGACGGGGACGGGGACGGCGGTACGGGGGTGGGCGCGGCGTCCGCCGGGGCGAGCGGGCCCTGTGGGCCGAACCCCGTCGGAAGAGAGCCGATCTGGTCGACGATGTCGACCGGCGGCTCGTCCGGTCGTGCTCCCGGCACCAGCTCGGCCGCCGCGTGCAGCGCCTTGCGCGCCCCCGTGGCCGTACGGAAACGGGCCTGCGGGTCCGGCTGCAGGAGACCGGCCAGGACCTGCCACAGGGGCTCGGGGACGCTCTCCGGGGCGCTCGGGGTGCCGTGCGCACGGAAGTGGTCGACGAGCGCCCGGGAGTCGGGGCTGCGTCCGTGGAGCAGGTACAGGCCGACCAGGCCGACGGCGAAGAGGTCGGCGGTGAAGTCGGGTTCGGCGCCCATGAGCTGCTCGGGGGCGAAGTAGCCGGGAGTTCCGACCACGTAGTCGGTTTCGGTGAGGCGGGGCTCGCCCTTGCGCATGGAGATGCCGAAGTCGGACAGGCGCAGGTGCGGCCGTCCGGTGCCGGTGACGTCGAGCAGGATGTTCGCCGGCTTGATGTCCCGGTGCACGACCCCCTCGGCGTGGACCGTGGCGAGGCCGGACAGCAGCTGGTCGAGCAGGGTGCAGACGAGGTGCGGGGGCAGCGGGCCGTGGTCCCTGACGACGTGCGCCAGCGAGCCGCCGGCGACGAGGTCCATGGTGAAGAGGACCTTGTCGTCGTCGGCGGCCCAGCTGGCCGGGGCGAGGACGTGCGGATGGTCGATCCGCAGCGCCTGCTCGCGGACGAAGCGGAGCAGCGTGTGCGCGTCGCTCTGCTGGAGCACCTTGGCCGCCACGTACCGGCGGCGGCGGTGGTCCCAGGCGCGCCACACCGCGCCCGCCCCGCCCCGTCCGATCGGGTCGATCAGCTCGTACCGGCCGGCGAAGACCTCACCCATCGTGCTGCGCCCGCTCCCCGTTGCGTCTGTGTGCCCGCTGCGTCCGTCGCCGCGTCCGTCGTTGCGTCAGTTCTGGTGCGACTCGTAGTGGGCGACCGCGTCCGCGGTGCGCCCGGCGCCGTACACCCGGAGGAACTCTGCCAGTTCCGGGTGGGCCGGGGCGAGGGAGTCGGCGGCGTCGATGATGTCGCCCGCGGCGGACACGGAGCGCAGCAGCGACTGGATCTCGCGGACGACGCGGCGCACGGTCGGGGCGCCCGTCCCGGCGGCGGCCTGGGTGGTACCGGTGAGGACGGAGCCGCCCTGGGACTTCTTGACCTCGTCCATGCGGGCGGTGGCCTCGGCGGCGCTGACGCTGCCGTCGGCGACCTGGACGGCGAGCTCCTGGAGGGCCTGGACGCGCTGGACGACGGCGGGGTTGCCGATCTTGGCCCGCTGGCCGCTCATCAGCTGGGACAGCATGGGCGCGGACAGTCCGAGCACGGCCGCGAGCCGGGCCTGGTTGAGCCCGAGGTCGTCGATCAGGCGGCGGAAGAGCGCCCCCAGCGGCTCCCCGTACCAACTGCGCTGAAGCTCTCTGGCTCTTGCCGTGGCTTCCTGCTGCGCTGCGTCCATTACTGCTTCTCCCCATCCCTTAGGTTCGCCACTGCGAACCTCGGGAGCATCTTACGGAGCGTGGTCGTGGACCGGGAGTCCCAATCCTTTTGCCGGACATGGGGGGAGACCCGGTACGCTGTTCTCGTTCCGGGGCCTTAGCTCAGTTGGTAGAGCGCTGTCTTTGCATGGCAGATGTCAGGGGTTCGACTCCCCTAGGCTCCACGGAAGAGCACCCCTCTGACCTGCGTTAACGCGGTCAGGGGGGTGTTTTCGTGCGGCGTCGGGGCCGGCGCCGGGGGCCGGGTCGGGGGCCGGGGCGGGGGCCGGCGTGGGCTTCGGGCGCCGGGGCAAGGTCACGGGGTGAGGGCGGCGATGCCCTCCCGGGCCAGGGCCTCCGCCGGGCGGTTGCCCAGGTCGAGGGCGAGCGCGAGGGCCTCCCGGTGGAGGCGGAGGGCCTCGTCGGGGCGGCCCGCAAGTCGGCAGGTCTCCGCGTAGCCGTCGAGGAAGTGGATCTTCCAGTGGGCCTCGAAGACCTCGTCGAGCAGGGTGAACGCCTCCTCGTGGGCGGCGAGCGCCTCCTCGTACCGGCCCATCCGGCGCAGCGCGACCCCCCGGCAGTTCAGGCACCACGCCTGGTTGTGGAGATGGCCGTCGGCGCGGGCCGCCGCGAGGGCGCGGTCCAGGTGGGTCACGGCCTCGTCGGGGTGCTCGTGGGCGACGGCCACGCCCAGGGTGATCCGGGCCGTCAGGACGGGCGGCCAGGCGGGGTCGGCGTGGGGGTCGGCGAGGAGCTCCCGGGCCCGGGCGGCGGCCTCCTCGCGGTGGCCGAGCTGGAGCATCGCCCAGGCCTCCGACGCGGCGGCGTGGGCCGCCCCCGCCGGGCTGCCGGCCTCCTCGAACAGCGTCCCGGCCCGGCGGAACAGGTCGAGTGGCTCCTCGACGTGGCCCGCGTCCCAGCTGAGGTAGCCGCGGCGCAGGGCGAGTTCGGCCTCGGCGCGGGGGTCGCCCGCCCTGGCCGCGTGGCGTCCGGCCTCCTCGTACTGCGCCGAAGCCTCCGCCATGCGGCCCGCGTTGTAGCGCGCGAACCCCAGGTCGCTGTGGGCCTCGGCGAGTTGGAGCGGGTCGCCGAGCCGCTCGGCGGCGGCGAGGGAGCGCTCGAACAGGTGGTTGAGGTGCGAGGTGCCGCAGCGGCGGGCGAAGTACGCCCGGAGGAACCGGGGCAGTTCGCACACGTGGGTGTCGGCCCCGAGGGCGGCCGCCGTCTCGAAGGCGGCGATGAGGTTTCCGTACTCCGTGACGAGCCAGCCGATCGCGGTGTTCTTGTCCGCGAACACCGGCAGGGCGGTGGGGACTTGCCCGGCCGAGGCCGGCCGGCCGGGCGCCAGGAAGGGGATCGCGGTGTCCGCCGCGGCCGTCGCGTGGACGTAGTAGTCGAGGGCGCGGTGGAGGGCGCGCCGCTGCTCGGACGGCGCGTCCTGCTCGGCGCACGCCCGGCGTGCGTGCTGGTGCACCAGGTCGTGGAGGCGGTAGCGGCCGGGCACCGGCTCCTGGACGAGATGGGCGTCGACCAGGTCCTCCACGGCGTCCCTCGCCTCGTACAGCGGCAGGTCCGCGAGGGCCGCCGCACCGTACGCGTCGAAGGACTCGCCGGGGAGCAGGCCGAGAAGACGGAACACGCGCGCGCGTGGAGGGTCGAGCTGGCGTACGGACATGGCGAAGGCGGCGGCGAACTCGGCGGCGAAGGCGTTGCCCGGCGGCGTGCCGGGGGCGGGAGGGCCAGCGGCGGTGCCGGGCCCCTCCGCGCCGTGCTCCGCGCCCTCCGTCATGCGGTCCACGAGGACGCCCACCGTCCACCCCGGCCGGTGCCGCAGCCGGGCCGCCGCGAGCCGCAGGGCCAGCGGCAGCCGGCCGCACAGCCGCAGCACCTCCGCCGTGGCCTCCGGGTCCCGGGCCAGCCTGCTGTCGGGGCCCCCGGGGTCGCCACTGGCCCGGGCGAGGAGCTCGGCGCTCTCCTCCGGGGTCAGCACGTCCAGGGAGACCGGGGGCACCTCGTCCAGGCCGACGAGGCGGTTGCGGCTGGTCACCAGGGCGACCGAGGGACCGGCCCCCGGCAGCAGCGGACGGACCTGCTCGGCGTCGGCGGCGTTGTCGAGGACGACGACGACCCGCCGCCGCGCCAGCTCCGAGCGCCAGCAGGCGGCGAGCTCCTCGATGCCCTCCTGCGGGACCTTCTCGGAAGGGACGTCGAGCGCGGAGAGCAGCATCCGCAGCGCCGAGTCCGGGTCGAGCGGCGGACGGCCCTCCGTGAAGCCGTGCAGGTCAACGTAGAGCTGGGCGTCCGGGAAGGCGGCGGCCAGCCGGTGCGCCGCGTGCACCGCGAGGCAGGTCTTGCCGACGCCCGCCATGCCGTCGACCGAGACCGCCCGGTGGCTCTCCACGGCCGCGAGGACGGCCGCGAGCCGCTCCTCGCGGCCCGTGAAGTCGGGTGCGTCCCTGGGCAGGTCGTTGCGGGGCAGCGGACGGATCTGGCGGCTGCTCTTCGGGGGAGCGGGGAGCGGGTTCGATGCCCGGTCCCACAGGGGCCGCAGGGGGCGCGGATCGCGTTTGACCAGGCGGCACAGGGCGACCACCGCGGGCCAGGGCGGCACGGTCAGGCCGTTGAGGTAGCGGGAGAGGGACGAGGAGCTGAGGCCCGTGTCCCGCGCGAGAGCCCGTACGCCGAGCCCGGACAGCTCGTGGAGCAGGCGCAGCCGGGCGGCCAGCTCGTCCTTCGGGTCCTTCGGGATCTTCGGGCCCTTCGGGATCTTCGGGTTCTTCGGGTCCTTCGGGTTCTTCGGGTCCTTCGGGTCGGCGTCGGTCACGTACGCGTCCATTTGCTGGTCCCCCGTCGTCAGGTGCGGTCTTCCGTCCCGTACGGGCCGAAATCCTCCGAGCCAATTCCTCGCAGGTCAAGGGTGGTTCACCTGTCCCACGGTGTCCCACGCGCGTGGCGGGGGCGAGCGG
The DNA here is from genome assembly GCF_040641575.1 of Streptomyces sp. NPDC020807. NCBI lineage: Bacteria > Bacillati > Actinomycetota > Actinomycetes > Kitasatosporales > Streptomycetaceae > Streptomyces > Streptomyces sp. NPDC020807. Next base: position 289,468 of record NZ_JBFADU010000001.1, read on the forward strand.
GACGGGCTGTCATGGGGTCACCGAGAACGGCGGGCCCGAAGAAACGACGGGCCCGAAGAAACAACGGACCCGAAGAGGTGAGGAGCGGACATGAGGTCCCGACTGCGCGACCCCGTCGCCGTCCTGCCCGCCGCGGACCGGCCGGCCAGGGAACTCCTGGACGCCGTGCGCGCCGGCGGCGTCGACGTGCGGACGCTCGAACTGGTCCGGCTGCGCGTCAGCCAGATCAACGGCTCCGCCGCCGGGGTCGAGGCCGCCGCGGGGGCGGCCCGCGCCGCCGGAGTGGGCGACGCGCCGCTGACCGCGGTCGCCGTCTGGCGGGACAGCCCGTGCTTCACCCCCGCGCAGCGGGCGGCCCTGGGCCTCGCCGAGGCCGCGACGCGGCTCGCCGACCGGCCCGAAGCGGTGAGCGACCGGGTCTGGGACCGGGCCGCCACCCACTACGACGAGAAGGGGCTGGCCGCGCTGATCCTCCTGATCGGCGTGACCAACCTGTTCGACCGGCTGGACACCACGACGCGCCGGATCGCCGGCGCCGCCGCACCCCGTAACTGAACTCCGTAACTGAACTCCGGCACTGAACTCCGGCACTGAACTCCGGCACTGAGAGAAGGACACCACCATGGCGAACGACCAGAAGACCCAGAAGACCCAGAAGACCCAGAAGACCGCCGCCGAGACGTTCACCGCCGACGAGCGCGCCGCGATGAAGGAGCACGCCAAGGAGATGCGGGCGGCCGCTCGCCGCGCCGCGTCCGCCGACAAGGCGGCGGCGGACGAGGCGGACGTGCTCGCGAAGATCGCCGAGATGCAGGAGTCGGACCGGGTCATCGCCGAGCGCCTGCACGTCATCGTCAAGGAGGCGGCCCCGGAGCTCGCGCCGAAGACCTGGTACGGGATGCCGGCGTACGCCAGGAACGGCAAGGTCCTCTGCTACTTCCAGAGCGCGCAGAAGTTCAACGCGCGGTACGCGACCTTCGGCTTCAACGACGTGGCGAACCTCGACGACGACGCCCTGTGGCCGGTCGTCTTCGCCGTCAAGGAGCTGAACGCCGAGGTCGAGGCGCGGATCGCGGAGCTGGTGAAGCGGGCGGTGAGCTGAGGACCGGAGGGGCCACCTGCAGGTGGCCCCAGGCCGGACAGCTCCGGACAGCTCCGGAGATCCGGGCTGCTCCGGAGATCCGGACTGATCCGGACGGGTGGTGTTCATCGGAAGAACTGCGCGGCGACGGCGTCGCTCCGCGGAATCCCGGCCCGCGTCCACATCATGTGGAAAGTACGTAAAGCGCGCAAACCGGAATGAATCATCCGAGAACACCACGAAAGTGAGGGGTCATGGCCACCGCCAAGGTCAAGCAGTTCTGGACCGCCTTCGTCTCCGTCCTCTTCGCCCTGCTCGCCTCCGTCGGCCTGGCGAGCCCCGCCGCCGCCTCCCAGCAGCCGGCCGTCCGGCAGCCCGAGGGGCCGACCGGGACCACCGCCGGGACCGCCGTCGCGGCCGCCGCCTCCGTCGCCCCGCCCGAGAAGCAGCGCGCCGCCGTCCCCGTACCGGCCCAGCGGACGCACCGCCTGCCGATCGCCGGTGACCGCTCGCTGCCGCCCACCATCAAGCAGCGCATCGGCGCCGAGGCGCACGGTTCCTCGCCGTCGGTCCGTCAGCGCCGTTCGGTCGACGCGGCCGGCGCGGCCGAGAACGACCCGGCCGCGCTGACGGAGCTCGCCCTCGCCGCGACCGCGGCGTGAGTCAGCGACGCTCGTCCGGCTCCACGGCGTCGGCCTCGGCGACCTCGGTGGCACCCGTGATGTCCTCGACATCGGTGACACCCGACGGATCGGCCCCGGCCTCCTCGTCCCGTACCGGCTCCGTCTCCAGCACCGAAGCACCCGAACGGTCCTCCACCTCGGTGGGAGCGGGTGGCTCGACCAGCCAGTCGGGATTGGACTGCTTGTCCCACCACTTCCACACGGCGAAAGCCGCCCCGGCCACCAGGCCGATGACCGCGAGGCCCTTGGCGAGGCGCCCGGCCCGGGCCCGCCGCTCATGCTTCTTCACGATCTTCTCGATGTCCCTCGGCGTCACCTGACCGCGCAGCGCGGCCCAGGCGGCGGTGGAACGCGACCCGGCCTCCTCCAGGACGGGACCGGTCGCGGCGACCGCGTGCTCGACACGCGGAACGGTGTAGTCGGTCGCCTGACGGGCGGCCGAGCGGGTCATGTCCACCGCGCGGTGAGCGGCGGCGTCGACCTTGGGCGGCACATGCGGTGCCACGTAGCACCTGTACTGCGCACGCGCCTGTACTCGGGCCTTCTTGGCGGCCCTCGAGACCTTCGGCGCGATGCGCACCCGCGCTTCGTGCGCGTAGTGCGTGGCCTGATCCCTGGCTGTCTCCGCGTACGGCGCCACCACTTCCGCGGCGTGCAGGACGCTCTCCTTCGCCGAATCAGTGGCGGCGCGCACGCTGTCCATGCGGGTCACAGGATTCCTCCTCCTCGGTGGCGACGATACTGGTTTGTCACCTTTCCACCCTTTCCGGAATCATGCCCGTCGGACCGGCGTCCGGCATGCGGGGCGGGCATCCGGGGCATGCGAGGATCGGGACGCCAGAGACAGACGAGGCGTCACATGACGTGGACGGAAGGCGACCGTGGCCGAGCAGCTGTACGCGATCCTCAAGACGAGCCTGGGTGACATCGAGGTCCGCCTCATGCCGTTCCACGCGCCGAAGACGGTCCGCAACTTCGTCGAGCTCGCGAGCGGCGAGCGCGAGTGGACCGACCCGGCGACCGGCAAGGTCTCCTCGGACCCGCTCTACGACGGCACGGTCTTCCACCGGGTCATCAAGGACTTCATGATCCAGGGCGGCGACCCGCTCGGGAACGGCACGGGCGGCCCGGGCTACCAGTTCGCCGACGAGTTCCATCCCGAGCTCTTCTTCGACCGCCCCTACCTGCTGGCGATGGCCAACGCGGGCCCGGGCACCAACGGCTCCCAGTTCTTCGTCACCGTCGGCGCCGCGACCTGGCTGAACCGCAAGCACACGATCTTCGGCGAGGTCGTCTCCCCGGAGAGCCGGAAGGTCGTGGACGCCATCGCGGCCACCGCGACCGACCCGCACACGGACCGTCCGCTCCAGGACGTGGTGGTCGAGTCCGTGGTGATCGAGAAGCGTTGACGACGTCGATGGATCCGACTGCCGGGCTCGCGCGCTGCTACCGCCATCCGGAGAGGGAGGCCGGCGTCCGCTGCACCCGCTGCGACAAGCCCGTCTGCCCCCAGTGCATGATCTCCGCCTCCGTCGGCTTCCAGTGCCCCGACTGCGTCCGGGGCGGCTCGGGCACGGGGCACGCCGCCGACGCCAACGTGCCGCGGACGCTCGCGGGGGGCAGGGTGGCGGCCGACGACCGGTTCGTCACCAAGCTCCTCATCGGGATCAACATCGCGGTCTACGGCCTGGTGCTGCTGCTCGGCGAGCGGTTCGTCGACGAGCTCGTGCTCATCGGCTACGCCTACAGCCCGTCGCTGGGCGAGGTCGTCGGCGTCGCGGACGGCGAGTGGTACCGGCTGCTCACGGCGACCGTCCTCCACCAGGAGGTCTGGCACATCCTCTTCAACGTGATGGGCCTGTGGGTGATCGGCGGGATCGTCGAACCCGAGCTCGGCCGGATCCGCTACGCGGTCCTCTGCCTGCTCTCCGGGCTCTCCGGCTCCGTGCTCGCCTATCTCGTCGCCCCGCAGAACCAGGCCTCGCTGGGCGCGTCCGGCGTGGTCTACGGCCTGATCGGCGCCTGGGTCGTCCTGGCCCGCCGCAAGCGGCACGACATGGGGCCCGTGGTCCTCTTCGTGGCGCTGTCGCTGCTCATGACGTTCACCCGTCCGGGGATCTCCTGGGAGGCGCACGTCGGCGGTCTCGTCGCCGGCGCCCTGGTGACGTACGCGTTGGTGAGCGCCCCGCGGGCGCGCCGGGACCTCGTGCAGTACGGCGCCTGTGGACTGCTGCTGGTGGTCGACGTGGGGCTCGTCCTGGCCAGGTCCGCAGCGCTCACCTGAGCGCGGGGGCGTGTGGACGAGCTTTTCCACGAGCTTTCCCCAGAGTTATCCACAGTGCGTGGCGGCTCGTCCCCGCTCTGTGGGGAAACACTGCACCCCTCGCCTCTGACCTGGTATTTCACCAGAGAGGCGAGGGGTGTTTTCGATATTCGAGACCGTGAGCGAGCTCATATATCGGTCATACCGGCGTCAATCCCGTGCGAGTTATCCACAGATCTTCGTAAGTTATCCAGTGCTGTGCACAACGCTGTGGATAAGTTCTGGGGAGAGCTTGACGAGGGGCCGGGACGGGCCCTACGGCCGGGCTACTTCCACTGTGTGGAGACGCCGAACCCGGCGGCGATGAAGCCGAAGCCCACGACGATGTTCCAGTTGCTGATCGACTCGATCGGCATCGACCCGTCGGTGACGTAGAAGACCACGATCCACACCAGCCCGATGGCGAACAGCGCCAGCATCACGGGCGCCACCCAGCTGCTGTTCGTCAGCTTGATGTTGGTGGCCTGCTTGGCGGGCGGAGGCGTGAAGTCGGCCTTCTTGCGGATACGTGACTTCGGCACGAGGGACTCTCCTGTCGATGCGCTGCGTGACCGCGCAGGGAACTGTGGCTGGCGCCGGGATGTGACGCAAGAGGATGCAAGCGGAAACCTGCGTCCCCCGGGCGTCCGTTAGCGTAGTGGTTCCGCGGCACCGAAGGGGATCAGGGTACGTTGAGCAATTCCGCCGACACTCCCGCCGGGCCGGGCCGCACCAGCAGGTGGCGCCCCGTCCGGGTGCTCACGCTTGCCGTTTTCGCCCTCGCCGGACTGATCTTCGTCACCAGCTTCAACACCGCCAAGGGCACCAACATCCGCACGGACGCCTCGCTGCTCCGGCTCTCCGACCTCATCGAGGAACGCAGCCACAAGAACGCCGGCCTCGACGAGTCCACCGCCGCCCTCCGCTCCCAGGTCGACGGCCTCGCCGCCCGCGACGACGGTTCCACCCGCGCGGAGGACGAGAAGCTCGCCTCCCTCGAAGCGACCGCCGGCACCTCCGAGGTCTCGGGCTCCGGCCTCACCGTCACCCTGAACGACGCCCCGCCGAACGCCCAGGCGGCCCCCGGCTACCCCGAGCCGCAGGCCAACGACCTCGTCATCCACCAGCAGGACCTCCAGGCCGTCGTCAACGCGCTCTGGCAGGGCGGCGCCACCGGCATCCGCGTCATGGACCAGCGCCTCATCTCCACCAGCGCCGTGCGCTGCGTCGGCAACACCCTGATCCTCCAGGGCCGCGTCTACTCGCCCCCGTACAAGATCACGGCCGTCGGCGACCGCGGAAAGCTGGAGGACGCCCTCGCCGAGTCCCCGGCCCTGCAGAACTACCAGCTGTACGTGAAGGCGTACGGGCTCGGCTGGAAAGTGGACGAGCACAAGGCGGTGACTCTTCCCGGCTACTCCGGCACAGTGGACCTCCACTACGCGAAGCCGGTGAGCTGACGGCCGACATTCGGGGGAGGGGCGCGCGGTGGCCTTGCGTCTCGTCGTACGGAGCCTCAGCGAACTCTGCCTGACCGTCGGCACCCTGATCGTCCTCTTCGTCGTCTACGTCCTGTACTGGACCGGCGTCCAGGCGCAGGGCGCGAGCGCCGACCAGATCGACAGCCTCCAGCGGGAGTGGACGACGGCCCCCGTCGAGAACGCCCCGGCGCCCGGTTCCGGGCCGGGTTCCGGGCCGGGTTCCGGGCCCGATTCCGTTCCCGCGCCCGTGGGCGAGCCCTCCGCCGCTCCCCCACGCGCGCGCGTGGCCCCGTCCCCGCCGCCCCCGTACACCCCCGGCAAGGGCATCGCCGTCATGTACGTCCCCCGGCTCGGCGCCGACTGGAAGTGGCCCGTCCTCGAAGGCACGGGACCCGCCGTCCTCAAGAAGGGCCTCGGCCACTACGCGGGCACCGCCCGGCTCGGCGAGACCGGCAACTTCTCCGTCGCGGGGCACCGCAGGACGTACGGCGACCCCTTCAAGGACTTCCCCCGGCTCCGCCCCGGCGACGCGGTCGTCCTCACCGACGGGACGACCTGGTTCACGTACCGCGTCGACCGCGGTCCGTACCGGACCGTCCCCGGCGACGTCGGCGTCGTCGCGCCCGTCCCCGAGCCGTTCAGGAAGAACGCGGCCGGCTTCACCGGTCCCGGCCGCTACCTGACCCTCACCACCTGCGACCCCGAGTGGGGCAGCAGCCACCGGCTCGTCGTCTGGGGCCACCTCGACGCGACGCAGCCCGTGACCGACGGTCGTCCACAGGCTTTGGACAGCTGACCCCCCGCCGCCCGCCGGACCCGTACTCTGGTCCCCGTAACGAACGGAAGGGGCGGTGGTCGACGTCATGTACGGCTGGATCTGGCGGCATCTGCCGGGCAACGCGTGGGTACGGGCGCTGATCTCGATCGTGCTGGTCCTCGCGGTCGTGTACGTCCTCTTCCAGTACGTGTTCCCCTGGGCGGAGCCCCTGCTTCCGTTCAACGATGTGACGGTGGACGGCCAGTGAGCGCGCGAATTCTCGTCGTCGACAACTACGACAGCTTCGTCTTCAACCTCGTTCAGTACCTCTACCAGCTCGGCGCCGAGTGCGAAGTGCTCCGCAACGACGAGGTCGAGCTGAGCCACGCCCAGGACGGCTTCGACGGCGTCCTGCTCTCGCCGGGCCCCGGCGCCCCCGAGCAGGCCGGCGTCTGCATCGACATGGTCCGCCACTGCGCCGACACCGGCGTGCCCGTCTTCGGCGTCTGCCTCGGCATGCAGTCGATGGCCGTGGCCTACGGCGGGGTCGTCGACCGCGCGCCCGAACTGCTCCACGGCAAGACCTCGCCGGTCACGCACGAGGGCAAGGGCGTCTTCGCCGGCCTGCCCTCGCCGTTCACCGCGACCCGCTACCACTCGCTCGCCGCCGAGCCCGCCGCCCTGCCGGCCGAGCTCGAGGTCACGGCGATGACCGAGGACGGCATCATCATGGGGCTCCGCCACCGCGAGCTGCCCGTCGAGGGCGTGCAGTTCCACCCCGAGTCGGTCCTCACCGAGCACGGTCACCTGATGCTGGCCAACTGGCTGGAGCAGTGCGGCGACGAAGGGGCCGTGGGCCGGTCGGCCGGGCTCGCGCCGGTGGTGGGCAAGGCCCTCGCGTGACGACGGGCTCGCCCTGGTTCCGGGACGAGACAGTCCGGGGACCCGAGCCGATACCCGCGCCCGTCACCCCGCCCGCGCCCGCACCCGCGGAGCCGTACGACCAGCCGTACGACCAGCGGTACGACCCGTACGGGCAGCAGCAGACGTACGAGCAGCAGCCCGCGTCGTACGAGCCGTACGCCTCGTACGAGCAGCGCAGCCCGTACGAGGCGGGGCCCGCCGCCTACGCGCAGCCCGCACAGCCGGCACAGCCCGTACAGCCCGTGCAGCCGGCACAGCCCGTGCAGCCGGCACAGCCTGTACATCCCGTACAGCCGGCGCAGGAGAACCCCTACGAGCCCGCCTACGGCTCCTACGAGCCCGAGGAGGCCCCGCAGGCCGCCGCGGACGAGACCGCCGTCCTGCGGGCCGTGGAGCCCCTTCCCGGGCCGGGGCGTGCCGAGCGACGCCGCGCCGCCAAGGGCGGCGGCAGGGACCGGGGCAGGGGTACGGCTCCGGCGCCTGAGCCGCAGCCCGACGGCCCCCGCCCACCGCTCTCCCGCGTCGAGGCCCGGCGGGCCGCCCGCGCCGCCAAGGACAGCGTCGGCGTCATCGCCAGCCGCTTCGTCGGCGAGCTCTTCATCACCCTCGGCGTCGTCATGCTCCTCTTCGTCACCTACCAGCTGTGGTGGACCAACGTCCTCGCCGGCCAGGAGACCGACCGCGCCAAGGAGCGGATCGCGGACACCTGGGCGAAGGAGGACGCCGCCGGCACGCCCACCGACGACGACAAGCCCGCCGCCTTCGAGCCCGGCGAGGGCTTCGCCATCATGTACATCCCCAAGCTCGACGTCGTCGTGCCCGTCGCCGAGGGCATCAGCAAGCCCAAGGTCCTCGACAAGGGCATGGTCGGCCACTACGCCGAGGGAGCGCTCAAGACCGCCATGCCCGCCGACAAGCAGGGCAACTTCGCGGTCGCCGGCCACCGCAACACCCACGGCGAACCGTTCCGGTACATCAACCAGCTGAAGCCCGGCGACCCGATCGTCGTCGAGACCAAGGACGCGTACTACACGTACGAGATGACGAGCATCCTGCCGCAGACCGCGCCGTCCAACGTCTCCGTGATCCAGCCCGTCCCCAAGGGCTCGGGCTTCACCAAGCCCGGCCGGTACATCACCCTGACCACGTGCACTCCCGAGTTCACCAGCACGTACCGGATGATCGTCTGGGGCAAGATGGTCGAGGAGCGCCCGCGGGCCGAGGGGAAGCCGGCCGCGCTCGTAGGCTGAGACCCCACATCGAGCACTCCTCCGGACGGGACGACCTAGTGGCACGCGCGCGCAACCGGATCGCCGGGATCATCAGCCTCTTCGGCGAATTCCTCATCACGGCGGGCATCGTGCTCGGCCTCTTCGTCGTCTACTCGCTGTGGTGGACGAACGTCCTCGCCGACCGCGCCGCCGACAAGAACGGCGACAAGGTCCGCGACACCTGGGCCGCCGAGGAGGCGCCCGGCGCCCTCGACACGAAGAACGGCATCGGCTTCCTCCACGTCCCCGCCATGGGCGACGACGAGGTCCTCGTCCAGAAGGGCACCACCAGCGACGTCCTCAACAACGGCGTCGCCGGCTACTACACCGAGCCGATCAAGTCGGCCCTCCCGCAGGACAAGCAGGGCAACTTCACGCTCGCCGCGCACCGGGACGGCCACGGCGCCAAGTTCCACAACATCCACAAGCTGAAGACCGGCGACGCGATCGTCTTCGAGTCCAAGGACACCTGGTACGTCTACAAGGTCTACAAGACGCTGCCGGAGACGACGAAGTACAACGTCGACGTCCTCCAGCCCGTCCCCGAGGAGTCCGGCAAGACCCGCCCGGGCCGCTACATCACCCTGACGACCTGCACCCCGATGTACACCTCGGACTACCGGTACATCGTCTGGGGCGAGCTGGAGCGCACGGAGAAGGTCGACCACGACCGCACCCCGCCGGCTGAGCTGCGCTGACCGCGCGGCGTACGGGAAGGGCCCCGGCATCCGTGGGGATGCCGGGGCCCTTCTCGTACACCTGACGGGGTCAGCCGAAGAAGCCGCCGCCGCCGTCGCTGTCACCGTTGTTGCCGCCGTCGTTGCCGCCGGTCTGACCGTTGGTCTGACCGCCCGGCTGACCGGTGGGTTCGCCGGTGGTCTGGCCCGTGGTGCTCGGGTCGCCGCCACCGCCCACGGTGATGACCTTCACCGTCTCGCCCTGGTTGATCATCGAACCCGGACCCGGGTCCGTGGTGATCACCAGTGCGTCCTCCTTGTCGGAGCCCTCCTGGACGACGGCCAGACCCAGCGCCTCAAGGGTCGCCTTGACGTCCTTGAACTGCTTGGTCGCCAGGTCCGTGGGGATCTGGACCTGGGTGACCTGCGGGCCCTTGGAGACGCGCAGCTTGACCTCGGAGCCCTTCGGGGCCGTCGCGTCGCCCTCCGGCGTCTGCCCGATGACCTCGTCCTTGGGCTTGTCCGAGTCGACGTACTCGGTGACCACGGTGAACCCGAGGTTCTTGAGCTGCTGATCGGCCTGGGCGAGCGGATTGCCGACGACCGGCGGGACCGTCGTCTGCTCCTGCTTGGCGACGGTGATCGTCACCTCGGAGTTCTTCTCGGCCTTGGTGTTGCCCTGCGGGTTCTGCTTCAGGACGGTGCCGGGGTCCTCGTCGGACTCCTCCTGCTCGACCTTCACCGTGAAGCCCTTGTCCTTGAGCTGCTTCTCGGCGCTCTCCTGGGACTTCTCGGTGACGTCCGGGACCTCTTCGAGCGGCGCGCCCTCGGAGACCCACACCTGGATCGAGCCGTTGGTGTCCATCTTCGCGGTGCCGTCCGCCACCGGCAGCTGCCGGCAGATGGAGCCCTTGGGCTCGTCGCACCGCTCGTTGCCGGACTCGACCAGCTTCACCTGCGCGTTGGCCGCGTACCCCTCGGCCGCCTTGACCGTCTGGCCGACGAGCTGGGGGATCACGACCTGCGGGGTGCCCTCGTCCTTGTCGAAGACGGCGACTCCGATGAAGATCGCGCCGATCAGGACGAGCACGCCCGCGAGCGCCAGCAGGATCGTCGAGGTGTTCGACTTCTTCTGGCCACCGCGACGTCGGTCGGGACGGTCGTCGTACCCGTCGTTGTAGCCGTACCCGTCGTTCGGGTTGACCGGCGGCATCATCGAGGTCTGCCCGCCCGGGTCGGCCTGGCGCAGGGCGGTGGTCGGCTGGTCCTCCGGGTAGCCGTAGCCCCCGCCGTAGCCGGGGCCGCCCGCCATGCCCATTCCCATGCCCATGGCGGCAGCCGCGGCGACCGGCTGGCCGTCGAGGCACGCCTCGATGTCCGCGCGCATCTCGTCGGCGGACTGGTAGCGGTAGTCGGGGTCCTTGACCAGGGCCTTCAGGACGATGGCGTCCATCGGCGGCGTGATCTCGGGGTCGAAGTTCGACGGAGGCTGCGGCTCCTCGCGGACGTGCTGGTACGCGACCGCGACCGGGGAGTCGCCGATGAACGGCGGCCGGACCGTGAGGAGCTCGTACAGCAGGCAGCCGGTGGAGTACAGGTCGGAGCGGGCGTCGACCTGCTCGCCCTTGGCCTGCTCGGGGGAGAGGTACTGGGCCGTGCCGATGACCGCGGCGGTCTGCGTCATGGTCATGCCCGCGTCGCCCATGGCGCGCGCGATGCCGAAGTCCATGACCTTGACCTGGCCGGTGCGCGTCAGCATGACGTTCGCCGGCTTGATGTCACGGTGCACGATGCCGGCGCGGTGCGAGTACTCCAGCGCCTGGAGGATGCCGACCGTCATCTCGAGGGTGCGCTCGGGCAGCAGCTTGCGGCCGGAGTGCAGCAGCTCGCGCAGGGTCGACCCGTCGACGTACTCCATCACGATGTACGGGATGGAGACCCCGTCGACGTAGTCCTCGCCGGTGTCGTAGACCGCGACGATCGCCGGGTGGTTCAGCGAGGCGGCGGACTGTGCCTCACGGCGGAACCGGGCCTGGAAGGACGGGTCGCGGGCCAGGTCGGCCCGCAGCGTCTTCACGGCGACGGTGCGGCCGAGCCGGGTGTCCTGGGCGAGGTACACCTCGGCCATGCCACCGCGGCCGAGCACCGAGCCCAGCTCGTACCGGCCGCCGAGGCGACGCGGCTCTTCCATAGCTAATCCAGCCCTCTCCGTCTGTCCCGACCGCACCCTTGGGTGGTCCGGCGGTGTGTGCTGTTCGCGCTGTTCGCGCATACGCTACCGGCCCCGGACAGGCGTTCCGCCCGGGGCCGGTAGCTGATACCTGACTGGTACCCGGCTCGTACGGTGCCGGGGATCAGCCCCGGCTCTTGATGACCGCCTTCATCACGGCCTTGGCGATCGGGGCCGCGAGACCACCACCGCTGATGTCCTCACGGTTGGTGCCGGCGGAGTCCTCGACGATGACGGCGACGGCGACCGGGGAGCCGCGGTCGTCCTTCGCGTACGAGATGAACCAGGCGTACGGGCGCTTCGCGTTCTTCTCGCCGTGCTGGGCCGTACCGGTCTTGCCGCCGACCTTCACGCCCCTCATGTTCAGGTCGGCGTTGCCGCCGGTGCCGTTCGAGACGACGTTCTCCATCATCTTCTGGAGCAGCTGCGCGTTCTCCGGGGAGACCGGGCGGCTCATCTCCTCCGGCTCGTTCTGCTTGATCACGTCCAGGTTCGGCGCGACCAGCTTGTCGATCATGTACGGCTTCATCAGCTTGCCGTCGTTCGCGATCGCGGCCGTGACCATCGCCATCTGGAGCGGGGTCGTCGCGGTGTTGAACTGACCGATCGAGGAGAGCGCGTTGCCACCGCGGTCGGCGTTCTTGTCGTAGACGGACGCGGCGGAGCGGACCGGGGTGAACTGCTCGGCGTTGAAGCCGAACTTCTCGGCCATCTCGACCATCTTGTCCCGGCCGACGTCGTCACCGAGCTTCGCGAAGACCGAGTTGCAGGAGATCTCCAGCGCCCGGTTCAGGCTCGCCTTCGCACACCCGCTGGCGTGGTTCACCATCTCCTTGGTGGAGAGGGGGATCTTCCAGCCCTCGGGGGTGTCGGTCGGCGCGTTGATGTCCGTGACCTTGCCGTTCTCCAGCGCGGCGGCGGCGGTGACGACCTTGAAGACGGAGCCGGGGGGGTAGATCTCGCGGATGGCGCGGTTGAGCTTCGGCTTGCTCTTGTCCTTCTCCAGCGCCACCCACGCCTTCTCGTCCTTGCCGGAGTAGCCGGCGAAGGAGGAGGGGTCGTACGAGGGAGTGGACGCGAGCGCCAGGATCTTGCCGGTGGAAGGCTCGATCGCGACGACGGCACCGGTGTTGTTGCCGAGGCCCTCGAAGGCGGCCTTCTGAGCGGCCGTGTTCAGGGTGGTGACGACGTCGCCACCCTTCTTCTTGTCGCCGGTGAACATGGCGAGCGTGCGGTCGAAGAAGAGCCGGTCGTCGTTGCCGGTGAGGATGCCGTCCTCGATCTTCTCGATCTGGTTGGCGTCGTAGGCCTGCGAGGCGAAGCCCGTGACCGGGGCCCACATGGGGCCGTCGGTGTAGGTCCGCTTGTACTTGAAGTACTCGTCGCCCGAGTCGACCGAGCCCGTGATCGGCTTGCCGTCGACCACGATGTTGCCGCGCTCGTTCGAGTAGCGCTCGATCTGGACGCGTCGGTTCTTCGGGTGGGCGTTCAGCTCGTCGGCACGGACGAACTGCAGCCAGTTGTCCCGCAGGAGCAGCGAAAGGACGAGGAGGCCGCAGAAGATCGCGACCCGGCGCAGAGGCTTGTTCACGGACGGACCACCTGCGTCATCTCGGCGTCGGAGTTCGGGGCGGGGGCGGGGGCCGGGCGGCGCGCGGTGTCGCTGATCCGGATCAGGATGCCGATGAGCGCCCAGTTCGCGATCACGGAGGAACCGCCGTACGCCAGGAACGGCATGGTCATACCGGTGAGCGGGATGAGGCCCATGACGCCGCCGGCGACGACGAAGACCTGCAGGGCGAAGGCGCCGGAGAGGCCCATCGCGAGGAGCTTGCCGAAGGGGTCGCGGGCGGCGAGGGCGGTGCGGATGCCGCGCTCGACGATCAGACCGTAGATCAGCAGGAAGACCATGACGCCGGCGAGACCGAGCTCCTCGCCGACGGTGGCGAAGATGAAGTCGGAGTTGGCGGCGAACTGGATCAGGTCGGAGTTGCCCTGTCCGAGTCCGGTGCCGAGGATGCCGCCGGAGCCGAAGGACATCAGCACCTGGGTCATCTGGTCACAGGCGTACGCCATGTTCGAGCCCTCGGGTGCCGTCTTGAGGCACTCGAAGGGATCGAGCCAGGCGGCGACGCGCGACTGTACGTGGCTGGCGGTGGAGCCGACGACCACCGCGCCCGCGACGGCCATCAACAGACCCATGACGATCCAGCTCGTGCGCTCGGTCGCCACGTACAGCATGATCACGAACATGCCGAAGAACAGCAGCGAGGTACCGAGGTCGTTCTCGAAGACCAGGATGAGAAGGCTGACCGCCCAGATCGTCACGATCGGGCCGAGGTCGCGGCCGCGCGGCAGGTAGAGCCCCATGAAGCGGCGGCTGGCCAGCGCCAGCGCGTCCCGCTTCACCATCAGGTACCCCGAGAAGAACACGGCCAGGACGAGCTTGGCGAACTCGCCGGGCTGGATCGAGAAGCCGCCCACGCGGATCCAGATCTTCGCGCCGAAGACGTCCGCGCCGAGGCCCGGGACGAGAGGCAGCAGCAGGAGGACCAGCGCCACGACCATGGAGATGTAGGTGTACCGCTGGAGGACCCGGTGGTCCTTGAGCAGCAGCAGCACGCCCACGAACATGGCGATGCCGATCGCGGAGTACATCATCTGGTTGGGCGCCGAGGGGCTGAACGCCCCGTACTGACGCTTCGCCAGGTCGATCAGCCGCGGCGACTGGTCGAGTCGCCAGATCAGCACCAGGCCCATACCGTTGAGCAGAGTGGCGAGCGGCAGCAGCAGCGGGTCCGAGTACGGGGCCCACTTGCGCACCACGAGGTGCGCGACGCCCGCGAGGAGGGTGAGGCCGAGTCCGTAACCGAGCATGCCGGCCGGGACCTTGCCGTCGATGGCCAGGCCCACGTTGAGGTACGCGAACACCGGGATGGCGACGGCGAACGCGAGCAGCGCAAGCTCGGTGTTGCGGCGGCTCGGTGCTTCGATCGCGCCGATGGTGGTCGTGTTGGTGACAACGCTCATGGTGGTGAAAGGCCCCCTACGGGTCTTACTGCTTGCCGCAGTTCGAGGCGAGCTTCTGCTCCTCCGCGGTGAGGGTGGGACCCGGGGACGGAGCGGCTGCGGTGGGCTTGGAGTCGGGGGTGGCGGCGCCCTCGGGCGTGCCTTCGGCCGTCTCGGCCGGCGGCTTGCTCGCCTGGTCCGCGGCCTTCTCGGCGGCGGCGTGGCGCTGCTCGGTCTTCTTGCACGCCGAGGCCTGCGTCGCCAGCTCGGAGATCTTCGTCTCGGCCTTGCCGAGGCTGCCACCCGCGATCGTGTCCTCGACCTGCTTCCGCTGGTAGGCGGGCAGGTACTTGAGTTCGATCTCGGGGTGGTCCTTCTCGACCTTCGACAGCGAGATCCAGGCCAGGTCCTGGCTGATGCCCTGGTAGAGCGCCACGTGCTCGTCCTTGGCACCCACGTAGTACTGCGTCTGCGTCCACCGCCAGGCGCCGTACAGACCGCCGCCGAGGACGGCGAGGCACAGGACGAGGAAGAAGGAGCGCTTGAGCCACTTGCGGCCGGTGCGCGGCTTCTGGAAGTCGTCGTCCGTGTACGACTCGTACGAGCCCTGCGGCGGCATGCCGCCGTAGCCGTACCCGTGGTCGTCGCCGCTGCCGGGCGGGCCGAAGGCGCCACCGGCGGGCGGCTGCTGCTGCGGGGCGGGACGGCCGAGGCCGGAGGCACGGCCGGCGGGGGTCTGCATCGCCCCGCCGTCGTTGAGCTGCGCCGCCTGGTTCTCGGCGACGGCACCCACGATGACGGGGGTGTCGCTGAGGTGGCCGGCGAGGGTGTCGCCTCCGTCGACGTCCAGGACGTCGGCGACGATCACCGTGATGTTGTCGGGGCCGCCGCCGCGCAGCGCGAGCTGGATCAGCTCCTGCACGGTCTCCTGCGGACCCTGGTAGCTGGCGAGGGTGTCCTCGAGGGTCTGGTGGGAGACCACGCCGGACAGGCCGTCGGAGCAGATCAGGTAGCGGTCGCCGGCGCGGACCTCGCGGATCGAGAGGTCGGGCTCGACGTGGTCACCGCTGCCGAGCGCGCGCATGAGCAGCGAGCGCTGCGGGTGCGTGGTGGCCTCCTCCTCGGTGATCCGGCCCTCGTCGACGAGCCGCTGGACCCAGGTGTGGTCCTGGGTGATCTGGGTGAGGACACCGTCGCGGAGCAGGTACGCGCGGGAGTCGCCGACGTGCACCAGGCCGAGGCGCTGGCCCGTCCACAGCAGGGCGGTGAGCGTCGTGCCCATGCCCTCCAGCTGCGGGTCCTCCTCGACCATCATCCGGAGCTGGTCGTTGGCGCGCTGCACCGCCGTACCGAGCGAGGTGAGGATGTCGGAGCCGGGGACGTCGTCGTCGAGCGTGACGAGGGTGGAGATCACCTCGGAGGAGGCGACCTCACCGGCGGCCTGACCGCCCATGCCGTCGGCGATGGCGAGGAGACGGGGGCCGGCGTAACCGGAGTCCTCGTTGCCCTCGCGGATCATGCCCTTGTGGGAGCCCGCGGCGAAACGCAGGGACAGAGTCATGCGCACCTGCCCTGTCGACGCTGCATCGGGGTACAGCCGGTCTCGACCCACACTGCCCACCCTCCGGTCGCTCCGCTCATTGTCGTACTACTTCCGCAGCTCGATGACGGTCTTGCCGATGCGGATCGGCGCGCCCAGCGGAATCGGCGTGGCGGTGGTGAGGCGGGTCCGGTCGAGATAGGTGCCGTTCGTGGACCCGAGATCCTCGACGATCCATTGGCCGTCCCGGTCCGGGAAGATCCTGGCGTGCCGGCTCGACGCGTAGTCGTCGTCGAGCACGATGGTGGAGTCGTGCGCCCGGCCCAGCGTGATCGTCTGGCCCTGGAGGGCGACGGTCGTGCCGGTGAGGGTGCCTTCTGACACGACCAGCTTCGTCGGGGCGCCGCGGCGCTGCCGCCCGCCGCCCGTCGGCTGCTGGCCGCGCTGCTGCGGGGGCGCGGAGGCCTGCTGCTGGCGCGCGTTCTGCTGCGGACGGGCGTCCTGGCGCCGCGAACCGCGCTGCGTCACCCGTGTTCCGAACAGGTCGCTGCGAATGACCTGGACGGCCACGATGACGAACAGCCACAGAACGGCCAGGAAACCCAACCGCATGACCGTCAGGGTCAGCTCTGACATTGCCCCCGCTTCACCCTTCGGCTTGCCGGTAAACGATGGTGGTGCTGCCCACGACGATCCGCGAGCCGTCGCGGAGCGTAGCGCGGGTGGTGTGCTGCCCGTCCACCACGATGCCGTTGGTGGATCCGAGATCCTGGATCGTCGAGGGCGTGCCGGTCCGGATCTCGCAGTGCCGGCGGGAGACGCCGGGATCGTCGATCCTCACGTCCGCGTCGGTGCTGCGGCCGAGGACCAGGGTCGGGCGGGAGATCTGGTGGCGGGTGCCGTTGATCTCGATCCAGCGACGGACCTGGGAGCCCTGTCCGCCCGCGGGCACGCCGGCGGTGCGGCCGGGCGTCGCCGGCCGGGCGCCGGGGGCGCCGGGCGGCGGGGACGCGGGCATGGGCGGGGCGCCGGCCGGCGGGTACCCGTAACCGCCGCGGCCCTGGGGCTGCTGCTGGTGCTGCTGGTGCTGCTGGTGCGGGGCCGGGGACGGCTGCGGCTGTGACGTACTCGACGCGAGGGTGCGGCTGCGCACCCGGTACAGACCGGTGTCGAGGTCGTCGGCCTTCTCCAGGTGGACCTTGATCGGCCCCATGAAGGTGTACCGCTGCTGCTTGGCGTAGTCCCTGACCAGGCCGGCGAGCTCGTCGCCGAGCTGGCCCGAGTAGGGGCTGAGACGCTCGTAGTCCGGCGTGCTCAGCTCCACGATGAAGTCGTTGGGGACGACGGTCCGCTCGCGGTTCCAGATCTGCGCGTTGTTGTCGCACTCGCGCTGGAGCGCGCCGGCGATCTCGACAGGCTGGACCTCGGACTTGAAGACCTTGGCGAAGGTGCCGTTGACCAGACCTTCGAGGCGCTGCTCGAATCGCTTCAGGACTCCCATGGGGCACCTCCTCCGTCGTTGTCGTCCTGGTACTGCTTACTGATCGTATCCACGCGTCGGGAAATCGGCTGGTTCCCCTTCTCTGCCCTGTGGACGAGTGTCACCTCTCACAGGCCGTTCCCCCGGATCGTAGAGGCGGCCTGTGGACAGTGTCCCGCACGCGGCCGCGGGACCGAAGGCTCGGTGCCAAGAGGAAGGGTGCGGTCCGTCACCTTCCTCCCCCTTCCTCTCTCTCCTTGTTCTGCGGGAGCGGGAGCGAAACAAGGGATGTGAATCCATGGCCTGCGACGTGCTAATCTTCAGATGTCGCCAGGCGCTCGCACCGGAAGGTGAGAGGGCAGGGAGACCACCCAATGCGCGGGTGGCGGAATAGGCAGACGCGCTGGATTCAGGTTCCAGTGCCCGAAAGGGCGTGGGGGTTCAACTCCCCCCTCGCGCACCAGTCGAAACGGCCGGCATCGTCTTCACGATGCCGGCCGTTTCGCGTTTCCCGCCTGTCGCCCCTCCCCCTCTGCGCCGGGGCTTCGCCGCGCGACTTTCGTCGGGGGAGGGCGAGACGAAAGGCGGACGCCGGTGCGGGCGGAGCTGCCTAGGGTGCGAGCGTGGACGTCATGTCGAAGCCGGGGGCCGGGGGCGCGAGCCTGACCGGGATGAAGGCCAGGGTCGCCGCCTGGTGGGAATGGTTCGTGGTGCCGGGGCAGTGGTCCCGCAGCAGGACCGTCGGCGAGTTCGCGCTCGCCGCGGTCGTCGCCCTGCTCGCCGCGGGCACCGAGGAGTTGCTCGGCGGCGAGGGGTGGCGGCTCGCCGGGGTCGCCGCCGCCGCCGGCGTGCTGTCGCTGCTCCGTCGGAGACTGCCCGCGAGCACCCTCGTCGTCTCCGCCGCGCTCGCTCCCTTCCTTCCCGGCTTCGGCCCGCTCCTCGTCGTCGTCAGCTGGTCCGCCGGCCGGTACATCGCCGGGGCGGGGCACGCGCTGGCCGCGTTCATCGCCGCGTTCGCCCTGAACATCGGCGGGACCCTCCTGGAGACCTGGGAGCAGCAGCGGCTGCTCACCATGGCCTTCCTCGCCACGCTCTACTACCTCGGCACCACCCTCGCGCCCGCGCTCGGGCACCGGTACTGGACCCAGCGGCGGACCCTGCTGCACGCCCTCCAGGAGCGCAACGCCCAACTGCTCTGGGAGCGGAGCATGGTGGCCTGGCAGGCGCGGCTGCGGGAGCGGCAGCGGATCGCGCAGGACATGCACGACAGCCTCGGCCACCAGCTGGCGCTGATCGCCGTGCACACGGGCGCCCTCGAAGTGGACCCGGAACTGACCCCGCGGCAGCGCGAGGCGGTCGGCGTCCTGCGGAACGCCTCGGTGACCGCCATGCGCGAGTTGCGGGAGGTCGTCGGCATACTGCGCGACGGCGTCGAGGCGACGGGCGGAACGGCCGCCGCACCCGCGCCGGCGGGGGACGAGACGGGGCGGGCGGCGCGGGGCACCGCCGGCATCGAGGGGCTGGTGGCGGCGGCCAGAGCGGCCGGCACCACCGTCGACCTGCGGCGGGTCGGCGAGGAACGCACGCTGGAACCGGCCGCCGACCACGCCGCGTACAGGATCGTGCAGGAGGCCCTCACCAACGCCTACAAGTACGCGCCGGGGGCGTCGATCGAGGTCGAGCTGCGGTACGAGCCGGACACCTTCGTCGTGGAGGTCACCAACGAGACGCCGGTCGCCGGGCCGGCGAAGGACGTGGTGAGCGGCGGACAGGGGCTCACCGGACTCGTCGAGCGGGCCCGGCTCGTCGGCGGCATGTGCCACGCGGGCCCGGCCGACGCCGGCGGGTTCCGGGTGGCGGGGATGCTGCCGTACGGGGCCGCGCCCGTCGCCCAGGCCGCGCCTTTGGTCGACGCGGCCGACGACTTCCGGCAGCAGTCGACGAAGCGCCTGGTGGGCGATGGTCGTCCGGCCGGGGTCGGGGTCGGGGTCGGTGTCGGCGTCGGGGCCGGGGGCGGGGTCGGACCGACCGACTGGACGATCGCGGAACGGGAGCTGGCGATGGCGCTGAGCGGGGGCACGGGCAGGAGCCGGGGCAGCGGGATCGCCCTGGGCTGCGGGATCGCGTTCGCCGTGGCCGTCCTTCTGGTGGTGGCGGCGGGCTTCGGCGTCTACTTCCTGGTGGGGACGTTCCAGAAGGGAATGATCGAGCCCCGGCAGTACGACGCGGTGAAGGTCGGCATGAGCGAGCGGGAGGTCCGGGACGCACTGCCTTCGGGTGACACGATCGCCACCATAGGCCTCGACGTCGGCGGGCCCGCGAGACCCGAAGGGGCCGACTGCCTGGTGCTGCTCTCCACGGAGACGGGCGAAGACTTCGACCAGGAGCCCGTTTTCCGGTTCTGCTTCAAGGACGGCAAGCTGATCGAGAAGAAGTCGTACGTGGTCGAGCAGTAGGAGCGCTGCTCAGGCCCTACCGGAGTCATGGGGGAGCAGCAGTGGCAGGGCAGCGCATCAGGGTCGTGATCGCCGACGACGAGCCGCTGATCCGGGCCGGGATCCGGATGATCCTCAACTCGGACCAGGACATCCTGGTGGTCGGCGAGGCGGCGGACGGCCGCGCGGCGGTCGAGGCGGCGCGGGCGCACGCCGCGGACGTCGTGCTGCTCGACATCCAGATGCCCGTTCTCGACGGGCTCTCGGCGCTGCCGGAGCTCCGCAGGGCCGCGCCCGCGGCCCGGGTGATCGTCCTGACGACCTTCGGGGAGCGGGAGAACGTGCTGCGGGCCCTGGAGCACGGGGGCGTCGGGTTCCTGCTCAAGGACACGGCCCCGGCCGAGCTGATCCTCGCGGTACGGGCTGCCGCCGCGGGCGACGCGTATCTGTCGCCGGCGGCCACCCGGCACGTGGTCGAGCGGCTCGCCGAGGGGCGGGAGGCGGCACGGTCCGAGCAGGCGCGGACGCGGGTGGCGGCGCTGAGCGAGAAGGAGCGCGAGGTGCTGTCGGTCCTGGGGGAGGGGCTGTCCAACGCGGACGCGGGGAGACGGCTCCACATGAGCGAGGCCACGGTGAAGACGTACGTGAGCCGGATCCTCGCCAAGCTGGACTGCGAGAACCGCGTGCAGGCGGCGCTGCTCGCCCGCGACGCCGGGATCTGACCGGCCGCGGCCGGCCCGGGCAGGTTCGGCGCGGCCCGGCGGCGGGTGGGCGGTCGGTCCGTACTGGGGGCGGCGGATCCGCACGGGGCGGCGGTCCGGGCCGGGGGCACGCGGGTCCGGGCCGGGAGGACGTGGGTCCGGGCCGGGGCACGCGGGTCCGGCCGGGGGGTGGGTCAGCGGGCCGGGGGCTCGGGGAAGTCGGCCGTGCTCGTGGAGTTGTAGCGGAGCAGGTAGTCGGCGAAGCGGGCGAGGTCGTCGGCCGACCAGTCCTGCAGGCGCTCCTGGTAGGCGGCGAGGCGGCTCGCCTGGGCCGAGGCGAGTAGCTTCGCGCCCGCCTCGGTGGGATGCAGGACCTGCACGCGGTGGTCGTCGGGGGCCGGACGGCGCTCGACGAGGCCGAGCTTCTCCAGGCTCGCCACCTGGCGGCTGACCGTGGACTTGTCCAGCAGGTAGTGGGCCGCCAGGTCGGTGGCGCGGCAGCCCCGCTGCTCCTCGATGTGGGCGAGGAGCGTGTAGGAGACGAGCGGGAGCTCGGGGTGGACGCGGGCCGCGGCGGCGCGGGCCCGCCGGGCGAAGGCCGTCAGCTCGCGCTGGATGACGTCCACGGACGCCTCGCGCGGTACCTCTGCGGCGCCGGTCATGTGCGTTCCCCTGTCCGTACGGTTTGCCGATCGACCTTTCGGTTGTATAGTACAACGGTTCTTTAGTTGTAAAAGCCAACCATGGAGGTCTCGTGTCCGCCTCGGTGTCCGCAGGACCGAACACCCGCGTCGCGTTGCGGCATGTCCTCGGACACCTGCTCACGCCCCTGCTGATGTGCGTCGGCATGGGACTCGCCTACCTCGGTGCCTTCCACGCCCCCGAACCCCACGACCTGCGCGTCGACGTCGTCGGATCCGCCCCCAGCGCCCAGGTCCTCGCCCAGTCGCTCCAGAACAAGGGCGCCGGCGCCCTGGACGTCCGTACCGTCGCCGACCGCGACACCGCCGTCGCCTCCCTCCGCGAACAGGGCAGCTTCGGCGCCTACGTACCCGGCGAGAAGCCCGAACTGCTCGTCGCCTCCGCCTCCTCCGACACCAGCGCCATGGCCGTCGAGAAGGTCTTCACCAAGGTCGCCGCGGCGGAGGGCGCCCCGCTCAAGGTCACCGACGTCGCCCCCGTCGCCTCCGGCGACCCCACCGGCCAGGGCGTCTTCTTCCTCCTCGTCGCCCTCAGCATCGGCGCCTACGCCTCGGTCGCCGTCATCGGCGCCGCCGGAGCCGTCCTCCCCATGCGGATCAGGGCCCTCCTCGCCGTTGGGATGTCGCTCGTCGTCAGCCTCGTCGGCACCCTCTTCGCCGGCCCCGTCTTCCACCTCGTCGACCAGGGCCTCGCCGGAGTCTGGGCGATGTCCTGGCTGTACGCGGCAGGCATCCTCCTCGTCGGCGTCGGCCTCCACACCTTCCTGCGCCGCTGGACCACGCTCGGCGTGATGGTCCTCTTCGTCATGCTCAACTTCACGAGCTCCGGCGGCATCTACCGCCCCGAGCTCCAGCCCGGCTTCTTCGGCTCCCTGCACGCCTTCTGGAACGGCGCGGGATTCGTCGAGGGACTCCGCAGCCACGTCTACTTCGACGGCCACGCGCTCGGCGGCCACATCCTCGTCCTGGCCCTGTGGCTCCTCGCCGGAGCCGCCCTCGTCGTTGCCGCCGGGATCTTCGAGTCGAGGAAGTCGAAGGCCGGTCTCGCACCCGCGCCGGACGACGCGGCCCACGCGAACCCGCGGGGAAGGGATCAGCAGACGGAGGAGGAGAGGCAAGAGGAGATCGAAGAGGAGATGGAAGAGGCCGTCGCGGTCTGACACGCCCCGACACCTCCATGACCGCGAAAAATCCTCCCCGAACGTTGTCCACAGGCGTTGTCCACAGGGGGAGACGGCCCGTCGGATGCGGCGGTACGGTCGGCACCGGATGATGTTGGACATCGCATCGGGGGAGGACGTCCCATGGACGAGATCCGGGCCGTGGTGCCGGGACAGCGCGGTACGGACGGAGCGGCGGACGCCGAGCGCGTCCCGCACGTGACGGGCTTCGCGCGCCGCGCGGCCGACGGCGGGACGCGCATCTCGCCCCGAGCCGTGGGCAAGGAACTGCGCGCCCGCGTTGCCCGCACCGCCCACGCCATGCCCGCCCTCGCCGCCGACCGGCCCGACGCCGTCCGGGCCGTCGAGGAGTCGAGCAAGGGGCGCGTCCCCGAGCTCACACCGATACGGGTCGGACGCATGGCGGCAAGCCCCTTCGCCTTCCTGCGCGGATCCGCCGGCCTCATGGCCCAAGACCTCGCCGCCACCCCCGTCACCGGGATAGCGGCCCAGCTGTGCGGCGACGCCCACGCCGCCAACTTCGGTCTCTACGGCGACGCCCGCGGCCGGCTCGTCATGGACCTCAACGACTTCGACGAGACGATCGTCGGCCCCTGGGAGTGGGACCTCAAGCGGCTCGCCACCTCCCTGGTCCTCGCCGGGCGCGAGGTCGGCGCGACCGAGGACGAGTGCCGGGCGGCGGCGTTCGACACGGTCGGCGCCTACCGGCGCACGATGCGACTCCTCGCCCGCCTCCCCGCCCTCGACGCCTGGAACGCCATCGCCGACGAGGAACTCGTCTCGCACACCGACGCCCGCGACCTCCTCGGCACCCTGGAACGGGTCTCGGCCAAGGCCCGTAACAACACGAGCGCCCGGTTCGCCGCCAGGTCGACCGAGGCGGTGACGGACGCCGAGGGCGGCGGCCGCAGGTTCGTCGACGCGCCCCCGGTGCTGCGGAGAGTCCCCGACGCCGAAGCGGCGGCCGTCGCGGCCTCCCTCGGCCCCTACCTGGACACCGTCTCCGAGGACCGGCTGCCGCTCCTCGCGCGGTACGCCGTCCACGACGTGGCCTTCCGGGTCGTCGGCACCGGCAGTGTCGGCACCCGCTCCTACGTCGTGCTGCTCCTCGACCACCGGGGCGAGCCGCTCGTCCTCCAGGTCAAGGAGGCCAGACCCTCGGCCCTCCTGCCGTACCTCCCCGCCGCCGGCTTCACCGTGCCGGACCCCGGCCACGAGGGAAGGCGCGTGGTGCTCGGACAGAAGAGGATGCAGGTCGTCAGCGACAGCCTGCTCGGCTGGACCACGGTCGACGGGCGCCCCTTCCAGGTGCGCCAGTTCCGCAACCGCAAGGGCAGCGTCGACCCCGCCGCGCTGACGGTCCCGCAGGTCGACGACTACGGCCGGATGACCGGTGCCCTGCTGGCCCGCGCCCACGCCCACAGCGCGGACCCGCGTCTCATAGCCGGTTACTGCGGCAAGAACGAGGAGCTGGACGAGGCCGTCGCGTCCTTCGCCCTCAGCTATGCCGACCGCACCACAGCGGACCACGCCGACCTGCTCGCGGCTGTCCGCGCGGGCCGCATAGCGGCGGAACTGGGCGTCTGACCGCTTCTGAGTACGGCACGGAGCACGGCACCGAGCAGGATGCCGAGCAGGGTGCTGCGCCGGAGCGGGGGTGGTGCTCGGCGTGCGGTTCGTGGGGGCGGCGGGGTGGGGCAGGGAGGGGTGGGCGGGGAGGGAGGGGGGAGGGGCCCCCTCCCTGGACCGTAGGCTTGGTGGGAGTAGCCGGAACGAGGACGTGGGCGGTCGTGGACGTGAGCGTGGACCAGGGTGCGAACGAGGAGCCCGCGGGTACGGAGCCTCGGAGCGAGCAGGTTGGCGGCGGGCCCGGCGAGGAGCGGCACGAGGAGCGGCCCGAGGCTCGGCACGAGGAGCGGCCCGAGGCTCGGCTTGAGCGGGCCGTGCGGGCTGCTGAGCAGGCGTTGATCGAGTTCGAGATCGCCGTCGAGACCTTCCGCGTCGAGGTGGAGAACTTCTCCCGGCTGCACCACCAGAAGCTCGGCCCGATGTACACGCGGCTCGACGAGCTGGAAGCGCTGATCGCCGAGGCGCGGGCCGCGCGCAGCGGCGATCCCGAGGACCTGCGGCGGGCCCGCGAAGCACGCGCGGCGGTCATGCCCATGCCCGGGGTTGAGGAACTGTTCCACGACTGGCTCGACACCGACGGCCTCTCCCCGGAGGCCTCCGCGATGCTCACCGAGCGCACGGTGCGCGCGCCGAAGCGGGTCCGCCCCAGTGAGGAGGCGCGTCGGCTCTACCGCGAGCTGGCCCGCAAGGCCCACCCCGACCTGGCCCGCGAGGAGGGCGAGCTGCGGCGGCGCGAGGAGTTCATCACGCGGGTCAACGCGGCCTACGCCCTCGGTGACGAGGAGCGGCTGCGGGAGCTGTCGGCCGAGTGGGAGGCCGGTCCCGTGCCGGCCGAGGAGCGGCTCAGCGAGAGCGAGGAGCTGTACGCGCGGCTGGAGTGGCTGGCGGAGCGCAAGGACATGCTGTCCGGTGTGGCGCGCGAGCTGGAGGAGTCGGCGATCGGTGCGATGTTGCGGATGGCCCCGGACGACCCGGACCGGCTGTTGGAGGAGATCGCGGAGCAGTTGCTCGCCCAGGTGTCCGAGCGGGAGAGCGAGCTCGCCGGGCTCGTGCAGTAGTTTTTCGGTGCGCCCGAACCGGTCGGGTGCTTCTTCGACGAGAGAAGGCCTGTCCCATGAATTTCTCCCCTCTGCCCTCGGTGGACGCGGCGTCCGTGCCGGCCGATGCCCTGGTGCTGGACGTCAGGGAGGACGACGAGTGGGAGGCGGGCCACGTCGAGGGCGCGATGCACGTGCCGATGAGCGGTTTCGTGGCGCGCTTCGGTGAGGTGACGGAGGCGGTGGCCGAGCACGGCCGTGCCTACGTGATGTGCCGGGTGGGTGGCCGTTCGGCGCAGGTCACGCAGTACCTCGTGCAGCAGGGCTTCGACGCGGTGAACATCGAGGGCGGCATGCTGGCCTGGGACGGTGCCGGGCGGCCGATGGTGACGGGGAGCGGGCGCCCGGCGTTCGTTCTGTGAGTCGGGGCTGACGCCGCCTCCTCGCCGTCAGGCGAGGGGGTGGGTGGCCAGGAGGTCGCCCAGGGCGTCTTCGTGGGCGGCGGCGGGGCCGAGGGACAGTTCGAGCTGTTTGGCCCAGGCGTGGTAGCGGTGCAGGGGGTAGTCGGTGTCCGCGCCGAAGCCGCCGTGCAGGTGCTGGGCGGTCTGGACGACGCGGCGTACGCCTTCGGAGGCCCAGATTTTCGCGACGGCGATGTCGCCGGCGGCGGGGAGTGCCCCGGTGGCGCTGGTGGAGATGCGCCAGGCGGCCTGCCAGAGGGTGGCTTCCATGGCGCGGAGGTCGATGTAGCGGTCGGCTGTCTGGACGGCGACGGCCTGGAAGGTGGCCACGGGGTGGCCGAACTGTTCGCGTTTGCCGGTGTACTCGCTGGTCATGGCGAGGACGGCTTCGCCGAGGCCGAGGGCGAGCGCGCAGGTGCCGGTGGTGAGGAGTTCCCGGAGGGTGTCCCAGGCGCCTTCGGCGTCGATGACCTGGTCGGCGTCGAGGCGTACGGCGTCGAGGTGGAGTTCGGCGAGGAGTTCGCCGCTGGTGGAGTACTGCTCGGCGAGGGTGACGCCTTCGTGGGTGCGGGGGACCAGGGCGAGGACGGTGCGGCCGTCGGTGGTCCGGGCGGGTACGGCGACGAGGTCGGCGGCGTACGCCCAGGGGACGGCGGTCTGGGTGCCGTCGAGGTGCCAGGTGGTGTCGTCGCGGTGGGCGGTGACGGCCTGGTCGGCGGGGTCGTGGCCGGTGCGTCCGTGGGAGGCGGCGGTGAGGACGAGTTCGCCGCGGGTGACGCGGGGGAGCAGGGCCGCGGCGGTGGCCGGGTCCGCGTACCGGTCGATGGTGGTGGCGACGGCGCCGGTTTCCAGGAGGGGTACGCGGGCGAGGACGCGGGCGGCTTCGCGCAGGACGAGGCAGAGGGCGACGGGGTCGAGGCCGGCGCCGCCGTGCTCGGGGGAGAGGGTGAGTCCGAGCAGGTCGGAGGTGGCGAGGCGGGCCCAGAGGGGGCGGTCGATGTCGTCGGAGACGGCGCCCGGGGTGAGGGCGGGGCTCGGTACGGCGTCGGGTGCCACGTCCGCGAAGACCGTCCTGGCCGCTTCGACGGCGGCTTGTTGTTCCTCGGTGAAGGTGAAGTCCACGGTCCTGCCCTCCCGTTGGCGCTCCTGGTCTCTCTGCCCTGACGAGCCGTCAAGATAGAACAGGTTCTAGCGGAAGGGAATGGCGAGGGAGGGCCGAGGGAGAGGCGAGGTGTCCTCTCCCGGGGAGGGCGGGAGCTGTGGGGGTGTCGGGTCAGCGGTCGAAGTCGAGCTCCACGTCCGGGGTGACGGGGCGGGACTGGCAGGCCAGGACGTATCCCGCCTCGGTCTCGTCGGGTTCCAGGGCGAAGTTGCGGTCCATCCGGACCTCTCCGCCGACGACGAAGGCGCGGCAGGTGCCGCACACGCCGCCCTTGCAGGCGTACGGGGCGTCCGCGCGGGCGCGGAGCACCGTGTCGAGGAGGGTTTCGCCGCGGTCGACGGGCCAGGTGCCGGAGCGGCCGTGGAGGGTCGCGGTCAGGGTGGCGTGCGCGGGGGTGTCGGCGGGGGCGACGGGTGCGGGGGCGGAGCCGTCGTCGACGTGGAAGATCTCCTGGTGGATGCTCGCGCGCCGCACGCCGAGGTCGCGGAGGGCCTGCTCGGCGCCCTGGACGAGGCCGAAGGGTCCGCAGAGGAACCAGCCGTCGATCCGGTCGACGGGCAGGAGGGCGGGCAGGAGGGCGGTGAGCCGCTCGCGGTCGAGGCGGCCGGAGGGGAGCCCGGCCTGCTGTTCCTCGCGGGAGAGGACGGTGACCAGCTGGAAGCGGTCGGGGTAGCGGTCCTTCAGGTCGGCGACCTCGTCGAGGAACATCGTGGACGCGGCGGTGCGGTCGCTGCGGACGAGGCAGAACGTGGCGTCCGGTTCGCGGTCGAGGAGGGTGGTCGCGATCGACAGGACGGGGGTGATGCCGCTGCCTCCGACGACGGCGGCGAATCGGCCGGGCCGGGGGGTGAGCGTGAAGCGTCCGGTGGGCTCCATGACCTCGACGAGGTCGCCTTCGGCCAGCTCCTTGAGGGCGTACGTGGAGAACGCGCCGCCGTCGACGAGGCGGATGCCGACCCGCAGGACGGGCGTCTCGCCGGCGGGTGCGGCGGGGGCGCAGATCGAGTAGGTGCGCCGGATCTCCTCGCCCTGTTCGGTGATGCGGCGGAGGGCGAGGTGCTGGCCGGGGAGGTGGCGGTACGCCTCGTGGAGCTCGGGCGGTACGGCGAAGGTGACGGCGACGGAGTCGTCCGTGAGCCGCTCGATGCCGCTCACCCGGAGCGGATGGAACCCGGCCCGTCCGGAGCCTGCGGTCGTCATCTACAACTCCTTGAAGTGGTCGAACGGTTCGCGGCAGGCGGTGCAGCGGCGCAGGGCCTTGCACGCGGTGGAGGAGAAGCGGCTGAGGAGCTCGGTCTCGATGGATCCGCAGTGGGGGCAGCGGATCGCGAGGTTGAGCGGGACGGGGCCGTCGGAGGTGCCCTGCGGGCGGGGCGGGGCGATGCCGAACTCGGCGAGTTTGCGGCGGCCTTCGGCGCTGATGTCGTCGGTGGACCAGGCGGGGGTGAGGACGGTGACGACGGAGACGTCCCGCATGCCGTGGGCGTGGAGGGCGCGCTCGATGTCCTCGGACATGGCCTCGATGGCGGGGCAGCCGGTGTAGGTCGGGGTGAGGGACACCTCGACGCGGCCGCCGTCGGTGATGTGGACGCCGCGCATGACGCCGAGTTCCTCGAGGGTGAGGACGGGCAGCTCCGGGTCGGGAACGGCGCCGGCGATCCGGCTCAGTTCCTCCTCCAGGGCCGTCATGGTCACCATGTCGCGCCCGGGTGGCTGCGGTGGAGGTGCTGCATCTCGGCGATCATCCGGCCGAAGGGCTCGGTGTGGAGGCCCTGGCGGCCGGCGCCCGCGCTCCAGGCGCCGGTGCGGGGGCTGGTGGGGACGGTGAGGGTGGCGCGGCCGAGGACGTCGGTGACCGATTCGAGCCAGGCGTTCTCCATGGCCGCGTGGTCGACGTCGAGTCCGTCGACGGGCTGGAACAGTTCGCCGGTGTAGCGCCAGAGGGCGTCGCAGGCGCGCTGCATGCGCTCGTGGCTCTCGGGGGTGCCGTCGCCGAGGCGGAGGGTCCAGTGCTCGGCGTGGTCCTGGTGGTAGGCGACCTCCTTGACGGCCTTCGCGGCGAGGCCGGCGAAGGGGCCGTCGCCGGTGGCCAGGCGGCCGTACAGGAGGCGCTGGTAGGTGGAGAAGTACAGCTGGCGGGCGATGGTGTGGGCGAAGTCGCCGTTGGGCTGCTCGACCAGCTGGGCGTTGCGGAAGGAGCGCTCCTCGCGGAGGTACGCCAGTTCGTCCTCGTCGCCGACGAGGGAGAGCAGGACGCGGGCCTGGCCGAGGAGGTCGAGCGCGATGTTGGCGAGGGCGACCTCCTCCTCCAGGACGGGGGCGGAGCCGGCCCATTCGCCGAGGCGGTGGGAGAGGACGAGGGCGTCGTCGCCGAGGGCGAGCGCGGCGGCCGTGGGCGCGGTGGTGGCGGTCGTGGGCCGGGTGCCGGTGCTCACAGGTGCTTCACCCCCTCGGGGATCTCGTAGAACGTCGGGTGCCGGTACGGCTTGTCGGCGGCGGGCTCGAAGAAGGGGTCCTTCTCGTCGGGCGAGGAGGCGGTGATCGCCGAGGAGGGCACGACCCAGATCGAGACGCCCTCGCTCCTGCGGGTGTACAGGTCGCGGGCGTTGCGCAGGGCCATCTCGGCGTCGGGGGCGTGGAGGCTTCCCGCGTGGGTGTGGGACAGTCCGCGGCGGGAGCGCACGAACACCTCCCACAGCGGCCAGCTGTCGCTCGTCATGCCTGTGCTGCCTCTCGGTGTCCGGTGTGCTTCTCCGCGTAGGCCGCGGCGGCCTCTCTGACCCAGGCGCCGTCCTCGTGGGCCTGGCGCCGCTTGGTGATCCGCTGGTCGTTGCAGGGGCCGTTGCCCTTGAGGACGTCCCAGAACTCGGTCCAGTCGATCGCGCCGAAGTCGTAGTGCCCGCGCTCCTCGTTCCACCGGAGGTCGGGGTCGGGGAGGGTCAGGCCGAGGGCCTCGGCCTGGGGCACGGCGATGTCGACGAAGCGCTGGCGCAGCTCGTCGTTGGAGTGGCGCTTGATCTTCCAGGCCATCGCCTGGGCGGTGTGGGTCGACTCGTCGTCGGGCGGGCCGAACATCATCAGCGAGGGCCACCACCAGCGGTCCACGGCGTCCTGGGCCATGGCGTGCTGGGCCTCGGTGCCCTTCGACAGGGCGAGGAGGGCCTCGTACCCCTGGCGCTGGTGGAAGGACTCCTCCTTGCAGACGCGGACCATCGCGCGGGCGTACGGCCCGTAGGAGCAGCGGCAGAGGGGGACCTGGTTGGTGATGGCGGCGCCGTCGACGAGCCAGCCGATGGCGCCGACGTCGGCCCAGGTCAGGGTGGGGTAGTTGAAGATCGAGGAGTACTTCTGGCGGCCGGAGTGGAGCTTGTCGAGGAGCTCGTCGCGGCTGGTGCCGAGGGTCTCCGCCGCGCTGTAGAGGTAGAGGCCGTGGCCGGCCTCGTCCTGGACCTTGGCCATGAGGATCGCCTTGCGGCGCAGGGAGGGTGCGCGGG
This sequence comes from Streptomyces sp. NPDC020807, assembly GCF_040641575.1. Classification (NCBI taxonomy): domain Bacteria; kingdom Bacillati; phylum Actinomycetota; class Actinomycetes; order Kitasatosporales; family Streptomycetaceae; genus Streptomyces; species Streptomyces sp. NPDC020807. The sequence continues at coordinate 319,704 of NZ_JBFADU010000001.1, forward strand.
TGATCCAGTTGGCCTCGGGCTGCATGCCGATGATCTCGGAGTGGGCGTGCTGCGCGATCTGCCGGACGAGCGAGGCGCGGTACGCCTCGGGCATCCAGTCGCGCGGCTCGATCCGCTCGTCGGCGGCCACGGCGGCGTCGAACACGGCCTCGTAGGCGGCCTGTGTCGCCGCCAGGTCCGCGTCCGACACGCCGGGCGCGTCCGTGGTTCCTGCCGTCCCTGCCGTCACTGCGGTCATCGGACTCCCTACCGACCGATCGTTCGGTTGAATGACTTCAATGGTGAGTCGAGGGCCCGTATGGTGTCAACCCTGTGGATAACCGAGGTGGGCTGATCGGGATCGGGGCGGGATGAGCGCGGACGTCGAGCAGCACGCGGACGAGGTGTCGGACGGCCCTGGGGACGGCACCGCGGGCGATCTCGGCGACGGCCCCGGCGATCCCCGGGACGCTCTCGCGGACGACCCGGGCGGCCCCCTCACGGGCGGCCCCGGAGGCGGCTCACCGCCCCCTCCGGCACCGCGGACGCCCCCCTCCGGCACCGGGATCACGGCCCTGTCGATGCCCTACCAGGTCGCCGCCGCCGTGGCGCTCGCCGTCGTCGCGGTCTTCGTCTGCGTCCACCTCGCGATGGTGTTCCTGCACGTCGCGCCCTCGAACACGGTCACCAAGCGGCACGGGCAGGCTGTGGACGACTGGGTCTATCCCGAGTTCGAGCAGAACTGGAAGCTCTTCGCTCCCAACCCGCTCCAGCAGAACGTCAGCGTCGAGGCACGGGCCGAGATCGTCCCCGCCGACGGCGGGGGCGTGACCACCACCGGCTGGATCGACCTCACCGCCCAGGACACCGCCGCGATCCGCCACAACCCGATGCCCAGCCACACCCAGCAGAACGAGCTCCGCAGGGCCGTGGACTTCTACCTCAACTCGCATGCCGACGACGACGCCCCCCACGGGATGCGCGGCCGGCTCTCGGAGGAGTACATGCGCCGGATCGCCGCCCTCCGCCTCGACGGCCTCCCGTCCCTCGACGGGTACGACGTGCGGCGCGTCCAGCTCCGTACCGTCACCCGGCCCGTGCCCGCCCCGCGCTGGAGCACCGAGAAGAACGACACCGCGTCGTCGTACCGCGAGCTGCCCTGGTGGAAGGTGACCTCCGCCGACCTGCCGGGCGGCGCCGCCGCCCCGGGCCGTACGGAGGCGGGACGATGAGCGAAGCAGCCGCCACCGCGCGCGTGCGCGAGCCGTTCGACCGGCGGATCGCCCGCGCCGTCCAGGCCGTCACGGGGCGCGCCCTCGGCCCGTACCAGACCGCGATCGTGCGGATCGGGTTCTCGCTGACCTGGCTCGTGTTCCTGCTGCGCGAGCTGCCGCACCGGCACGAGATGTACGGCCCCGACGGGCCCTGGTCCTGGGAGATGGCGCGCCGCCTCATCGCCGACAACCGGGCCTTCACGGTGCTGATGTGGTCGGACGGGCAGCTGTGGTTCGAGCTCGTCTACGGGCTCGCGGCGCTCTCCGCCCTGCTCCTTCTGCTCGGCTGGCACACCCGCGCCGTGTCGGTCGTCTTCATGGTCGGCGTCCTGTCGCTGCAGAACCGCTCCGTCTTCCTGGGCGACGGCGGCGACAACGTCCTGCACCTCGCCGCGATCTACCTCGTCCTGACCCGCTGCGGGCAGGTGTGGTCGCTCGACGCCCGCAGGGCCGCCCGTCGATCGCGCGAAGAGCGGGACGAGCGGGACGAACGCGAAGAGCGGGACGAGCGCGACGAGCGGGGCGGGGACGGGGCGGGCGCGCGGCGGGAGCTCGCCGGGCCGCTGCTGTGGATCGTGCTCGGCGGCTTCCTCCTCGCCACGATCTGGTTCGGCGACGTCACCGGCGAGTGGTGGGTATCCGTGCTGCTCTGGGTGCTGTGGCTCGGCCACGGCCTCTGGTGGCTGGTCTGCCGGTACGCGCCCGGCGAGCCGCGCACCCTGCTCGACGTCCTCGCCAACCTCGCGCACAACGCCGCCCTCGTCGTGATCATGGCCGAGGTCTGTCTGATCTACGCCACCGCCGGCTGGTACAAGATCCAGGGTTCGCGCTGGCAGGAGGGCACGGCGCTGTACTACCCGCTCCACCTGGACTACTTCTCGCCCTGGCCCGCCCTGTCCGAGCTCCTCGGCTCCAGCGGGATCATGGTGCTGCTGCTGAGCTACGGCACGGTGATCGTGCAGGTCGCGTTCCCGTTCACGCTCTTCAACCGCAAGGTCAAGAACGTCCTGCTCGTCGCGATGATGCTGGAGCACGCCGGGATCGCGGTGCTCCTCGGTCTTCCGGTCTTCTCGCTCGCGATGATCTCCGCCGACGCGGTCTTCCTCCCGACGGCCTTCCTCGTGGCCCTCGGCGTGCGCGTCGCGCGGGGCCGCGACCGGCTGCTCGGGCCGCTGCGCGGTCGGCTGACCGGCCGGGGCCCGGCCGGGGCGCTGCCCGAGCAGCGCCGTACGGCCGAGGAACAGGGGCCCCGTACCCTCGTCGGGTGAGTGCCATGGAAGAACAGCCCGAGCCGGTCCAGTACGACGAGGGGTTCGGCCCCGAGATCGGTGTCGGGCCGCACCCGGAGCCGTGGCCGGAGGGCGAGCGGTACGACCCCGAGCTGCTCGCCGGGGGAGACAGGCGCAACGTCGTGGACCGGTACCGGTACTGGACGCGGGAGGCGATCGTCGAGGACCTCGACACCCGGCGGCACGACTTCCACGTGGCCGTCGAGAACTGGGGCCACGACTTCAACATCGGGTCTGTCGTGCGGACCGCCAACGCCTTCCTCGCGAAGGAGGTCCACATCGTGGGCCGGCGGCGCTGGAACCGGCGCGGCGCCATGGTGACCGACCGCTACCAGCACGTCCGTCACCACCCGGACACCGCGTCACTGACCTCGTGGGCGGCGGCCGAGGGCATTCCCGTCATCGGCATCGACAACCTGCCGGGCGCCGTGCCGCTGGAGCGGACCGTGCTGCCCCGCCGCTGCGTGCTGCTCTTCGGGCAGGAGGGCCCGGGCCTCACCGAGGAGGCCCGCGCCCACGTGGAGATGGTCTGCTCGATCGCCCAGTTCGGCTCGACCCGCTCGATCAACGCGGGCGCGGCCGCCGCGATCGCGATGCACGCGTGGGTGCAGCGGTACGCGGAGATCGACGCCCCCTAGCGGGCGTGTGTGTGGGGGGTCGTGGAGGCCCCGTGGGGAGGACCTCCACGACGGTGGGGACCGGTGGTCCGCGCCGGACCGGTGGTCCGCGCCGGTCCGGTGAGGAGGGTCAGGCCTGGCGGCGGACCTCCACCACCCGGAAGCGGTTGGAGACGAAGGCGCCGTCGCACAGCGCCGCGTTCGCCGCCGGGTTGCCGCCGGAGCCGTGGAAGTCGGAGAACGCCGCGGTCTGGTTGACGTACACCCCGCCCGTGAGGTTCAGCGAGAGCTGCGCCGACTCGTCGAGGCAGACCTCCTCCACCGCGCGCTCGGTCTCGGCCGAGGTCGTGTAGGCGCCGACGGTCATCGCGCCCTTCTCGCGGACCGTGCGCCGCAGCAGCTCCAGGGCGTCGGCGGTGGAGTCCACCGAGACGGCGAAGGAGACGGGGCCGAAGCACTCGGAGAAGTACGCGGCCTCCGCGTCGGGCTTCGAGCCGTCGAGCTTCACGATGACCGGCGTGCGGACGACGGCGTCCGGGAAGTCCGGGTTGGTGACCTCGCGGGAGGCGAGCGCCACCTCGCCGAGGCCGGCCGCCGCTTCGAGGCGCGCCTTCACGTCCGGGTTGACCAGGGCGCCGAGCAGGCCGTTCGCCCGGGCGTCGTCGCCGAGCAGGCCGCCTACGGACGCCGCGAGGTCGGCGACGACCTCGTCGTACGTCTTCGGGCCCTGGTCGGTGGTGATGCCGTCGCGGGGGATCAGCAGGTTCTGCGGGGTGGTGCACATCTGGCCGCTGTAGAGCGAGAGGGAGAACGCCAGGTTGGCGAGCATGCCCTTGTAGTCGTCGGTGGAGTCGACCACGACCGTGTTGACGCCGGCCTTCTCGGTGTAGACCTGGGCCTGGCGGGCGTGGGTCTCCAGCCAGTCGCCGAACTCGGTGGAGCCGGTGTAGTCGATGATCCGGACCTCGGGGCGGACGGCGAGCGTCTTGGCGATGCCCTCGCCGGGCCGCTCGACGGCGAGGGCCACCAGGTTCGGGTCGAAGCCGTTCTCGGCGAGCACCTCGCGGGCGACGCGGACGGTGAGCGCGAGCGGCAGGACGGCGCGCGGGTGCGGCTTGACCAGGACGGGGTTGCCGGTGGCCAGGGAGGCGAACAGGCCCGGGTAGCCGTTCCAGGTCGGGAAGGTGTTGCAGCCGATCATCAGGGCGATGCCGCGGCCGACCGGGGTGAACTCCTTGGAGAGTTCCAGGGGGTCGCGCTTGCCCTGGGGCTTGGACCAGGAGGCACGGCCGGCGGGGGTGCGGGTCTGCTCCTCGTACGCGTACGCCACGGCCTCCAGACCGCGGTCCTGGGCGTGCGGGCCGCCGGCCTGGAACGCCATCATGAACGCCTGTCCGCTGGTGTGCATGACGGCGTGGGCGAACTCGTGGGTGCGGGCCGAGATCCGGGACAGGATCTCCAGGCACACGAGGGCACGGGTCTCGGCCCCGGCGTCGCGCCAGGCGGGCATGGCGGCGCGCATCGCGGGGAGCAGGACGTCCACGTCCGCGTGCGGGTACTCGATGCCGAGCGCGGGGCCGTACGGAGAGATCTCGCCACCGGTCCAGCCGTCGGTGCCGGGCTGGTCGAGCTCGAAGCGGCCGTTCAGCAGGGCCTGGTAGGCGGCGAGGCCGGCCGCCGCGTCGAGCGAGCCGTCCTCCCCGTACGCCTTGGGGTGCTCCGGGTGGGGAGACCAGTAGGCGCGGGTGCGGATCGTGGCGAGGGCCTGGTCGAGCGTGGACCGGTGCTTCTCGGCGAGACGGTCCGGACGGTCGGTGGTCGGCTGGGCGGTGGCCATGGATGGACCAACTCCTCGTCGAGCTGGGCAGGGAGACGCGTACGGAGTTAGAGTAACCGAACGATCGGTCGGGACAAGGGGGTCCGTCGATCCTGTGGAAAACCCATCGGGGAGGATCACTCCTATGAGCGCCGACACCAGCGCCACCGTGACCGTCAGGGGGAGCGACGACGTGACCGCCGCCAGTGAGACCGCCGCCGTGGGACAGGACCTCGCCGTAGCCGTCGTCGGCACCGGCACCATGGGCCAGGGCATCGCCCAGGTCGCCCTGGTCGCCGGTCACCCCGTCCGCCTCTACGACAGTGCTCCCGGCCGGGCGAAGGAGGCCGTCGCCGCGCTCACCGCCCGCCTCGACCGGCTCGTCGAGAAGGGCCGCATGGAGGCCGCGGCCCGTGAGACGGCCGTCGGGCGCCTGTACGCGGCCGAGGAGCTCGCCGAGCTCGCCGACGTGGCCCTCGTCGTCGAGGCGATCGTCGAGCACCTTCCGGTCAAGCGGCAGCTCTTCGCCGACCTGGAGACGGTCGTCGGCGACGACACCGTCCTCGCCACCAACACCTCCTCCCTCTCCGTCACCGCCATCGCGGGCGGCCTGCGCCTGCCCGGCCGGTTCGTCGGACTCCACTTCTTCAACCCGGCGCCGCTGCTCCCGCTCGTCGAGGTCGTCAGCGGCTTCGCCACCGACGCGGACGTCGCCACGCGCGCGTACGAGACGATGAAGGCCTGGGGCAAGACGCCCGTGCGCTGCGCGGACACCCCCGGCTTCATCGTGAACCGGGTCGCCCGCCCCTTCTACGCCGAGGCGCTGCGGATCTACGAGGAGGGCGCGGCCGACCCCGCGACCATCGACGCGGCCCTGCGCGAGTGCGGCGGCTTCCGGATGGGCCCCTTCGAGCTGACCGACCTCATCGGCCAGGACGTGAACGAGGCCGTGACCCGCTCGGTCTGGGACTCCTTCTACCAGGACCCCAAGTTCACCCCCTCCCTCGCGCAGCGCCGGCTCGTCGAGTCCGGGCGCCTCGGCCGCAAGTCGGGCCAGGGCTGGTTCTCGTACGCGGACGGGGCCGAGCGGCCCGAGCCGCACACGGCGGAGCCGGCGGAGGCGCCGAAGCGGATCGTCGTCCGGGGCGACCTGGGACCGGCGGAGCCGCTGGTCGGGCTCTTCGAGGCGGCCGGGATCACCGTCCGGCGCAAGAAGGGCGACGGCGGGTTCATCCAGCTCCCGAGCGGCGGCGAGCTCAACCTCGCGGACGGGGAGAGCGCCTTCGAGTACCACCGCGAGGAGATCCTCTACTTCGACCTCGCGCTCGACTACGCGCGCGCGACCCGGATCGTGCTCTCCACCGGCGACCACACCTCCGCCGAGACCCTCGCGGAGGCCGTCGGCCTCTTCCAGGCGCTCGGCAAGAAGGTCTCCGTGATCGGCGACGTGCCCGGCATGATCGTGGCCCGTACCGTCGCGATGCTCGCGGACCTCGCGGCCGATGCCGTCGCCCGAGGAGTGGCGAGTGAGGAGGACATCGACACAGCGATGCGGCTCGGCGTGAACTACCCCCTGGGTCCGCTGGAATGGGCCGCCAAGGTGGGGTACCGGAACACGACGGCCGTCCTCCAGGGGCTGCACAAGCGGTACCCGACCGGGCGGTACGCGCCAAGCTTCGGACTCATGCGCCGGTGCTACACCGAGGAAGCGGAGGACGAGAGATGACGACGGCGAAGCGCGACACGTACACCCCCGAGACCCTGCTCTCGGTCGCCGTACGCGTCTTCAACGAGCGCGGTTACGACGGCACCTCGATGGAGCACCTGTCGAAGGCCGCGGGGATCTCCAAGTCCTCGATCTACCACCACGTCTCCGGCAAGGAGGAGCTGCTGCGGCGGGCGGTCAGCCGGGCGCTCGACGGGCTCTTCGCGGTCCTCGACGAGCCGGGCGCGCAGCGCGGCAGGGCGGTCGAACGGGTCGAGTACGTCACCCGGCGCACCGTGGAGGTGCTGATCGCGGAGCTGCCCTACGTGACGCTGCTGCTGCGCGTGCGGGGCAACACCGCGACCGAGCGGTGGGCGATGGAGCGGCGGCGCGAGTTCGACCACCAGGTGGCCGAGCTCCTGAAGGCGGCCGTCGCGGAGGGCGACCTGCGGGCGGACGTGGACATCCGGCTCGCGACCCGGCTCCTCTTCGGCATGATCAACTCGCTGGTGGAGTGGTACCGGCCGCACCCGGACGCGGTGGCGGAGCGCGAGCAGCTCGCCGAGACCGTCGCGCACCTCGCCTTCGACGGGCTGCGCACGGCCCGCTGAGGCCCACCCGGCCCGGGGCCCTGGTCAGAGGCCAGGGTTCCTGGTCGGAGGACCGGGCCCCTGGTCAGAGGCCCTGGTCTCCGGTCAGAGGCCCGGGTCCAGGTCCGTTTCCTCGAAGACCAGCAGGGTCCGGGTGGAGAGCACCTCGGGGATCGACTGGAGCTTGGTCAGCACGAGCTCGCGCAGGGTCCTGTTGTCGGGGGTGTGGACGAGCAGCAGGACGTCGAAATCGCCGCTGACCAGCGCGATGTGCGTGGCGCCCGGCAGGGCCCCGAGCTGTTCGCGGACCGTCCGCCAGGAGTTCTGGACGATCTTGAGGGTGATGTAGGCGGAGGCGCCCTGGCCCGCGCGCTCGTGGTTCACGCGCGCGCTGAAGCCGCGGATGACCCCGTCGTCGATGAGCCGGTTGATCCGCGCGTACGCGTTGGCGCGGGAGACGTGCACCCGCTCGGCCACCGAGCGGACCGAGGCCCGGCCGTCCTTCTGGAGTATGCGCAGGATGTCCCGGTCGATGGGGTCGAGGGGACGTGCGGGAACGCCCGGTACGGGCGGTGTCTGCGCTGGTGTGACGACCTGGTCCCAGTCCTCGGCCATTTGTTCATCCGCCATGTGCCCCCGCCTCTCTCCGGTGGACGACCTGCTCCTATCCCAGGCCGTGGAGAACCGTTTGTCCACAGGCTGGTGGCGCCTGTAGCCAAAATGCCTCCACGACCGAACAATCGGTAGGTGAGGCGCGACACACTCGCGCTGCCCGCCTGAGGGTCTTATGCCCGCCCCCACGAGGAGGTGGACTCGTTGCAACAGCGCAGTTCGACAGTCCAAGAGCCGCCCGCTGCCGCTTCCCCCCACCGGCCGACGCCGCCGCCGGCCTGGCAGCCCCGTACCGACCCCGCTCCGCTGCTGCCCGACGCCGAGCCGCTGCGCGTGCTCGGCACGGACGCCGTGGCCGACACCGACCCCGCGCTGCTGCTGCGGCTGTACGCGGAGCTGATCCGCGGCCGCCGGTACAACGCGCAGGCCACCGCCCTCACCAAGCAGGGCCGCCTCGCCGTGTATCCGTCCACCACCGGCCAGGAGGCGTGCGAGATCGGCGCCGCCCTCGCCCTGGAGGAGCGTGACTGGCTCTTCCCCTCGTACCGCGACACCCTGGCCGCCGTCGCCCGCGGCCTCGACCCCGTCCAGGCGCTGACGCTGCTGCGCGGCGACTGGCACACCGGGTACGACCCGCACGAGCACCGCATCGCGCCGCTCTGCACCCCGCTCGCCACCCAGCTCCCGCACGCCGTGGGCCTCGCCCACGCGGCCCGCCTCAAGGGCGACGACGTCGTCGCCCTCGCCATGATCGGCGACGGCGGCACCAGCGAGGGCGACTTCCACGAGGCGCTGAACTTCGCCGCCGTCTGGCAGGCCCCCGTGGTCTTCTTCGTGCAGAACAACGGCTTCGCGATCTCCGTGCCGCTCGCCAAGCAGACCGCCGCCCCCTCCCTCGCCCACAAGGCCGTCGGGTACGGGATGCCGGGCCGGCTCGTCGACGGGAACGACGCGGTCGCCGTCCACCAGGTGCTGACCGAGGCCGTGGCCCGCGCGCGGGCCGGCGGCGGACCCACCCTCGTCGAGGCCATCACGTACCGGATCGACGCCCACACCAACGCCGACGACGCCTCCCGCTACCGCGCGGCCGGCGAGGTCGAGGCCTGGCGGGCGCACGACCCGATCCTGCTGCTCGAACGGGAGCTGACGGAGCGCGGCCTGCTCGACGAGGACGGCAGGCGTGCCGCGGCCGAGGCCGCCGAGACGATGGCGGCCCAGTTGCGCGAGCGGATGAACGCCGACCCGGTGCTCGACCCGATGGACCTGTTCTCCCATGTGTACGCGGAGCAGACCGCGCAGCTGCGCGAGCAGGCGGCGCAGCTGCGCGCCGAGCTCGACGCCGAGGGTGAGGCGTGATGACGACCGCGACGACGAGCGGTCCCGCCGCGGCGAAGGCCGCCGCGGGCGCCGCGAAGGCCAAGCCCGCGACGATGGCGCAGGCGCTCCAGCGCGCCATGCGCGACGCGATGGCCGAGGACCCCACCGTCCACGTGATGGGCGAGGACGTCGGCACGCTCGGCGGCGTCTTCCGCGTCACCGACGGGCTCGCCAAGGAGTTCGGCGAGGAGCGCTGCACCGACACCCCGCTGGCCGAGGCGGGCATCCTCGGCGCGGCCGTCGGCATGGCGATGTACGGGCTGCGGCCGGTCGTCGAGATGCAGTTCGACGCCTTCGCCTATCCGGCGTTCGAGCAGCTGATCTCCCACGTGGCGAAGATGCGGAACCGCACGCGCGGGGCGATGCCGATGCCCATGGTGATCCGTGTGCCGTACGGCGGCGGGATCGGCGGCGTCGAGCACCACAGCGACTCCTCCGAGGCGTACTACATGGCCACCCCCGGCCTGCACGTCGTCACCCCGGCGACCGTCGAGGACGCCTACGGGCTGCTGCGCGCGGCCATCGCCTCCGACGACCCCGTGGTCTTCCTGGAGCCCAAGCGGCTCTACTGGTCCAAGGCCGACTGGTCCCCCGAGGCGCCCGCGCCCGTCGAGCCGATCGGCAAGGCGGTCGTACGGCGCCGGGGCACCGGCGCGACCCTGATCACCTATGGCCCGTCCGTCCCGGTCTGCCTGGAGGCCGCGGAGGCCGCCCAGGCGGAGGGCTGGGACCTGGAGGTCGTCGACCTGCGCTCGCTCGTGCCGTTCGACGACGAGACCGTCTGCGCCTCGGTGCGGCGCACCGGCCGCGCGATCGTGGTCCACGAGTCGACCCGCTTCGCGGGACCGGGCGCGGAGATCGTCGCGCGCGTGACCGAGCGCTGCTTCCACCACCTGGAGGCCCCGGTGCTGCGGGTCGCGGGCTTCGACCTCCCGTACCCGCCGCCGATGCTGGAGCGGCACCACCTGCCCGGCGTGGACCGGGTCCTGGACGCGGTGGCGCGCCTGCAGTGGGAGGCGCAGAGCTGATGGCCCAGGTCCTGGAGTTCAAGCTGCCCGACCTCGGTGAGGGACTCACCGAGGCCGAGATCGTCCGCTGGCTCGTCGCCGTCGGCGACGTCGTCGCCATCGACCAGCCGGTCGTGGAGGTCGAGACGGCCAAGGCGATGGTCGAGGTGCCCTGTCCGTACGGCGGTGTCGTCACCGCGCGGTACGGCGAGGAGGGCACCGAACTGCCCGTCGGCGCGCCGCTCCTGACGGTCGCCGTCGGTGGCACGGGCGCGCCGGAGGAGCTCGCCCAGGCGGCCCCCGAGGCCGCGCGGACGACCGCGGGCGACGCGGTCTCCTCGGAGTACTCGGGCAACGTCCTCGTCGGCTACGGCACGGCGGGCCCGGCGGCCCGCCGTCGCCGGGTGCGGCACGAGAACCCGGCCGCCGCGGCGTCCCAAGCCCCCGCCCCCGCCCCCGCCCCGGCCCCGGTCGCGGCCGCGGCGCCGGCCCGGGCTCTCGCTCCGGCGCAGGCGCCTGCTCCCGCCTCCTCGGTGGCGGTCTCCGCGGTGCCCGAAGGGCCCGTGCCCGTCATCTCGCCGCTCGTGCGGAAGCTGGCCCGGGACCGGGGGCTCGACCTGCGGGCCGTCCGCGGCTCGGGTCCCGAGGGTCTGATCCTGCGCGCGGACGTGGAACGGGCGCTCGCGGACCTGGAGCGCCCGGCCGTCTCCCCCGCACCCGTCCCGGCGTCGGCCCCCGCCGCCGCCCCGGCGGGCGAGCGGGTCCCGCTGCGCGGTCTGCGCGGTGCGGTGGCGGACAAGCTGTCCCGCAGCCGCACGGAGATCCCCGACGCGACCTGCTGGGTCGACGCCGACGCGACCGAACTGATGGCGGCCCGCGCGGCGATGAACGCGGCGGGCGGGCCGAAGATCTCGCTCCTCGCGCTCCTCGCCCGGATCTGCGCCCACGCCCTGGCCCGGTTCCCCGAGCTCAACTCCACGGTGGACACGGCGGCCCGGGAGATCGTCCGGCTGCCGGCCGTGCACCTCGGCTTCGCCGCCCAGACCCCGCGCGGTCTGGTCGTCCCGGTGGTCCGCGACGCGGGCACACGGACGGCCGAGTCGCTCACCGAGGAGTTCGCCCGGCTCACCGAGTCCGCCCGGCAGGGCGCGCTCACGCCGGCCGACCTCACCGGCGGCACGTTCACGCTCAACAACTACGGGGTGTTCGGGGTCGACGGCTCCACGCCGATCATCAACCACCCCGAGGCGGCGATGCTCGGCGTCGGCCGGATCATCCCCAAACCCTGGGTCCACCAGGGCGAGCTGGCCGTGCGTCAGGTGGTGCAGCTCTCGCTCACCTTCGACCACCGGGTCTGCGACGGCGGCACGGCGGGCGGCTTCCTGCGGTACGTCGCCGACTGCGTCGAACAGCCGGCGGTCCTGCTCCGTACGGTCTGACGCCCCGTCCGGCGCGTCCGCCCTGCCGGGTCCGTCCCGTCCGAACCGTCCCGTCCGAACCGTCTCGTCCGCCGCGCCTCGTCCGGCCCGTCTCGCCCAGAGAGACGGGCCGGACGTCTGTACGCCCCGGTGGACCACGCGGACCATACTGCTGGGGTGACCACAGCAGATGACGCCGTACGTGACGACGCGTCCGGCGGGTACGACGTCGTCGTGCTCGCCGGGGGCGCGGCCCGGCGGCTCGGCGGCTCCGACAAGCCCGGCGTGCGGGTCGGGGGGCGGACCCTCCTCGACCGGGTCCTCGCCGCCTGCCCCGACGCCGACCGGGCCGTCGTCGTCGGCGCTCCCCGCCCGACCGCCCGCCCCGTCCGCTGGACCCGGGAGGAGCCGCCGGGCGAGGGCCCCGTCGCCGCCCTCGCCGCGGGCGTGCGCGAGACCGGGGCGGCCGTCCTCCTCGTCCTCTCCGCCGACCTGCCCTTCCTCGACCGGGACACCGTCCGGCGCCTGCTCGCCGCGCTCGTGGAGACCCCAGACGCCGAGGCCGCCCTCCTCACCGACGCCGAGGGCCGCGACCAGCCGCTCGTCGCCGCGTACCGGAGGCGGCCGCTGGAGCGCGAACTGACCGGTCTCGCGCACACCCACCGCGGCCTCGCCCACCTTCCGCTGCGGTACGTCACCGACGGCCTGCGCCTCACCCGGGTCGCCGCCGGGCCGCTCGCCTCCTTCGACTGCGACACCTGGGAGGACATCGCCGCGGCCCGGGCCCGCATCAGGGAGCATGGGGCTGTGCTGGACGAATGGATCACCGCAGTCAAGGACGAACTGGGCATCGAACTGGACGTCGACACCGGCGTGCTGCTCGACCTCGCCCGCGACGCCGCCCACGGGGTCGCCCGGCCCGCCGCGCCCCTGACCACCTTCCTGGTCGGATACGCGGCGGCGCGCGCGGGCGCCGACGGCGGCCCGGAGGCGGTCGCCGAAGCGGCCCGCAAGGCGGCGGAGCTCGCCAAACGCTGGGCCGCCGAGCAGGACGAGGCGGGATGACCCTCCAGGAGACCGCCCCCGTGGCCCCCGAGACCGTCCCCCGCCCGCAGCCCGACGAGCCGCCGCACCGCGCCACCGCCTGGCCCGAGGCGCGGTCCCGCGCAGCCCTGGCCGGCGCCGGGGCCCGCGCCGGCCGGGAGGGCCGCGAGCCGCTGCGCCTGCCGCTCGGCGCCGCGCTCGACCGGGTCCTCGCCGAACCGCTCACGGCCCTCACCGACCTGCCCTCCTTCGACACCTCCGCCATGGACGGCTGGGCCGTCGCGGGGGAGGGGCCGTGGACGGTACGGGAGGAGGGCGCCGTCCTCGCGGGCCACGCGCCCGCCCCCGCCCTGTCCGAGGGCGAGGCCGTACGGATCGCCACCGGCGCCCGCGTCCCCCCGGGAACCAGCGCCGTCATCCGCACGGAACACGCGAGGACCGAGCAGACGGGGGGTGCACCCGCGCGGACCGAGCAGCGGGGAACCGACACCGCGAGAACCGAGCAGGCGGGAGTCGACGCCGCGCGGCCCGAGCCGACCGCCGCGCCGGTGGGACGGCGTGTGCACGCGCTGCGCGAGGTGCGGGACCGGCAGGACATCCGTCCCCGGGGCCAGGAGTGCCGCGCCGGGGACGAGCTGCTCCCCGCCGGAACCGCCGTCACCCCCGCCGTCCTCGGCCTCGCCGCCGCCGCCGGGTACGACGCGCTCCCCGTCCGGCCCCGCCCCCGCGTGGAGGTCCTGGTGCTCGGTGACGAGCTGCTCACGGCCGGGCTGCCCCACGAGGGCCTCATCCGTGACGCGCTCGGCCCGATGCTCGGCCCCTGGTGCGAGGCGCTCGGCACCGAGCCCGTCACCACCCGCCGGATCGGCGACGACGCCGAGGAGCTGTACGCGGCCGTCACCGGCTCCACCGCCGACCTGTTGATCACGACCGGCGGGACCGCGGCCGGGCCCGTGGACCACCTGCACCGCGTGCTCGACGCTGCGGGAGCCACCCTCCTCGTCGACGGTGTGAAGGTCCGCCCCGGCCACCCGATGCTCCTCGCCCGCCTCACGGGGCCGGACGGCGCAGCCCGCCACCTCGTGGGGCTGCCCGGCAACCCGCTCGCCGCGGTCTCCGGACTCCTCACGCTGGCCGAGCCACTGCTCGCGGCCCTGCTGGGGACCCGTAACGGAACCGGCGAGGGCCACCACGTCCCCGCCGGGGACGAGATCCAGGGGCATCCCCACGACACCCGGCTCGTCCCCGTCGTCCTCCGCGCCGGACGGGCCGTCCCCCTGCACTACAACGGCCCCGCCATGCTCCGGGGCATCGCCGTCGCGGACGGCCTCGCCGTCGTCCCGCCCCACGGCGCCCGCACGGGTCGGCCACTGGAGATCCTCGGTCTCCCCTGGACGACCGCGCGGGGAACCGGTCCGGCCGCCATAGGAGCGTGTTTCACGTGAAACTTCCCAGTCGTGACGTCATGGCCCGCCAGGCCGACGAGAAGATCGCGGGACCCCAGATCCGACTGCCCCGCCGCGTCATCGAGAAGCCGCTGCGCCAGGTCGGCAAGCGGCTCCTCATGGCGCTGGGCGTGCTGATCCTGACGGTGCTCATCGTCTACGTCGACCGCGCGGGCTACCACGACAACGCCAACGAGACGCTCGACTTCCTCGACTGCGTCTACTACGCCACCGTGACGCTCTCTACCACCGGGTACGGCGACATCGTCCCGTACAGCGACTCGGCGCGGCTCGCCAACGTCCTGCTGGTCACGCCCCTGCGCGTGCTGTTCCTGATCATCCTGGTCGGCACCACTCTCGAGGTCCTCACGGAGCGGACCCGGGAGGAGTTCCGGCTGAATCGCTGGAGGTCCACCTTGCGCGACCACACCGTCATCGTCGGCTTCGGTACGAAGGGCCGGTCCGCGATCCAGACGCTCTGCTCGACCGGTCTCCGCAAGGACCAGATCGTCATCGTCGACCCCTCCAACAAGGTCATCGAGAGCGCGAACGCGAACGGCTTCGTCGGGGTCATCGGCGACGCCACCCGCAGCGACGTCCTGCTGCGGGCCGAAGTCCAGAGGGCCCGTCAGATCGTCATCGCCACCCAGCGCGACGACACGGCCGTCCTGGTCACCCTGACGGCCCGCCAGCTCAACAAGGGCGCGAAGATCGTCGCCGCGGTCCGCGAGGAGGAGAACGCGCCGCTGCTGCGCCAGTCCGGCGCGGACGCGGTCATCACCAGCGCCAGCGCCGCCGGCCGGCTCCTCGGCCTCTCGGTCCTGAGCCCCAGCGCGGGCACGGTGATGGAGGACCTCATCCAGCAGGGCTCCGGCCTCGACCTCGTCGAACGCCCGGTGACCAAGAGCGAGGTCGGCAAGAGCTGCCGGGAGACCGAGGACCTCGTGGTGAGCGTGCTCCGCGGCCACCGGCTGCTCGGCTACGACGACCGGGCCGCGAGTCCGCTCCAGGCCACCGACCGCGTGATCACCATCGTCCGCGCCGCGCCGGTGGCACCGCTCTCCACGCCGGACGAGGACTGAGCGAACGGCGGTCACGGGAGTAGCCTCGCCGCCATGTACGCGATCACGATTCCCGAACCCGGTGGTCCCGAGTCGCTCGTGTGGGCCGAGGTCCCCGAGCCCGTGCCCGGCGAGGGCGAGGTGCTCGTCGAGGTGGTGGCGAGCGCCGTCAACCGCGCCGACCTGCTCCAGCGCCAGGGCTTCTACGACCCGCCGCCGGGCACGTCCCCGTACCCCGGCCTCGAATGCTCCGGGCGGATCGTCGCCCTCGGCGCCGGGGTGACGGGCTGGTCCGTCGGCGACGAGGTGTGCGCGCTGCTCGTCGGCGGCGGCTACGCCGAGAAGGTCGCCGTCCCGGTCGGCCAGCTCCTGCCCGTGCCGGAGGGCGTCGACCTGACGACGGCCGCCGCGCTCCCCGAAGTGGCCTGCACCGTCTGGTCCAACATCTTCATGATCGCCCACCTGCGGCCGGGCGAGACGCTGCTCGTGCACGGCGGGGCGAGCGGGATCGGCACGATGGCGATCCAGCTGGCGAAGGCGGTCGGCGCCCGGGTCGTGGTCACGGCCGGAAGCCCCGCGAAGCTCGCCCGCTGCGCGGAGCTGGGCGCGGACGTCCTCATCGACTACCGCGAGCAGGACTTCGTCGCGGAGCTGCACAAGGCGACGGACGGGGCCGGGGCGGACGTCATCCTCGACATCGTCGGCGCCAAGTACCTGGAGCGGAACATCGAGGCGCTGGCCGTCAACGGCCGCCTGGTGATCATCGGACTCCAGGGCGGGGTGAAGGCCGAGGTGAACCTCCGGGCGCTGCTCGCCAAGCGGGCGGCCGTGATGGCGACGACCCTGCGCACCCGCCCGGAGCAGGAGAAGGCGGCGATCGTCGCCGCCGTACGGGAACACGTGTGGCCGCTGATCGGCGCGGGCACGGTCCGCCCCGTCGTCGACCGGACCGTTCCGATGCCGGACGCCGCCGAGGCCCACAGGATCCTGGAGTCCGGCGACCACGTCGGCAAGGTGCTGCTGCTCGCGCCCGGCGCCTGACCCGTACCCGTACCCGTACACAGGCAAGCGAAGGGCCCGGCACAGGAGTTGTGCCGGGCCCTTCCCCGTACGCCTGCTCGGGACCTACAGGTACGGTCCAGAGCGGACCGCGTGGCCGTGGCCGCGGTCGTCGTCGTCATCGTCGTGCGAGGCGCCCGGCGGGAGTGCCCGGCGCATCTGCTCCAACTGGGCGCGGGCCGCCATCTGCTGGGCGAACAGCGCCGTCTGGATCCCGTGGAAGAGTCCTTCGAGCCACCCCACCAACTGGGCCTGGGCGATCCGCAGTTCCGCCTCGGAGGGGATCGCCTCGTCGGTGAACGGCAGGGAGAGCCGCTCCAGTTCCTCGACGAGCTCGGGAGCGAGCCCGTCCTCCAGCTCCTTCACGGAGCTGGCGTGAATGTCCTTGAGCCGGACACGGCTGGCCTCGTCGAGAGGTGCCGCCCGTACTTCCTCCAGGAGCTGCTTGATCATGCTGCCGATCCGCATGACCTTCGCGGGCTGTTCGACCATTTCCGTCACCGGGACCTCGCGGGGTTCGTCGCCACCCTGAGCGCCGCCGAGCGCCATTCCGTCCTGTCCCACGATGAGGACCTGGGGGCTCTCCTGCGACCTGTCATTCCTCGGCATCTCCATGCCGCCATTCTCTCGCACACATGCCTCATCACACGGTGTGCCCCTGTACGAGAATGATCCACCCTCGTACAGGGGCACAGGAAAGCAACGGACCGTACGGGCCCGGATCCGTCAGGTCGCCTCGCGGCGGGACATCGCGCCGCGTGAGCGGGTGACGAGCGCGGCGAGGAGGGCGGCGCCCAGCGGCACGGCGATCAGGAGGCCGCCCAGGGTCTCCCAGGGGATGACGATCGGCGTTTCCGGCGGGCCCGACATGCCGTTGTCCCAACCCTGGGCGAGGGCCTGCTCGTAGAAGGCGAGGCGTTCGCGCCCCTCGGTGAGGCGGAGGCCGACCGCGGGCAGAACGCCCGCCGCCGCACCGAGGAGCACACCCATCGCGGCGACCACACCGCACTGGAAGCCGCTGAGCGTGCGGCGGACCCTCGGCGGGGCGCCGACGGCCGCGAGCGTCTTCAGGTCGGCCTCGGCGTCGGCCTGGGCCAGGCCGGTTGCGATGCCGGCGGCACCGATGGTGACGAGACCGGCGAAGACGGCCAGCGAGATCACGAAGATGCCCCGGTCGTCGACGAAGCCCTCCTCCAGGTACAGGTCGACACCGCTGCCGAGCTTGGCGATCTCGGCGTCGAGCTTCTGGCGCTGCTCGCCGTTCGGCATCCGCTCGGTGCTGACGTACGCGCCGAGCGGCGCGGTCCCGAAGCCGGCGGCCTTGGCGGTGGCCGGCGTCATCAGCATCTCGACGCCGTAGGACTCCTTGTCGCCGGGGACCAGGTAGGCGCGGACCGGGGTGATCTTCCCGGGGGTGGGCTTGCCCTCCTCGGAGGCCTTCTCGACGGCGGCCATGTCGGTGACCTTCTTGATGCCGACGGTGCCGTCCTTCGCGAGCGGGGACCGGGTGAAGGTGACGATCTTCCCCTCGGCGAGGGCCTTCGCGGCGTCCGGGTCGTCGATGCCGAGGACCTGGAGGACCTTCGCGTCGCCGACGACGAGACCGGCGTCGGTGGCCTGCCAGCCGACGGAGGAGCGCGAGCAACGCCAGTCGTCGGTGAGCATCTTCCGGCGCTGCTCGGGCGTGAACTTCTCCGCGGGGTCGCTGCCGTCGGACGTGAACGCGTACAGCGGGCACTCGTTCGCCCGGGGGATCACGACCTCGTACCGGCCGCAGCCCGCCGCGCTGCTCCACGGCTCGCAGCCGGGCTTGCCGACCGCGATCCGCTCGACGTCGGCGCGGACGTCGACGGGGAAGGTCCGCTGGATCGCCTCGCGGACGGCGGGGACGTCCCGTCCGCCTTCCTCCGTGACGAAGGCGGAGACCACACCGTGCGGCAGCCGTGCGGTGTACTCGGCCTCCTGCTGCGCCGTGCTGCTGGCCATGAAGGTGGAGACGGCGACCGTGCCCGCCACGGCGGCGAGGACGGCGGCGACGGCCGGTGCCGTACGTCCCCGGTTGCGGACGGCGTCCCGCAGCGCGAGCCGCGGCGAGAGCGGCAGCCAGCGCCCGGTCCGGCCGAAGAGACCCACCAGGGCGGGGGTCATCGCCACGATGCCCAGCTCGGCGAGGGCGGAGCCCGCCGCCACGAGGAGGAACTGCTCCGTGACGAGCGAGCCGAAGAGCGCGATGGCGGCGCCCGCGAGGGCGGCCACGAGACCGATCACCGGCAGGACCCGGCTGCTGTGCCGGATCCCGCGCCGGCCCGTGAGCGAGGCGAGGACGGTCTGCCGCGAGGCGGTGATCGCCGGGACGATCGCGGCGAGCAGACCGGTCAGGACGGCGAGGAACGCGATGCCGAGGAGTTCGAGCGGCCGGATGTCGAAGGCGCCGAACCGCTGGTTCATCATGTCTTCGAGGACCGGCTGGAGCAGCAGGGTGAGGATCACGGCGAGGACCGTGCCGGTGACGGCCGCGGCGACGCCGATGACCAGACCACCGCTGAGCACGATGGCCCGGATGTGGCTGCGGGTGCCGCCGTTGGCTCCGACCAGGCCGAGCTGACGGCGCGAGCGGCGGGCGCCGACCGCGAACGCGGGACCGGCGAGCAGGCAGATCTCCAGCATCGCCAGGCCGACGACGGTCCCGATGACGGCGAGGGCGTAGGCATCGGCACCAGAGCTGGTGTCCCAGCTGCCGTAGTTGTCCTTCGCGTACAGCGGGACCTCGGACTTCGCGGGCGGGTCGAGGAGGACGGCCCGCGAGGTCATGTAGACGCCCTTGGTGTTGATCTCCTTGACGTTGTTCCACGTGAAACCACCGGGCTTCTTCACCAGCCACGCGGTGGAGACGTCGGGGGCCGGCAGGCCCGCCTTCTCGACCGCCTTCGCGTACGGGGCGAGGAAGGCGCCCGGCAGCGCGTTGATCTGGTCGGTGGCGAGCGAGTCGGGAAGTTCGTAGGAGCCGACGATCCGATACGTGCGGTCGAAGTTGCGGGCGGAAAGGGTCGAGCCGACCGACAGACCGCTGCTCTCCAGGAAGTGCGAGGTCGCCATGACCTCGTCGTCCTTCCCCGGGAAGCGCCCGTCGAGGAGCGTCGTGATGCCGCGCGTCACCGGGTCGGAGGCCTTCAGCTCACGGATCTCGGCGGTGAGCAGACCGTGGACCGTCGTCAGCTTGGCCGAGCCGGACCGGTCCGTGAGGACCGTGGCACCGGCGGGAATGGCCCGGGAGACGTCGGTGGGACCGCTCGGCCACGGCTCGTCCTCGTAGTCCTTCGCCGGGACGTTCATGTCGCCCTGCGGGTCCTGGAGGATCGGGACGCCCTCGACGTTCGCGTCCCGGAAGACCGCGTCGGCCGCGCCCATCGTGCGTTCCACCCGCTCGGCGGGCGACAGCTCGGAGCTGCGGTAGGTCAGGTCGAGGCCGCTGACGCCGAGGATGGGCAGGGCGATCATCGCGAGGACGAGCGCGCTGCGGCCCTTGGAACGCCAGGCGTCACGGCGGGCGATGCGGATCGCGGCCCGCCAGGAGTGGAGCCAGGTCTTCACGCCTCCGCCACCTGGCCCGTCAGGAGGGAGTCGGCCTCGCTGCGCACGGTCTGGTCGACGATCGCGCCGTCCCGCAGGAACACGACCCGGTCCGCCCAGGCCGCGAAGCGCGGCTCGTGGGTGACGAGGACACCGGCGGCGCCCGCGTCGCAGCGGGAGCGGAGCAGGGCGAGCACGGACTCGCCGGTCTCGGAGTCGAGAGCGCCGGTCGGCTCGTCGGCGAGGACGAGTCGGCGCTCGCCGACGAGCGCGCGGGCGACGGCCACGCGCTGCTGCTGTCCACCGGACATCTCGTCGGGGAACCGCTCGGCGAGGTGGCCGAGGCCCATCTCCTCCAGGGCGGCCACGGCCTCGCCGCGCGCCTTGCGGGCGGAGACGCCGTCCAGCTCGCGGGGGAGCGCCACGTTCTCGGCGGCGGTGAGCGCCGGGATGAGGTTGTAGTCCTGGAAGACGTACCCGATGCTGCGGCGGCGCAGGGCGGCGAGCTGCTTGGGGGTCGCGGTGGTGATGTCGGTGTCCTCGACGATCACCCGGCCCGAGCTCGGGGTGTCCAGGCCGCCCGCGATGGTGAGCAGCGTGGACTTGCCGGAGCCGGACGGGCCCATGACGGCGACGAGCTCGCCGGGGTACACGGCGAGGTCGATGCCGCGCAGGGCGTGGACCTCGGTGGCGCCCGAGCCGTGGACGCGGGTCAGGTTCTGGAGTTGCAGCACGGGCTGCTGTGCGGACATGAGGGGTCCCCCTTGGGCGTACGCGGCGGGTCGGCCGGTACGGATCGAGCGGTCGAAGAGGTGCGTCCGGGCGCCCGGAAGCGGGCGCGGAAGCGGATGGGCGAGTGCGTCCGGAAGTGGGCGCGGAAGCGGATGGGCGAGTGCGTCCGGAAGTGGGCGCGGAAGCGGATGCGCGAGCGAGAGCGGGCGCGGGAGCGCCGGGTCAGCGCGCCGCGCTCGTGCTGGTGGCGTCGGGGACGGCCGGAGCCGGGGCGGCCGGTGGGGCCGGTGTGCTCGGCGCGGTCGCCGACAGGCGGATCAGCCGGGACTCGCAGTGGTCGAGCCACCGGGCCTCGGCCTCCGTCTGGAAGATCAGCTGCTCCAGGACGAGCAGCCAGGCCACGTCGTCGCGTTCCCGCGAGCCCCCGGCCTCGACGGCGGCGAGCGCCTGGGCCTTGAGCCGGGTGTAGTCCTGCATGGCCTTCACGGTGTGCCGGCGCTGGGACTGGATGACGTCGCGGATGTCGACGCAGGGCGCGCCCACGGCCATGGCGAGCTTGATGGCCAGTTCGTCACGGGCGGGGCTGGTGCGGTCCACCGGCTTCTCGAACCAGCTCCTGAGCTCGGCGAGACCGGCGTCGGTGATCGTGTAGAGCGCGTGCCCCGCCTCGTCCTGGCCGCCCTGCGCGACCATCCCGTCGCGTTCCAGACGGCTCAGGGTCGTGTAGACCTGCCCGACGTTGAGCGGCCAGGTGGAGCCGGTGCGGGACTCGAACTCCGTACGGAGCTGAGAGCCGTACCGAGGCCCGCGTTCGAGGAGGGCGAGGAGCCCGTGGCGGATCGACATACTCAGTATGTATACCGAGTATGCCGACGAGGACAACCGTCCTGAGAGGGAAGCGGAGGGTCCGACTCAAGGGGGACGGAGCCGGGGCGGAGCGGGGCGGGCGGCCTCAGCGGCGGCGCATGCGGAGTCCGAGGAAGCCGATGCCGAGACCCATGAGGGCCAGCCCCACGCCGAGGGTGAGGACGGGAATCCGCTGGTCGGAGAAGGCGGGCGCGGCCTCGGCCGCCATGCCGGGGGCGGCGGCGGGCGCGCTCGCGGCCGGCGTCGTGGGCACCGCCTCGGGCAGGACGGCGTCCTCCTCGCGTACCGCCTCGGCCTCCTCCAGGGCTCCGCGCGGCCGGGATTCTGTTGCCGTCCTGGTACGTGCGGACTCGGGCGACGGGGTGGTGTCGCTCGGCGACGCGGCGGGCGTCTCGGGCCGTCCGGGGCGCGGCCGGCCCTCCGCGGCGGGGCGTCCGGCGAGGGAGGCGGAGCCGCTGGGGGTGGGGGCGTCGGTGGGCGGGGTGGTGCTGGGCACGGAGGAGGAGGCGGACGGGGAGGCGGAGCCGGAGGGGGAGGCCGGGCCGGTGCCGCCGGGCGCGGGGGCGCCGGTCGCCGTCCCCTTGGTGCGGCCGGGCGTGGCCGAGGCCGAGGGAGCGGTGGAGGGAGCGGTCGAGGTGGGCGGCGTCGTGGCGGGGGGCGTCGTCGCGGGTTCCGTGGCCCCGGGGCCCGGAGGCCGGGTGGTCCCCGTGGGCCGTGCGGAGGGCCTGTCCGGCTTCGGGGGAGCGGTCGACGCGGGCGGCGGCGTGTCCGGCCGCACGGCCGGCCGCGTCGTCGGTGCGAGCGCCGAGGATGCGAGTACCGAAGACGCGAGCGCCGAAGACGCTCCCGACGGTGCCGCGGCGGGTCGCACCGAGGGCGCCCCGATCGCGGCGGGCGCGGCCACCAGGGTGACCGCGCAGGCGAACGTGCAGGCCAGCGCGGGTCCGAGGGCCCGCGCCCGCGCCCTTCGCAGTGCTGGAGTCACCGGGGGAACCCCTCCCGTACCGAGCCGCCGAGGTGTCGACTCAGCGTCACATGTCGGGACAGTTCCGGCATCCGGGGCGGCGGAGGAGAGGGCGGGCGGAGGCCCGGGAATCCGGGCCGTCCGGCCTGCCGCGGTGGGCCGTCCGGCCTGCCGCGGCGGTTGCCGGTCCTACTGCGGCGGGTTGCCCGTCGAGACGTTGAGGGTGAACTCCGCGTCCGCGTCGGTGATGTCCTGGCCGGCCGGCGGGTACTGCTCCAGGACCGTGCCCTCGCCGTACGTCGCCTCGTCCACCGGGGTCTGGTTCATGATCTTCCACCCGGCCGCCTGGACGCAGGCCTTCACCGACTGGATGTTCTTGTACTTGAAGTTCGGGACCTCGAACTTCTCCGGGTCGTCGTTCGACTCCGACGGCTCCGTGCACTTCTTCGTGTCGATGGTCTTGGTCAGGTCGGGGCCCTTGTGCCCGGGGGCCGCGGTCGGGTCCGCGGGCTGGCTCGAACCGCCGGTCGGACCGGCGCTGGTGCCGCCGTCGCCGCCGGCGTTCGTGTTCGGGTCGTCCTGCTGGGTGAGCGCGACGACCAGGCCGCCGATCGCGAGCAGGGCGACGACGATCGCGCCGACCAGCACGGGCGTGTTCCGCCGGGAGCCGCCGCCGGACTGCGCGGGCAGCGGCGGGGGCGTGTGGACGGGGGGCTGCTGGGCGTACGGCGCGGGCGTCGGCGCCGTCGGGAAGACGGGCGCGGTCGGACCCTGCGGGTAGCCGTAGGCCGGGCCGGGCGCCGGCGTCGCGGGCCCGTACGGACCGGGCTGCGGCGTCGGCGGAAGGTACGGCTGCTGCACGCCGCCGTGCTGCGGACCGGGCTGGGGCGTCGGCGGCGGGGTCTGGCCGACGGGCGGGAAGACCGCCGAGCCGACGCCCGAGCCGCTGCTGACCGGACCGCCCTGGACGATCACCGGGGCGCCCGTCTGGCCGGCGGAGAGGACCCGCAGGCACTCGTCGCGCATGGCGGCGGCGCTCGGGAACCGCTCGTTCGGGTTCTTCCGCAGCGCCCGCGCGACGAGCGCGTCCATCGCCGGCGTCACGGCCCGGTTGACCGTGGACGGGGCGACCGGCTCCTCCTGCACGTGCGCGTAGGCGATGGCGAGCGCAGAGTCCGCGTCGAAGGGGAGACGGCCCGTCAGCAGCTGGAACAGCATGATGCCGACCGAATAAAGGTCGGAGCGGGCGTCCACCGCGCGGCCGAGGGCCTGCTCGGGGGAGAGGTACTGCGGGGTGCCGACGACCATGCCGGTCTGCGTCATCGACGTGACCCCGGACTGCATGGCCCGCGCGATGCCGAAGTCCATGACCTTGACCACGCCGCGCTTGGTCGTCATCACGTTGCCCGGCTTGATGTCCCGGTGGACCAGGCCCATCTCGTGGCTGACCTCGAGGGCGGCGAGCACGTCCGCCGTGACCTTGAGCGCCTTGTCCGCGGGCATCGCCCCGTACTGCCGGACGTCGGCGGCGAGGACCGAGCCGAGCGGCTGGCCCTCGACGTACTCCATGACGATGTACGGCATGACGGCGCCGTCGAGGGTGTCCTCGCCGGTGTCGAAGACGGAGACGATGTTGGTGTGCGACAGCTTCGCGACGGCCTGCGCCTCGCGGCGGAACCGCTCGCGGAAGGACTGCTCGCGGCCGAGCTCGGTGTGGAGCGTCTTGATCGCGACCTGGCGGTCGAGGGCGGAGTCGTAGGCCAGGTACACCGACGCCATGCCGCCCTCGCCGAGGAGGTCGCGCAGCTGGTAACGGCCGCCCGCTACCGAACCGCCCGCATAGCGGCCCTGTGCGCCGTCCTGGCTCATCTGTGCTTCCCCCTACGCGCGCGTGGCGGCGTCGAATTCCGGAATTTCCTGGCCAAGTCTGCCCCAGGGCCCGGACACGTCAAGCCGCGTGCCCGTTCCGTGACCCTCCGCACAGGCCGTGTCCGCGAACCGTTCCCGACGTGTCCGGGGAAACCGTCGGAATTTGCACAGGTGTACGCGGACGGGGTTGGATGGCCGGTCCATCGCGGACCGTGATGTCGTACGGAGCCTGTAGCGTGACGACTGGACACGGCACGACGGACGACGGCGAGGACTGATGGCACCCGATTCCGAAGCAGGTGGCGGTGTGCCGGAATCCGGCGGGGAGTGGGGCGTCGGTGGCGTCGTCGGCGACGGCCGGTACCGCCTGACGCACCGTCTGGGACGCGGCGGCATGGCCGAGGTCTTCGCCGCCGAGGACGTGCGCCTCGGGCGGACGGTCGCGGTGAAGCTCCTGCGTTCCGATCTCGCCGAGGACCCGGTCTCGAAGGCCCGCTTCACGCGCGAGGCGCAGTCGGTCGCCGGCCTGAACCACCACGCGATCGTCGCCGTCTACGACTCCGGCGAGGACATCGTCGGCGGCCGTCCCGTGCCGTACATCGTGATGGAGCTGGTCGAGGGGCGCACCATCCGTGACCTGCTGATCAGCGCCGACGCACCCGGCCCCGAGCAGGCCCTCATCATCGTCTCCGGCGTCCTGGAGGCGCTGGCGTACTCGCACCAGCACGGCATCGTGCACCGCGACATCAAGCCGGCCAACGTGATCATCACGCACAGTGGCGCGGTGAAGGTGATGGACTTCGGCATCGCCCGCGCCCTGCACGGCGCGCAGTCGACGATGACCCAGACCGGCATGGTCATGGGCACGCCGCAGTACCTCTCGCCCGAGCAGGCGCTCGGCAAGGCCGTCGACCACCGCTCCGACCTGTACGCGACGGGCTGCCTGCTCTACGAGCTGCTCGCGCTGCGACCGCCCTTCACGGGTGAGACGCCGCTCTCCGTCGTCTACCAGCACGTGCAGGACGCGCCGGTCCCGCCGTCCGAGGTCAGCCACGGCGTGCCGCCGGAGCTCGACGGCCTCGTGATGCGCTCCCTCGCGAAGGACCCGGACGACCGGTTCCAGAGCGCGGAGGAGATGCGCGGGCTCGTCCAGTACGGCCTCCAGATGCTCCAGCAGGTCGGCGGCCACACGGGCGCGTGGAACACCGGCCCGGTCGCCATGCACGACGGCGGGCAGACGCCGGTCGGCGGCATGGCCGCGACGTCCCCGATGGGCCACCCGATGCACGGCGAGACCGCGCAGGGCCCGATCCTCCCGCCGATGAACCCGCACGACGGGGCCGCCGGCGGCTACGGGGGGTACGACGGCGGGACGGGCGGCAACGGCGGCTACGGCCAGGACGGTGCCTACGGCCCGCAGGGCGGTGGCAAGGGCGGCCGCGGCAAGGTGGTCCTGTTCGTGGCGCTCGCGCTGGTCGCGGTCGTCGCGGGCGTCGTCTTCGCCCTCGACAAGGCGAAGGAGGACACGAAAGACCCGGTGGTGACGCCGACGACGGTCAGCAGCTCGCCGTCGACCTCCGCGTCCGAGGAGACCAGTACGCCGTCGGAGGAGCCGACCCAGGAGCCGACGCGCGGCGAGACGGGCAGCTCGGACGGCGGTCAGACGCAGGCGCCGTGGACGCCGCCGCCGACGACGTACGTGCCCACCACGCAGCCGCCGACGACCGAGCCGCCGACCACCGAGCCGACGACGGAGCCGCCCACCACGGAGCCGCCGACGACCGAGCCGCCGACGACGGAGCCGCCGACCGTGGATCCGACGACGGAGCCGCCGGTCGAGCCGACCGACGACACCACCGGGGGCGGCGGCAACGGCGACCCGGGCACGGAGCCGACCGCGGAGGACCCTCCGACGACCGGCTGATCCGGGGATCCCGGCGGCAGGCGGGGGTCAGCACGCGAACGCGTCGCGGACCGCCTCGTACTGCCGGGTCCACCAGACCGCCAGGGCCGACACCGCGGGAAACTGCGGGTCGGCCCTTCGGTCGTGCAGCTGGTACCGCCAGCGCAGCGTCCAGAAGTCGTTGAGCCGCTCCCACCAGACCCGGTGCGCCGCCGCGGCCAGCTCGCCGCCGTTCGCGCCCGTAGCCCGCCGGTACGCGCGCGCGTACGGCCGTACCTTCTCCAGGGCCAGCTCCCCGCCGGGCCGTACGAAGAAGATCGCGGCCGCCCTGACCGCCTCCTCGGCGCGGGGGCGGACCCCGAGGCGGTCCCAGTCGACGATCGCGACGGGCTTCGCGCCCTGGTAGAGCAGGTTGAACGGGTGGAAGTCGCCGTGCACCCAGCCCGAGGCGGCGGCCGGCGGCGGCCGGTGGTGGGCGTGCTGGGCGAGGAGCCGGCGCCGTTCCCTGAGCCGGTGCTCGGCGAGCGCGTCGAAGCTGTCGTGGGGGCGGTGGGCGCGGGCGAGGCGGATGAGCTCCTCGATGGCCTCGAAGGTGTCCTCGGGGCGGGCGCTCGGGTGGTCGTCGCCGGGCGGCGGGGACTCCATGACCCGCTCCAGGCAGGTGTGGACGTGCCCCAGGAGGGCGCCGAGGCGACGGGAGCAGCCGGTGGAGAGCTGGGCGCCGTCGCGGTGGCGGCCGTCGATCCAGGGGTGCAGGGCGTAGCAGAGGCCGTCGACGACCGCGACCGTACGGCCCCGGCTGTCGGCGAGGGGCGGCGCCACGGGCAGCCCGAGGGCGTGCAGACGCTGGGTGGCGCGGTGCTGGCGGGCGATGGTGGCGCGGTCGGCCGTGGGGGCGTCGAGGTGCTGTTTGAGGAAGTACGAGCCGCGTGTGGTGGAGAGGCGGTAGCCCCGGTTGAGCAGGCCCTGCGTGACGGGTTCGCAGGAGAGGGGCTCGCCCGCCGCCCGGTAGCGACTCAGGAGTAAGCCGACGGGCGGGGCGAGGGTTGCAGATGAGCGCGGCACCCCGCAGATGTTAGATCACGCTACGTGGTGGAGGTGTCGCTCCACGGAGTGGCGGTCGGAGGGGCGGACGCCGGGGAGCTCGGCGGGGCGGGCGGGGGCGCCGGAGGTGTAGTCGAGCTCGTGCACGGTCACGAACTGCGGTTCGATGCGGAGGAAGACCGCCTCGAAGGGGTCGCCGTCCACGGACAGGGGCTCGGGACCGAAGGAGGCGCGCTCCGCCTCGGTCGGCTCGACGACCGCCGCGGTGCCGG
This sequence comes from Streptomyces sp. NPDC020807, assembly GCF_040641575.1. NCBI lineage: Bacteria > Bacillati > Actinomycetota > Actinomycetes > Kitasatosporales > Streptomycetaceae > Streptomyces > Streptomyces sp. NPDC020807. Next base: position 347,218 of record NZ_JBFADU010000001.1, read on the forward strand.
TGAACTGCACCGACCAGATCCACTCGGCGCCCGAGCTGTAGTTGTCCGCCTCGTAGGCGACGACACTGCCGTTGCACGCCCGGTGGTAGCCGAGTCCTCTGTGCATGCGGATCACGACTCGTCCATCGGACACGATGTGCCGGGCGGGGGCGACGAAGGGCATCGCCCGCATGCTCGTCGCCACCCGGCCGTACGACACTCGGCCGAGCAATTCGATGGCGCGGATCTCGTCGGCGCTGATCTCATCGGTGGACATGGCTACCACTCTCCGCCACCGGCAATGTGTCGGGAAAGGGGCCCCTGCCCCGCTTTTCCGGGGACGTAGGTCCCTAATCCGGGTTATCGGCCTGGATAGGGCCAAACGGGTGAGGCAAGTGAGACGGGTGAGGCAAGTGGGACGGGTGAGTCCGTGAATGACGACGGGCCGGAGCGGTGTCCCGCCCCGGCCCGGAGATACGGCCTCAGTGACGCTCGGCCTGGAGCCGCGCCACGTACGCCGCGGCCTGCGAGCGCCTCTCCATGCCCAGCTTCGACAGCAGGCTGGAGACGTAGTTCTTGATGGTCTTCTCCGCAAGGTGGAGCCGCTCTCCGATGACCCGGTTGGTCAGGCCCTCGCCGATCAGGTCCAGGATCTTGCGCTCCTGCTCGGTCAGGTTGGCGAGCTTGTCGTCGCCCTTGGGGTTGTTGCCGTCACGCAGCCGCTCCAGGACGCGCGCGGTGGCCACCGGGTCGAGCAGCGACTTGCCGGCCGCCACGTCGCGGACGGCGTTGAGCAGCTCGTTGCCACGGATCGCCTTGAGGACGTAACCCGAGGCCCCGGCCATGATCGCGTCGAAGAGCGCCTCGTCGTCGGCGTACGAGGTCAGCATCAGGCACTTGATCGACTCGTCCTGCGAGCGGATCTCGCGGCACACCTCCACCCCGCTGCCGTCCGGCAGCCGCACGTCGAGCACGGCGACGTCGGGGCGGGTCGCGGGGATCCTGACCAGGGCGTCCGCCGCTGTTCCGGCCTCGCCGACCACCTCGATGTCGTCTTCCACGGAGAGCAGCTCGTGGACGCCGCGCCGGACGACTTCGTGGTCGTCCAGCAGAAATACCCGGATTTTTCCTTCTTCGCGCACGCAGCCAGTCTCACATATTGGCTCTTCCCGCGCCCGGGGTGCGCGGGATAACGTGCCGGATGTTCCGACGGGCCGTCCGGCCGTTGCCGACGCGCTGACCAGCCGCTGTTCCCCGTTTTCTCGATTTACTTGGAAATCCAAGCAAAATCGCAGGTCAAGTGGGGTTTCGCGGGAATGCCGCGCTGTGGGTAACGTGCCTATGACAGGGCGCTCGCCGGGGCACCTGTCACGCCCGACCCCGGCCGCGTCGCACCCACCCCGTGCGAAGGGTACGGATAAGGCGGAGAGCCGCACTGGCTTACCGGCGAACCCGGAGGCCGGACCGACGGAGGAGCACGCACGTGACCGTGGAGAGCACTGCTGCCGCGCGCAAGACGACGCGACGCAGCAGCGGCACCAAGCGCACCGCAAGCGCGAGCACCAGCACCACCAAGAAGACGAGCGCGCGCGCCGAGGCGGACGCCCTTGAGCCCGAGCTCGTCCAGCTGCTGACGCCCGAGGGAGAGCGCGTCCAGCACCCCGATTACGACATCGACCTGAGCGCCGAGGAACTGCGCGGTCTCTACCGCGACATGGTCCTCACGCGCCGCTTCGACTCCGAGGCCACCGCGCTCCAGCGCCAGGGCGAACTGGGCCTGTGGGCCTCGCTGCTGGGCCAGGAGGCCGCGCAGATCGGGTCCGGTCGCGCGCTGCGCGACGACGACTACGTCTTCCCGACCTACCGCGAGCACGGCGTCGCCTGGTGCCGCGGGGTCGACCCGACGAACCTGCTGGGAATGTTCCGCGGTGTGAACCACGGCGGGTGGGATCCCCACACCAACAATTTCCACCTGTACACGATCGTCCTCGGCTCGCAGACCCTGCACGCCACCGGCTACGCGATGGGCATCGCCAAGGACGGCGCGGACTCCGCCGTGCTCGCCTACTTCGGTGACGGCGCCTCCAGCCAGGGCGACGTGAACGAGTCGTTCGTCTTCTCCGCGGTCTACAACGCCCCGGTCGTCTTCTTCTGCCAGAACAACCAGTGGGCGATCTCCGAGCCCATCGAGAAGCAGACCCGCGTCCCGCTCTACCAGCGCGCCCGCGGCTTCGGCTTCCCCGGCGTCCGCGTCGACGGCAACGACGTCCTCGCCTGCCTGGCCGTGACCCGCTCCGCCCTGGAGCGCGCCCGTCGCGGCGAGGGCCCGACGCTCATCGAGGCGTTCACCTACCGCATGGCCGCCCACACCACCTCCGACGACCCGACGCGCTACCGCCGCGACGCGGAGCGCGAGGAGTGGGAGGCGAAGGACCCGATCGCCCGCCTCAAGGTGTACCTGGAGAACGAGGGCCACGCCGACGCGGCCTTCTTCGAGGAGCTGGAGGCGGAGAGCGAGGCGCTCGGCAAGCAGGTCCGCGAGGTCGTGCGCGCCATGCCCGTCCCGGAGCACATGGCGATCTTCGACCACACGTACGCGGACGGGCACGCGCTCGTCGACGAGGAGCGCGCGCAGTTCTCCGCCTACGAGGCGTCCTTCGCGAACGGAGAGGCCGAGTAATCATGGCTGTTCAGAAGCTTCCCCTCGCGAAGGCCCTCAACGAGTCGCTGCGCAAGGCCCTGGAGACCGACCCGAAGGTCGTCATCATGGGCCTCGACGTCGGCAAGCTCGGCGGCGTCTTCCGCATCACCGACGGCCTCCAGAAGGACTTCGGCGAGGACCGCGTCATCGACACCCCGCTCGCCGAGTCCGGCATCGTCGGCACCGCGATCGGCCTCGCGCTGCGCGGCTACCGGCCCGTCGTGGAGATCCAGTTCGACGGCTTCGTCTTCCCGGCGTACGACCAGATCGTCACGCAGCTGGCGAAGATCCACGCCCGGTCGCTCGGCACCGTGAAGATGCCGGTCGTCATCCGCATCCCGTACGGCGGCGGCATCGGCGCCGTCGAGCACCACTCCGAGTCCCCCGAGTCGCTCTTCGCGCACGTCGCGGGCCTCAAGGTGGTCACCCCGGCGAACTCCTCCGACGCCTACTGGATGCTCCAGCAGGCGATCCAGAGCGACGACCCGGTCATCTTCTTCGAGCCCAAGCGCCGCTACTGGGACAAGGGCGAGGTCGACACCGAGGCCATCCCCGGCGAGCTGCACAAGGCGCGCGTCGCCCGCGAGGGCACGGACCTCACCCTCGTGGCCTACGGGCCGATGGTGAAGACCTGCCTGGAGGCGGCCGAGGCCGCCGCCGAGGAGGGCAAGTCGATCGAGGTCGTCGACCTCCGCTCGATCTCCCCGCTCGACTTCGACACCATCCAGGCCTCGGTCGAGAAGACCCGCCGCCTGGTCGTCGTCCACGAGGCCCCGGTGTTCTTCGGCTCCGGCGCGGAGATCGCCGCCCGGATCACCGAGCGCTGCTTCTACCACCTGGAAGCCCCCGTCCTGCGGGTCGGCGGCTACCACGCGCCGTATCCGCCGGCGCGCCTGGAGGAGGAGTACCTGCCGGGTCTGGACCGCGTGCTCGACGCCGTCGACCGCTCGCTGGCGTACTGAGGAGAGCATCGTGACGATCCGCGAATTCAAGATGCCCGACGTGGGCGAGGGCCTCACCGAGGCCGAGATCCTCAAGTGGTACGTCCAGCCCGGTGACACCGTCACCGACGGCCAGGTCGTCATCGAGGTCGAGACGGCCAAGGCGGCCGTCGAGCTGCCGATCCCGTTCGACGGCACGGTCCACGAGCTGCTCTTCCCCGAGGGGACCACGGTCGACGTCGGCCAGGTCATCATCTCGGTGAACGTGGGCGGCGGGGACGCGCCCGTCGCCGCCGCTCCGGAGGCCGCCCCGGCCGCTGCTGCGGCCCCCGCGGCACCCGCGGCTCCCGTCGCCGAGGAGGCGGAGCCGCAGGGCCGCCAGCCGGTCCTCGTCGGGTACGGCGTCGCCGCCAGCTCCACCAAGCGCCGGCCGCGCAAGGAGGCGGCCGGTGCGGCCGCCGCGCCCGTCGCAACCGTCGCCGCGCCCGCCGTCGTCTCCGTTCCGGAGCAGCTCAACGGCCACGCTCCGGTCGTGGCACGGCCGCTGGCCAAGCCGCCGGTGCGGAAGCTCGCGAAGGACCTCGGCGTCGACCTGGCGACGGTCACCCCGACCGGCCCGGACGGCGTCATCACCCGCGAGGACGTCCACGCGGCGGCGGCCCCGGCGCCCGCGCCGGCCGTCGAGACCCCGGCTCCCGCGGCCGCCCCGGTCGCCGCCCCCGCCCCGGTCGCGGCGCCCGCCGTCGCGGCGGACGCGCGGGAGACCCGTATCCCCATCAAGGGCGTACGGAAGGCCACGGCGGCGGCCATGGTCGGCTCGGCCTTCACCGCGCCGCACGTCACCGAGTTCGTGACCTTCGACATCACGCGCACGATGAAGCTGGTCGAGGAGCTCAAGTCCGACAAGGACATGGCGGGCCTGCGGGTCAACCCGCTCCTCCTCATCGCCAAGGCCGTGCTCGTCGCGGCCAAGCGCAACCCGGAGATCAACGCGGCCTGGGACGAGGCGGCGCAGGAGATCGTCCTCAAGCACTACGTGAACCTGGGCATCGCCGCGGCCACCCCGCGCGGTCTGATCGTGCCGAACATCAAGGACGCGCACGCCCAGACCCTGCCCGAGCTCTCGCGGTCCCTGAGTGAACTCGTCGCCACCGCCCGCGAGGGCAAGACGACCCCGGCGGCGATGCAGGGCGGCACCTTCACCATCACCAACGTCGGCGTCTTCGGCGTCGACACCGGCACGCCCATCCTGAACCCCGGCGAGTCCGCGATCCTCGCGGTCGGCGCGATCAAGCTCCAGCCGTGGGTCCACAAGGGCAAGGTGAAGCCGCGTCAGGTCACCACGCTCGCGCTCTCCTTCGACCACCGCCTGGTCGACGGCGAACTCGGCTCCAAGTTCCTCGCGGACATCGCCGCGATCCTGGAGCAGCCGAAGCGGCTCATCACCTGGAGCTGACGCCCTTCTTGCGTCGTTTCACGTGAAACAGGCCCGTCCGCGATGCGGACGGGCCTGTCTGTTGCACCTCTGTTGTATCTAAGCTGTGCGCATGCCGTCAGCTCCCCCCTTGAAGCAGCCCGCCGCCGCCGACCGCGTCTACATGCACGTCAAGCAAGCCGTACTCGACCGGCGCTACGAGGGGGGCACCCTCCTCACCGAGGGCGAGCTCGCGCAGGCCGTCGGGGTGTCGCGGACGCCCGTTCGCGAGGCGCTGCTCAAGCTGGAGATGGAAGGGCTGCTCAAGCTCTACCCGAAGAAGGGCGCCCTCGTTCTCGCCGTCTCCGCGCAGGAGATCGCCGACGTCGTCGAGACCCGGCTCCTCGTCGAGGAGTTCGCCGTCCGGCGGGCCGTGCCCGCGCCCGCCGCGCTCGTCGCGCGGCTCGAAGAGCTCCTGGAGGAGCAGAAGCGGCACGCCGAGACCGGGGACCTCGCCGAGGTCGCCGCCACCGACCGCTGCTTCCACGCCGAGATCGTCCGCCACGCCGGCAACCAGATCCTCGCCCGCCTCTACGACCAGCTCCGCGACCGCCAGCTCCGGATGGGCGTCGCCGTGATGCAGTCCCAGCCCGACCGGGTCGCCAAGAACATCGCCGAGCACGCCGAGATCCTCGACCGGATCCGCGCCGGCGACGTCGAGGGTGCGGCCCACTGCGTCCGCGCGCACCTCAGCTGGGTCAAGGTCCTGGTCCGGGGCGAGGCCCGATGAACACCTCGTACGGCTCCGCCGTGACGCTCCCCGGCGACCCGCCCGGCGGCCGCCGCGCCGTCCTCGTCTGGGGCGTCGGCGTCGCCGTCTACTTCGTCGCCGTCATCTTCCGTACGTCCCTGGGCGTCGCCGGCCTCGACGCCGCCGACCGCTTCGACGTCAACGCCTCGGCGCTCTCCACCTTCTCCATCCTCCAGCTGCTCGTCTACGCCGGCATGCAGATACCCGTCGGCCTCATGGTCGACCGGCTCGGCACCAAGAAGGTCCTCGCCCTCGGCGTCGTCCTCTTCACCATCGGCCAGCTCGGCTTCGCGCTCTCCCCGTCGTACGGCACCGCGCTCGCGTCGCGCGCGCTCCTCGGCTGCGGCGACGCGATGACCTTCATCAGCGTGCTCCGGCTCGGCACCCGCTGGTTCCCCGCCCGGCGCGGCCCGCTCATCGGCCAGGTCGCCGCCCTCTTCGGCATGGCCGGCAACCTCGTCTCGACCGTCTTCATCGCCCGCGCCCTGCACGGCCTCGGCTGGACGACCACCTTCGTCGGCAGCTCCCTCGCGGGCGTCCTCGTCCTCGTCCTGCTGCTGCTCTTCCTCAGGGACCACCCCGAGGGGTACGAGCCCCAGCCCGCCGCGCACGCCGGCGCCGCGTCCGTCCGCCGCCAGATCGCCGAGTCCTGGCGCGAGCCCGGCACCCGCCTCGGCATGTGGGTCCACTTCACCACCCAGTTCCCCGCGATGGTGTTCCTGCTGCTCTGGGGACTGCCGTACCTCGTCGAGGCGCAGGGCCTGTCCCGGGGCACCGCCGGGGAGCTGCTCACCCTGATCGTGCTCTCGAACATGGTCGTCGGCCTCGCGTACGGGCAGATCATCGCCCGGCACCACAAGGCCCGCGCGCCCCTCGCCCTCGGCACGGTCGCGGCCACCGCCCTGCTGTGGGCGGCCACCCTCGCGTACCCCGGCGACCACGCCCCGATGTGGCTCCTCGTCAGCCTGTGCGTCGTCCTCGGGTCCTGCGGCCCGGCCTCGATGATCGGCTTCGACTTCGCCCGCCCGGCCAATCCGCCGGAGCGTCAGGGCACCGCGTCCGGGATCGTCAACATGGGCGGTTTCGTCGCCTCGATGACGACGCTCCTCGCCGTGGGCGTGCTGCTCGACGCGACCGGCGACAACTACCGGATCGCGTTCTCGTCCGTCTTCGTCCTGGAGGCGCTCGGCGTCGCGCAGATCCTCCGCCTCAAGGCCCGCACCCACCGCAGGGAACGGGAACGGCTCGTGGCGAGCCGCGTGGAGGCCGTGCACGTCCCCGCCTGAGCGAGGCCTAGGGCCTGTCCGGCGGATCGGGGTCGGACAGGCCCTAGCGGGGCGTGACCGCGAAGTTGTCGAGGATCGCGCGGGCGAGGGCCCCGTCGCCCTCGATCCGCACCCGGTCGGCCACGTCGGCCGGCCGGACCCGGCCGCAGGCGAGCCGCACGAAGGTCTCCCAGTCCGTCGCCAGCGACACCGCGGGCCCGAGCGAGGGCGCGCCGTCGATCGAGCCGCGCCCGTCCGCGTCGACCCGTACCGTCCGCAGGAACTCCACCGGGCCGGTCACGTCGAGGACGACCGCCGAGTTCGGGGGGGCGCCGGCGTCCTTGGCGACCACCTTCGGCAGCGCCTCCAGGAGGACGTCCCGGGTGACGTGCGCCCCGGCCGAGTCCAGGTTGCCGGGGACGCCGAGCGCCGCCCGCAGGTCCTGCTCGTGCACCCAGACGTCGAAGGCGCGCATCCGGTAGGCCAGTTCGAGGGTCTGCTCGGCGCCGAGGGGCGCGCGGATGAGGTGCTCGGGGGAGCGGTTCTCGTTGCGGAGCTGCCGGGCCCGGCGGATCAGGATGTACTCCAGCTCGGAGGTCATCTCCGGCGCGGTGTGGTGCCGCCGCACATCGACCTGGACCTCCATGTAGCGGGCGAAGTCACTGCGTACGTGGTAGAGGTCGCGCGGCAGGGAGTGGATCGGGCGCGGGTCGCCGAGTATCTCCGTCTCCATCCCGATGACGTGGGAGACGATGTCCCGCACCGACCATCCGACGCACGGTGTCGGCCGGTTCCATTCGCCTTCCACGAGCGGCTGCACCAGCTCGGCTATCGCTTCGATGGAGTGGGTCCAGGCGTCGGCGTAGTTCTGGAGGCTGGGATGGACGGTCACGGGACCCCTCGGCGGTTCTTCGGTGCGCGGGCTGAAACACGACTGCGGGCTGAAAACACGACTGGGCGGGCGGCTCGAACGCTAAGTTACGCTGCCCGAAGGCACCCCGGCAGTGCTTTCGTGTGACGATCGTAGGCCGGAGTTGACGGCTCGAATGCCAGGACGGTGGTAGTGTGCGCGCCTCGCTGATCCAGATCGCGGTAGACCCGGACGAACCGGTCGACGCACGTCGAGCCCGCGTTGCGGAGCTCGTACGGGCGGAATCCGGCCATGCGGACCTCGTCGTCCTGCCGGAGCTGTGGACGGTCGGCGCGTTCGCGTCCGACCTCTTCGCCGCCGAGTCCGAGCCGCTGAACGGGCCCACGCACGCGGCGATGGCGGCCGCCGCGCGCGACGCCGGGGTCTGGCTGCACGCCGGCTCCTTCGTCGAGGCCGAGGGCGGAGCGCTGTACAACACCTCGCTCGTCCTGTCGCCCGACGGCGAACTCGCCGCCTCCTACCGGAAGATCCACCGCTTCGGCTTCGACAAGGGCGAGGCGGTGATGATGGCCGCGGGCGAGGACCTCGTCACGGTCGACCTGCCGCACCTCACGCTGGGCGTCGGCACCTGCTACGACCTGCGCTTCCCCGAGCTCTTCCGCGGCCTCGTCGACGCGGGCGCCCAGGCCTTCGTCCTCCCGGCCGGCTGGCCGGCCGCCCGCCTCGCGCACTGGACGCTCCTCGCGCGGGCCCGCGCGGTCGAGAACCAGGCGTACGTCCTCGCCTGCGGCACGGCGGGCACCCACGCCGGTGTCGAACAGGCCGGTCACTCGGTCGTCGTCGACCCCTGGGGCGAGGTGCTCGCGGAGGCGGGACCGGGGGAGGAGACGCTGCGGGTCGTCCTCGACCCGCAGAAGGTCACGACGGTCCGCGACCAGTTCCCGGCCCTGAAGGACCGCGTCCTGGGAGTGGCGACCCCGCGTCGCGCACGGGCCTGACCGGCGGGGCGGTAAGGGGGCAGGGGCGGTACGGCAGGGGACGCGGTACGGGAGAGAACGCGGTACGGCGGTGGACGCGGCACGGCGGCTCAGTACTGCGACTCGGTCCAGAAGTGGGTCGCGCGGGAGATGCCCGCCCTCACCGCCCCCAGCCGGGTCAGCGTCGAGCGGTCGACGCCCGCGAAGACCAGGGCGAGGGACAGGTCCCCGGCCTCCGCGCGGCCGTCGGCCCGCACGGACAGCCGGCGGCCCTTGCCGCGCCCGGTCTCGCGGACCGTGATCGTGACGCCGGGGTCCTCGTCGTCGGCGGCGCGCGTCAGCACGTAACCCCGCTTGTCGAGGGCGGTGAGCCGGTAGCGGTCGCCCGCGTACCGCATCTCCAGGGCGCGCTGGTCGAGCGTGGCGCCGAAGCGGTTCCGGGTCACGTACACCACCCGGTCGCCGACCCGCAGCGTCGACCGGTTCAGGCCGGGCAGCCGCATCCCCTCGACGTGCGCCCCGCGTGCCTCGAAGGAGGCGGTGGGGAGCAGCCCGCCGCGCGTCTCGGAGACGAGGGAGTCGGGAGACGTCCGGGGGAGGGGGCAGGTCAGGGTGATCGTGCCGAACTCGGCCGAGACGCCCCTCCAACCGGCGCGGTAGTCATGCCGGTTGCCCTCCTTCCACGCCGTGAGGTCGAAGGGGGTGAGGGAGGTGTGCATGCACCAATCCAACGGAATTGGCCCTGGAAAAGGCAAGTTGCTGCACTGCACACTCGGTTCATGAACTCCCCGCGTCCCGAGACCCTCGCCGTCCATCCGCCCGTCGTCGAGGTCGTGGGCAGCAAGCCCATCGGCGTGCCCCTGCACCAGGGGCACGTCTTCGCCTTCGACTCGGCCGACGCCCTCGCCACCGCGTTCACGTCGACGGACACCTTCCTCTACAGCCGCACCGGCAACCCCACCGTCCGCACGCTGGAGGACGCCGTCGCGCGCCTCGAAGGCGGGGCCGCGGGGCTGTCGTTCGCCTCCGGGATGGGCGCGATCAACGGGGTGCTGCTCGCGCTGCTCGCCAGCGGCGGGCACGTCATCGCGCAGACCTGCCTGTACGGGGGGACGTACGCGACGCTCAGCGACCTCGCCGCGCGCTGGGGCGTCGACGTCACCTACGTGTCGGGCACGGACCCGGAGGAGGTGCGGGCCGCGCTGCGGCCCGAGACGCGGCTGCTGTACCTGGAGACCATCGCCAACCCGACGACCCGCGTCTCCGACACTCCCGCGCTCGCCGCCGTCGCCAACGAGGCCGGGGTGCCGGTGGTCGTCGACAACACCTTCGCGTCGCCGCTGCTCTGCCGGCCGCTCGACCACGGCGCCGACGTCGTCGTCCACTCCGCCACCAAGTACCTCTCCGGCCACGGGGACGTCCTCGGCGGTGTCGCCGTCTTCAAGGACGCCGAGCTGTACCGTGCCGTCCGCCGCCACACGGTCGAACAGGGCGCGTCCAGCGACCCGTTCGCCGCCTGGCTGACCCTGCGCGGGATGCAGACGCTGTCGTTGCGGGTCGCGCGCCAGTGCGCGAACGCCGCCGAGCTGGCGGCGCGGCTCGAGGCGCACCCGGCGGTCGCGGCCGTCCGCCACCCCGCGCTCGCGAGCCACCCGGACCGGGCGATCGCCGAGCGGCTGCTGCCGGACGGGGGCGGCGGCGTGGTCTCGATCGACCTCGCGGGCGGGCGCGCGGGGGGCCGTGCGTTCGTCGAGGCGGTACGGGTGGCCTCGCTCAGCGTCTCACTCGGCGACGTGAAGACCCTGGTCATGCACCCGGCGTCCACGTCCCACCACCAGCTGGACGCGGAGGCGCTCGCGGCGGCGGGCATCGGCGAGGGGACGGTCAGGCTCTCGGTGGGCATCGAGCACGTCGAGGACCTGTGGGAAGACCTGGAGCAGGCGCTGGAGGCGGCCCTGAAGGCGGGCGACGGGCAGGCCGGCTAGCCGGACGTCAGTCCTCCCGCTCCGCCATCCGGATCACGCACACGGCGACCGCCACCAGCAGCGCCGCGTCCGCGTCCTCGTGGACCACGTTCACGGCGTACGTGTCGCGGACGCGGAACCACTTCCGGGAGATGTGGGCCAGGAGTTCGCCCTCGTACTCGACGGTGAACTCCCGGTCCAGGATCCGCCCGCTGACGTCCAGTTCGGTGCCGTCGACCAGCGTCACGCGATAGTGGTTGCGCAGGAGGGAGAGCCGCTTGCGGCGGATGGTGGCGAGCGGCCGGTCGTCGCGTTCGAGGGTCATCGCGTCGCGCAGGCTGAACACCTTCTGGCGCAGGGTGATGAGCACCTGCCCGTCGGGGTCCTTCAACTCCAGGGTGTCGCGCAGCCGCATGGCCTTGCCGTCGACGAGGAAGGCGTGGCGGCCGTCCTCGTCCTCGATCCAGTAGTCGTCGCCGATCGCGAAGATCTTGTCCCGTACGAGATATTTCATGGCGGTATGCCTGCCCGTGTTGGCGATGTTTCATGTGAAACATCAGGCGAAATAGCGGATGAAGGCATCGGGAGTCGCGCCCAGCATCTCGCCGAAGGGCGAATCCAGTTGATGGATCAGCAGCACGGTGAAGGCGATGAAGCCGGAGAGGCCCATCACCATCACCACATGGGTGGTGCTCCGCTTGATCCCGAAGAGGAACATGAACGCGAGCGTGAGCGATCCGCCGATGAGCAGCCCGGTCCACAGGACGGGGGAGAGCCGTTCCTGTGCGGCCGCCTCCCGGCCGCGCCGGGCGTCGTCGACGTACCCGAGCTGGGCGAGGACCTCCTGCGAGGCGAGCTGGGCGGAGACCTTGTCGGTGTCGGAGACCGCGCTCGCGTGGCGGAGCTGTTCGAGCATGGTCCACCCCTCCTGGTCGAGCGGTTCACGGGCGACCATGGCCGGCCACTCGACGTCGACGACGTGCCCGGCGTACGTCCGGGCCGCCTCGCGCAGCGACGTCCGCTGGTCGGCGGGGAGGGCGTCGGCGAGCAGGTAGGTCTGGTGGAGGGCGCTGGCCTCGGCCTGGACGTGGTCGGCGGCCGAGGTGCGGGTGTCCCAGACGGAGACGAGGCAGAGGCCGAGGACGACGGCGTAGAGGACCGAGACCATCATGGCGATGTACTCGGCGACGTCCTCGCGGGGCTCCTCGTCCTCGGCGACGGGGAAGAGCTTCGTCTTGGCGAAGACGAGGACCGCGGCGACGAGCGCGACGCCGAGGACGACGACGAGCGTTTCGAGCAGGGCCACGGTCAGCTCCGCCGGCTGCCGAGGAGGGCGGCGGCGACGGCCGCGGGGATGAGCATGAGCAGCAGGATGACGACGACACCGAGCTCCCGCCCCTCCCTGCTCCGCCGCCGCAGCCGCCCGAGGAACCCCTCGTCGTCGAGCGCGGCGTGCCGCGCGACTTCCCGCTCCTGACCGACCGCCAGGGACACGGTGTCCCTCCTCTCCGGTACGGGAAGCGGCGCGGCCTGCGGGGCGGTAGCGACGGGAGCCTCCACCGCCCCCGCCACCCCGGCCCCCTCAGCAACCGCCCCACCGGCGACACCCGCGGCGCCGGGGACCTCAGGCGCCCCCGCCACCCCGGGCGCCGGGGCCCCTGCGGCGGCCGTGGCGCCCCCGGGAGCGGCCGTTCCCGGAACCGCCGGCTGCCCGGGAACGGCCCGGCCGCCGGGCGCCCCGGCGCTTCCCGGCCGGGCGGGCTTCGGGCGGCGCGGCGGGGCGACGGCCCGGGGCGGCTGCGGTCCCACGAGGGTGAAGACGGCCGAGGACCGGGCGGTCAGGGTGGGCGCGGGCAGCCGCTGCCCCCCGGCCGCGTACGTCCGGACGAGGTCGCTGCCGGAGGCGAGCCCGGTGCTGCGATGGGTCCCGTAGGGCCGCCGGACGGTCGCGGTGCACCGGGCGGAGGCCCCGGGAGCGAGCGGCGGGACGGCCCGGCGGCCGGGGCCGCCGCAGGAGGCGGTGAGCCCCAGGGCGGGGTCGGTGACGCGGACGCCGTGCACCTCCCGGTTCCCGAGGTTGGTCACGACGTACGTGACCGTGGCGAGCCCCGACCCCGCCCGCCCGACCCCGCGCCCCGCCCCGTGCCCGGAGCCCCCGCCCCGTGGGGCCACCACGACCCGCTCGGAGAGCCGGAGGCCCCCGACGACCCCGGCGTATCCGCTCCTGGCGGCCGTCGTCAGCCGCCGCCGCAGGGACGGGACCTCTCCCTCCGCGCGGACGGAGGCCCGGTGCTCGCCGCCCAGGGCGCGGAACCGGGCGACGCAGACCATCTGCCCGAGCGCGGCGAGCGTCCTTCCAGTGCAGCGCACGGCGCCCTCGGGCACCGCGGGATCGACGACCCGGACCCCGTACAGGTGCGCCTCGCCGCGGTTGAGGAGCCGGTACCGCTTCACGACCTCCGCCCCGACCCGTACGGCGGGCGGCCGGGCGGCGCTGTCCGCGCGCCCGTTGACGGTGACGACGAGCTTCAGGGAGCCGTCCCCGACCCCGCCGGCCACGGCGTGCGGGGGCAGCACGGCGCCCCCGGCCACCAGCCCGACGGCCGCGATCCCCACGGCGACCGATGTCATTCCGCGGCTCATTCCACGGCCTGCTCCGCGGCTTGCTCCGCGCCTCACTCCACGGAAGCAATAGTCAGATGATCTGCCCGCAAACGTCATGCGGGCATGCTGACCACCCCCGTCCGCGCACCCCCGCCCCAACACGCACCCCCTCCCCACCCGGCCCACGCTTTCCACCCGTACGGCACCCTTGACCCATGACCGACTCCGCATCCGCGCCCACTCCGCGCCGCGCCCGTGTCCGTGCCCCCGAGCTGATCGGCAAGGGCGGCTGGCTGAACACGGGAGGGGACGACCTGACCCTCGCCGACCTGCGGGGAAAGATCGTTCTTCTCGACTTCTGGACCTTCTGCTGCGTGAACTGCCTGCACGTCCTCGACGAGCTCCGGGACCTGGAGGAGAAGCACCGGGACACGCTCGTCATCGTCGGCGTGCACTCGCCGAAGTTCGTGCACGAGGCGGAGCACCAGGCCGTCGTCGACGCCGTCGAGCGGTACGAGGTGCACCACCCCGTGCTCGACGACCCGGAGCTCGCGACCTGGAAGCAGTACGCGGTGCGGGCGTGGCCGACGCTCGTCGTGATCGACCCCGAGGGGTACGTCGTCGCGCAGCACGCCGGTGAGGGGCACGCCAACGCGATCCGGACGCTCGTCGAGGAGCTGGAGGCCGAGCACGGGGCCAAGGGGACGCTGCGGCGCGGGGACGGCCCGTACGTGCCGCCGGAGCCCGTCGCCACCGACCTCCGCTTCCCCGGCAAGGCGGTCCTGCTGCCCACCGGTACGTTCCTCGTCTCCGACACCACCCGCCACACGCTCGTCGAGCTCGCGGCCGACGGCGAGACCGTCGTGCGGCGGATCGGCGAGGGCGTCTTCCGGGAGCCGCAGGGGCTCGCGCTGCTGCCCGACGGGAAGGTCGTGGTCGCCGACACGGTGAACCACTCCCTGCGCACGTACGACCCGGAGACCGGGGCGATCACGCGCGTCGCCGGCACCGGGAAGCAGTGGTGGCAGGGCTCTCCGACCTCGGGCCCCGCCCTTGAGGTCGACCTGTCCTCGCCGTGGGACGTGGCCTGGTGGCAGGGGAAGGTGTGGATCGCCATGGCCGGCGTCCACCAGCTGTGGACGTACGACCCCGCGACCGGGACCGTCGAGGTCGCCGCGGGCACCACCAACGAGGGGCTCGTCGACGGGCCCGCCGCCGAGGCCTGGTTCGCGCAGCCCTCCGGGCTCGCCGCCACCGAGGACCGCCTCTGGATCGCCGACTCGGAGACCAGCGCCGTCCGCTGGATCGACACGGACGGCACCGTCCACACCGCCGTCGGCACCGGCCTCTTCGACTTCGGGCACCGCGACGGCGCCGCCGGCCAGGCCCTGCTCCAGCACCCGCTGGGCGTCACCGCCCTCCCGGACGGCTCGGTCGCGGTCTCCGACACGTACAACCACGCCCTGCGCCGCTTCGACCCCGCCACCGGCGAGGTCACCACGCTCGCGACCGACCTGCGCGAGCCGAGCGGCGCCGTGCTCGTCGGCGAGGACATCGTGGTCGTCGAGTCCGCCCGGCACCGGCTGACCCGGCTCCGGCTCCCCGAGGAGGCCGTCCAGGTCGAGTCCGCCGCCTACCGCACCCAGCGCGAGGCGACCGAGGTGGCCCCCGGCCGCCTCCGCCTCGACGTCGTCTTCCAGGCCCCGACCGGGCAGAAGCTCGACGACCGGTACGGGCCCTCGACCCGGCTCCTCGTCTCCTCCACCCCGCCCGAGCTGCTCGTCGGCGGGGAGGGCACGGGGACCGACCTCTTCCGGGAGCTGGAGCTGAACCCGGAGCTCGCGGAGGGCGTGCTGCACGTCTCCGCGATGGCCGCCTCCTGCGACGACGACCCGGCCAACGAGTACCCCGCCTGCCACGTCCACCAGCAGGACTGGGGCGTCCCGGTCCGGATCACGGAGACGGGCACGGCCCGCCTCCCGCTGATCCTCGCCGGGATGGACGCCCTGTAGGACGCGACTCCTGGAGGGCGCTCAGCCCTCCAGGAACGCCACCAGGGCGTTCGCCAGGAGGTACGGGTCGTCGGCGCCGCAGAGCTCTCGGGCGCTGTGCATCGAGAGGATCGCGACGCCGATGTCGACCGTCTGGATGCCGTGGCGGGCGGCGGTGATCGGACCGATCGTGGTGCCGCAGGGCATGTCGTTGTTGGAGACGAACGACTGCCACGGCACGCCCGCCTTCTCGCAGGCGGCGGCGAAGACGGCCCGGCCGCTGCCGTCGGTGGCGTAGCGCTGGTTGACGTTGACCTTGAGGATCGGGCCGCCGTTGACGCGCGGGTGGTGCGTCGGGTCGTGGCGCTCCGCGTAGTTGGGGTGCACGGCGTGGCCCGTGTCGGAGGAGAGGCAGATCGTGCCGGCGTAGGCGCGGGCCCGGTCCTCGTACGAGCCGCCGCGGGCGTAGACCGAGCGCTCCAGGACGTTGCCGAGCAGCGGGCCCTGGGCGCCGGTGTCGGCCTCGGAGCCGTTCTCCTCGTGGTCGAAGGCGGCGAGGACCGGGATGTACGGGAGGTCGTCGCGGCCCGCGAGGGAGGCGAGCGCGGCGACACCGGCGTGGACGGAGAGCAGGTTGTCCATGCGCGGGCCCGCGAGGAGCTCGCGGTCACGGCCCAGGTAGGCCGGGGCCTCGACGGCGTGGACCATCAGGTCCCAGCCGGAGACGTCCTCGGGGTCGACGCCCGCCTCGCCCGCGACGAACTCCACGAGGTCGCCCTCGTGGACGTCGCCGAGGCCCCACACGGGCTGCATGTGGCGCTGGCGCTCCAGCTTCAGCCCGTCGTTGGCCGAGCGGTCGAGGTGGATCGCGAGCTGCGGGACGCGCAGCAGCGGCCGGTCGATGTTGACGAGGCGGTGGCTGCCGTCGCGGAGGGTGAGGCGGCCGGCGAGACCGAGGTCGCGGTCGAGCCAGGTGTTGAGGAGCGTGCCGCCGTAGATCTCCACGGCCACCTGGCGCCAGCCCTGCGCGCCCATGTCGGGGCGGGGCTTCACGCGCAGGTTGGGGGAGTCGGTGTGCGCGCCGACGATGCGGTACGGCGTGTGGGCGCTCGCGCCCTCGGGGACGTACCAGGCGATGATCGCGCCGCCGCGCGTGACGAACTTGCCGCCGGACGTCCCGTCCCAGGCCGCCGTCTCCTCGACGCGGCGGAATCCGGCCTTCTCCAGGCGCTCCGCGGCGTTCGCCACCGCGTGGTACGCCGACGGGGAAGCCGTCAGGAAGGACATCAGGTCATCGGTGTGACCTCGGTCGAAGGGGCCGGCCGTGGGGCGGGAAGCTGCGCTGCTCATGGGATCACCTTACGCAGAGTCCGGAACGTGGACGCGGGGCCGCCGACGCACCTGTGGAAAACCCCGGAGACCCGTGGAAAACCCCGGCGGCCCGGGAGGAACCCGGCGGCCCGGGGGGAACCGCGGTCGCCCGTGGCGAACCCCCGCGGCCCGGGGAAAGCCGAACGGCCCGCCCCCCTCCCCGGGAGCGAGCCGTTGGTCTGGTGGAGCGGGGCGCGTCCTAGAACGCGGCCTCGTCCAGGTCCATCACCGAGCCGTCGACGGCCTCGGCCAGGGCGCGCTCGGCGCCGACGCCGGGCAGGACGTTGGCGGCGAAGAACTTCGCGGCCGCGATCTTGCCCTGGTAGAAGGGGACGTCCTTGCCGGTGGCGCCCGCGGCCAGCTTCTCGGCGGCGACGGCCGCACCGCGGAGCAGCAGGTAGCCGACGACGACGTCGCCGGAGGCGAGCAGCAGGCGGGTGGTGTTGAGGCCGACCTTGTAGATGTTGCGGACGTCCTCGCCGGTGGCGGTGAGGTCCGTGATCATCGTGCCGACGATCGCCTCCAGGTCGACGGCCGCCTTGGCGAGCGCGTCACGGGCCACGGACAGCTCCTCGCCGCCCGTGCCGACCGCGAGGAACTTCTTGATCTCCTCGGACAGCGCGTTCAGGGACGCGCCCTGGTCGCGGACGATCTTGCGGAAGAAGAAGTCCTGGCCCTGGATGGCCGTGGTGCCCTCGTAGAGGGTGTCGATCTTGGCGTCCCGGATGTACTGCTCGATCGGGTACTCCTGCAGGAAGCCGGAGCCGCCGAAGGTCTGGAGCGACTGCGCGAGCTGCTCGTAGCCCTTCTCGGAGCCGTAGCCCTTCACGATCGGGAGCAGCAGGTCGTTCAGGCCGTGCAGCGCCTTGACGTCCTCGCCGGCCGCTTCCTTGACCGCGATCTCGTCCTGCACGGAGGCCGTGTAGAGGACGAGGGAGCGCATGCCCTCGGCGTACGCCTTCTGCGTCATGAGCGAGCGGCGGACGTCGGGGTGGTGCGTGATGGTGACCTTGGGCGCGGCCTTGTCCATGAAGTTGGCCAGGTCGGTGCCCTGGACGCGCTCCTTGGCGTACTCCAGGGCGTTGAGGTAGCCCGTGGAGAGGGTGGAGATCGCCTTCGTGCCGACCATCATGCGGGCGAACTCGATGATGAGGAACATCTGGCGGATGCCCTCGTGCTTGTCGCCGACGAGCCAGCCCTTGGCGGGGTGCTGGTCGCCGAAGGTCATCTCGCAGGTGTTGGAGGCCTTGAGGCCCATCTTGTGCTCGACGTTCGTCGCGTACACGCCGTTGCGCGCGCCCAGCTCGCCGGTCTCCCAGTCGAACTCGTACTTCGGGACGAGGAAGAGGGAGAGGCCCTTGGTGCCGGGGCCGGCACCCTCGGGGCGGGCGAGGACGTAGTGGAGGATGTTCTCCTCCATGTCGTGCTCACCGGACGTGATGAAGCGCTTGACGCCCTCGATGTGCCAGGAGCCGTCCTCCTGCTGGATCGCCTTGGTGCGGCCGGCGCCGACGTCCGAGCCCGCGTCGGGCTCGGTGAGGACCATGGTGGAGCCCCAGCGCTTCTCGACGGCGATCTGGGCGATCTTCTTCTGCGCCTCGTTGCCCTCGTTGTAGAGGACGCCGGCGAACGCCGGGCCGGAGGAGTACATCCAGATGGCCGGGTTCGAGCCGAGGAGGAGCTCCGCGTACGCCCAGACGAGGGAGCGCGGGGAGACGGTGCCGCCGATGCCCTCCGGGATGCCGAGGCGCCAGTACTCCGAGTCCATGAAGGCCTTGTAGGACTTCTTGAAGGAGGCCGGGACCGGGGCGGTGTTGGTCTCCGGGTCGAAGACCGGCGGGTTGCGGTCGGCGTCGGCGAAGGACTCCGCGAGCTCGTTCTCGGCGAGGCGGCGGATCTCGTCGAGGATGCTCTTCGCGGTCTCGACGTCCATCTCCTCGAACGGACCGGTGCCGTACACCTTGTCGCGGCCGAGGACCTCGAAGAGGTTGAACTCGATGTCGCGGAGATTCGACTTGTAGTGCCCCATGGCGACGGCTCCGTTAAGGCTCGGGGAGGCAGGTTCCCGTCCGGTTCCCCGGACGACTCCTTCGTACACGTACCAGCGAGTAGCAACACGCTCTCTCCGATGATGCTACCCGCCGGTAATAAGGGCAACCCCTTTCGGGCCATCTGTGACGCAGTAGGCTCGTGGCCCATGTACGGCTACGAGCAGAATCCGGGTGCCCAGCAGCAGTACGCGCAGCAGCAACAGCAGTACGCGGCACCGCAGTACGCCCAGCAGCACCAGCACCAGCAGCAGCCCCCGCTCTACCCGGAGCCGTCCCCGCCGTCCCTCGCCGACGCCGTGCGCGCCTTCACGACCGGGACGCTCGCGCCCGAGGACTTCCAGCAGATCTTCGCGACCTCCAAGGTCTACTGCCCGCGCGGCGACAACCCCGGCTTCCTCGCGCTGCACAACACCCAGCAGCCCGTCATCCCGATGTTCACCTCGCTCAAGGAGCTGCGGCGGTACGCGGGCAAGGAGTCGAAGTACTTCGTCATCACCGGCGCCGAGGTGATCGACCTGCTCCCGACGGGCTACGGCTTCGTCCTCGACATGGAGGGCGACCACCGCATGGTCTTCGACGCCAAGGCCGTGGAGCAGATGGTCGACTACGCGATGCGGCGGATGTACGGCTGAGCGAGTCTGAGTACGTACGGGAGCGCCCGGGAGGAATTCCTTCCGGGCGTTCCGCGTTCCCGGTGGCAAGAAGTTCAGTCTTCAACTAAAGTGGACGTACAAGGTCGCCGAACACGGTCGCCGTACGAGGTCGTCGTCCCCAGGTCGCACCAAGGAGGTCCGGTCATGCCCGCCGTGACTGTCGAGAACCCGCTCACCCTGCCGCGCGTCGCCGCCCCGGCCGACGCCGTCGCCCGCCCCGTGCTGGCCGTCACCACGGCCCCGTCCGGCTTCGAGGGCGAGGGCTTCCCGGTCCGCCGCGCGTTCGCCGGGATCAACTACCAGTACCTCGACCCGTTCATCATGATGGACCAGATGGGAGAGGTGGAGTACGCCCCCGGGGAGCCCAAGGGCACGCCCTGGCACCCCCACCGCGGCTTCGAGACCGTCACCTACATCATCGACGGGATCTTCGACCACCAGGACTCCCAGGGCGGCGGCGGCACCATCACCAACGGCGACACCCAGTGGATGACGGCCGGCTCCGGCCTCCTCCACATCGAGGCCCCGCCGGAGGCGCTCGTCGTCAGCGGCGGCCTCTTCCACGGCCTCCAGCTGTGGGTGAACCTCCCCGCCGCCGACAAGATGATGGCCCCCCGCTACCAGGACATCCGCGGCGGCCAGGTCCAGCTGCTCACCTCCCCCGACGGCGGCGCGCTGCTCCGCGTCATCGCGGGCGAGCTCGACGGCCACGACGGCCCCGGCATCACCCACACGCCGATCACGATGATCCACGCCACCCTCCGCCCGGGCGCCGAGATCACCCTGCCCTGGCGCGAGGACTTCAACGGTCTCGCGTACGTCATGGCCGGCCGCGGCACCGTCGGCGCCGAGCGCAGGCCGATCCACGTCGGCCAGACCGCCGTCTTCGGCAAGGGCGGCTCGCTCACCGTCCGCGCGGACGAGAAGCAGGACGGCAACACGCCGGACCTGGAGGTCGTCCTCCTCGGCGGGCAGCCGATCCGCGAGCCCATGGCCCACTACGGCCCGTTCGTCATGAACACCCAGGCCGAACTGCGCCAGGCCTTCGAGGACTTCCAGGCCGGCCGCCTCGGGACCGTCCCGGCGGTCCACGGAATGGGCGAGTAGCGGGCACGCGTACGTGCTGCCGCGCGCCGGCGGGCCGTCATCGGACGGCCGTCGGCGCGCGGCCTCGCGGCGGCGGGGACGCGCGGCCGGACGGTGGTCAGAACGCGGGCCTCGCGGCGGCGGGAACGCGCGGCCGGACGGTGGTGACAATGCGATAAGCAGGCGGGCGTGTCGCGCCCCCGAACCACAGACCGCCGTGGTCGTCTGGACGGGTGCAGACCACCAGCCAGACGCTCCTCCCCGAACCCGCCCGCCGCTTCGCCGCCTGGTGCGTCGTCCTCCTGCTCGCGGCGGGTGTCGCAGCGGTGGGCATCTGGCTGTGCATCGTCTTCCAGACGGCGGTCACCCCCGTCCTCCTCGCGATCCTCGGCACCGCCCTCCTCGGGCCGCTCTTCCGCTGGCTCCTGCGGATGAAGATGCGCCGGGGGCTCGCCGCCGCGCTCACCGTCGTCGCCGTCGTCGCGGTCGTCGGCGGAGCCACGTACATCGTCGCCGTCGCGCTCATCGAGACCGGCGACCAGATCATCGCCTCCCTGCGGGAGGCCGCCGCCGACATCGCCAAGCACTTCGGCGCGGCCGGCACCTCCCTCGACGACCTCGCGAAGAACGCCGAGGGCCTCCTCAAGCGGTTCGGCGGCACCGCCGCGTCCGGAGTGATCAGCGGGCTCAGCGTCGTCGGCGAGATGCTCGCGACCGGCGTCCTCGCCCTGCTCCTCATCTTCTTCTTCCTCAAGGACTCCGACCGGGCCGTCGGCGCCCTGCGCTCCTTCGCCCCCCAGGCCACCGGCGACGTCGTCGAGGCCATGGCCCGGCGCGCCTACGAGGCCGTCGAGGGCTTCATGCGCGGCACCACCTTCGTCGCCTTCGTCGACGCCGTCCTCATCGGCACCGGCCTCGTCGTCCTCGACGTCCCCGGCGCGATCGGTCTGGCCGCGCTCGTCTTCATCACGGCCTACATCCCGTACCTCGGCGCCTTCCTCTCCGGCGCCGTCGCCGTCCTCGTCGCCCTCGCCGACCGGGGCTTCGCGATCGCGCTCTGGGTCCTCGGCATCGTCCTCGCCGTGCAGATGCTGGAGGGGAACGTCCTCCAGCCGCTCGTGCAGAGCAAGACCGTCCAGATGCACCCGGCCGCAGTCATGCTGGCGATCACGGCCGGCGCCTCGGTCGCGGGCGTCCTCGGCATGCTCCTCGCCGTCCCGGTGACCGCCGCCGCCACGGGCATCCTCAGCGAGCTGCGGGCCCGGCTCAAGGCGCGCGCGGAGGCGGAGGCGGCGGCCGCCGGGGACGGGGCCGGCGGGACCGGGGCCGTGCCGGAAGCGGGCTGAGAGCGGGAGCCGGCTGAGGCCGGGAGCGGGCTGAGAGCGGGACCGGGGCCGTGCCGGAAGCGGGCTGAGAGCGGGAGCCGGCTGAGGCCGGGAGCGGTCTACGCGGGCGCCATCCCGCCCGACACCTCGAACGAGGCCAGGAGCTGTTCCAGGGCCACCTGGTCGGGCCCGACCCACGGGTCGGAGTCAGGGGCCAGCGCCACCGTCTCCAGCAGCCGGTCCGTCATCCGCACCGCCGGCGGGAGGTGCGTGCCGAGCACGATCTCCGGGTCCATCTCGCGCAGCGGCGCGATCGTCGCCCGGTACTTCGCCGGGTCGACGACGTGCACCCACGGGCTGTCGATCGTCGCCCACAGGAGCTGCGCCTGCCGCAGCTCCTCCGGCCCCAGATCGCTCGCGTGCCCGCTCTCCGCGATCTCGGCGGTCGGCATCGGGCCGCCGAAGCAGTCGGAGCTGAAGCAGACCCGGGTGCGGTCGTCGTAGAAGCCGACGGTGGCCGGGCTGTCGAAGAGCGGCGGTCGGAAGGCGTGCAGACGACGGTCGCCGACGTCGATGGACTGGCCCGGGTTGAGGAAGTACACCCGGTCCATCGGCAGCGGACGCTCGGTCGACATGATGCCGAAGCCGAGGAAGGTCGTGATCACGCGCGCGCGTGGCGCCGCTTCGAGGAGGTCGAAGATGCCGCCCGTGTGGTCGCGGTCCGGGTGGGTGAGCCAGATCCAGCGGACGTCCGCCGGGTCGACCACCCCGCCGAGCGCGCCGAGGAAGTCGCGGTCGGGGAGGGAAAGTCCGGTGTCGACGACGAGGGGTTCGGCGGCGGTGAGGACGTAGGCGTTGACCGGGATGTGGCCGATCCCGGGGATGTCGAGGCTGTCGGCCAGGACGGTGGTGTCACTGCCGACCTTGTGAGTGTCCATGGCGTACCGCTCCGTGGTCCCCCCGGGCGACCGTGCCCGTACCCGACCAGTCTCCTCCCGCGGGCCGGGAGCCGCCCGTCAGCGGGCCCCGGGGGTCTCCTCGCGCGCGCCCTCGTTCAGTTCGAACCAGATCGACTTGCCCTCGCCGCGCGGGTCCACGCCCCACGCGTCCGCCAGCATCTCCATCAGGACGAGTCCGCGTCCGCTCGACGCCATCTCGCCCGGGTGCCGCTTGTGCGGCAGCTCGTCGCTCGTGTCGGAGACCTCCACGCGCAGCCGCCGCTTCCCCGGTGCCACGCAGGCG
Source organism: Streptomyces sp. NPDC020807 (assembly GCF_040641575.1). Classification (NCBI taxonomy): domain Bacteria; kingdom Bacillati; phylum Actinomycetota; class Actinomycetes; order Kitasatosporales; family Streptomycetaceae; genus Streptomyces; species Streptomyces sp. NPDC020807. The sequence goes on from NZ_JBFADU010000001.1 coordinate 370,464, forward strand.
ACCTCGGCGACGAGGAGCGCGTCGCCGTCGGTGTGGACGAGGACGTTCGTCGTCATCTCCGAGACCATGAGGACCGCCGAGTCGAGCTGGTCCTCGTCCGCCCAGTCGTGCAGCAGCTGACGCAGCTGCTCGCGCGCCTCGGCGATCCGCTCCGGCTCCGCCTGCGCGATCGTCATCAGCGTCCGGCGCGGGGCCTCCACCACGGGCCCGGCCGGCCGGCGGGAGAGCAGCAGGACGGCGATGTCGTCCTCGCGGCGGTCGGCGAGCGGGCCGGTCGTGTGGTGCGAGCCGGGGCCGTGGACGGCCTCGACGAGGGTGTCGGCGAGCCTCTCCAGGTCCTCGCCGTCGTGGGACTCCAGGAGCTGTTTGACCCGCTCCCAGCCGCTGTCGAGGTCGTGTCCGCCGGTCTCCAGGAGGCCGTCGGTGCAGATCATGAGGGTGTCGCCGGGCTCCAGGGTGAGCCGGGTGGTCGGGTAGTCGCCCTCGGGGTCGATGCCGAGGGGCAGCCCGCCGGCGGTGGGCCGGAGGAGAACCGTTCCGTCGTTCATCCGGACGGCCGGGTCGGGATGACCCGCGCGGGCGATGTCGACCGTGCCCGTCTCCAGGTCGACCTCCAGGTACAGGCAGGTCGCGAAGCGCGGGCCGCCGTAGGCCGTGACGGCGTTCCCGTCGTCCCCGTCGTCGCCGTCGGTGATCTCGTACAGGAAGCGGGAGGCGCGCGCGAGGACGGCGTCGGGCCGGTGGCCCTCGGAGGCGTACGCGCGCAGGGCGATCCGCAGCTGGCCCATGAGGCCCGCGGCGCGGACGTCGTGGCCCTGGACGTCGCCGATGACGAGCGCGATGCGGGAGGGCGCGCGCCCGCCGGCGCGGGAGGTGCCGCCGGGCAGCCGGATCATGTCGTACCAGTCGCCGCCGACCTGGAGGCCGCCGCCGGTCGGCACGTACCGGGCGGCGACCTGGATGCCGGGGATGCCGGGGCCGAGGACCGGCATCATCGTCCGCTGGAGACCGAGGGACAGCTCGCGCTCCGACTCGGCCACGCCCGCGCGTGCGAGGGCCTGCGCGAGCATCCGCGCGACCGTCGTGAGCACCGAGCGCTCGTCGGGGGTGAAGGCGACCGGGTGCTTGAAGGCGGCCATCCAGGCGCCCATGGTGCGCCCGGCGACGACCAGCGGCACGAAGGCCCAGGAGCGGCGGCCGAAGCGCTGGGCGAGCGGCCAGGTGGTGGGGAAGCGGCGGAGGTACTCCTCCGGGCTCGGCAGGTAGATCGCGCGGCCGGTCCGCACGACCTCGGCGGCCGGGTAGTCGGTGTGGAGGGACATCGAGGAGAACGGGCCCTCGTCGCCCTGGCTGTGGCCGTGGTGGCCGATGACGGTCAGCCGGTCGCCGGCGACGCCGAAGACGGCGAGCCCGTCGGGGGAGAAGCCGGGCATGGAGAGGGAGGCGGCGACCCGCAGGACCTCGGCGGTCGAGCGGGCCTCGGCGAGCGCGCGGCCCGCGTCGAGGAGGAAGGCCTCGCGGGAGCGGCGCCAGTCGCCGGTGATGGGGGTGCGCGCGGCGGTGCCGGGCTGCTGCTCGGCGACCTCCTGGATGGTGCCGACGAGCTGGTAGTCGTCGCCCTCGATCAGCGGCTTGGAACGGCTCCGTACGGTACGGACGACCCGCCCGTGCTCGTCCATGATCCGCAGCCGGGCCTCCGCGAGGGTGCCCTCGGCGACGGCCAGGTGGACGACGCCGTCGATCTCGTTCCAGTCGACGGGGTGGAAGCGGGATCTGACCTGGGCCTCCGTGACCTGGACGGCCTCCGCGGGCAGCCCGAGGAGCCGGGCCGCCTCGGCGTCGAGCGAGACGATTCCGGAGGCGTTGTCCCAGCGCCACAGGCCGGTCGCGATGGCGGCCAGGACGTCCTCGGTGCGCATTGCCCCACTTTATGAATATCGGATAAGCGCCCGCCACATCGGGTCGCCACTGAGCGTATTCGAAGAGGGACCGGAGGAGGCGTCGGGACGGCGTCGAGGCGGCGTCGAGGCGGCGTCGAGGAGGGGCCGGAGGACGGATCGCAGCGGGATCGGAGGAGCGATCGCAGACGGAGCGGAGGAGCGATCGCAGACGGAGCGGAGGAGCGATCGCAGACGGATCAGAGGACGGATCGCAGAGGGATCAGAGGAGGGATCGGAAGGCGGCCGGTACCCTGGGTGACGACGTAAACCAAGCTCCCAAAGACTGGATGAACGACGATGCATCGGTACAGGTCCCACACCTGCGGCGAGCTCCGCTCCTCTGACGTCGGCACCGACGTCCGGCTGAGCGGCTGGCTGCACAATCGGCGCGACCTGGGCGGCATCCTCTTCATCGATCTGCGCGACCACTACGGCATCACGCAGCTCGTCGCCCGCCCCGGTACCGCCGCGGCCGAGGTCCTCGACAAGCTGACGAAGGAGACCGTCGTCCGCGTCGACGGCAAGGTCGTCTCGCGTGGCGCGGACAACGTGAACCCCGAGCTCGCCACCGGCGAGATCGAGATCGAGGCCGCCGAGGTCGAGGTCCTGGGCGCGGCCAAGCAGATCCCCTTCACGGTCAACGCCGACGACGGCGTGAACGAGGAGCGCCGCCTGGAGTACCGCTTCCTCGACCTGCGCCGCGAGCGCATGCACCGCAACATCATGCTGCGCTCGGCGGTCATCGCCTCCATCCGCAGCAAGATGGTGGCCCTCGGCTTCAACGAGATGGCGACCCCGATCCTCGCCGCGACCTCCCCCGAGGGCGCCCGCGACTTCGTCGTCCCGTCCCGCCTCAACCCGGGCAAGTTCTACGCGCTGCCGCAGGCGCCGCAGCAGTTCAAGCAGCTGCTGATGATCTCCGGCTTCGACCGGTACTTCCAGATCGCGCCCTGCTTCCGCGACGAGGACGCGCGCGCGGACCGCTCGCCGGGCGAGTTCTACCAGCTCGACGTCGAGATGAGCTTCGTCGAGCAGGAGGACGTCTTCCAGCCGATCGAGAAGCTCATGACGGAGATCTTCGAGGAGTTCGGCGGCGGCCGCCCGGTCACCTCGCCGTTCCCGCGGATCCCGTTCCGCGAGTCGATGCTGAAGTACGGCAACGACAAGCCCGACCTGCGCACCTCGCTCGAACTCGTCGACATCTCCGACGTCTTCGAGAACTCCGAGTTCAAGGCCTTCGCCGGCAAGCACGTCCGCGCGCTCGCCGTCCCGAACACCGGCGACCAGCCGCGCAAGTTCTTCGACGGCCTCGGCGACTTCGCGGTCTCCCTCGGCGCGCGGGGCCTGGCCTGGGTGCGCGTCGGCGAGGAGAACGCCCTCACCGGCCCCATCGCCAAGTTCCTCACCGAGGAGAACGTCAAGGTCCTCGCCGAGCGCCTCGGCCTGGAGCCGGGCCACGCGGTCTTCTTCGGCGCGGGCGAGTTCGACGAGGTCTCCAAGATCATGGGCCCGGTCCGGGTCGAGGCCGCCAAGCGCGCCGGCCAGTTCGAGGAGAACGTCTTCCGCTTCGCGTGGATCGTGGACTTCCCGATGTACGAGCGGGACGAGGAGACCGGCAAGCTGGACTTCTCCCACAACCCGTTCTCCATGCCGCAGGGCGGCCTGGAGGCCCTGGAGACCCAGGACCCGCTGGACGTCCTCGGCTGGCAGTACGACATCGTGTGCAACGGCATCGAGCTCTCCTCGGGCGCGATCCGGAACCACGAGCCCGAGATCATGTTCAAGGCGTTCGAGATCGCGGGCTACACCCGTGAGACCGTCGAGACCGAGTTCGCGGGCATGCTCCGCGCCTTCGAGTACGGCGCCCCGCCGCACGGCGGCATCGCCCCGGGCGTCGACCGCATCGTGATGCTCCTCGCCGACGAGCCGAACATCCGCGAGACGATCGCCTTCCCGCTCAACGGCAACGCCCAGGACCTCCTGATGGGCGCCCCGCACGAACTGGACGAGTCCCGCCTGCGCGAGCTGAACCTCCAGCTCCGCAAGCCGGTCGAGAAGAAGACCGCGGACGTCACGACGTCGGTCCACCCGGACGCGGCGCGGTAGGCCTCGCCCGTCATACGCCGAAGGGCCCGGGATCCCCTCTGGATCCCGGGCCCTTCGTGTATCCCGGATACCGTTCTACCGAAGGTGCTGGACGACGACCCAGTGGTCGTATTCCTCCTCTGTCCCGGCTGCTTCCGGAAACACTCAGAAGGAAGGAGCCTCCGTCGCTGAACAAGCCGTTCTCTGTGGCGTGGGCGTGCCATTGCCGGTCTACTTCCTCCTGGACGTTCGGGTCGTTCAACGGGACTTTCGTGACGGGCTCGACATCCCAGCCGATGACGCTCTTCCATGCCTGCAGTGTGAGGGGAACGCCTTCGGGTGCGGAGGCGTCGGAGACGGTGAGGCCGGTGACGGCGATGCGGTTCAGCCACTTTTCCCTTGCCGGCTCAGTCATGTGCGAGACGCTGCTCCGTGAGCGTCCGGACGAAGGCCGACAGGCCTTCCAAGGAGTCCTTGTCGCACGTCAGAATGACGGACAGTCGGCTGAGCGTGATGCCCTCCGGGCGCTTCACATAGGACCTGTCGCGGCCGGAGCGCCACAGGGACGTGAGGAGCTTCCTGCGGCCGGCGTCATCCTCGGCCAGTGCCTGGTCGGCGGATTCGATGATCACCACATGGTGATCCGCTGACAGCCACTGCAGGTCGCGGAGGCAGTCATGGAAGGCGTCCCAGTTCCAGCCGAAATACGGCGGGAACTTCAGTACCGCATCGAATTGTTGGAAGGTGGAAACCTCGCCGGTCATAAGTGGACCGCTCAGGCGTGCCACATGGACATTTCCCGACGCGGGAAGGAGTTCGCCCAAAGGGATTCCGGCATCAGGTGGAATGATGTGCATCCAGGGCGCGATGTGATGCGTGGACGGCTCTACTGTCACGGTTCCATCCATCCAGGACTTTCTGCGACGATATATGTCTGGTAGTGGTTCGGAGTGTGGTAGGCGGACCCGTCGCTACCGAACACCCGGCGTTCACCGCCTGGCTCCGGGTTCTCCGGTGACGGGTAGGTGCCGTATTCCTGATAGGTGATGGGCTTCCCGGAAGGGTCATGCGTGGGCAGCTGGTAGGCGTTCTTTCGTCCGTCGTTCTCGAAATGCTCTGTCCACCGCTTCGGGCCGTGGAATCCCGGGCCGCCCCACCATCCGAGGCCGTGCTCCTTGACGTCTCGGAGTACCTCCATCGCCGATCCCGGGCCCTTCGTGTTCCTGGCGGGAAGCGTCAGGCCGACGCGGCGCGGAACCTCTCCAGCGAGGAGGTCAGGTCACGGCCCGCGCCGCCCCCGGCCGGAAGGTGCGAGAGGAGCTCCCGCTCCAGCTCCAAGGCGGGCGCGAGCACGGCGTCCCGCAGCTCGTCGGTACCGCACTTCCCTACCGCCGTCCCGCACGTGCCCCGCCGACCCGCCGGTCCCGCTCTCCCCCTCGCACAGGATGTCCCCGAGGTCGAAGTCGCTGGGCTCGCCCTGGTCGGGGCGCACGGTGAACGTCATCTCGATCACGGTCTGTCGCTCTTTCCTCTGGGGAAGAAGGTGACGATCCGATTCCCGTCGGTGGAGTCCACGACCAGACGGCAGTTGGGCCCCCTCGCCTCCACGCGCGCATGTCGGCACGGGGCCCGTTCGCGTGAGCGAGGCGGCCGGGGCATTCCGTCAGGTCGCCGAGGGGTCCGAGACAGCCGGTGCGGGCAGCGGCGGGAGGGGGAGGGGGAGGCCCGGGAGGCCGTCCATGCTCTGGGCTATGTGGTCCTTCTTCGCGAAGTACGCGCTCAGGGAGGCGTCGTCCTCGCGGGCGAAGCGCTTGCCGTGGAGGTCGCGGTCCTCGTCGTACGACATGAAGGGGACGCCGTATCCGCAGGAGTCGCGGACGAGTTCGGCGGTGACCACGATGATCGCGCGGAGACCGTGGAGGGTGGGGTCGATGTCGGGGAAGTGCGCGAGCAGCTCCGCGAACCGCTCGTCGTCGCGGAAGACGGGCTCGCCCCGGCCGTGGACGCGCACGATGTTGGGCGGGCCCTGGAAGGCGCACCACATGACGGTGATGCGGCCGTTCTCCCGCAGGTGCGCGACGGTCTCCGAGGTGCTGCCCGCGAAGTCGAGGTAGGCGATGCGCTGTTCGTCGAGGACGGCGAAGGATCCCTTGAGGCCCTTGGGGGAGAGGTTGACCGTTCCGTCGCCGTCCAGGGGCGCGGTCGCGGTGAAGAAGATCGGCTGCTGCTCGATGAAGGTCCGGAGGCGGCCGTCGATGCGCTCGTAAGTCTTTCCCATGTCTAAGGATTATGCGGCTTAATCTTTCGCATGTCTAACGGTCTTCGCAGGCAGTCAACTCCCCTATCTGACTGATTAGTTGAGGCGTTCTTTTGTGATGCGCACCCTTCTGTCATCGTCCGACGACGACGTTCGCGGGCAAGGGGGAGGGAGCGAGCCGTGTGGAGGAGAGCGTTCCCCGCGCTGATCGCCTTCGGGCTGGTCGCGCTGACAGGGGCCACGGCGCAGGCGTACAACACGTACAGCGGTCATCGTCTCAAGTACGGCGTCTACAACCAGTACTTCTGGCTGGACTCCCAGGCGGAGTACTGGCACCCGACCGCGATCAGGGCGGGCGTCGGACACTGGAACGCCACCACGGACACGACCGTCTGGTACGTCAACACCGGCGACAGGAGCAAGAGCCGCCTCGACTTCTACCGGCGGGACGACCCCGACGTGAGGTACTGCGCGACCACCCAGATGTACGTCGGTACGGACCAGGTGGAGCCGCGCCAAAGCGACTGGGTCTGGGCCAAGGTCATCATGCACTCCAACCTGCTGAAGGACTGGTACTGCGGCCCCGACACTCATCGCGACGGGATCGTCGCGCACGAACAGGGTCATGCGATGGGCCTCGACCACAACGGGAACGCGAGCTCCCTCATGTACAGCGACGTGGCCAACACACGTGTCGACGTTCCGATCGGGGATGACAGGAATGGCATCAACTACCTCTACTGAACGACGGCGGGCGTCCCGGCGGCGGATCGCCCTGGGGGTGGCCGGTGCCCTCCTGCTGCCGGTGACTCTGTCGGCGTGTGCCGGTGACGCCGGCGGGGCGGACGGCTCCGGGGGGTCCGAAGTCACCCGTACGGTGCTGATGCAAGGCACGCGGAACCGTACGTACAGCGCACCGAGCTTCGCCGCGTTCACCCGCTACCCCCACGTCACCAACGTGATCAGCGGCACGGTCACCGCCCTGCGGGCAGAGGTCAGCGACCCCGAAGGCGCCGCCATGGTCCACACGGTCCTGACGATCGACGTCGAGAGCCAGCGGAAGGCCGGGGCGCCCACCACCGCCTACGTGCGGGAGGGGGGTGGAGTCGTCACCGTCGAACAGGTGCGTGCCACCTTCGAGGACAAGATGCGGCGCAAGCTGACGAAGAAGGAACTGGACCAGAAGATCGACTACCGCTACGAGGGAACCGAGCACGCGCGCGTCGGTGACCACGTCCTCGTCGTGGTCACCGAGGACAGCTCCGTACGGCGGCCGGACGCCTACTCCCTTCTGGCCAGGCTCGTGGACCGCCGCGACGGCATCCCCTCCGGCTCCGGAGCCCCGGCGAAGGCCGCTTCGGTGGCCTTCACTTGGGCTGGTGAAGCGCCCAACGCCGCCTGGGAGAAGACGGTCGACGCGGACTCCCTCGCCAGCCTCATGAAATGAGTCCCCCGGCGCAGTCGCGGCAACGACCTGGCTCGGGAGCGCGATAGGCGCGGTCACACGTCTCGCAGTTCTGCATGGGGTTGACGGTCGGCGGGGCACCTCCGGGTTCGTGGAACGGGGGCAACGGCGGGAGGTTCGCCGTGAGGCGATGGGCCAGGAGGGCCGCCGGGCGGATCAGGGCGGGCCCCGGGAGGTCGTTCGTCAGCGCGTACGTCACCGCCTCGGCGGTCACCCGGCGCTCCAGCCAGGCAGCGACTCCTGGGGTGAGGTGTTCCACGTCCGTCGCCGAGAGGTGCAGGCGGGGGTCCACGCGGTGGAGTCCCGAGAGGACGAGGAGGGCGGTGACCTTGAGGTCGGGGGTCGGGTAGATCGGCTGCGGGACCGGGGGGAGTGCTCGGCGTGACGTGGGTGGGGGTGTGGGTGCGGGTGGGGGTGGGGGTGGCTGGTCCTCGGGAGAGGGGGCCGGCGGCGGGGCCGGAATGTCTGGGGGCCGGGCGTCCGGGGGCCGAGCGTCCGGCTCTTGAGTGGCCTGGCCTGCCGGGTGGTTGCAGAAGTACGTGCGCGTCACCACCCGCCCGTCCGGGCCCCGCTCGACGATCCTGCGGAGGTACCCGTACAGCTCCAGCTCGCGCAGGGCCTTCGCGATGGCGACGACGCCGTTGGGGAACTTCCCCGCCAGGGTCTTGATGTCGATCGCCGTCCCGTTGGGCACCGACGCGATGTGCGTGCCGAGCCCGATCGTCACCAGGTCCATGCCCTCGTGCTGGGCCAGGTCGTTGCTGACGACCGTGAAGCGGGTCGTCAGCCGGATGGTCTGGTGGACGACCCCACCGACACCCGAACGTGTCTGCGTCCGCCTGGGAAGGTGATTTTTCCAGCTGTTACGGGACTGGGAGCGCTGGCGCGCGCTAGTGTTCTGCATACCCACAGGGAAGGTGCTTCTTCCTCGGTGGTCAGGCCCTCGCACTGGGATTCGCAGTCCCGGCGAGGGCTGACTTATGTCTGCGGTCGGTCATATGCCAACCCGGTCGAGCTGAGCGTAAGGCAGGCAACCGGGTTCAAATCCAGTCGAGTTGGGCTTCTTCACTCTGATGAGTGAGCCGCCCCTGGACGGGGGAGGACCGGTGGGGGTTGGTGAGGTTTCTTTCTCTCTCGTCGTTCCTTGGGGAGGTCGCCCGGCCCACCGGAACCCAGAAAACCGAGCTCCGGTGAGCATGCCGTTTTCCCTGGTCAGGGACGTGACGCAGCGAGCTCCGCCCACACGGTCTTCCTCGGTACGGGGCCGGTCTCCACGCCCCACCTGTCCGCGAGCGCCTCCACCAGGAGCAGCCCCCTCCCGGACTCGCGTTCGGGGCAGAGGGGCGCGATGCGCGGGAGATCCGCGCCCCGGGTGTCCGTCACTTCGATCCGCAACAGCGTGTCGTCGTGCACGCGGAGCTCCAGCCGGAAGTCCCTTCCCGGGACCCGTCCGTGCGTCGTCGCGTTCAGGGCCAGCTCGGCGACCACCTGTTCGGCCGCCTCGACGACCTCGTACGGCAGTTCCCGTGCCCTCAGCCATTCCCCCGCGAGCAGCCGGGCGAGACGCGCGCCTCGCGGTGTGGAGGAGAGCAGAACCATGAAGTGCTCTGCGTGCGGCGGTAGTTGGATGGTGGTGTTCTTCTCGTTCACACCGCCGAGCCTGGCCGCGCCGCACTACCGTGAACAGTGACTTCGCCGTTGCGTAGAGCGACTGTCCGGAGCTTGTCCACTGCTGTCCGGGCTGTCCACACCCCCGCCACGGGTAGGGGTGTCGCGCCATCAAGAGGGGCGAGGGAAGGGTGCGGTATGTCGGTGGACGGTGGGACCCAGCGGCTCAAGACGGAGGCGGACGAGCCGGGTTGGGAGGTCGATCCCGACGACGAGTGGGGCGTCGCCGTGGTCGAGACGGTGGGGCGGCAGCTGCGGCTGCGACGGGAGGCGATCGGGATGCGCGCCGCCGAGCTCGGTGAGGCCACCGGGTACGGCGAGGACATGATCTACAAGATGGAGGGTGGGAAGCGGATCCCCCGACCCGAGTTCCTCGACCAGGCGGACGAGGTGTTGCGCGCGGGTGGGTTGATCGCGGCCATGAAGGAGGACGTGGCGAAGGTCCGGTACCCGAAGAAGGTGCGCGCCTTGGCGAAGATGGAAGGGAAAGCGGTCGAGATCGGGGTGTACGAGTGCAACAGCATCCACGGGCTGTTGCAGACCCTGGAGCACGCCCGGGCTGCGATCGAGGCAGCGCAACCTCCGTACTCGCCGGATGATGTGGAACGCATGGTGGCCGCCCGACTAGCCCGGCAGTCGGTCTTCGAGAGGGACCCGGCCCCGTCGATCCACTTCGTGCTGGAGGAGGCACCGCTGCGCCGACAGGTTGGGGGCACAATGGTGTGGCGACGGCAGCTCGAACATCTTCTGGAGGTGGGGCGGTTGCGTCATGTCACCCTTCAGGTCATGCCGACGAACACCGAGGCCCACCCGGGGCTGGACGGCAGGATCGAGCTACTGAAGTTCCCGGACGGGACGGCGGTGGGACGCTCCGATGGTGCGTTCAGCGGTCGGCCGGTCACCGATCCCAAGCAGCTCCGCATCCTTGAGCTGCGATATGGCACCATCCGGGCGCAGGCTTTCTCACCGAGGGAGTCGCTGGCCTTCATCGAGCAACTGCTGGGAGAAACATGATCCACAAGGCCTCCGCCGGCGACGCCTCCGAACTGGCGTGGTTCAAGAGCAGCTACAGCAGCGGCACCGACGGCGAATCTTGCATCGAGGTCGCCTGGCGCAAGAGCAGCTACAGCGGCGGCACCGACGGCGACTCCTGTGTCGAGATCGCCACCACCCCCGCCACCGTCCACGTCCGCGACTCCAAGAACATCGGCGGCCCCCAGCTCGCCCTGACCCCGACCGCGTGGGCCGGGTTCGTGTCGTACGCCGTCAGCGGCTGACGGCGAGCCGGTCGCCCTCCACGGCACCGTCCTGCCGTAGCGCTCGATGCCGTCCACGACGTACCTCTCCCCGGTTCCCTCCAGGGAGAGGACGTCGCCGACGCGGATCACGCCGCCAGTGGATCTCGATCAGGCCGCGCGTCTCGTCTTCCGAAGAATTCTTCCCCGGGCTGTCACACATGACGTCCCCGCTCCGTCAGTGCTGTGTCCGGCTCGGTCGAGGCGGACACGGAGAGGCCGAAGGAGCCCGAGATGTTCGACCAGACGTTCGCCGAGATGACCACCGCCGTCGCCGTCCTCGCCGGGATCGGCGCCTTCATGGCCCTCTTCTCCGGTGGCGCGATCTTCGCCCGCGCCGCGTTCGTCGTCCAGCCCCTCACCGAGTACGGCGTCCCGCGCTCCTGGTGGAACTGGCTGGGGGCCGCCAAGGTCGCCGGTGGGCTCGGGATCGTCCTCGGGTTCTTCGTCCCGGTCATCGGGATCCTCGCCGCCGTCGGGGTCGTCCTGTACTTCGCCGGGGCCGTCGTCACGGTGCTCCGCGCCCGCGCCTACGGACACGTCGCCTTCCCGGTGATCTACATGGCGCCCGCCCTCGCCGCCCTCGTCCTGGCCGTGTGAGCGTGCGCGTACGGCGAAGGCCGCCGTCCCTCCCGAGAGAGGGGCGGCGGCCTTCGCGCTGTGACGCTGTGACGTGTGGCGTCAGTCCTTCTTCGGCTCCTCCAGGCGCGGGAACAGCACCGCGCCCTTCGTCACCGTCGCGCCCGCCGGGAGCTTGCCCCAGACGCCCGCGTCCTGGACCGGCTGGTCGGCCAGCGCGCCGAGGGACTCCTCCGCGCCCAGGGACTCCCACAGGGCCTGCGAGGTCTCCGGCATGATCGGGTTCAGGAGGACGGCGACGGCGCGGAGCGACTCGGCGGCCGTGTAGAGGATCGTCGCGAGGCGGGCCTTGCCGGCCTCCGACTCGTCCTTCGCGACCTTCCACGGCTCCTGCTCCGTGATGTAGCCGTTGACCTGCTTCACGAAGTCGAAGATCGCCAGGATGCCGGCCTGGAAGTCCAGCTCCTCGCCGATCTTCGCGTCCGCCGTCGCGACCGCCTTGGCCAGGCCGTCGTGGATCGCCTTCTCCGCGTCGCCGTCGGCCGCCGAGGCCGGCAGCGCTCCGCCGAAGTACTTGCCGACCATCGCCGCCACGCGCGAGGCGAGGTTGCCGTAGTCGTTCGCCAGCTCGGACGTGTAGCGGGCGGTGAAGTCCTCCCACGAGAACGAACCGTCCTGGCCGAACGCGATCGCCCGCAGGAAGTACCAGCGGTACGCGTCCACGCCGAAGTGCGAGGTCAGGTCCTGCGGCTTGATGCCCGTCAGGTTCGACTTCGACATCTTCTCGCCGCCGACCATCAGCCAGCCGTTCGCCGCGACCCGGCCGGGGACCGGCAGGCCCTGCGCCATCAGCATCGCGGGCCAGATGATCGCGTGGAAGCGGAGGATGTCCTTGCCGATGAGGTGGACGTCCGCCGGGAAGGTCTCGTCGAACTTCGCCTGGTCGGAGCCGTAGCCCACGGCCGTCGCGTAGTTCAGGAGCGCGTCGATCCACACGTAGATCACGTGCTTGTCGTCCCACGGGACCGGGATGCCCCAGTCGAACGTCGAGCGGGAGATCGACAGGTCCTCAAGACCCTGCTTCACGAAGTTCAGGACCTCGTTGCGGGCCGACTCCGGCTGGATGAAGCCCGGGTTCGCCTCGTAGAACTCAAGGAGCTTCGGGCCGTACTCGCTCAGCTTGAAGAAGTAGTTCTCCTCCTTGAGGATCTCCACCGGCTTCTTGTGGACGGCGCAGAGCTTGGTGCCGTCCTCCGCCTCGATGAGATCGCCCGGGAGCTTGAACTCCTCACAGCCGACGCAGTAGGGGCCCTCGTAGCCGCCCTTGTAGACCTCGCCCTTGTCGTACAGGTCCTGCACGAACTCCTGCACGCGGTCCGTGTGACGCTTCTGCGTGGTGCGGATGAAGTCGTCGTTCGCGATGTTCAGGTGCTCCCAGAGGGGCTTCCACGCCTCTTCCACGAGCTTGTCGCACCAGGCCTGGGGCGTGACGTTGTTCGCCTCGGCCGTGCGCATGATCTTCTGACCGTGCTCGTCCGTGCCGGTGAGGTACCACACCTTCTCGCCGCGCTGACGGTGCCAGCGCGTGAGCACGTCGCCTGCGACGGTCGTGTAGGCGTGGCCCAGGTGAGGAGCGTCGTTGACGTAGTAGATGGGGGTCGTGACGTAGAACGCCTTCGCCCCCTGCTTCTCGGATCCAGTGGCCGCCATGGTCGGAATTTTAACGGGCTTAACGAGACCCGTTCACACGGTTAAACATCGGGGGCGGGCGCGGAGGTCTCCCCTCCGCGCCCGCCCCCTCGTCCGTGCCTTCCGGCTCAGAGCTCCAGGCCGGCCAGCAGGCCCCGGTAGAACGCGGCGTGCGCCGTCTCCGACGGGGTCGCGCCGGGGAAGTACGCGGCGGTACGCGGTGCGGCGGCGATCTTCCTGAGGTAGTCGAACGCCTTGTTCTCCTCCTCGCCCCAGGCCACGAAACGCCAGTGCAGCGGGCGGTCCGCCGCCGTCGCCTCGGCGAGCGCCTGGGTGGCGGCCGTCTTCGCGTCCGGCGCGCCGTCCGTCTGGAAGACGACCACGGCGGGACGGGTCGGGTCGGTCTTCTCGTGGTGCGCGAGGACCTCCTCGACGGCCAGGTGGTAGTGCGTGCGGCCCAGGCGGCCCAGGGTGCCGTTGATCTCCTCGACGCGGGTCGGCGTGAGGCCGGCGGGGGTCAGGTCGACGGTGCCGTCGATCTCCGTCGAGAAGAAGACGGTCGTGACGGTCGCGTCCTCGTCGAGGTGCGCGGCGAGCGCGACGGTCTGCTCGGCGAGGCGCTGGACGGAGCCGTCCTTGAAGTAGCCGCGCATCGAGCCGGAGCGGTCGACGACCAGGTAGACGGCGGCGCGGGCGCCCGTCAGCCCCTGCTTCTTCAGCACGGCCCCGGCGGCCTTGTAGGCGTCCGCGAGGTGCGGGGCGGCGGCCTTGAGCGCGGCGAGCGACGTCGCGGGAACGCCCGCCTCGGCGGGGGCCGCCTCGCTCGTGGCCGGGCTCGCGTCGGCGGCGGCGGTCGTGACGGTGGCCTCCGGCTCCGCCGCGTCGTCGTCCTGCGCCTGCGCCTGCGGGGCTGGCGCGGCCTCGGCGTCTGCGTCTGCGGCGCCGTCGGTCGCAGCGGTCTCGGACTCGGCGGTTACGGGCTCCGCCGGGTCCTCGTCCTGCCCCTGCGGGGCGGCCGGGAGCGCGGGCTCCGACGACTCGTTCGTGCTCGCGTCCGGGGTCGCCTCGGCAGCCTCGGAAGGCGCGTCCGTGTCGGCCTCCGCCTGCGTCTCCGCCTGCGGCGTCGCCTCCGTCTCGTCGGCGCCGGTCTCTTCGACGGCGGTCTCGCCGGTCGTCGCCTCGGCGGTCTCGACGGCCTCGGCCGCGACGGTCGCGGTGGTCTCGTCGGCGTCAGCCGCTTCGACGGCCTCCGGCTCGGCGGGCGCAGTGGCCTCGTCCACGGCCTCCGCTTCGGCGGCCTTCGGCTCGGCGGCCTCCGTGGGCGCCTTCGCCTCCACGGCTTCCGCCTCCACTGCCTCAGCCTCGACGGCGCTCGACGTCTCCGCCCCCGCTGCCCCCGTGGCCGGCGTCTCGGCGCGGGCCTTCGGTACCTGGGGGTTGTCGAAGGACGCCGCCACCAGGTCGTCCGCCGCGCGGCGGGCCGCCGCTTCGGGGGTGTCCGATCCCTCGGACGTGGTCTCACGCGTCTGGGGCGGGACGGAGGTTGCCGGGGTGGTGTCCTCGCGGTCCCGGCCGAATACCTTGCGCAGCATGCTCCGAATACCCATGGGCGAACCCTTTCGCATGAGTGAGGGGTGCAGTGTGAATGTCCGAACTGGGCGTTTCGGGGCTTTCATCCCTGGCCAGGGCAGACACGTAAGGTTAGCGGCCACCCCCTCCGCTTCCCGTGACCCGGTCGCCCCCGGTCGCCGTGCATTCATTCGGCGTTCATTCCGCCGCCGTCCCCGTGCAGATATGCCCCCATAGCGTCGCCGCCGATGGACCCCCCTACGGGGCCCCGACACATGTCGGCGCGGTGTGCGCCGGAGGAGGACGAAGTGCGCAAACTGCTGCCGCTGCTGAGCACCAACCCGCACGGAGGCGGCCGTTCGGCTCTCACCTGCCGGTACCGGTGTGGTGACGCCTGCTTCCACGAGGTGCCCAACACCAGCGCCAACGAGTACGTCGGCGACGTCATAGCCGGCGCGCTCTCGCGCCGTTCCGCGCTGCGTGCCGCCGCCGTCGTCACCGTCGCCTCCGCCGCCGGTGGCGCCGTCGTGTTCGGCGGGACGCCGGAGGCCGTCGCCGCGCCCGAGCGGGACCGGGGCAACCGCCGCCCCGACGGTGCCCGCGGGCTGCGCTTCACCCCCGTCGCGCCCAACACCGCCGACCAGGTCACCGTGCCCGCCGGGTACGAGCAGAACGTCGTCATCCGCTGGGGCGAGCCCATCCTCCGCGGCGCCCCCGCCTTCGACGCCGAGAAGCAGACCGCGAAGGCCCAGGCGGGCCAGTTCGGCTACAACAACGACTTCCTCTCCCTGCTGCCGCTGCGCGGTGAGCACCACCGTCAGGTCCTCGTGGCCAACCACGAGTACACCGACGAGGTGCTGATGTTCCGGGGCTACGACCCCGAGAACCCGACCCGCGAGCAGGTCGAGATCGCCTGGGCCGCGCACGGCCTCTCCGTCGTCGTCGTGCAGGAGGAGCACCGCTCCGGCAAGCTGACCCCGGTCACCCGGCACCAGCTCAACCGCCGCCTCCACACCAGCAGCGAGTTCGAGCTCACCGGCCCCGCCGCCGGCAGCGCCCTCGTGAAGACCTCGGTCGACCCGGAGGGCCGTACCGTCCTCGGCACGCTCAACAACTGCGCGGGCGGCACCACCCCGTGGGGGACCACCCTCCACGGCGAGGAGAACTTCAACCAGTACTTCGCCAACGGCAGCTCCGTGACCGACAAGCGGTACGGCGTCGGCACCGGGGCCACCGAGCGCAAGTGGGAGCGGTTCGACAAGCGCTTCGACCTCAAGCAGGAGCCCAACGAGGTCCACCGCTTCGGCTGGGTCGTCGAGCTCGACCCGTACGACCCCGACTCCACGCCCCGCAAGCGCACCGCGCTCGGCCGCTTCAAGCACGAGGCCGCGCAGCCCCGCCTCACCGAGGACGGCCGTCCCGTCGTCTACATGGGAGACGACGAGCGGTTCGACTACTTCTACAAGTTCGTGTCGAGCAAGCGGATGAAGAAGGGCGGCTCCCGGGCCGCGCGTGAGCACAACCTGACGCTGCTCGACGAGGGCACCCTCTACGTCGCCAAGCTGACCGGCGACTCGCCCGCCGCCGAGATCGACGGCACCGGCAAGCTTCCGAACGACGGCGAGTTCGACGGCTCCGGCCAGTGGATCCCGCTCGCCACCGCCGGTCCCGACGGCGCCGTGTCGCACGTCCCGGGCATGACCGCCGAGGAGGTGTTCGTCTTCACCCGCATCGCCGGTGACAAGGTCGGCGCCACCAAGATGGACCGCCCCGAGGACGTCGAGCCCTCCCCGCGCAGCGGCCGCGTCTACGTCGCGCTCACCAACAACTCCAACCGCGGCAAGGGCACCAACCCCGGCGCCGACGAGGCCAACCCGCGCAACCTCAACAAGCACGGGCAGATCCTCGAACTCGCCGAGCACTGGGACGACCCGTCCTCCGACGGCTTCGCCTGGCGCCTCTTCCTCGTCGCGGGCGACCCGAACGACCCGGCCACCTACTTCGCCGGCTTCCCGAAGGAGCGGGTCTCCCCGATCTCCTGCCCGGACAACGTCGCCTTCGACCCGCACGGCAACCTGTGGATCTCCACCGACGGCAACCAGCTCGGCTCCCACGACGGCCTCTTCGGCGTCGCGACCCACGGCGAGCGCCGCGGTGAGCTCAAGCAGTTCCTGACCGTGCCGCGCGGTGCCGAGACCTGCGGCCCGATCATCCAGGACCGTCGCGTCCTCGTCGCCGTCCAGCACCCGGGCGAGATCGACGGCGCCTCCGTCGAGAAGCCCGCCTCCGCCTGGCCCGACGGCCCCGGCAGGATCGTCCGCCCGTCGGTCGTCTCCGTCTGGCGCGCCGACGGCGGTGACATCGGCGTCTGAGACGCCGACCGAGTTCCCGTGGGCCTGGGAGGGGAGTGCTGCTACTCCGCTCCCAGGCCCTCCCTGAAGCGCGTGAACTGCTCCTCCGGGTCGCCCGTGTACGCCCACGGCACCCACGCCGCCCGCGCTCCCAGCATCCGCAGCAGGTGCTTCGCCACCTCCACCTGGCCCGCGTAACACGCGGCATGTGCCAGGAAGTTGAGGTCCGCCACCTCCTCCGGTGCCACCGGACGGCCCGGGTCGCGCTCCCCGATCCACCGCGCGTACGTACGGCGCAGCTCCGTCACCGCGAGCTCGTGCTTCCAGTGCTGGTCGAAGCCGCGCACCGGACCCCGCCCGAGCGCCCCGTCCGCGATGTAGCGGTACTCCTCCACCCGCGCGACCTGCACCAGGACCGGCAGCGACGAACCGGGCGGCGCCACGCCCGCCGCGTCGCGCGCGAAGTCGTACATGCTGCCGTGCGTGCCGTGCCACCGCGCCGACCAGTAGCGCAGCACCTGGATGTGGCCCTCCGTGTTGTACGGGTCCCGCCGCCGCAACTCGTCGAACCAGTGGCGCAGTTCACGCCGGGCGACCCCGCCGTCGTACAGCCGTGCCACGGAGAGCAGGGATATCCACGGCATCGGGTCCTCGGGGGCCGCTTCCGCCGCGCTCATGCAGGCGTCCACCGCCGCGTCGATGCGGGCCCGGTCCACGGAGGCGCCCCGGCCGGCCGCGATGGCGGCGTCGAAGACCCGGACGACCTCGGTCGCCGCACGCAGCACCTCCGCGTCGGGGTTGCCCGGCTCGGCCGCCCGCCAGGTCTCGACCGTCGAACTCCCGGCGGCGGCGTGCGAGAGGAGCCGGAGGCGGTGGGTGCGCCGCGCCCAGTCGTCGCCGGTGGCCGCGATCAGGTTCCGTACGCCCTGCCACCGGCCGATGACGATGTCGTGGCGCGCCTCGGTCAGGGCCCGGTCGCCGAAGTCCGGATCGAAGTCGGGCGTGAAGCGCTCGGCTCGCGCCGCACGCGCCGCACGCGCGGAGCGGCGGTAGACGGCCATGGGGCCTCCTTCGTCATCGGCCTTCGGACGGTGGGACATGCCGTCAGAAGTCACAGCGTTTCCCGAGGACATGGTGTTTCACGTGAAACGTGCTCTGGGGTGTTTCACGTGGAACACCCGTAAGCCAGTCAGAAGTCCGTCGCGTAGCTCTTGTCCCGGCCGCGCGGTCTGCGCGCCGTCGGGACCGAGGCCTCCGTGGCCGCCAGCGCGCGCACGGCGTCCAGGCGGGCCGGACGGTAGTAGTCGCTGCCCTTGCGCCAGTAGACGAGGAGCGGGACGACTCCGAGGAGCAGGCCGCCCAGGCCGATGGCGAGGGCGGTCGTGGAGAGCTCGCCGAGGGACTCGTAGAAGCACCAGAGCATGAACCCCGAGCCGAGCAGCGGCCACAGCCCGCCGAGGACGAAGTTCCGCACGGAGCGCAGGAGGAGGGACTTGTAGGCGACGACGGCGGCGATGCCCGCGAGGCCGTAGTAGAAGGCGATCTGGAGGCCGATGGCGGCGACGGCGTCGCTGAGGATCCGCTGCACGGACTCGGCAGCGGCGGCGGCGAGGAACATCACGGTGGCCGCGACGCCGACGGTGGCGATGGCGACCCAGGGCGTGTTCCAGCGGCGGTGCACGGTGCCGAGCGCGGCCGGGAGGGTCCGGTCGCGGCCCATCGCGAAGAGGGAGCGGGTGACCTGGAGGAGGGTGGTCTCCAGGGTGGCGACGGTCGACAGGACGACGGCCACGACCAGGAGTTTGCCGCCGACGCCGGGCCAGATCTCCTCGCCGAGGACGGCGAGGACGTTGGGTCCCGCGGTCCGGATCTCCTCCTTGCTGAGCACGACGTTCACGGCGACCGTGAAGGCCTCGAAGAGCACGAAGACGAAGCCGACGCCGACGAGCGCGGCGAGACCGGCCGTCCTGCGGCTGTTGCGGGTCTCCTCGCTGAGGTTGCTGGTGACGTCCCAGCCCCAGTAGTAGAAGGCGGCGATCAGAGCGCCCGCCGCGAAGCCCTGCGGGCCGTCGAAGCCCTCGAAGCCGAACCAGGACCAGTCGAAGGCGGTGGCGCTGCCCCGGTGCAGGACGGCGGCGACGACGAAGCCGACGAGGACGATCATCTCGACGCCGGACATGACGAGTTGTGCCCGCACGGTCAGCCGGGCGCCGCCCAGGACGACGAGCAGCATCATCAGGAACCATCCGGCGCCGACGGCGGCGGCGAGCGGGGTCCTCTCGGCGAGGGCCGGGTCGATCAGGGAGAGCGTCAGGGAACCGGCGGGGAGGGAGCCCGCGACCATGAAGACCGTGGCGGCGAAGACGAGGGCCCAGCCGGAGAGGAAGCCGAGGAAGGGGTGGAGGGTGCGGCCCACCCAGGAGTAGCCGGCACCGGCGTTGACGTCGATCCGGCCGAGGCGGGCGTAGGCCAGGACGATGCCGAGCATCGGTATCGCGCAGTAGAGCAGGGCGGCGGGGCCCGCGTAGCCGACGGCGCCGAAGAGGACGGCCGTGGTCGCGGCGAGCGAGTACGCGGGCGCGCTGCCGGCGACGGCCATGACAATCGTGTCGAAGGTGCCGAGGACGTTGGGCTGGAGACCTCTGCTGTGGGTGGTGGTGCGCATGGTGGCGGTGTCCGTCCTCGGAGCGCAGGGGAGGGCGTGGCAGGAGGCGGTGCGGTGGGTGGGGAGGCGGGGCGGTGGGGGGGCGAACGCATGAGTCCTGGCGGTTCGTCCGGTCGGCCGGGGGTGGTGGCGGAGCGCACGGATCACCGGGAATGGAGCGCATCGTAGCCCCCTGGCTCCCCGCCGGTAACCGGGAAGAGGAGCCTTCCGTTCGGCGACCGGCGGTAACGCGTCCGGTATGCCCTTCCCGGGACGGTTACCGCAGGTCGGGACCGGCGATGGCGCGGGCCGCACGGACCTCCTGACGCAGCGGCGCGAGGACTCCGTTCTCGTCGCCGGGCAGCTCCGTGTGGACCTCGAAGAGGTTCTCCGAGGAGCGCAGTCCGTCCGCGAGCTCGCGCAGCTCCCGTTCGACGGCGGTGACTTCGGCAGGGTCGGGCGTCGGGGCACCGTGGTCGACGCGGATGCGGGCGGCGGTCGTGGCGTCGACGATCCGCTCGACGGCGACGAGGAGCGGCGACCAGGCGGCGGCCCGGGGACCCGTGGGCGGAGGCTCGGTCAGGGCCCGCTGGAACTCGGAGCGGACGGTGGAGAGGTCGCGGTAGAGCTTGCGGCGGGCGCGGTGGCGCGCGACGCGGTCGCCCTCCCCGCTGAACGCGCAGCGCACGTACGCGGCGGTGTCGGCGACGGCGTCGGCGAGCCGGTCGCCGATCCGCGTGTGCCAGGACTCGGGCCACAGGAGGTAGCCGGCGACGAGGGCGATGGCGCAGCCGATGAGGGAGTCGTAGAGGCGGGGCAGGACGAGGTCGAAGCCCTGGTGGTTGAGCATGTCGGAGAGGAGCAGGATGACCGGTGTGATGGCCGCGGTCTGGAAGGCGTACCCCTTCGCGAGGAACGCGGGGACCAGTGCCGCGAGGACGGCCATCACCGGCACGTCCCACCATCCGCGCGGGACCTCGGCGAGGACGAGCGCGGCGAGCACGAGCCCGGCGGCGGTGCCGAGGGCGCGGAGGACGGCCCGGGAGAAGACCGAGCCGAAGTCGGGCTTCAGGACGAAGGTGACGGTGAGCGCGACCCAGTACGAGCGGGGCACGGGGATCAGCGAGACGAAGGCCTGGGCGAGGCCGATGCAGAGCGCGAGCCGGAGGCCGTACCGCCAGGAGGCCTCGGAGAGCAGGACCGCGCGGGCGGCCCTGCGGGCCCTGACCCGGAGGGCGGCGGGGCGGCCGAGGCGGTCGTCGACGTTGTACGGGTCGGGCTCGGCCTCGTGGACGACGGTGGCCGCGTGCCGCAGGGCGTGGTCCACGGCCTTCTCCGCCGGCCGCTCGGGGGCCGGCAGGTCCAGGACGGGGGTGCCGGTGCGGCCCTCCTCGACGGCGTCGGCCAGTTCGCGGACGGCCGCCGGGATCGCGGGGGGCAGCGGGCCGACGAGCCGGGCCCGGAGGTGGGCGGCGGGAGCGGCCTCCAGGAGCGGCACGAGGACGTTGAGCTGGGCGAGCAGCCGGACCAGCTGGGGCGCGCGGCCGTGCTGCCGGGTGCGGCGGGCGAGGACGAGGTCGTACGACTGGTTGAGCGAGGTGGTGACGGCCTGCCGCCGGGCGTCGTAGGCGCCGGGGTCGCCGGTGGCCTCGTAGAGCGCGGCGACGGCCCGGTAGGTCCCGGCGACGGCGGCGCGCTCGGGGGCGGCGCGGCGCAGGGGCCAGCCGAGGAGGGTGAGGAGGAGGACGAACAGGCCGCCGACGGTGAGCAGCAGCGGCGCCTTCCACCAGGGCCCCGGCATCGGCAGGCCCGCGCCGACGACGGCGTTGAGGAGCAGCAGCAGGCCCGACACGGAGGCCACGGCGCCGATCGACGAGATCATCCCGGAGACGAGCGCGACGAGCGTGAGCACGCCGACCGCGAACCAGCCCTGCCCGTAGACCAGCGCCCCGAGGGTGACCCCGAGCGCGCCGAAGAGCTGGGGCACCGCGATGTTGAAGATCCGCATGCGGTAGGCGTCGGCGGTGTCGCCGATGACCCCCGACAGGGCCCCCATCGACACGAGCGCGCCGTACTGCGGCTGCCCCACGGCGAGCCCGACGGCGAGCGGCGCCGACATCGCGACGGACGCGCGGACCACGGCCGCCCACGGGACGGGCGTCGGCGCGGGCTTCAGCCCGGCGGTGAGCCAGGCGGGCGGCGCCAGGCGGGCGGGGCGGTCGGGTCGTGCGGGGCGTGGCATGCGTCCAACTTAGAAGGCGCGGGCCGCCGGGGGCATGTCCGAAGGTCCCCCGACCACCGGCGTCGGGCGTCCGGCGGGGCCTCGGTGGTCCACCGGCGTGGGGCGTCCGGCGGCGTCGGTCGTCCCGTCGCGTCGGGCGTCCGGGCCGCCTCAGTTGCGGTACGACTCGACCTCGGAGGCCGGGCGGAGGGCGGCGGTGTCGGGGTCCTCGCCGAACTCGGCCTTCGCGCGGCGCTGGCGGAGCAGGTCCCAGCACTGGTCGAGGCGGACTTCGAGGTCGGCGAGGCGGGTGCGTTCCCCGGGGGAGAGGCCGCCGGTGCCCGCGCGCTCCCGCAGGGCGCGTTCCTCTTCGACGAGGCCGCCGATGTCGTCCAGGATCTGCTCGTTGTCCATGCCCTCCAGCGTGGCCCCTCGCCGCGCGTCGCGCAGGTCGGGAGCGGCCGGAACGGTGACGGCCCCCCGGGAGGCCGGGGGGCCGTGGTGCCGTGGCTCTCAGTGGCGGACGGCCTGGCCGATCTCCGCCTTCGTGTCGCCCGAGAGCGCGCGGTTGCTGCGCGCCGTCCCCGTCTTGGAACCGCCGGGCTCGACGCCGTCGATGTTCAGGACGACCGTGTCGAGGAAGTTGCCCTCCGCGTCGCGGAAGTCCACCTTGACCGTGTAGTCGGCGTTCTTGTCCTTGGGGTTGGTCGCCGTGATCTCGGCGACCGTGCGGTCACCGTCGACGCTGGTCGGCCCGGCGCTCACGTCGCCGGTGGCGTTCACTCCGTCCTTGACCTCGTTCAGCTTCTCCTGCGCCGCCGAGGCCGCGGCGGCCGTCGCCGAGGAGACGATGTCGCCGGCGGCCTCCTTCGCCTGGTCGCAGCCGGTGAGGGAGAGGGCCGCCGCGGCGGCGAGGGCGAGGACTCCCGCCGTGGGGCGGAGACGTGTGCGCATGGCCGGCCCGCCTAGTACTTCTCGGAGGCGCCGTAGCCCTCATCCGTGGCGAGCGCCCAGATCACGAAGATCGAGATCGCCATGGAGAAGAGCGCCCACCAGGGCTGGTACGGCAGGAACAGGAACTGGAACAGGATGTTGAGCGAGGCCAGCGCGATACCGGCCACGCGGCCCCACTCGGCGCCCTTGAGGATGCCGAAGCCCGCCACGGCGATGATCACGCCGAGGATGAGGTGGATCCAGCCCCAGGTGGTCAGGTCGAACTTGAAGACGTAGTCGCCGATGTGCGTGTAGACGTCGTCCTCGGCGATACCGACGATGCCCTGGAAGATGTCCAGGAATCCGGTGACCAGCATGAGGACACCGGCGAAGAGGGTGCCTCCGGTGGCCCAGGCCATGGCGTTTCCACCCCGACGGGGCGCAGTGTTCTGACTCATGAGCCCATCGTGGGAGGGAGCGCGCGGCGGCGAACTTTCAAGTGGGCCGAACGAGTGACCGGAGGTAGGAGGAGAGGACCGTGTCGAACTCCTCGGGCCGTTCCAGGTTGGGCAGGTGGGCCGCCCCCTCGATGACCGCGAGCGTGGAGTCCGGGAGCAGCGCGTGCATCTCCTCCGCGTCGCCGACCGGCGTGTACGTGTCGTCGCGGCCGACCACGACGAGCGCGGGGACGGCGGCCGTCGTGAGCGATTCCCGGTAGTCGGGACGCTCCGCGCGCCCGCGCAGGGCGGCGGCGGCCGCGACGGGGTCGGTCTCGCGCATCATGCGGTGGACGTGGGGGGCCGCGTGGGTGTTGTACGGGGCGACCATCCGGTCCAGTACCTCGTCGGCGTACCCCTGCATGCCCTCCTTCAGGAGCCGGTCGGCCATCGCGTTCCGTACGGCCTTGCCGTTCTCGGTCTCGGCGGCGGCGAAGGTGTCGACGAGGACGAGGCCCCGGACGCGTTCGGGGTGGCGGCGGTGGAGTTCCATGGCGATCTGGCCGCCCATGGAGAGGCCGACGACGACGGCCGTGCCGACGCGGAGGTGGTCGAGGACGGCGACGAGGTCCTCGGCGAAGTCCCCGAGACCGGTGAGGTCCGTCCGGGCTCCGAGCGGGGTGCGGCCGTAGCCGCGCAGGTCGGGGGCGATGACCCGGTGGGTACGGGAGAAGCGCGAGATCTGCGGCTGCCACATGGTGTGGTCGAAGGGGTGGCCGTGGATGAGGAGGAGGGCGGGTCCGGTGCCCCGGTCCTCGTAGAAGACGTCGGTGGCGAGGCTTTCGGCGTAGGGCATGTCGGCAGGCTAGGCAGCCCCAACTGCTCGGTGCAATAAGATCTTTGCTCTCGGTGCAATGTCGATCATCGCTGATCAGGCAGCCGGTAGGCCGGTAGGTCGGTAGGTCGGTAGGCAGTCAGGCAGTCAGGCAGTCAGGCAGTCAGGCAGGCAGGCAGGCGGCAGGGAGGGGACGGGCGAGTGGAGGAGTACCGGAGGATCGCCGACCGCGTCGAGGCGGCGGTGCGGGACGGGCGGCTGCGGCCGGGGGACCGGATGCCGCCGCAGCGGGTCTTCGCCCGCCGCCACCGCATCGCCAACTCGACGGCCATCCGCGTCTACGGGGAGCTCGCCCGGCGCGGCCTCGTCGTCGGCGAGGTCGGGCGCGGGACGTTCGTACGGGCCGCGCCGCCGCTGCCCGGCCCCGCGCTCGCCGAGGCGACCGGGACCGCGCCCGTCGACCTCCAGCTCAACTACCCCGTCGCCGAGGGCCAGTCGGAGCTGATGGCCCGCGCGCTCGCCGCCCTCGCCCGGCCCGACGTCCTCGCCGAGTCCGTCTCCCGGCCCGCCGCCGCGACCGGCACGGCCGAGGCGCGGGAGGCCGCAGCCGCGGTCCTCGCCCGGGCCGGCTGGGCGCCGGACCCCGATTCCGTGCTCTTCGCGGGCAACGGCCGCCAGGCCATCGCCGCAGCCCTCTCCGCGCTCGCCCCGCCCGGCGGCCGGGTGGGCGTCGAGGCGCTCACGTATCCGCTGGTCAAGGCGGTCGCCGAGCGGATCGGCATCCGGCTCGTGCCGCTGGCCCTCGACGACAGGGGCGTACGGCCGGAGGCGCTCGCGGCGGCGCACCGGGCGACCCCCCTCGCCGCCGTGTACCTCCAGCCGACCCTGCACAACCCGACCTCCGTCACCATGGACGGCGAGCGGCGGGCCGAACTCGCCGAGCTGCTGCGTGCCCTGGACCTGACAGCCGTCGAGGACACCACCTGGGCGTTCCTGCACCCGTGCCCGCCCGCGCCGCTCGCCGCCCACGCCCCCGAGCGGGTCCTCCTCGTCGACAGCCTCTCCAAGCGGCTCGCGCCCGGCCTGACCGTCGGCTACCTCGTGGTGCCGGCGCGGCTGCGCGCGGACGCGGCGGCGGCGCTGCGCTCCGGCGCCTGGACGGCGGGCGGGCTCGCGCTCGCGGCGGCGACGCGGTGGGCCGGGGACGGCACGGTCGCCGAGGCGGTCGCGGCCAAGCGTGCGGAGACGGAGGCCCGGCACGCCCTCGTCCGACGGCACCTCGGCGGGCATCCGATCAGGACCTCCCCGCACGCGTACTACTGCTGGTGGGAACTGTCGGCGCCCTGGCGGGCCGAGACCTTCACGGCCGCCGCGGCCGGACGGGCCGGGGTCGCGGTCACCCCCGGCAGCGCCTTCGCCGTGGGCCGGGGCACGGCCCCGGACGCGATACGCGTGGGCCTCGCGTCCCCGCCGCGCGAGGTCCTGGACGACGCGCTGGGACGGCTCGCGGCACTGGCGGCGACGGGGCGGGGACCCGCCGACGGGAACTGATCCACTTGCGGGAGCCCGGCCGCGGGTGTGCCCTGGAGGGTGCGAGAACCCAGGGGGCGGAGGGGGCGAGCGCGAAGGAGCTCCTGCCATGGCCGCACACGCAGCGGTACCGGTACGGCGCCGGGCGAGCAGTACCGGCGCGACGACCCCCGGCTGGGCACTGCCCGCCACACTCGGCGTGGTCTACGGCTGGTGGACGGCCTTCGTCGCCAAGTCCGGCGCCCCCGTCAGCTGGGGACAGTTCTGGCTCGGCCTGATCTCGGCGGTCGTGCTCGCCGGGGCGGTGTACGGGCTCCGCAAGGTCGGCCGCACCCTGCCGCGCGAGCTCCACGCGGCGGCCTGGGGCGCGCTCGCCGGCATCGCGATCGGCTTCCTGTACAGCCTGTCCGACGTGAGCATCCTGTCGGCGACCGTGCTCGGCCTCATCGTGGGCGGCGGCGTCGGCGCGGCGGCGTTCTACCTCTACTACACCCACGAGGACGCGGAGGGCCGCCCGGCGCCGTACTGAGGCCCTCCCCGCCCCGTACGCCTGCGGTAGTACGCGACCGCCACGGCGGCCACGAGCACCGGCCAGGCCAGGAGCGGCAGGTAGCAGGCGGCGAGCAGGGCTTCCTGCGCCGGGGAGGCGGGGATTCCGGGCCCGAGGTCCGCGAAGGAGGCGTACGCGCCCCACGCGGCGATCGCGCACAGCCCCGCCACCCCGGCGAAGGCCGCGCCCGTCGCGGCCACCGGAGGCACCCGGCGTCCGCCGAGGAACGGCATCCACCGGGGGAACACCTCTCCCCAGGAGCGGACGAGCCCCAGGGTGAGGAAGGCGAAGAACTCGGAGACGACGCTGAGGGAGACGGCGTACGCCGACGTCCAGAACCCCATCGCCCCGAGCTCGGCGTCCTGCGTCACCGGAAGACCGGCGACGAGCGCGAGGCGCCAGAGCCCCGACGGAAGGGTGACGAGCGGGACGGCGTGAGCGGCGAGGACGGCCCAACGGGGCACGTCCGGCAGTGCCTTGATCTTCATCATGGGTCCAGCGTCCCGCCGGCCCCCGGCCCGGGACGTCCCCCGGCCGACCTGTCCGCCTCCGCCGCGCGGGGGAGGAAGGCTCCTCCGCTGGTGGCGGGGTGGCCGACGGCCTGTGGTGGTCCGGTGGCCGACCGCCGGCAGCGCTCTCACGGCCGACCGCCGGCAGCGGTCCCACGGCCGACCGCCGGCGGCGCTCCCACGGCCGACCGCCGGTTGGCACTGCGCGGGCCGCCGACGGAGACTGGGAGAAGCGCTGTCTTCTCCCCGGGGGGTCTCCGGAAGGGCAGGTACGACGCATGACCGACCTCGCCATCGAGACCGAGGGCCTGGTCAAGGTCTTCGGCGCGAACCGCGCCGTCGACGGAGTCGACCTGCGCGTGCCCGCCGGCACGGTCTACGGGGTCCTCGGCCCCAACGGCGCGGGCAAGACCACCGCCGTGAAGATGCTGGCCACGCTCCTGCGCCCCGACGGCGGCCGGGCCCGCGTCTTCGGCGAGGACGTCGTCGAGGACGCCGACGCGGTCCGCGGCCGGGTCAGCCTCACCGGCCAGTACGCCTCCGTCGACGAGGACCTCACCGGCACCGAGAACCTCGTCCTCCTCGCCAGGCTCCTCGGCCACTCCCGACCCGCCGCCCGCGAGCGCGCCGCGCAGCTCCTCGCCGCGTTCGGCCTCGCGGAGGCGGCGGACAGGCAGGTCAAGCACTACTCGGGCGGCATGCGACGGCGCATCGACATCGCCGCGTCCATCCTCAACACCCCTGACCTGCTCTTCCTCGACGAACCCACCACCGGCCTCGACCCGCGCAGCCGCAACCAGGTCTGGGACATCGTCCGCGCGGTCGTCGCCCAGGGCACGACCGTGCTCCTCACCACCCAGTACCTCGACGAGGCCGACCAGCTGGCCTCCCGGATCGCCGTCATCGACCACGGCAAGGTGATCGCGGAGGGGACGAAGGGCGAGCTGAAGGCCTCGGTCGGCTCCGGGTCGGTCCACGTACGGCTCCGGGACCCCGAGCAGCGCCCGGAGGCCGAGCGGGTCCTGCGGGCCGCCCTGAACGCGGCCGTCCAGCTCGATCCCGACCCCGTCGCGCTCACCGCCACCGTCAACGGCCACGGGACCGAGCTCGGCGCCGCCGAGCAGGCCGCGCGGGCACTCGCGGAGCTGGCGCGGTCCGGGATCACCGTCGACGACTTCGCGCTCGGGCAGCCCAGCCTCGACGAGGTCTTCCTCGCGCTCACCGACCGGAAGGGACCGGCGGCATGACCACCGTCACCACCGGCAAGGACGGACAGGCGGCGGCCGACGCGCTCGACTTCGTCGCCCCCGACACCGACGAACTCGCCGCCCTCTTCACCGGCCGCACCCGCCCGCCCCGGCCCGGCGCGCTCTCCGCCTCGCTGACCTTCGGCTGGCGGGCGATGCTGAAGATCAAGCACGTGCCGGAGCAGCTGTTCGACGTGACGGCGTTCCCGATCATGATGGTGCTGATGTACACGTACCTCTTCGGGGGCGCGCTGGCCGGTTCGGTCGACGAGTACATCCAGTTCCTGCTGCCCGGCATCCTGGTGATGAGCGTCGTGATGATCACGATGTACACCGGCGTCTCCGTCAACACCGACATCGAGAAGGGCGTCTTCGACCGCTTCCGCACCCTGCCGATCTGGCGGCCGGCGCCGATGGTCGGCTATCTGCTGGGCGACGTCGTCCGGTACGTGATCGCCTCCGTCGTCATGCTCACGGTCGGCGTGATCATCGGTTACCGCCCGGACGGCGGGTTCGTCGGCGTCCTGCTCGGCGTCGCGCTGCTGCTGGTCTTCTCGTTCGCGTTCTCGTGGATCTGGACGATGTTCGGCCTGCTGCTGCGCAGCGAGAAGTCCGTCATGGGCGTCTCGATGATGGTGATCTTCCCGCTCACCTTCCTCTCCAACGTCTTCGTCGACCCGAGGACGATGCCCGGCTGGCTCCAGGCCTTCGTCAACAACAACCCCGTCACCCACCTGGCGACCGCCGTCCGCGAGCTCATGGCCGGCCGCTGGCCGGGCGCGGACGTCGCCTGGACGCTGGGCTGGTCGGCCCTGTTCGTCCTCGTCTTCGGCGCGGTGACGATGAGGCTGTACAACCGGAGGTAGCCGACCCGGGCGTCGTCGGCACGGAAGCGGCCGTTGGCCTTCCCCCCGGGGGGAAGGCCGAGCACCGGGGGCACAACGTGTCGTGCGTGGTGGCGGACGTTGCCTAGGAAGCGGCGCTCTCGCCGCGGACGACCACCACCGGGCACGGGGCGTGCTGGGTGACGTTGGTCGAGACCGAGCCGAGGACGGCGGCCTTGAAGCCGCTGTAGCCGCGGTCGCCGACGACGAGGAGGGTCGCGCCCTTCGCCGTGTCGACGAGGGCCTGGGCCGGGTTGCCGCCGACCACCGTGCGCCGGGCCGCGGCGGCGGTCGCCGGGTCCAGGGCCTTCTCCAGGGAGGCGTTCAGGATCTCCTTGGCGAGCTGCTCGGGGTCGAACTCCGTCGGGACACCGGGCATCATCGTCGACCACGAGGCCGGGTACTCCCAGCTGGTCACGACCTCCAGGGAGTCCCCGGTCAGGGCGGCCTGCGCGGCCGCCCACTTCAGCGCCTTGAGGGCGGGCTCCGAGCCGTCCACGCCCACCACGATCCTGCCCGACATCGGCTGTCCTTCCGTCAGAGGAAATCACCTCAACCAGAGGAAATCACCTCAACCGTACATAGCGGGTCAATCGAATCGCAGGTCGGCCAGCTGCTGCTCGAAGGGGACGACCTCGTCCTCCTCCGTGCTCCGGGCCGGGCGGGCCGCGACCGTGTCGGCCAGTTCCCGGCCGGCGCGGGTGATCCGGGCGGGCAGGCCGTCCGTGTAGTCGTCGCCGCCCGTCCCCCAGTCCTCCGAGGCCGCGTACACGGCGGTCGGGATCGTGAGGGCCCGCAGGTAGGCGAAGAGCGGGCGCAGCGCGTGGTCCAGGACCAGCGAGTGGCGGGCCGTGCCGCCCGTCGCGCCGATGAGGACCGGCGTACCGGCCAGGGCGGTCGGGTCGATCAAGTCGAAGAACGACTTGAACAGGCCGCTGTAGGAGGCGGTGAAGACGGGGGTGACGGCGATGACGCCGTCCGCGCCCGTCACCTTGTCGATCGCCTCCTGGAGCGCGTCGGACGGGAAGCCGGTGACGAAGTTCTTCGCGATGTCGACGGCGAGGTCGCGCAGTTCGACGACCTCGACGTCCACCGCGAACTCCTGCTCCGCGAGCCGGTACCGGGCCGCCTGGAGCAGGCGGTCGGCGAGCAGCCGGGTGGAGGACGGGGCGCTGAGTCCGGCGGAGACGGCGACCAGTTTCAGGGTCTGCACGGCGGCTTACGCCTCCTTCTTCGACGCGAGGACGGACGGGTGGAGCGGGGCGGTCTCCGGGACGCCGGCGGGCCGCAGGTTCGCGAACTCCTTGCGCAGCACCGGGACGACCTCCTCGCCGAGGATGTCGAGCTGCTCCAGGACCGTCTTGAGCGGCAGCCCGGCGTGGTCGACCAGGAACAGCTGGCGCTGGTAGTCGCCCACGTAGTCGCGGAAGGACAGGGTCCGCTCGATGACCTCCTGCGGCGAGCCGACGGTCAGCGGCGTCTGGCTGCTGAACTCCTCCAGGGAGGGGCCGTGGCCGTAGACCGGCGCGTTGTCGAAGTACGGGCGGAACTCCCGTACCGCGTCCTGCGAGTTCTTCCGCATGAAGACCTGGCCGCCGAGGCCCACGACGGCCTGCTCGGCGGTGCCGTGGCCGTAGTGCGCGTACCGCTGCCGGTAGAGGCGGACCATCTTCTCGGTGTGCTGCTTGGGCCAGAAGATGTGGTTCGCGAAGAACCCGTCGCCGTAGTACGCGGCCTGCTCGGCGATCTCGGGGGAGCGGATCGAGCCGTGCCAGACGAACGGCGGGACGCCGTCGAGCGGGCGCGGGGTGGCGGTGAAGCCCTGGAGGGCCGTGCGGAACTTGCCCTCCCAGTCGACCACGTCCTCCCTCCACAGCTTGTGGAGGAGCGCGTAGTTCTCGATGGCGAGCGGGATGCCCTGGCGGATGTCCTGGCCGAACCACGGGTAGACCGGGCCGGTGTTGCCGCGGCCCATCATCAGGTCCACGCGGCCGTCGGCGAGGTGCTGGAGCGTCGCGTAGTCCTCGGCGATCTTCACCGGGTCGTTGGTGGTGATGAGGGTCGTGGAGGTGGAGAGGATCAGGTTCTCCGTGCGGGCGGCGATGTGCCCGAGGAGGGTCGTGGGGGAGGAGGGGACGAACGGCGGGTTGTGGTGCTCGCCGGTCGCGAAGACGTCGAGCCCGACCTCCTCGGCCTTGAGCGCGATGGCGACGGTGTTCTTGATGCGCTCGTGCTCGGTGGGGGTGCGGCCGGTGGTGGGGTCGGTCGTCACGTCGCCGACGGTGAAGATCCCGAACTGCATCGTGCTCACCTCTCGCGGGGCCAGGGGTCTGGGTCTGGCTCGTCGTTCTCTTGGTGGTTGAATCTTAAACTGCCTCGTCCAACGGCGCGACCCCTCTCCCTATTCCGCCACCCGCGAGGCCGCCCCCTTACCCTGGACCCCATGGCCGAGGAGAAGACGTTCGACAACGAACGCTGGAAGGAGCGGGGCGTGATGCTCCGCGTCTTCGTGTACGTCTTTGCCACGCACGCCTTCGCCGGCTTCGTCTGGCTCCTCTTCTACGTCGGGCAGAACGCCCAGAAGTAGGCCGCCGGCACCCCTCACGTAGAGTTCGGCGGCGTGAACGGTCTGATATCGGTGGAACCGGTGGTGTCGGTCGTCGGAATCGGCGCGGACGGCTGGGACGGGCTCCCCGAGAAATCCCGCCGCGTCCTGCGCGCCGCCGAGGTCCTGGTCGGCGCGCCCCGCCAGCTCGACCTCCTCGCGCCGGCCGCGTGCCCCGGCGAGCGCGTCGCCTGGCCCTCGCCGCTGCGGCCCGCCGTCCCCGGACTCGTCGCCGCGCACCGGGGCCGTACGATCGCCGTCCTGGCCAGCGGGGACCCGTCCTTCTACGGGATCGCCCGCACCCTGAGGGAGGCCCTGGGCGGCGCCGGGACCCTGGACGTCCACCCGCACCCGTCCTCCGTCTCGTACGCCTGCGCCCGCCTCGGCTGGCCCCTGGAGGCCGTCGAGACGCTCTCCCTCGTCGCCCGCCCCCTCGCCGCGCTCGCCGCGGCCCTCCACCCGGGACGGCGCCTCCTCGTCCTCGGCGAGGGCCCGGCCACCCCCGCCGAGGTCGCCGCGCACCTGCGCGCCACCGGCTGGGGCGGCACCCGGATCCGGGTCCTGGAACAGCTCGGCGGCCCCGCCGAGCGGATCCTCGACGGGACCGCCGCCGACTGGCCGTACGAGCGGACCGACGCGCTCCACGTCCTCGCCCTCGATCCCGTACGCGACCCGGGCACGCTCCGGCTCGGCGCCGCGCCCGGCCTGCCCGACGAGGCGTACGAGCACGACGGCCAGCTCACCAAGCGGTACGTCCGCGCCGCCACGCTCGCCGCGCTCGCCCCCGCCCCCGGCGAACTGCTCTGGGACATCGGCGGAGGCTCCGGCTCCATCGGCGTCGAGTGGATGCGGACCCACCGCGACTGCCGCGCGATCGCCGTCGAGAAGTCGCCCGAGCGGGCCGCCCGCATCAGCCGCAACGCCGACGCCCTCGGCGTCCCCGCCCTCCGGGTCGTCACCGCGAAGGCGCCCGAGGGGCTCGACGGGCTGCCCGTCCCCGACGCCGTCTTCATCGGCGGCGGCCTCACCGTCCCCGGCCTCCTCGACGCCTGCTGGGACGCCCTCCCGGCCGGCGGCCGGCTCGTCGCCAACACCGTGACGCTCGAATCCGAGGCGCTGCTCGCCGACCGCTACCGCAGCCACGGCGGCGAGCTGGTCCGGCTGGCCGTGTCCGCCGCCGTCCCGGTCGGCGGCTTCACCGGCTGGCGGCAGGCGATGCCCGTCACCCAGTGGTCCGTAACGAAGTAACGAAGTAACGAAGCATCGAAGTATCGAAGTAACCGAAGGGTTCTCCACGACAATGACCGTCTACTTCATCGGCGCAGGCCCCGGCGCGGCCGACCTCATCACCGTGCGCGGCGCGCGGACCCTCGCGAAGTGCGGCGTCTGCCTCTACGCGGGCTCCCTCGTCCCCACCGAGCTGCTCGCCGAGTGCCCGCCGGACGCGAAGCTGATCGACACCGCCCAGCTCGACCTGGACCGGATCGTCGCCGAGATCGCCGCCGCGCACGAGGCCGGGCAGGACGTGGCCCGCCTCCACTCGGGCGACCCCTCGGTCTTCAGCGCGGTCGCCGAGCAGATGCGGCGGCTCGACGCGCTCGACATCCCGTACGAGGTCGTGCCGGGCGTTCCGGCGTTCGCCGCGGCCGCGGCGGCGCTCAAGCGGGAGCTGACCGTGCCGACGGTCGGCCAGACGGTCATCCTCACCCGGATCGCCCAGCAGGCCACCCCGATGCCCGAGGGCGAGGACCTCGCCACGCTCGGCCGCAGCGGCGCGCTGCTCGTGCTCCACCTGGGTGCCCGTTACGTCGACCGGATCGTCTCCGAGCTGGTCCCGCACTACGGCCCGGACTGCCCGGCGGCTGTCGTCGCGATGGCGAGCCGGCCGGACGAGCTGGTGCTGCGCGGCACGCTGGAGGACATCGCGGAGCAGGTGAAGACGGCCGGGATCACGAAGACGGCGGTCATCATCGTGGGCCGGACGCTCGCGGCCTCGGAGTTCCGGGACAGCCACCTGTACGACCCGGCGCGGGAGCGGCACGTCTGCTGAACCGCGCGGGGACACGACGAGGGCCGGACCCCCACACGGGTCCGGCCTTCGTCGTCACTGCCGCGGTCAGGCGTTGGGACGCTTGCCGTGGTTCGCCTTCTTCTTCTTGCGGGCCCGCTTCTTGTTGCCGCGCTTCGCCATGGGAACGCCTCCCTGTCGGTGGGGGTCGGTCGGGTCTCCTGCGCTGTCGAGCCTAGGTTCGGCGGCGGGGGCCCGCACGTCGGTGTGCCGGAGGCAGGGTCTTCAATGGACCCGTGACCGTCTACGACGTCGCCCGGGCGCTGCCGGGCATCGAGGAACTGCGCGACCACAGCCGAGGGCTCGCGATGCTGGAAGCCGTGCTCTGCCCGGAGTGGGAGAGCCGGTACTACTCCTTCGACGCGAGCTGGTCGGAGTACGAGCAGCTGGCGTCCATGAAGGACGGCCAGGGCGACGAGTACACGATCGTGCTGTCGCCGGCGGGCGCGTTCGTCCGCGTCTTCGCCCACGAGTCGCCGCTGAGCCCGTTCGGCGAGCTCGCGGACGGGCAGACGTGGCCGGGGGTGCTCGACGGGGTGCCGGAGGCGTTCGCCGAGTACCTGACGGAGCCCGCGTTCACGGACGAGGACGGCGTGCACGTGACCACGGCCTGCCTGTGGCGCGAGCCGGCGGACACGGAGTGGCGGACCGGCACGGTCGCCTTCCCGGACGCGGGCGACGACGCCGCGGCGGAGGACCCGGACGGCTCCGGGCGCCTCCTCCACCTCCTCGTGGACCGCTCGGCGGAGGCGTACGCGGAGTGGGCCTCGGAGTACTACGACACCGAGGTCGACGTGGAAGCCGTACGGAAGGTCCTGGCGCTCACCCCGCTGACGGAGGAGCTCGTCGCGGCCCTCAACCCCGGGGTGAAGCTCGCGGACCTGGCGGAGGACATCGCGGAGATCGGCTACCCGGTCGGCCCGTGACCGGTCGGCCCGTGACCGGTCAGCCCCTGACCGGCCACTCCGGCGCGAGCACCGACATCACCGTCGCGTCGACCCGCTCGCCCTCCCACAGGAGCGCCCCGCGCAGGACGCCCTCCGTCGTGAAGCCGGCCTTCTCGTAGGCGCGGCGGGCGCGCGGGTTGAAGGCGTAGACCTCCAGGGAGATCCGGTGGAGGCCGAGCGCCTCGAAGCCGTACCCGACGACCAGCCGGGTCGCCTCCGTGCCGAGGCCCCGGCCCGTCACCTCCGGCACGAGCATGATCCGGAACGAGCAGCTCTCGTTGTCGGCGTCCCACTCGTTGAGGACCGCCTCCCCGACGACCCGGCCCGTCGCGCGCTCGACGACGGCGAGGTCGAGCCGGTCCGCCCGGTCGTTCCGGGAGCCGTACCACTTCCGGAGCGCGGGCTCGTCGAAGGTGGCGTGCGAGCCGGTCAGCCGCCGCACCTCGGCGTCCTCGAAGAGGGGGAGGAGCGCGGGGACGTCGGCCTCGGTGAGGGGCCGGAGGACGACGAGGCCGCCGGTGAGGGTGGGCTTGTGGAGGAAGTCGGGCATCCCCGGATCCTCCCCCGCCCCCGTGCGCCCTGTCGCCCGGATTACGCCCGGGCCGCCGGCCCCTCCACGGACGGCCCCTCCACGGACGACCGCCCGACGACCGCTCCGGCCCGGTCGATGCAGACCACGTCCACCGCCACCGGCGCGCCCCGGAGCACGGCGAGGGCCTCGTCGCGGGCGCGGGCGGCGACCAGGTCGCCGAGCGGGACCCCGGCGGCCTCGCAGAGCCGGAGGGCGGCGAGACCCGTGTTCGCGGCGGCGATCTCGGCCGCCAGGGCCTCGGACGCGCCGCCCGTACGGGCCAGGTCGGCGAGGAAGCCCTTGTCGACCTGCGAACGGGCCGAGTGGAGGTCGAGGTGGCCCGCGGCCAGCTTGGACAGCTTGGCGAAGCCGCCGCAGACCGTGAGCCGGCCGACCGGGTGGCGGCGGATGTACTTGAGGACGGCTCCCGCGAAGTCGCCCATGTCGAGGAGGGCGATCTCCGGCAGGTCGTACAGCTCGCGGACCGTCCGCTCGGACGTGGAGCCCGTACACCC
This sequence comes from Streptomyces sp. NPDC020807, assembly GCF_040641575.1. Classification (NCBI taxonomy): domain Bacteria; kingdom Bacillati; phylum Actinomycetota; class Actinomycetes; order Kitasatosporales; family Streptomycetaceae; genus Streptomyces; species Streptomyces sp. NPDC020807. The sequence continues at coordinate 405,858 of NZ_JBFADU010000001.1, forward strand.
GGCGACGTGCGTGAGACCGCCCGCGCGGGCCACGTCGACGCCCCGGCGGATCGAGTCGATCCACGCCGAGCAGGAGTACGGGACGACGACGCCGGTCGTGCCCAGGATGGACAGGCCGCCGAGGATGCCGATGCGCGGGTTCCACGTGGAACGGGCGATCTCTGCGCCGTTGTCGACGGAGACGGTGATCTCGACGTCGCCGGGGGCGCCGTGCGCGGCGGCGACGCGGGCCACGTGCTCGCGCATGAGCTGCCGGGGGACGGGGTTGATGGCCGGCTCGCCCACGTCCAGGGGGAGGCCGGGGAGGGTGACCGTGCCGACGCCCTCGCCCGCGCGGAAGACGACACCGGAACCGGGCGGCAGGAGCCGTACGGTCGAGCGGATGACGGCGCCGTGCGTGACGTCCGGATCGTCGCCGGCGTCCTTCACGACGGCGGCCATGGCGGACCGGCCCGACAGCTCCTCGGCGGTGAGCGCGAAGGCGGGCGTCTGCCCCTTCGGGAGGGTGATCGTCACCGGGTCGGGGAAGTCGCCGGTGAGGAGCGCGGTGTACGCGGCGGTGGTCGCCGCCGTCGCACAGGCACCGGTCGTCCAGCCGGGGCGCAGACCGGTGTGCTTGAGTTGGGCCTCGCGCCCGCCGCCCGACTGCTGGTCGCCCGACTGCTGGTCGCCCGACTTCATGAAGAGGCTCCTGTGCTGCACGTACTCATTCTCGGCGGGACCGCGGAGGCCCGCGCGCTCGCCGGACTGCTCCACGGGACGCCCGGAATCCGGGTGACGAGCTCCCTCGCGGGACGGGTGGCGAGCCCCCGGCTGCCGGCCGGGGAGGTCCGGATCGGCGGCTTCGGCGGGGCGGAGGGCCTCGCGGAGTGGCTGCGGGAGCACGCGGTGGACGCGGTCATCGACGCGACCCATCCTTTCGCCGAGCGGATCAGCTTCAACGCGGCCGGGGCGGCCGCCACCGCCCATGTTCCCCTGCTGGCCCTGCGCCGCCCCGGCTGGGTCCCGGTCGAGGGGGACGACTGGCGTGACGTGGCGTCCCTGGAGGAGGCGGCGCGGGCGCTCGACGGCCTCGGCGACCGCGTCTTCCTGACGACGGGCCGCCTCGGCCTCGCGACCTTCGCGGACTGCCCGCAGTGGTTCCTGGTCCGCTCGGTCGACGCCCCGGACACCCCGATGCCGGCCCGCACGGAACTCCTCCTGGCCCGCGGCCCGTTCGACCTGCCGGCCGAACGCGACCTGATCGCCCGTCACCGGATCGACGTCCTGGTGACGAAGGACAGCGGCGGCGCCGCGACCTCCCCCAAGCTGACCGCGGCCCGCGAAGCCGGCATCCCGGTCGTCGTCGTCCGCCGCCCCCCGGTCCCGGAGGGCGTCCCCGTGGCGACGACCCCGGAGGGGGCCGCCGCCTGGGCGGCTACGGCCGCTCGACCGGGGGCGTCCCGAGTTCGGTGACCTCGACCCAGTTCACGGCCGGATCCGTGACGTCGAGCGCGTTGCGCCAGTCGTCGATGGCGACGACGCCGTAGAGCACGTGCTCGCCGTCCGCCTCGCTCTCGTAGTAGTCCGCCCGCCACAAGGGGGAGTTGCAGGTGACGGCGGCGCCGGCCGGGGTGGCGGCGAGCAGCGCGCCGGAGGCGGCGAGGGCGGCGGTCGTGGCCACCGCGCTCAGCCGGGTACGAGTCATCACAGGGAGAGGGCCCTTTCCGGACCTACGGGGGGAAGCAGACATGCAGGGGGAAGGACGGTGCGGGTGGGGCCGGTGTTCCGCCGGACGCGCACTCTACCTGCGGGTTCCCTCCGCGCGACAGGGAGTTCCGGTCGGCGTTCAATGGAGGGGTGGGTACCGTCCGGTGGCTGGCATCGGCGGGGCTCGTGGCGGCGCTCCTGGGCGCCGGGCCGAGTCCCTCGCCCTCCCCTGAACCACCTCCTCCGCAACCGTCTCCCGTCCTCGACCAGGCCGATGTCGACCGGGCCGTCGGGCGGCTCGACGGGACCGTCGCCGAGCTGATGCGGCGCACGGGCGTCCCCGGGGTCTCCGTCGCCGTCGTGTACGAGGACAAGGTCGTCCACCTCAAGGGGTACGGGGTGCGCGAGGTCGGGAAGGACGCGCGGATCGACGCCGACACCGTGTTCCAGCTCGCTTCCGTGTCCAAGCCGATCGCCTCGACCGTCGTCTCCGGCGCGGTGGGTGTGGAGGGGTGGCAGAAGCCGGTCGGGCCGCTGCTTCCGGAGTTCCGGCTGAAGGATCCCTGGGTGAGCGCGCACGTCACCGCCGCCGATCTCTTCTCGCACCGGAGCGGACTGCCGGACCACGCCGGGGACCTGCTGGAGGACCTGGGGTACGACCAGGACTACATCCTGTCCCACCTGCGGTACGAGCCCCTGACGCCGTTCCGGGCCAGTTACGCCTACACCAACTTCGGGCTCACCGCCGCCGCCGAGGCCGTCGCCGCCGAGAAGGGCGTCCCCTGGGAGAAGCTCGCCGAGGACACCCTGTACCGGCCCGCGGGGATGGACGACACCAGTTCCCGCTTCCAGGACTTCGCCGACAACCCCGACCGCGCCCTCGGGCACGTGAAGGAGCCCGACGGGACCTGGAAGGCCCGGTACGTGCGGGACCCTGACGCGCAGTCGCCCGCCGGGGGCGTGAGCTCCTCCGCGCGCGACATGGCGGTCTGGCTCCGCCTCCAGCTCGGCAACGGCGAGCTCGACGGGCGTCGGATCGTCGACGAGGACGCGCTGACCCTCACCCACCACCCCGAGGCCGTCGCCTCCCCGCCGCACGCCCCCGCCGGGCGCACCGGCTTCTACGGCCTCGGCTGGAACGTCTCGTACGACGACGCGGGCCGGCTCCGCCTCTCGCACACCGGCGCCTTCGCGCTCGGCGCGCACACCAACGTGACGATGCTGCCCGGCGAGGAGCTCGGGATCGTCGTCCTCACCAACGGCGCCCCCGCCGGTCTCGCCGACACCGTCGCCCTCGACTTCTTCGACGTCGCCGAGAAGGGCGCGCCCAGCCGGGACTGGCTGCCGCTCGTCGACGGGCTCTACCAGGCGCAGGCCGACGCCGACCGGTCCGAGACCGACTACGCGAAGCCGCCGGCCGACCCGGCGCCCGCGAAGGAGGCCGGTGCCTACGTGGGGACGTACCGCAGCGACTACTACGGGGCGGCCGTCGTCGCCGAGGGGTCGGACGGCGGGCTCGTGCTGCGGCTCGGACCCGAGCCGCAGACCTACCGCCTGTCCCACTACGACGGGAACACCTTCTCCTTCCCGACCCGCGGGGAGAACGCCGTCGGGCTGACCGGCGTCACGTTCTCGCCCGACGGGAAGACGGTCGAGGTCGAGTACCTCGACCGGGAGGGGCTCGGCACCTTCACCCGTACCGGCTAGCTCATCCCTACCGGCTAGCTCATCCCTACCGGCTGAGTCACCCGTACCGGCGAGGCGTCCAGGCGATCGTGCGGCCGTCGCCGCGCTCGACCGCCCGCGTCTGCGAGGAGCCGACGAGGAGCAGCGTCCGCATGTCGACCTCGGACGGCTCCAGGGACTTGAGGGTGACGACGCGCACCGACTGCTCGGGGCCGCCGACGTCGCGGGCGACGACCACCGGGGTCTCCGGGTCGCGGAGTTCGAGCAGGAGGTCGCGGGCGGCGGCCACCTGGTGCGTACGGGACTTGGAGCCCGGGTTGTACAGGGCGATGACGAGGTCGGCGCCGGCCGCCGCGCGCAGCCGGGCCTCGATGACGTCCCAGGGCTTGAGGCGGTCCGAGAGGGAGATCGTGGCGTAGTCGTGGCCGAGCGGGGCGCCGGCCGCCGCCGCGGCCGCGTTCGCCGCGGTCACGCCGGGGAGGACCCGTACGGGCACGTCGGCGTACTCGGGCTCGCAGGCGACCTCCAGGACGGCCGTCGCCATGGCGAAGACGCCCGGGTCGCCGCCGGAGACGACCGCGACCTTCTTCCCGCGCCGGGCGAGGTCGAGCGCGAACTCGGCCCGTTCCGACTCGACCTTGTTGTCGGAGCCGTGCCGGACCTGGCCGGGGCGCAGGACCGGGACGCGGTCGAGGTAGGTGGTGTAGCCGACGAGGACGTCGGCGTTGACGAGCGCGCCGCGCGACTCGGGGGTCAGCCAGGGCGCGCCGGCGGGGCCGGTGCCGACGACGGTGACCTCGCCCCGCTCGCGTACGGGCGCCTCCTGGTCGATGCGGGAGGGCAGCACGGCGACGGAGAAGTACGGGACCGACTCGGGGGCGATCTCGGCAAGGACGCCGGTGCGCTCGCCGGCCATGAACGCCCGCTCCACGTACCGCGCGTCGTCGAGGCGGCCCGCGCGTTCCAGGGCGCGCCGGACCGTGGGGAAGGTGCGGCCGAGCTTCATCACGACCGCCGAGTCGGTGCCCGCGAGACGGGCCGTCAGCTCGTCCTCCGGCAGGGTGCCGGGGATGATCGTGAGGACCTCCTCCGCCTCGCACAGCGGCTCGCCGAGCCGGGCGGCGGCGGCGCTCACCGAGGTCACGCCGGGGATGACGGTCGTGTCGTAGCGGTCCGCGAGCCGCTTGTGCATGTGCTGGTACGAGCCGTAGAACAGCGGGTCGCCCTCGGCGAGCACGGCGACGGTGCGGCCCGCGTCGAGGTGGGCGGCGAGCCGGGCCGCGGCCTCCTCGTAGAAGTCGTCGAGGGCGCCCCGGTAGCCGCCGGGGTGGTCCGTGGTCTCGACGGTGAGCGGGTACACGAGCCGCTCCTCGACGTGGTCCTCGCGGAGGTGCTCGGCCGCGATGGAGCGGGCGATCGAGCGGCCGTGGCGGGCCGAGTGGTAGGCGACGACGTCGGCCTCGGCGATGGCCTTCACGGCCGCCACCGTCATGAGGTTCGGGTCGCCGGGGCCGAGCCCGACCCCGTACAGCTTGCCCTGAGGGGTGCCCTTCGGGGTGCTCATGCCTGTATCTCCGCTTCGTGCGCGAGCGCGTTGAGGGCGGCGGCCGTCATGGCGCTGCCGCCGCGCCGGCCCCGTACGACGAGGTATTCGAGGCCGAGGCCGTTCTCGGCGAGGGCGTCCTTCGACTCGGCGGCGCCGATGAAGCCGACCGGGATGCCGAGGACGGCGGCGGGCCTGCCCGCGCCCTTCGCGACCATCTCCAGGAGGTGGAAGAGCGCGGTGGGCGCGTTGCCGATGGCGACGACGGAGCCTTCGAGGCGGTCGCGCCAGAGTTCGAGCGCGGCGGCCGAGCGGGTGGTGCCGAGCTCGGCGGCGAGGCCGGGGACGGCCGGGTCGGAGAGCGCGCAGAGCACCTCGTTGTCGGCGGGCAGCCGTTTGCGGGTGACGCCGCTGGCCACCATCTGGGCGTCGCAGAGGATCGGCGCGCCGGCCTGGAGGGCGGCGCGGGCGTCCGCGACGACCCGCGACGAGTAGGCGATATCGCTGACGAGGTCGGTCATGCCGCAGGCGTGGATCATCCGGACCGCCACCTGGGCGACGTCGGCGGGCAGGCCGTCGAGGTCCGCCTCGGCGCGGATCGTGGCAAAGGACCGGCGGTAGATCTCCGTCCCGTCCTTCTCGTAGTCGAACATCCTGGTGCTCTCGCTCATCTCGTCATCGGGTGGTGGCCGTGGTGGTCGTGCGGGCCGTGGTGACGGCTTCGTGCAGGGCGGTACGGGGGGTGGGGGCGCCGTTCACCAGGTACGCGCCGTCGGCGGTGGCGACGACGTCGACCCAGGTGCCGTGCGGGTGGCCGCAGCGGCGCTCGCAGCCGGAGTAGTGGACGGGCGTGCCCGCTCCGGGCAGGCCGCGCGCCGGGGCCGGGACGGCGTCGGCGCGGACGTCCGCGAGGGACTTGGCGCAGCCGGGGCGGCCGGTGCAGGCGGTCACGTTCACCCAGGGGGAGCCGGGGTCGGTGATCAGGCCGTGGGCGGCGAGCCGGTCGGTGCCGGCCGTGGTGCCCACGACCACCGCGCCGCGCCACGGCGTCAGCCGTACCTCTTCGGCGGGCAGCAGCGCCCGCAGCTGCGCGGCGGTGAGGCGGCCGAGGGGCGCGAGGACGTACAGGGCGCGGGCGCCGAGCGGCCCGGGCGCGGGCGGTCCTCCGTAGAGCAGGAGCGAGGCGGCAGGGGTGACGGGCTCCGCCGCGATCCCGGCCCGCGCGAGGGCGCCGGCCAGGTCGGGGGCGTGGCCGTCGGGGAGTTCCCCGACCCGCCAGGCGCCGGTTCCGGCCGCGCGGGCCGCGTCGAGGAAGGCCCCGGCGGCGGTGAGCGCGGCGCGGGCGGCGTCGGTCCCGGCGACGTGGTACGCCTGCCCGCCGACGTACAGCCGTGCGCGGCCCGCCTCCACTGCGACCAAGGTCACATCGCCGCCGAGCCCCGCCACGTCCCCGCGGCCGTCGTCGAGGACGAAGAGGAAACGGCCGGAAAGCGCCGCCGCCCAGGGGGCGGCGCAGAGGAGGGCGTCGAGTTCGCGGGCCCACAACTGGACCTCGGGGCCGCCGAGTCCGTCGAGTCCCGCGGCGGGGGAGACGACGATGTTGCGGACGCGTTCGTGCGTGGCGGAGGGCAGCAGGCCCGCGTCCGCGAGGAGCGCGGCGAGCTCCGTCCCGCAGCCGTCCGCCAGGCCGCGGAGCTCGGCGTTGCCCCGGGAGGTGACGCTCACCGAGCCGTCGCCCAGGGTCTCCGCCGCGTGCGCGAGGACCTCCACCTGACGTGCCGTCAAACGCCCTGCGGGAAGCCGGAGTCGAGCCAGGCCGCCGTCGTCGGCGGCGTGCAGGCGCAGCGCGCCGGGGCAGGCATCGCCACGGTCCCGGGCGGACGGTTCGTTCCGCTGGGGCTTCGGGGACGGGGGCGGGGTGGGCGGCATGGCGGCGAGCATACCCACGGGACAGGAGGCCCTCACCGGGTGTGATCCGGCCGACTCCCCGTCTCCCTTCGGCCCGTCCCCGGCACGATCTAGGATGCGGGAAGGCATGGGGTCCCAGGGCCCCGGGGAGGAAGCCCGGTGAGAATCCGGCGCGGTCCCGCCACTGTGAGCCCGTACCGGCCTGGCCGGTACGGGTGAGTCAGGAACTCCCCGCCGACACCACGACCACCCGGGGCGCGGACAACCCCGAGGAAGGGCCTGCGCCTGCCATGCTCCTGCTGCTGTCGCACTCCGACACCGACCTGCTCAGCGCCCGCGCGGCCGACGCCGCGGCGGACGGGGACGGTCCCGCGTACCGCTTCGCCAACCCCTCCCGGCTTCCCCTCGCCGACCTGCCCGGCCTCCTCGACGGCGTCGAGCTCGTCGTCGTCCGCCTCCTCGGCGGCCTGCGCTCCTGGCAGGAGGGGCTCGACGCGATCCACGCCGCCGGAAAGCCGGTCGTCGTGCTCAGCGGCGAACAGGCCCCCGACGCGCAGCTGATGGAGGCCTCGACGGTCCCCGTCGGCGTCGCGACCGAGGCGCACGCCTACCTCGCGCACGGCGGCCCCGCGAACCTGACGCAGCTGGCCCGCTTCCTCTCCGACACCGTGCTCCTCACCGGTCACGGCTTCGAGGCCCCGGCCGCCGCCCCCACCTGGGGTCCCCTGGAGCGCACCCCCCGCCGCACCGACGGCCCGACGGTCGCCGTGCTCTACTACCGCGCCCACCACATGAGCGGGAACACCGCCTTCGTCGACGCCCTCTGCGACGCCGTCGAGGACGCCGGGGCCCAGGCGCTGCCGCTGTACGTGGCCTCGCTGCGCGCCCCCGAGGAGGAGCTCGTCGAGACGCTCCGCGGCGCCGACGCGATCGTCACGACCGTCCTCGCCGCCGGCGGTACGAAGCCCGCCGAGGCGCAGGCCGGCGGCGACGAGGAGGCCTGGGACGCGGGGGCGCTCGCCGCGCTCGACGTGCCGATCCTCCAGGCGCTCTGCCTGACCGGTTCGCGGTCCGCCTGGGAGGAGAACGACGAGGGCCTCTCGCCGCTCGACGCCGCCAGCCAGGTGGCCGTGCCCGAGTTCGACGGCCGCCTCATCACCGTCCCGTTCTCCTTCAAGGAGATCGACGCCGACGGCCTGCCCGCGTACGTCGCCGACGCCGAGCGCGCGGCCCGCGTCGCCGGGATCGCCGTCCGGCACGCCCGGCTCCGCCACATCCCGAACGCCGAGAAGAAGCTCGCGCTCGTCCTCTCCGCGTACCCCACCAAGCACTCCCGCATCGGCAACGCCGTCGGTCTCGACACCCCCGCCTCCGCCGTCGCCCTGCTGCGCCGACTGATCGCCGAGGGGTACGACTTCGGGCCCGAGGCCGACCTGCCCGGCCTGGTCTCCGGCGACGGCGACGAGCTGATCTACGCCCTCATCGAGGCCGGCGGCCATGACCAGGACTGGCTGACCGAGGAGCAGCTCGCGAGGAACCCGGTCCGCATCCCGGCCGCCGACTACAAGCGCTGGTACGCGACGCTCCCGGCCGAGCTGCGCGAGCAGGTCGAGGAGCACTGGGGCCCGGCGCCGGGCGAGATGTTCCTCGACCGGTCCCGCAATCCGGAGGGCGACATCGTCCTCGCGGCGCTGCGGCGCGGGAACCTGCTGATCCTCATCCAGCCGCCGCGCGGCTTCGGCGAGAACCCGATCGCGATCTACCACGACCCCGATCTGCCGCCGTCCCACCACTACCTGGCCGCCTACCGGTGGATCGCCGCCCGCGAGGACGACGGCGGCTTCGGCGCCGACGCGATGGTCCACCTCGGCAAGCACGGCAACCTGGAGTGGCTGCCGGGCAAGAACGCCGGCCTGTCCGCCGCCTGCGGCCCGGACGCGGCGCTCGGCGACATCCCGCTGATCTACCCGTTCCTCGTCAACGACCCGGGCGAGGGCACCCAGGCCAAGCGGCGCGTGCACGCGACCCTCGTCGACCACCTGGTGCCGCCGATGGCCCGCGCCGACTCGTACGGCGACATCGCGCGCCTGGAGCAGCTGCTCGACGAGTACGCGCAGATCTCCTCCATGGACCCGTCGAAGCTGCCCGCGATCCGCGCGCAGATCTGGACGCTGATCCAGGCGGCGAAGCTCGACCACGACCTCGGCATGGAGGACCGCCCGGAGGACGACGGCTTCGACGACTTCCTCCTGCACGTCGACGGCTGGCTGTGCGAGGTCAAGGACGCGCAGATCCGCGACGGCCTGCACGTCCTCGGCGGGGCGCCGGCGGGCGAGGCCCGGGTCAACCTGGTCCTGTCGATCCTGCGCGCCCGTCAGATCTGGGGCGGCACCCAGGCGCTGCCGGGCCTGCGCGAGGCGCTCGGCCTCGACGAGTCCGCGCCGACGCGCACGGACGCGGACGCCGTGGAGGCGGAGGCCCGCGCCCTCGTCGAGGCGATGGAGGCGGCGGACTGGGCGCCGGAGGCCGTCGGGACGGTCGCCGCGGCGTACGGCTCCGAGGTCCGCGACGTCCTGGACTTCGCGGTCCGCCAGGTCGTCCCGCGCCTCGCCGCGACCACCGACGAGCTGACGCACGCGGTGCACGCCCTCAACGGCGGCTTCGTCCCGGCGGGCCCGTCGGGCTCCCCGCTCCGCGGGCTGGTCAACGTCCTGCCGACCGGCCGGAACTTCTACTCGGTCGACCCGAAGGCCGTCCCGTCCCGCCTCGCGTGGGAGACGGGCCAGGCGCTCGCCGACTCGCTCCTCACCCGCTACCGCGACGACAACGGCTCGTGGCCGACCTCCGTCGGCCTCTCCCTGTGGGGGACGAGCGCGATGCGCACGGCGGGCGACGACGTCGCCGAGGCGCTCGCGCTGCTCGGCGTCCGCCCGCTGTGGGACGACGCCTCGCGCCGCGTGAACGGCCTGGAGCCGATCCCGCTCGCCGAGCTCGGCCGCCCGCGCATCGACGTCACGCTCCGCATCTCGGGCTTCTTCCGCGACGCGTTCCCGCACGTCATCGGCCTCCTCGACGACGCCGTCCGGCTGGTCGCCGGGCTCGCGGACGAGTCCGCCGAGGACAACTACGTCCGGGCGCACGCGCAGGCCGACCTCGCGGAGCACGGCGACGAGCGCCGCGCCACGACCCGCATCTTCGGCTCGCGGCCCGGCACGTACGGCGCTGGCATCCTCCAGCTCATCGACTCCCGCGACTGGCGCACGGACGCGGACCTGGCCGAGGTGTACACGGTCTGGGGCGGGTACGCGTACGGCCGGGGTCTCGAAGGCCGCCCCGCGCGCGCCGAGATGGAGACCGCGTACAAGCGGATCGCGGTGGCCGCGAAGAACACGGACACCCGCGAGCACGACATCGCGGACTCGGACGACTACTTCCAGTACCACGGCGGCATGGTCGCGACCGTCCGCGCGCTGAAGGGCACGGCCCCCGAGGCGTACATCGGCGACTCGACCCGTCCCGAGACCGTCCGCACCCGCACCCTCGTCGAGGAGACCTCCCGGGTCTTCCGCGCCCGCGTGGTCAACCCGCGCTGGATCGAGGCGATGCGCCGCCACGGCTACAAGGGCGCGTTCGAGCTGGCGGCGACCGTCGACTACCTCTTCGGGTACGACGCCACGACGGGCGTCGTCGCCGACTGGATGTACGACAAGCTCACCCAGGAGTACGTCCTCGACGCCGAGAACCAGGCCTTCCTGAAGGAGGCCAACCCCTGGGCCCTGCACGGCATCGCGGAGCGCCTCCTCGAAGCCGAGTCCCGCGGCATGTGGGAGAAGCCGGACCCGGAGACCCTGGCCGCCCTGCGCCAGGTGTTCCTGGAGACGGAGGGCGACCTGGAGGGCCCGGAGGACGAGGACTAACTCCTCACGGGGGTCGTCGCCGGGGCCAGTTCCAGGCGCCGGCCCCGGAAACCCTCCCTCAGCCGTCGGTCGTGGCTGACCACGACCAGCGTGCCCCGGTACTCCGCGAGCGCCGCCTCGATCTCCTCCACCAGAGCCGGTGCGAGGTGGTTGGTCGGCTCGTCGAGGAGGAGCAGGTCGGCGGGTGAGGTCACGAGCAGGGCCAGTTCCAGCTTCCGGCGCTGGCCCGTGGAGAGGAGACGGACCGGAGTCGCGAGATCCCGGGCGGCGAAGAGTCCGAGGGCGAGCAGCTCGTCCTCCCGGCCTTCACCGAAAGCCTCGCTCACCGTACGGGGGTCGGTGGGCGGGGCCGTCTCCTGCCGGAGCGTCCCGACGCGGGCGGTCGCCGATCGTGTCACGGTCCGCACCGCGCCCGCGTCCGGCGCGAGCTCTCCGGCGAGCACCTTCAGGAGCGTCGTCTTCCCGGCGCCGTTCGGTCCGGTGACGAGCAGCCTTTCGCCCGGCTCCAGGTGGAGGGCGTCGAGCCGCAGCCGGCCGTCCACCCGTACGCCCGTGAGGTCGACGGCCGCGCCCTCGCCCGCGAGCTCCGCGCGGAACCGCAGCGGGTCCGGCGGGGCGGGCACGGGCCGTGCGGACAGCCGGGCGAGCTTCTCGCGGGCGGCCCTGATCCTGCTCATGGCCCCGTGCGCCCGGGACCGGGCCCGGAAGGCGCCCGCGCCGCTGAACGCGGCGGGTGCCTTGCGCGGGATCGCCGAGAACCGGTCGATGTGCGTGTCCGCGAGCGCCCGGTACCGGGCGGTCTCCTCCTTCCACTCCTCGTGCTCCCGCTGCCTGCGGGCCCGTTCGGCGGCGCGTCCGGCGAGGTAGCCGCCGTACCCGTCGCCGTACCGGCGGACGGTGTGGCGGTCCTCGTCGACCTCCAGGACGGCGGTGGTGACCCGGTCGAGGAAGACCCGGTCGTGGGAGACGGCGACGACCGTTCCCCGGTGGGCCCGGAGCCGTTCCTCCAGCCATGCCACGGCCTCGTCGTCGAGGTCGTTCGTCGGCTCGTCGAGCAGCAGCAGCTCGGGTTCGGCGGCGAGGACGGCGGCGAGCGCGAGCCGGGACCGCTGCCCGCCGGAGAGCGTTCCGAGGGGGCGGGCGCGGTCGAGCGGTCCGGGCTCCCCGAGCCGCCGGAGCGTGGCCTCGACGCGCCGGTCGGCCCCGGCGCCGCCGCGCGCCTCGTAGCGGGCGAGCAGCGCCGCGTACCCGTCGAGGTCGCCGCTGGTGGCGAGTGCCGCCTCGGCCGCCCCGATGGCCCGCTCCAGGGCCCGCACGTCGGCGAGGGCCTCGTCGACGGCGTCCCCGACGGTGGCGGTCCCGGGCAGGTCCAGGGTCTGGGCGAGGTGTCCGACGCCGCCGGGGGACTCGACGGTCACGGTGCCGTTGTCGGCGGTCTCCGCCCCGGCGAGCAGCCGCAGCAGGGTCGACTTGCCCGAGCCGTTGTCCCCGACGATCCCGAGCCGCTCGCCGGGGCGGACGGAGAAGGAGACGCGGTCGAGCACGGTGCGCGGCTCAGGGGTGAGCGGCTGGTCGAAGCGCTTGGTGACGTCGGTGAGATGGGCACGGAACAAGGGCGGTCTCCTGACCTGGGCGACAAGGGCGGCGCAGCCCGTAGGCTGCACGAGACGTCTCGTCTCGTTTCCTCGAAGGTACGCCAGATCGCGCCCGTCCGCAAGACGTTCCGTCTCGTGAGTTCGGGTGGCCCGTCGGGCCGGGGTGATCCGTCAGGCCGAGGCGACCCGCAGGGCCAGGGCGGCCACGGGGAGCAGGGTGAGGACCACGACCGGCGCCAGGTCCTTGTCCTTGGCTCTCAGGTGGGTGATCACGGCCCCGAGGAAGTAGAGCGCGACGCCCGCCGCCGCCGCGACGCCGACGAGGGGGAGCGCGAGCCCCGCGAGCAGGCCGACGGCGCCGGCGACCTTCGTCGCCGCGAGCCGGGGCAGCCACGACTCGGGCACCCCCAGCTTCGTCATGGTGGCCATGATCTGCGGATTCCGCGTGGCGGTCAGGAAGGCGGAGGCGAAGAGCGCGAGCGCCAGGAGGGCGGCCAGGACCGCGTAGCCGATGAACATGAAGGTACTCCAATGATCCGTTGCCAGGAATCGTTGAAGGGTATCAATGATTTACCGGACTCCACAATGGGGTCGCTGTTACGGTGGGTGGTATGGCAGCTCTCCCGACCGACCGCCTCGGCTTCCTCCTCTCCTTCCGTGGAGAGCTCACCGGCGCCCGCATCCGCGCCGCCCTGGGCGTCGCCGGGCTGCACCCCCGGAGCGCGATGACCCTGATGCGACTCGCCCCCGGCGCCATGAGTCAGCGCGAGCTCGCCGCCGCGATGGAGGTCGACCCGAGCCAACTGGTCGGGATCCTCAACGACTTGGAGTCGGCGGGGCTCGCGGAGCGGCGCCGTGACCCGGCCGACCGCCGGCGTCACATCGTCGAGATCACGGAGACGGGGTCCCGGACGCTCCAGCGCATCGACGAGGCCGTGAGCACGGCCGAGCGCGAACTCTTCGGCGACCTCACCGAAGCCGAACAGGTCCTGCTGCGCGGCCTGTTGGACCGCGTGGTCGTCGACCCCGCCGCCCACGAGTGCGAATGACCGCAGGTCAACCGCCCCGGGCGACAATGCCGTCCATGAACACCGCATCCCCCCACGGGGTCGTCGTCGCCCTCGACTTCGACAACCGCCGCGAGGCCGAGGAGCTCGTCGACCGCCTCGGCGACGACTGCCGCTTCTACAAGATCGGCATCGAGCTGCTCACGGCGGCCGGACCCGACCTGGTCCGGAGCCTCGTGGACCGGGGCAAGGAGGTCTTCCTCGACCTCAAGCTCTTCGAGATACCGCACTCCGTCGCCGGAGCGGTCCGCGCCGCCGGCGCCCTCGGCGTCTCCCTCGTGACGGTCCACGCCATGGGCGGCACCGGCATCCTGTCCGCCGCCGTCGAGGCGGCCCGCGACTTCCCGCGCCTGCGCGTCCTCGCGCTCACCGTCGTCACGAGCATGACGAGCTCCGACCTCGCCGACATCGGCGTGGCTCCCTCGGTCTCCACCGACGAGCAGGTCCTGCGCCTGGCCCGGCTGGCGGAGGCCGCCGGCTGCCACGGCGTGATCGCCTCGCCCCGGGAGGCCGGCCCCCTGCGGGACGCCCTGGGACCCGACGCGCTGATCGTCACCCCGGGCGTCGCCCTCCCCGGAGGCCCTGGCGAGGGCGCCGACGGACAGCCGGCCGGCGGGCACGCCAGGACCGGTACCCCCCGCGCCGCCGTCGCCGCGGGCGCGTCGCACGTCGTCGTCGGCAGGGCGGTCACCCGCGCCGCCGACCCGGCCGCCGCCCTCCGCCTGGTCCGCGACGACCTGACGGGGCAGCTCCGGCGGCGACCTGACGGGGTGGCTCCCGCGGCGACCTGACGGGGTGGCTCCTGCGGCGACCTGACGGGGTGGCTCCTGCGCGGGGCCTACTCGCCCTTCGCGGCCTTCACCGCCGCCGCCGCGTCCACGTTCCCCAGGCCCAGCTTCGGGATCTGCTGGGGGTTCTTCGCCGAGCCCTGGATCGTCTTCATGATCTCCGCCGGGTTCTGGCCCTGGTGGTGCAGGAGGGCCGCCACGGCGGAGACGTACGGCGTCGCCATCGACGTGCCGGAGAGCCTGCCGTACCCCGTCAGGTTCTTCAACGTCTCCTTCGTCGTGTACGTCGGGAGCGTGGAGAGGATGTCCACGCCCGGCGCCGCCACGGCGTTCTGCGCGCCGAAGTTGGTGAAGGAGGCCGGGAGTCCGCTCTGGTCGGCCGCGTTGACGACGAGCACCGGGGTGTCGATCTTGTACGGCTGGAGGGCCGTCGAGTCGTTGCCCGCCGCGGCCACGACCACCGCGCCCTTGCTGTTGGCGTGCGTGATCGCCTGGTTGAGGATGCCGCCCTTGAGCAGACGGGCCATCAGGCCGGACTCGCCGAGGGAGAGGTTGATGACGTCGGCGCCGTTGTCGGCCGCCCAGACGATGCCCTTGGTGATGTTCGCGTCGGTGCCGCTGCCGTCGGCGCCGAGCACGCGCACCGGCATGATCTTCGCGCCGGGGGCGCCGCCCGAGATGCCGACGCCGTTCTCCGTGTGCGCGGCGGCGATGCCGGAGACGTGGGTGCCGTGGCCGTTCATGTCCTTGGGCTTGTCGTCGTTGTCGACGAAGTCGTAGCCGTCGACGAGCCGGCCCTTGAGGTCCGGGTGGTCGGGGTCGACGCCCGTGTCGACGACGGCGATGACCGTGTCCTCCCCCTTCGACGTCGACCACGCGTCCGGCAGCTTCAGCGCGTCGATGCCCCACTGCTGCGCGCGCAGCGGGTCGGGCTCGCTGTCGTCCCCGCAGCCGGTGACCAGTCCGGCGGTGAGGGCGGCGAAGGCGGTGAAGGCGGCAAGTGTGGCGGGCCGGCGGCGCATGAAGATCTCCCCATTCGTCTGCGTTCATCCCTTTGATACCGCCGGTGATGGCGGCCCGCATCTCGGTAATAAAGCGAGTTGTTCTAGTAGAGTGCGAACAAGGAGGTCATCATGAACCGTGCCACCCCTCTTCTGCGCGCCCTCGCCGTGCTCCCCTTCGTCCTCGCCCTCGCCGCCCACCTGATCCTGTTCGCCGTCTGGCGCGACGAGCTCCCCGCCCGCCTCGCCACCCACTTCACCCTCGCCGACGGCGGCCGGCCCGACGGCTGGACGAGCCCCACCGCGTACGTCCTCATCAGTACGGCCCTGCTCCTCGCCCTCGGCGCCGGCTGGGCCGCAGCCGTCCGCCGCCCCTCCCTCTGGGGCGCCTGGGCCACCGCCGGCTTCATGGGCGGACTGTTCGTCCAGCTCCTCCGCACCAACCGCACGAGCCCGACGGCCTCCGAGCCCCTCGTCGACCTCGCCGTCGCCGCGACGGCCGCGGCCGCCGCCGGGTTCGCGGGCTGGGCGCTCACCTCCCTCGTACCGCGGGAGGAGGAGCCCGCGCACGCGCCCGGCGCGGAGGGCGAGCTCCGCCTCCCGCTCGCCGACGGTGAGGTCGCCGGCTGGTCCCGCGACGTCGCCTCCCGGACCCTGACGACCCTCTCGGTCGTCTTCCTGGCCGCGACCCCGGTCGTCCTCCTCGTCCTGCCCTGGCCCGCCGCCCTGTTCGGCCTCCTCGGCCTCCTCGTCGGAGTCCCGGGGCTCGCCCTCGCCCGCGTCCGCGTCACCGTCGACCGGCACGGCCTCACCGTCCGCTCGGCCCTCTTCCCCCGTCCACGCGCGCGCGTGGCGCTCGACGACGTCGCCTCCGCGAGCGTCCGCGACGTCGACCCCCTCGGCGAACTCGGCGGCTGGGGCTACCGCGTCCGGGCCCACAGGACGGGCGTGGTCGTGCGCTCCGGCGAAGCCCTCGTCGTACGCCGTTCGGGTGGCCGGGAGTTCCTCGTCACCGTCTCCGACGCCCGCACGGCGGCGGCCCTCCTGAACACCCTCGCCGCGCGGGACGGGAAGATCTGACCGTGCTCTTCCGTGTCGACCCGGCCTCCTCCGTCCCCCTCGGCGACCAGATCGCCGCCTGCGTGCGCGGCGCGCTCGCCGACGGCTCCGCCGAACCCGGCGAACGCCTCCCCGCCGCCCGCGAACTCGCCGACTCCCTCGGCGTCAACGTCCACACCGTCCTCCGCGGCTACCAGCGCCTGCGCGAGGAGGGCCTCATCGAACTCCGCAGGGGCCGCGGCGCCGTCATCGTCCCCGGCGCCACCGCCCCCGACCGCGCCCGCCTCGTCGCCCGCCTCCGCGAGGCAGCGGCGGACGCCCGCGAACTGGGCCTCACCGAAGCGGAGTTCGTGGAACTGGCCCGTACGAGCATGACGTAGGGCTTCCGGACGCTACGAGCCCGGCAGCCTCGAACCCATCCCCACGTTCCACCGCCCCGCCCGCCCCGTCAGCTCCACCGACGTCAACGGCCGTACGTTCACCCGCCAGAACACCGCCTCCGGTACGCCGAAGGCGTGGGCGACGGCCGCCCGGACGACCTCGGGCTCGGCGAAGGCCCACACCGTCCCGGGCGCGAGGCCCTCCATCCAGCCCCCTACCCGCCCCCAGAAGTCGCGCAGCGACTCCCCACCGTGCGGGACCGCGTCCGGGTCGCCGAGCCAGGCGGCCACCGACTCCGGTTCCTCCCCGGCGAGTTCGTCGAGCCGTCGCCCCCGCCACCGCCCCATCGCGCACCCGGCGAGCGCCGGCTCGTCGACCGCGCCCCCCTGGCCGAGTGCCTCCGCCGTCCCGCGACATCGGGCGGACGGCGAGGTCAGGACCCGTACGGACCTGCCGAGACACAGCGGGTCGGCGGTGCGTACGGGCTCCACCGGCGACGACCCGTCGTCGAACCGCGCCTCCCGCAGCGCCGCGTTCATCGCGGGCGCCACGAGAATCAGCCGAACCGTCCCCGTCCCCGCCGTGCCCGTCCCCGCCGTCCCGTCCGGCGCCGTGCCCGACTCCGCCACAGGTGATCCATCCCTCACTGCTCGACCGGACGCCCAGGCGCCCTTGGCGCCGCACGGCGTACGCGGTACGGTCACGGCGACAATTCCACAACCGACGACGGCGAGACGGAAGTCCGGTGCAATTCCGGCACGGTCGCGCCACTGTGAGCCGCCCCGGCACCCCCGGACGCGGTGAGTCAGACCCGACGACCGTCGTCGCGCACCACCGTACTGGGACGCGAGTTCCCGAGGAGGTACCGCCATGGCCGAGGCCGTCGCCCCGTCCGTCACCCCCACCACCCCCGTAGCGCTGCCGGTTTCCCTGCCGGTCCGCACCGTGCTGCCCTGGGCCCTGTTCGCCGGGCTCCTGGCGCTGGTGGCGCTCTACTTCGTCGGCGCCGAGCAGGGCGCCCTCTCCGTCTTCGCCGGCAGCGACGTGCACGAGTGGGTGCACGACGGCCGTCACCTGCTCGGCTTCCCCTGCCACTGACCACGGGGGAATCCAGCACCATGCGTCACGACGCCACGAACTCCTCCACCGTGAGGGGTCTCCTGGTCCGCGGCATGCTCGCGGGCCTGATCGCCGGACTGTTCGCCTTCGCCGTCGCGTACGTCGTCGGCGAACCGTCCGTCAACGCCTCGATCGCCGTCGAGGAGGCGGCGGCCCCGGCGGAACACGCCGGCCATCACGCGGGCGAGGAGGCCCACGCGGACGAGCACGAGGAGGAACTCGTCAGCAGGGGACTCCAGTCCACCGCGGGCCTCGCCACCGGCGTCCTCGTCTACGGGGTCGCGCTCGGCGGCATCGCCTCCCTCGCGTTCGCCTTCGTCCTGGGGCGCGTGGGCCGCTTCACGCCGAGGGCGACGGCCGCGCTCGTCTCGGCAGCCGCCTTCACCACCGTCTACCTGGTGCCGTTCCTGAAGTACCCGGCGACCCCGCCGGCCGTCGGCAACCCGGACACCATCGGGAAGCGCACCACGCTCTTCTTCCTGATGATCCTGCTGAGCGTGCTGCTCGGCGTCGCCGCCGTCATCGCGGGCCGCCGCCTCGCCCCGCGCCTCGGCAACGGGAACGCGACCGTCGTCGCGGGCGCGGGCTTCGTCGCCGCGGTCGCGGTCGCGTGCGCGTTCCTGCCGGGCAACGAGGACGCGGTGGCGGCCGGCTTCCCGGCCGCCGTCCTCTGGGAGTTCCGCCTCGCCACCCTCGGGATCCAGGCGGTCCTGTGGGCGGTCTTCGCCCTCGCCTTCGGGTACGCGGCCGAGCGCCTGCTCGCCCCGCGGCCGGCGGAGCCCGCCACCGGAGCGAAGCCGGTCGCGGCGGCCTGACGCCGGAGACGGTCCCGCGGGTGCTCTCGTAGAGCCCGACGAGCGCCCTACGAGAGCACCCGCACCGGAGGGCGCCCTACGAGAGCACCCGCACCGGCGCCCCCGCCAGGAACGCCTCGATGTCCTCCACCGCCTCCCCGAAGTACCGCCCGTAGTTCCCCTCCGTGACGTATCCGAGGTGGGGGAGGGCGAGCACGTTCGGCAGGCTCCGCAGCGGGTCGTCCGCCAGCAGCGGCTCCGTCGCGAAGACGTCGAGCCCGGCCCCCGCGATCCACCCCTCCCGGAGCGCCGTGAGCAGCGCGTCCCCGTCGACGAGCCCGGCCCGCGAGGTGTTCACGAGGTACGCGGACGGGCGCATCGCGCGCAGCTCCTCCGCCCCGATCAGGCCCCGCGAGCGCTCCGACAGCACCATGTGCAGCGAGACGAAGTCGCTCTCCGCGAGCAGCTCCCGCTTGCCCTTCGCGAGCCGTACGCCGTGCTCGGCGGCCCGCTCCTCCGTGAGGTTCGGGCTCCAGGCGACCACGTCCATGCCGAAGGCGAGCCCGACCTTGGCCACCCGGCCGCCGATTTTGCCGAGGCCGACGAGCCCGAGGGTCCGGCCGCCCAGGTCGGCGCCGACCGTCGACTGCCACGGGCCGCCCTCGCGCAGCGCCCGCGCCTCGGTCGTGACGTGCCGGGCGAGGCCGAGCAGCAGGGCCCAGGTGAGTTCGGTGGGCGGCTGCGGGCTGCTCGCCGTGCCGCAGACGACGATCCCGCGCGCGTGGGCGGCGGCGACGTCGACGGAGGCGTTGCGCATGCCGGAGGTGACGACCAGGCGGAGGCGGGGGAGCCGGTCGAGGAGGGCCGCGTCCACGGGGGTCCGTTCCCGCATGACGACGAGGATCTCGCAGTCCTCGACGGCGGCCACGAGCGCGTCCCCGCTGCCTCCCGCGGCCCGGTCGTCGAGGTGCTCGCGCAGGACGCGCACGTCCACGCGGTCGGCGAGCGGGCCCCAGTCGGCGGAGGAGAGGGCGACGCCCTGGTAGTCGTCGAGTACGGCGCAGTGCAGCTTCATGCCCGCATGATCACCCGGAAGGGTGCCGGAATCTCTTCCTCCGCGCGACAAAGTGGGCCACCCCTCGGAGAATTGCCCTGATTTGTCTCATCTCGTCAGGACTAGCGAAGGAGTGGGTGCCGATGGACGCCAAGGACGTGAGTCCCGGCGGCGACGACGAACTGACCGTTCTACGGGCCCGGGTCGCGGCCCTCGAAGCGAGTGCCGCCACCGCCGGGCCGCCCCGCCACCGCGTTCGTTCCTTCTTCGCCGCCCTGCTCATCGTCGTCGGCTGCGTCCTGACCCCGCTCGGCATCGTCGCCGCCTGGTCGTCGGACATCGTCGGCGACACGGACCGGTACGTGCAGACGGTCACCCCGCTGGCCTCCGACCCCGACATCCAGGCGGCCGTCGCGACCCGCGTGACCAACGCGGTCATGGAGCACATCGACCTGAACTCCCTCCTGGAGGGCGTCGCCCCCGACCAGCGGCCCCTGGCGAGCAAGGCCCTCGGCAAGCTCGGGGACTCGCTGGAGAGCGCGGTCGGCAGCTTCGTCCACGAGCGGGCGCAGGACGTCGTCGCCTCCCCGGCCTTCGAGACCATCTGGGCCGACGCCAACCGGGCGATCCACACCTCCCTCGACCGCGCCCTGACCGGCAGCGACGACGGAGCCGTACAGATCAACCAGGACACCGTCACCATCGACCTCGCCCCGGTCGTCGACCGCGTGAAGGAGCGGCTCGTCGACTCCGGCCTGAGCGTCGCCGGGAAGATCCCCGAGATCCACACCGACTTCACCGTCGTGCAGTCCGAGGACATCGGCAAGGTCAAGACCGGCTTCGCGCTGCTCCAGGGCCTCGGCACCTGGCTGCCGGTGATCTCGGTGCTCCTCGTGGCCGGCGGCGTCCTGCTCGCCGCGCACCGGCGCCGCAGCCTCATCGCCGGCACCCTCGGCATCGCCGTCGCCGCGCTCGTCCTCGGCGTGGCGCTCACCGTCTTCCGCACGGTCTACCTCAACGCCCTCCCGACCGGCGTCTCCCCGGCCGCCGCGGGGGCCGTCTACGACACCCTGATCCGCTACCTCCGCACCTCGGTCCGGGTCTTCGTGACGCTCGGCGTCCTCATCGCCCTCGCCGCCTGGCTCTCCGGCCCGAGCCGACCGGCGACCCTCGTCCGCGGCCTCTGGGACGCGGGCATCACCGCGACCCGCGGCGCCGCCGACCACGCGGGCCTGCGCACCGGCCCGGTGGGCCCCTTCGTCCGCCGCTACCGCACCTGGATCACCTGGATCCTCGTCGCGGGCGCCGCGGCGGCCGTCGTCTTCTGGCCGCACCCGACCGGCTGGGTCGTGTTCGGGATCGCGCTCCTCCTGCTCTTCCTGCTCGCGGTGACCGCGTTCCTCGCGGAGGAGACGAAAACGAAGCAGGGGCCTCCGGCGGAGACCCCTGCTCTGTAGCGACGGAAGACCGGTCCGACACCGTACGGCGGGCGTCACCGCCGTACGGTGTCGTCCGTCTTCAGCTCGTTCAGCGCCTCGTCGAACTCCTCCAGCTCGTCCGGGCAGTAGACCTGGAGGACGATCCGCTCGGCCTCGACGGCCTTCTCGTCGGAGATCACGGGCCGCTGGCCGGGGCCGGTGGCGCCGTTGGACTGCTGGATCTTCCAGAGCGCCGTCTTGAGCGCGTTGCCGGGCTCCTCGCAGACCTGGCCGCCGTCCGTGCCGAGCAGCCGCTCGATCGTGTCGGTGTCCGGGGACGGGTAGCCGGCCTTCACCAGCTCCTCCTGGAGCTCGTTGGCCTTCGCCTGCGTCTTGCTGGTCTCCCGGTAGCTGGAGTACCGGATGAGACCGGTGACGACGAGGCCGAGGAGGAGCACGATCGCGCCCCAGTAGATCCATCTGTGCTGCATCGCGAAACGGGTGCTCATCGCTGCTCTCCTTCGCTCTGCGCGGCCTCGCCGGCGTCACCGGCCGTGCCGTCACCGGCCGCCGCCGTGGTCCAGCCGGGCTTGCGGAACTTCAGGAAGGCCCACGGGATGAGCAGGCCGAGGATCGCCAGGCCGCCGCCGACGATGACGAGGTACTGCCAGACGCTGCTGCCGCCGAACTGCGACGGCGGGACGAAGCCGATGGCCATGGCCGCGAGGGAGGCGAGCAGGCCGACCGTGCAGAGCAGGCCGAGGGCGGGCGCCCGGTAGCCGCGCGGATGGTCGGGCCGGGTCTTCCGCAGGCGCATCGCGGCGGCGAACATCAGCAGGTAGACGATCAGGTACACCTGCGTGGTGATGGTCGAGAAGATCCAGTAGACGCTGGACACGTCCGGGATCAGCGCGTACATCAGGGCGATGACCGAGGTCACGACGCCCTGGGTGACCAGGATGTTCTGCTGGATGCCGAACTTGTTGAGCTTCTGCAGGAACGGCGGCAGGTAGCCCTCGTGGCGGGAGATCTCCAGGAGGCCCTTCGAGGGTCCGGCGAGCCAGGTCAGCATGCCGCCGAGGGAGGCGGAGACCAGCATGACGGCCGCGATCGGGGTCATCCAGCCGACGTCGAAGTACGAGAAGAAGGCGTCGAAGGCCTGCATGACGCCGGCGGTCAGGCTGAGCTGGTCGGCGGGGACGACCCAGCTGATCGCGAGGGCGGGGAGGATGAAGATGAGCAGGACGAGGCCGACCGCCAGGAACATCGACTTCGGGTACTCCTTCGCCGGGTCCTTCAGCGAGGAGACGTGGACCGCGTTCATCTCCATGCCGGAGTACGACAGGAAGTTGTTGACGATCAGGACGAGGCTCGCGAGGCCCGTCCACTGCGGCAGCAGGTGGCTGCTGTCCATCGGCGCGGCCGAGGGGTTGCCCTGGCCGAGGAAGACCATGCCGAGGACGACGAGGATCGTGCCGGGCACGAGCGTGCCGATGATGAGGCCCCAGCTCGACAGCCCGGCGAGGGCCTTGGTGCCGCGGGAGGAGATCCAGACACCGGTCCAGTACAGGACCATGATGACGATCGCCGTGTAGACGCCGTTCGAGGCGAGGGAGGGGTCGATGACGTACGCGATCGTCGACGCCACGAAGGCCAGCAGGCTCGGGTAGTAGAAGATCGTCATCGCGAACTGGCACCAGACCGCGAGGAATCCGAGCGGCTTGGAGAGGCCCTCGGCGACCCAGCGGTAGACGCCGCCGCTCCACCCGGAGGCGAGCTCGGCGGAGACCAGGGCGGTCGGCAGCAGGAAGACGATCGCGGGGATCAGGTAGAGGAAGACACAGGCCAGGCCGTAGATGGCCATGGTCGGAGCGGCCCGCAGACTCGCCACCGACGCGGTCGTCATCAGGGCGAGTGTCACCCAGGACATGGTGGTGGGCGCGGGCCGGGCCACCGCTCTGGGCTTGGGGACGTCCGCGGGGGTGTCGATGCTGCTCATGAGTCCTCCCATTGGTCGCATCGCACGAATGCACCTCAGGCTCGAACGCCCCCCGGGGCGCAGCAACCGGTGTAGGCCGGACGGGTGATGCGTCCGCTGTCAGGCAACCCGCGAGCGGCTGAAGGCGCGTCGGTACGTGCGCGGCGGCACGCCCCGGCGGCGGACGAACCGGGCGCGCAGCACGGCGGCGCTGCCGAAGCCCACCGCGCGGGCGACCTCCTCGACGGGCAGGTCCGTGGTCTCCAGGAGCTCCTCGGCCCGGCTGAGGCGCAGCCCGAGCAGCCAGGCGTGCGGGGTGGTGCCGGTGGAGGCGGCGAAGCGCCGGGCGAAGGACCGGCGGCTCATCAGCGCCCTGCGGGCCAGCTCCGCGACGGGCAGCGGCCGGTCCAGGTGCTCCCTGGCCCAGGCCAGGACGTCGGCGAGCCGCTCGTCCTGGCTGTCCGCGGGGGCGGGCGTGGCGAGGTACTGGGCCTGGCCGCCGTCCCGGTGGGAGGGGAGGACGAGGTCGCGGGCGACGGCGTTGGCCGTGGCGGCGCCGTGCTCGCGGCGCAGGAGGTGCAGGCACAGGCCGAAGCCGGCGGCGGCGCCCGCGCCGGTGACGACCGGTCCCTCGTCCACGTACAGCGCGTCGGGGTCGACGGTGACGGCCGGGTGGCGCTCGGCGAGGAGGCCGGCGAACCGCCAGTGGGTGGTGGCGCGGCGGCCGTCACCCCGTCGCTCCGCCTGATCCGTACCCCCGGACACAGCCGTGAGGACATCACCCTGCTCGCCGATACGGCCGGCGGCGTCGTCGCGTTCGTCGGCGACCTGTGGTGGCGGCCGAACGGCCCCGTCGAGGACCCGGTCGCCCCCGACCACGCGGTCCTGCGGGCCTCCCGTCTCCGGGTGCTCGGTGCGGCCGACGTGATCGTCCCGGGCCACGGCCCGGCGTTCCCGGCGGACGCGACCGCGCCGCACTGACGCCGCCGCACCGGCGGGCCGGGCGGCGCGCATGCCGAAGGCCCCGGGGACAGGACCCGGGGCCTTCGGCGGTCGTGCGCCGGAGAGGGCTACTCCTTGGCCGGTGGCTGCTGCTGCGAGCCCGGCTGCTGCGTACCCAACTGCTCGTGGAGCTTCTCCTGGGCCTGGTCGACCTGGCTCTGGTACTTGTTCCCGGTCTTGGCGTCGATGGCGTCTCCCGCCTTCTCGACGCCCTGGCCGACGGTGTCCTCGTGGCCCTTGATCATGCCCTTGAGCTTGTCGAGCATGGACATAGCAGTCCTCCTCACGAAATGCCGACGCTCCCAGCATCACGGGGATGCGGGGTTCCCGCATCCGGAGGCGCCCGTTGTCGTCTTCCTACATGTGCGGGACGCCGTAGTACTTCGCGAACTGCTCCAGGTAGGTCGGGTCGCGCGGCTCCCGCTCCCGCTCGAACTGGGGCGCGTCCTTGATCTGCGCCTTCGTGCGGTCGACGTGGACGGTCCCGTCCTCGCGGTCGACGCTCCGGATGGTGCTCGCGGGCAGCAGGACGTGTTTGCCGAAGATCCACGGGCCGGTGTCGACGACGAGGTAACCGGCCCCGGCCTCGTCGGTGTGCTCGTCGACCTTCCCGATGTCGCCGTCGGTCGCCGCGACGGTGAACCCGACGAGGTCGGTGCCGGTCTCGTAGCCGGAGTCGGTGCGGTAGCCCCAGATCTCGCGGTGTGTGTCGTGGTGCGTCATGGCAGCTCACCTCCACCCTCTGACGGGCGGCTGCCCGCCGCGGGTGCGGGCAAACGCGGTGTTCCGGCGAACGCGGTGATCAGGAGAGCGGGGTGATCAGGCGAACGCGGTGATCAGGAGAGCGCGGTGAACCCCACGGCCCGCCCCTCCCCGTCCCACACGACCTCCGTCACCCGCGCGACGGCGTCCCGGTCGACCGGTCCGAAGAGGTGCGGGAAGAGGACGTCGTCCGCGACCCCCGGCGGCGGGGTCGGCGCGGCCGCCTCGAACTCCAGGCGGGCGGTGAGCCGCTCCTCGTCGAGGACGAGCGCGAGCAGGGGCCGTTCCGCCTTCCGGTAGAAGGCGTTGACGACGGCGAGGGTCGTGGCCTCGTCGGGGGAGCAGTGGACGAAGCCCTCCTCGGCGAGGGAGGCGGGGGCGTAGGGCCGGTCGGGGTGGGCGTTCCACTCGGCCGCGGTCACGACGTGAAGAATCATGGCCCTGTATTTACCAAATCAACCATCTGTTCGGTGTGGCACGGCCGGGAAGATCCCTTTCGACCCTAATGTCCAAGAGCTCACTGTCGAGATCCTCCGATCTCGGCCGAACTCTCCGGACGGGACGGTTCCATGCCCCCACGTCGGACAGCACGAGGCCGTGCCCGACTGACCCTAGGAATAGCCACCGCGCTGAGCCTGCTCTGCGCCGCCCCGGCCCCGGCCGTGGTGGCGGCGGCGGGCGCGGCGTCCGACGACCCCAGGAGCGTGGTCGGTCTCAAGAAGACCAACGACACCGGGGGCGAACCGCTGGAACCCGGCGACGAGTTCGTCTACACGCTCCAAGCCCAGTGCTCGGGCCTGACGGTGGACTGCGTGGGCTTCACCGTCACCGACACCCTCCCCGAGGGGCTCGACGTGACGAGCCTTCCCAAGTCCACCACCACCCGCCAGGTCTCGTACGACGAGACCACCCGCAAGCTGGTGATCGTCTACACCCAGCCGCTCGACAACCCGCCGGGCACGACCGGCCTGGAGGCCGGCCAGGCCGGCACGGTCGAGATCGGGATGCGCCTCCCGGTGAACACGGGACACGAGGACGGCGCCACGATCACCAACACCGCCCAGGCGACCGCCGACAACGCCGACCCGAAGAGCGCGTCCAGCGACGTCACCGTCTCCGTCCCGCTCGTCGTCGACCCGGTCACCACCAAGACCTGGGAGGACGGCTCGGCCGTCGCGGGGACGAACGAGGAGTCGACGGTCACCCTCGGCGTACGCAACAACTCCTCGTCATCGGCGCGGGTCACCGAGCTTTCGGTCAAGGACGACAGCGCGGACGCCTTCGAGTACTTCGACCTCGTCTCCGCGACCGTGACCCGCTTCCCCGCCGGCGCCGACCGGGCGCACCTGGTGGTCACCACGGCGGACGGCGCCACCCGCACCGGCCGCACGGTCTCCACGACCGGGGCGCTGCCGCTGCCCGCCGGGGTGGACCCCGAGGACGTCACCGGCGTCGAGGTGGTCTTCACCGACAGCTCCGGTGACCCTCTGCCGTACGACGCGGACGGCGGGACCGTCGAGCTGAAGCTCGAACTGCGCGACACCAAGCGGTCGGACGACTCGCCGCTGCGGCCCGCCGACAAGCTCGTCGTCGAGAACTGCGCCGTTTCCTCGGCCGAGGAGGCGACGAAGGGCACGGTCGCCGGGAAGCCGGCCTGCGACACGTACGACGTCCTGCCGGACATCCTCGTCCTCACCGGTACCAAGAAGTACTTCCCCGACACCGACGGCGACTTCACGCAGGAGACCGGCGAACACGCCGTGCTCGGCGAGAACTCACCGGTCAGCACCACGGTCGACGTCACGAACGGCTCGCCGTTCCCGGTGCGGACGATCACGGTCACGGAGCCGGACTCCAGCGGAAGCGTGACGAGCGAGTTCGCCAAGCTGGACGTCGAGTCGGTACGGATCCGCCTCCCGGAGGGCGCGACGAAGGCCGTCCTGACGGTCACGTACGCCGACGGGACCTCGACCTCTGCCCCGTACACCGAGAACACCACGGTCCACGTGGCCGAGGACGGCACCGCCGTCACCAGGGCCGAGGTCGTCTACACGGGTGTGGACGGCGACGGGAACCCGACCATCGCGCCGGGCGCCACCGCCGGCCTCGACCTGCACGGCACCCTCACCGGCGACGTCACCGCCGAGGACCTGCCCACCGGCTCCAGCCCCGGCGTCTCCAACTGCGCCGGCTTCGCGGGCGACGCGGGCCGCACGGACGGCAGCGGCACGGCCACGGGCACCGCCTGCGAGACGCTGCCCGTCGAGTCCCCGAACACCGCGGGCGCGGGCGAGAAGACCGTCGACCAGACGGACGTGCCGCCGGGGCAGCCCGTCGGCATGCACCTGAGGTTCACCAACAACGGCAACAAGCCGCTGGTGAACCCGGTCCTCACCGACCCCTCGGCGGACGCCGACGGCAAGCCGGCCGGCGAGAGCCCCTTCGACGTGCTGCGGATCGACTCCGCGAGCGTCCGCCCGTCCTCCGCGCCCGTCGGCCTCGGCCTGTGGGACCCGCGGGCAGGGGGCGGCGCGGGCGCCTGGGTGCCGTACAACACCGCCGACATCGAGGTCCGGCACCGCGCCACGGGCATCCGGGCCGTGTACGACGGCAACATGCCCCCGCAGTCCACCTTCACCGTCGACCTCGTCACCGAGCGGCGCGAAGGAGTGGAGAACGGCGTCCAGTTCAGCAACTGCTACTCGATCACGGCGGGGGGCGACTACGTCCCCGGCGGCAACGTCTGCTCCCCGCAGCTGACCACGGGCCCGGCCTCCGACTCGGCCTCGCTCAACAAGTCGATCAACCCGGGCGAGCTCCCCGAGCACGTCCCCGGCCTGCCCCGTCAGACCGCCAGCACCACGCTCACCATCCGCAACACCGGCAACATGAGCGCGCAGTTCCTCGAAGTCACCGACCTCGACGAGGACTTCTTCGACGCGGTCGACCTCACCGGCATCACCTCGAACCAGATGCCCGAGGGCGCCGACCGCGTGAAACTCGACGCGTACGTGAACGGGGCCTGGGCCGAGGGCACGCCCGCGACCTCCGCGGCCCTCCCGTCCGGCGTCGACCCCGCCACCGTCACCGGCCTGCGCGTCACCTACACCTCCACGAGCACCGCCAACGACGGCTACACGATCACCCCGTGCGCCAGGGCGAGCTGCGACGGCGTCCTCGTCTTCACCGTCAGCCCCCGCCCCGCCCTGCGGAGCAACGGACAGCCCGTCCCCTCCCACCTGGAGGACACGGCGAGCGGACGCTTCCTCACCAAGGTCGAGGACCCCTCGACGCCCAAGGAGATCGCGCCGGTCGACGCGACCCTCGACCTCGTCGAGGGCGATCCGGTCCTCACGGTCGGCAAGTCCCCGGACTCGGCCATCGCACCCGGCGAGGACGCGCCCTTCTACCTGAAGGTCACCAACACCGGTACGGCCGACGTCCCGGGCCTGCTCGTCAAGGACGTCATGCCGCGCGGCATCGCCTTCCTCGACTCCTTCCAGGGCGACGGCGGCCAGCCCTTCGAGGTCATCGACACCCAGGTCCCGGCGGGCACCCCGCCCGTCCCCTCCCCGGTCTTCACCGCCGCCCACGACGACGGCCGCATATCCGGCCTGAGCTGGGACTTCTCCAAGGACGCCGACGGGAAGCCCTGGGTGCTCGCGCCCGGCGCGACCCTCACCATCGAGATCCACGTGACCCTGGAGGCCGGCATCAACGCCGGTGACGTCGTCACCAACACCATGGGCGCGACCTCCTCCGACCCCGACACGGCCTGTGAAGGCCCCTCCGCCGAGGACGACACCTTCGGCGACGGCCTGTACTGCGTGGCCTCGGCGAAGCTGACCGCCAAGGCCGGCGCCGCGTTCGCCGCCCGCAAGTGGGTCGCCGGCAACGACGACCTGGGCTGGTACGACCAGCGCAGAGGCCGGGTCGTCCCGGTCGGCGACGCGTCCTGCGCCACGGTCCGGGACGCGGCCGGTCGCTCGTACACCACCGCCCCGTGCGTCGCCCTCGTGAACCCGGGCGACCGCTACCACTACCTGCTCCGCATCCAGAACTCCGGCACCGAGAACGGGACGGCCATGCGGATCGTCGACCGCTTCCCCGTCCGGGGCGACAAGGGCGTCATCATCGACACCGACCGGGGCACCGCCTGGGACAAGCGCCCCACGCTCGCCTCGCGCCCGGAGCTGACCGGCCCCGGCACGCTGACCGCCGCGTACGAGAACGACGAACCCCTCTGCACCGACGACCTCGCCATGGGCGGCGCGGGATCGAGCGCCCCGCGGTGCGCCTCCGGCACCTGGGACGACCCCTTCGGCCCGCAGGCCGCCGGCACGCGCCTCGACCTCGCGTTCCCGACCGCGCTGCCCCCGGGCGGCACCGTCGACATCACGTACGCGATGGACACCCCGCTCGACGTCGCCCGCGACGGCGACCCGACGATCGCCTGGAACTCGTACGCCCACAACGAGACGACGGACCGGTCCGGCACGCCCCGCGTGCTCCAGCCCAACGAACCGATCCAGGTCGGCGTGGCCCTGGCCTACGGCGGCCTGAAGCTGACGAAGGCACTCGGCGCGCACCCGGAGGCCCTGACCCAGGAACTCTCCGAAGCCGCCTTCCCCTTCCACGTCACCTGCGTCGTGAAGCCGCAGGACCGGCCGGAGCGCACGGTCCTCGACGAGGACCACGACGTCTCCGTCGAGAAGCCGGTGACGATCACCGCTCTGCCGGCCGGCGCGGAGTGCGAGGTCTGGGAGAAGAACGCGCGGGGCGGCAGCTCGAACCACCCCGAGAGCGACCCGCTCGCGATCACGATCAAGCCGGGCGTGGGGAGGCCCTCCCTCCAGACCGCCGAGATCACCAACACGTACCTCTTCGGAGAGCTGAAGCTGGTCAAGGCGCTCGACGGCGACGCCGCCGAGTACGCCGAGGACCGCGTCTTCACGGTCGACGTCTCCTGCGCGCTGCCGACGGCGGCGGGCGGGCCGGGCGACGAGATCCTCCGCGAGACGTACGAGCTGACCGCCGGCACCCCGGTGACGATCAAGTCCCTTCCGGTCAACACCCGGTGCTGGGCCGAGGAGATCGACACGGGCGGTGCGGCGGAGGCGGTCGTCGACCACGGCACGGCCGACAACCCGGTCGTGATCACCGCCGACGGTTCCGGTGACACGGCGACCATCACGGTCACGAACACCTTCCCGGCCGCGCTCGTCCAGGTCACCAAGCACGTCGTGAACGGCGGCGCGGGCCCGTACGCCTTCGCCCTCGCCTGCACGACCGACCAGGGCGACGTCCCGCTCGCGGCGGAGGACGGCTCCTTCGCGCTCTCCGACGGCGAGACCCGCGAGATCACCGTCCCGGACGGCGCTACGTGCACGGTGACGGAGACGGACGTCCCCGACGGCGACACGGTCACCTACGCGGCCTCCGACGGGGGCACGGACGGCGAGGTCACGGTGGACGGGAAGGCGACGGTCGACGTGACCAACACCTTCGCCGCCCCGCCGACGCCGACCCCGACACCGACCCCCACGCCCACCCCGACGGACCCGACGCCGACGGCACCGGTGACCCCGACCCCGACCCCGACCCCGACCCCGACGGACCCGGCCCCGACCCACTCCCCGACGCCGACCCCGACTCCGTCGGGGAGCACGGCGCCGACCCCGGCCCCCGGGCCGAAGCAGGGCGGCGGCGGTGAGGGCGGAGGCGGTGGAGACCACTCCACCGACGGAGGCAGGCTCTCCGACACGGGCGCGGGTCCGTGGTCCCTCCTCGCGGCCCTGGGAGCGGCCCTGGCCCTGATCGCGGGCCTGACCCTGTTCCGCCTCACGCGCCGCCGCGGCGACTGACGGAACGAACCAACCTCGATCGAGGGAACGAAGGCCCAGGTCGTCACCGACCTGGGCCTTCGGGCTTCAGCCCGTCAGACACCCCTGTCTGACGGCGCCGTCAGACGACTCCGTCAGACGACCCCGTCGAGGAACGACCCGATCAGCCGCCCCACGGCCTCCGGCCGCTCCAGGTGGACGTCGTGCCCGGCGCCGGGGAAGCTCGCGGCCTCGGTGCCGGGCCGGCGGCGGAGCATCTCGTCGATCTCCGCGGACGGCACGAAGCCGGACTGCCCGAGGAGCGCGAGGGTCGGGCAGGTGATCCGCGACCACTCCTCCCAGAAGGAGCGACGGGCGTTCTCCGCCAGCGAGTCGACCATCACGTCACGGTCGAAGCGCGGCCACCAGCCGCCGTCGCGCTCCTCCAGACCGGCCGCCCAGCCCTCGCCGACGGTGCCGCCGCCGAGGAACGCGACGGCGGCCTCGCGGGACGGGAACGGCACGGGCCAGGAGTCGAGCCACCCGCCGATCTCCTCCTGGACACCGAGGTTCGGTCCGCCGGGCCCGGCCTCGACGAGGACGAGCGCACGGAAGAGAGCGGGGTGCGCGGCGGCGGCGAGCAGCGCGGTGTGACCGCCGAGCGACTGACCCACCAGGACGGGATCCCGCAGCCCGAGCCGCTCGCACACGGCGACGACGTCCGCGACGTACGCGGCGCGCGAGACGTCGGCCGGCCGCCGCTCGCTCGCCCCGTGCCCACGCTGGTCGACGGCGACGACCCGGTGCCGGGAGCTCAACCGGGAGGCGACGGCGTCCCATTCGCCGGCGTGCCCGGCGAGCCCGTGCAACAACACGACCTCCGCACCGCCGCCGGCCGGCCCGCCGCCGGTCGTCGCGTCCGGCGCTCCCCAGTCCCGGCAGACGAGCCGGACCCCGTCCCGGACGACGGTCCGTTCCGACCAGCTCATGCGTGCTCCTCCGGGGTGGATGTCATGATCGTCGGATCATAGGAGAGGGAGGACGGGGTCATGGCGCCCGCCGGTCCCGCGCTCCCGTCCCTCATCCCTCACGGGTGGGGCCTCTCGCCCTTCGCCAGCATCGACACGAACTGCTCGATGCGGCGGGCGCGGGTCTCGGGCCTCTTGGCGTCCTGGACGCGGTACAGGATCGCGTACCGGTTCGGACCGTCGAGGGTCTCGAAGAAGGCGGCCGCGGCGGGGACGCCGGACAGGGCGGCGGCGAGGTCGTCCGGCACGGTGGCGGTCCGCGGGCTGTCGTAGGCGGCTTCCCAGCGGCCGTCCGCCTTGGCGCGGTCGACCTCGGCCTGGCCGGACGGACGCATCCGGCCCTGGGCGGTCAGGGCCTCCGCCTTGCCCCGGTTGATCTTCGACCACCGGCTGCGGGGCCTGCGCGGAGTGAATCGCTGGAGCCACCACTCGTCGTCGAACTTCGCCTTCTGCCCGTCGATCCAGCCGTGGCAGAGCGCCACGTCGAGGGCCTGCGCGTAGTCGAGCGCGACGATCCCGGGCCCCTTCTTCCGCAGCTTGAGCCAGATCCCCGTCGACGTGGCGTGGTGGTCCCGGAGCCACGCCTCGAACTCCTCGGCGGATGCGAACGCGACGATCTCCCGGTCCTGGTCCATGCCGCCAGCGAACCACAGACGAAGGCGGCGCATCACCCTCTGGACCGGGTTCGCCTGGTCGACCCCTCATCCACGGGTGGGTTTACTGGGGGTCCGGAAGCCAGGCGTTGTTGCCTTCGTCGTACCAGTAGCCGCGGTCGGCGTTCAGGGCGACCGTGCGGAACGGACGGCCGTGGTCGTCGATGCGGGTGGTGCCCTTGCGATCGCCACTGCTCCAGGCCAGCTCCAGGTACCAGCTGACGTCCTGGCCGAGGGTGGAGGCGTCGATGTTCAGCACCTGGGGGTCGGTGGCGGAGACCTTGTACGGGAAGTCGGTCGAGGACGTCGGACGCTCGCCCTCCTTGCCGGGTACGGGCCTGGCCCTCGGAGAGGGGTCGTCCAGGTCCACGGCGAAGGACGCCGGCACCAGGGCGCCGCCGCAACCGGCGCCCATGGTGTACGCGTTCCAGGCGGGAGCCTTGCGGCCGCTCAGGACATGGACGTACAGCGCGTGCAGGACCGCGGCCTTGCTCTCGGTGCCCTGGACGGTCAGCTGCATGCGCAGGTGACCCGCCGGGACGGCGTTGAGGGCCCGGGCCCACCCCTCGGTCGCCTGCCCGGCGGGGGGCGGGGGGACCGTGCCGGGAGCCTTGTCCAGGGCGAACCACTGGTCGCAGGGGGTGTCCCAGTTGTCGGGCAGGACGTTGACCGTGAACGGGGCGGCGGGGGAGGCCCCCGCCCTGGCGGCG
Source organism: Streptomyces sp. NPDC020807 (assembly GCF_040641575.1). Taxonomy (NCBI): domain Bacteria; kingdom Bacillati; phylum Actinomycetota; class Actinomycetes; order Kitasatosporales; family Streptomycetaceae; genus Streptomyces; species Streptomyces sp. NPDC020807. The sequence goes on from NZ_JBFADU010000001.1 coordinate 438,832, forward strand.
GACCGCGAGGCGGACGCGGTCGCCCCCGAGGCGGACGCGGACGCCCCCGAGGGGGACGACGGTCCGGAGGCGGACGGCTGAACGGCTTCGTGACGCGTGGCCCCGCGACCGGTGTCCCCCATGGAGGAGACGGCGGCGGCGGTCCCGGCCACCACGGCGGTGGCCACGGTGGCCGCGACGGCGAGCAGCAGCCGAGGACGCCGGGGCCCCGACACGGAGGCCCGGACGTCGCTCGGCCGGACAAGGACGGCGGGGGACTGCGCGAGCACCGCCGGGCCCACCGCCGGTGCCGCCGCCGGCATCGGGGCGGGTGCGGGTGCGGGTGCGGGTGCGGGTGGCGGTGCGGGTGCGAGTGGCGGTGCCGGTCGGAGGCCGGGGTCGGTCTCCGACTGCGGCCGGGTTTCGGGAGTCTCCCCAGCCACTCCCGCCGATGCGGGCGCCATCCCCGCCGAGGCGTCGCCGCCCCCAGGCGCCGTGGCGCCTGCCGACCCCGACGCCGGGGCGGGCGCCTCCGCCGCCCCCTGCCGCCGCTCCACCAGTGCCAGCAGCCACTGCTGATGCAGCGCGAGCAGCTCGTCGGCCGAGGCACCGCAGACCCGCGCGAACCGCTCCACCGGGGCGTAGTCCGTGGGCACCGCCGCGCCGCTGCAGTAGCGGTGCAGCGTCGAGTTGCTGGAGTGCAGACGCTTCGCGAGCGTGCCGTAGCTGCGCCCCGAGCGCTCCTTGAATCCGCGCATCAGCTCCGCGAACCGTTCCGTCTCCGTGGCCATTCCACCCTCCCCCTCGTTCCGGAAGCACGTTCCAGGGTCGCCCGATCTCCCTGGTGAGAGGGGTCGGGAGCGTTCCAGGGTTCCAACTATCCCGGTCGGGACGCCACTGGGACGAAACCGGCCCCACAGTTGCGTCATCAGCCGACCGGAACGGCGGCTCCACCCCACGTCTCGTCAGGCGGCAAGCGAGTCCCCCGTCCGACGACCGCACCGATACGGAGAGTCCCTCATGCGCAGCTACCGAGTCCGCACCACCGCCCTGGCCGCCGTCACCGCCGGTCTCGCTCTGGCCCTGACCGCCTGCGGCGGGTCGGACAGCGCCGGCGGGCCGACCGCGAATCCCGCCGCGGCCAAGGGCGCGGACCAGCAGGCCTCGACCGCGACCGAGAACCCGCCCGCGGAGGACGCCTCCGCGGTCCCCGCCGCCGCCCCGTCCGCGGAGTCCAGCACGGCCACCGCGTCGGGCACGACCTCCGCGTCGGGCAAGGCCACCGCGTCGGGCACGACCTCCGCGTCGGCCACGACCGCCGCGTCGGGCAGCAAGGCCGCCGCCACCCCGGCGAAGGCCCGGTCCGGCGCCCAGAGCAAGGGGGACACGACCGGCGACTCCTACGCCTACACCCACCCCTGCTCGGCACGGAACCTGACCGTCAGGGTCGGTTCCTCGACGGGCGCACCGGCCACCGTCCGCGTCATCGCCGTGACCAACAACGGTTCCACCTCCTGCGGTCTGGACTACTTCCCCACCGTCGGTTTCAGCGCCAAGGACAGCGCGCTCGGCCTCCAGGCCACGCCCCCCGGCGGACTCGGCGGCGCCCCGGCGTACCCGGTGCGCCCCGGCGCCACCGCCTACGCGGCCGTGAACCTCAACCCGTCCGGCGGCAAGGGCCCCGTGGCCGACGAGATCAACGTCCTCGCCGACGGGCAGCACATGCCGAACGCGGACGGCGTCAGCCTCCGGCTGGCCAAGCCGGGCAGCGTCGCCAACCCGAAGGTCGGCCTCTACCGCACCAGCACCCGCGCCGCGCTGACCGCCTTCTGAGCACACTCCGAGCGGACTCCGAGCGGACCTCCGGAAGGAGGTCCGGCCAACGCGAAAGCCCCAGGTCTCTGACCTGGGGCTGGAAGAGCGGAAGACGGGAATCGAACCCGCGCCATAAGCTGGGGAATCACCCGGTACTTGACCTCATGTACAACATCTGACCTGCGCAAACGTTCGGTGAGGGCTTGGCCCCGGCGGCTTCCTCTAGGCCCTTGGTGACCGCTGTTCACCGTCCCTACTGGCACGTTGTGGCACGGCCCCCGTACCTCACCATCGGTCACCAGTACCGGATCAGTCGGCGGAAAGCGTCGTCGCCACCGACTGGAACCAGGCCCCGTGGGAGAACGGCTCGGGTGGTCCGACCTCCATGCCGAGTTCGGCGGCGGCGAGGGCGTAGTCGCTCTCGTCCAGGGGGAGGGCGAGCAGTTCGTGGAGTTCGCCCACGAGGCGGGCGATCAGTTGCGGGTGGGTGGTGGCGGCGTAGTCGGCGAGGGCGGCTTCGTGGTCGGGGAACTCGTCGACGATGTCCTGCGAGAACCATCCGCCGAGCAGTTGCCCGGTCTCGGGGAAGCGCGCGTGCCACTCCCAATGCGTCTGCGGGGACGCCGGCTCGGGGACGTCGCCGTCCTCGACGCTCTTCTTCAGGTGGTCGGCCAGCACCATCAGCCAGTCGCCGATCTCCGACTGGGGCATCCCGGTGTCGGGGATCGCGTAGAACTCGCCCAGCTCGCGGCGAATGCGCCCCGGAGGGTTGCGGCTGTACTCGCGCAGCTGGCGCTCCGCCTCCGCGATGGCCGAGGGGCGGGTGTGCCAGGTGTGCCGGAGGTACGCCTCCAGCGCGCGGCTGCGCCGCTCCGGGGTGTCGTCGGCCGGCTGACCCAGGTACGCGCGCACCACCTGGTCGAGCTCGCCGTACCGGCGGTCGTGTTCGAGGGGCTTCATGGACATGTGCGTGCGGCCCCTACAGGTAGAACGGGACGGTCGTGTGGACGACGAAGCCGTACGGGCTCGACGGGTCGCGGCGCAGGACGACGCGCGCCGCGCGGACGTCGACGGGGCCGCGTCCGGCCAGCAGGTCGCCCTCCAACTGGACCCGGCCCACGGGTTCCTCTCGGGAGGGCCAGGCGGCCTCGATGGCGAGACGGGCCCGGGTGCCCTGGGCGAGCCAGCGGTGGATGGCCTGCTCGTTGGCGGTCACCACCTGCTGGGTGGCCCAGTGGGTGGTCTCCCGGTCGGAATACGTCGCAGCTCGCGTCAGCACCAGGGCATCCTTTCAAATCGCCTGCCCAGCAGCTGGTTCAGTAGTCGGAGAAGTTCCAGAAGATGGCGACCTCGGTGTCCGATACGACGATCAGACCGCAATCCTCGGAGTAGACGCTGAGCGGGCTGTATCCCCAGTTCGGTGTCGTGAAGTCGAGCGTCCCCGGTAGCCGGCCGGGCCGGTTGACGTTCGTGTGAAAGGTGGCCTGCTCCCCGTATCGAGCGAGGACCGTCCGCGCCATGGCCCGCAACTCCTCCTCGGTCTCTGTGAAGCGCTTCAGGTTGGACAGCGTGCAGCAGTCGTCGGTGAGCGCCAGAAGAAGGTTCTCGGCACTGTCCCGGTCGATCTCCCGCAGGCGCACCCGGATGTAGTCCGGTGAGTGGGCGACGAACGGGTACGTGGGGGAGGCCTCGCGCTCCGGGTCCTGTGCCGCGTCATCGAGACCGGCCCAGCCCCGTGGGTCCGGGACTCGTGCCATGAGGGCGAGGACATCGAGGACCCAATCCTCGTGACGACGTGGGCCAGTGGCGTCGTACGGGTACGCATCCTCGTACAAGTGGCGTACAGCGCTTTCCCAGACGGCTTGGTCGACGGACATGTGGTGCCGGCCTTTCTTGGCGGGACGCTAGGACTTGGAGGGCATCGAGGTCATGACGGTGAACGGCGGAGTACGGCTGCTGTCGTACCGAATTCGCGTGTCGATGCCCGTGACGTCGTATGCCTTGGCATTGATGCCGCCCTGCTTGTACCCGGACAGCGGGTCGTTCGGGTCCACCGGCTGCTTGCTCACGCTGCGGCCGCTGGTCTCGCCGTTGGGCGCAGTCGAGTAGAACGACTTGACTGCGCCGTCGGTCGCCGGCGGCGGCCCTTTGATCCACGCCTCGATGTTCGCCTTGTTCTTGTTGAGGTTGTACTCGGTCAGGTCCTCCGCCCGCCGGTAGTTCGGGAAAGCCGAAGAACCGCTGGGCATCGGCTTGCCATGGGGCCATGCCTGCGTCGGACCGCCCGACTGCTGGTCACGCAGGCGCTGCGCCAGCTGCTCGTCCGTCTTGCCGACGTGCTTGTCCAGCGTATGGCCGTCCGCCATGTATTCGTTGGCGGCCAGGTTCAGGTCGTAGTTCCCGTGGGAGTCGACCTTCAGCCAGAGCTGTGAACCCTTGAACTCTTCCAGGGTCCGTGTACCGAAACCGTGGGCCCGGGCCACACCCGCTTCGAACTTGGGGGCGCTTAGGTACGCCTCGTCCAGAGGGCCCTTCAGCGCTTGCATGCGCGTGGTCAGCCCGTCCAGGATGCCGGTGTACCTGTTGACGAAACTGTTCAGCTTGGCCGTGTTGATGTTCAGTACGGATTTGATGTCGAACGAGAGAATCAGGCCCACGCCCTTGCCGAGCACGGTGGTGACGGAGCCGAGGAGGCTCTTGGGGTCCTTGGGTCTGGCGAGGTCTTCTATGGCCTCCTTGGCGGCCTGCACCATGGCGCGGTGGACTTCGTCCTCGACATCGCGGTTCAGGTCGACGGCGGCTTCCGCGTACTCACGCAGGATCGTGGCGATGTCGTCCGCCGCGTCCTTCAGTACGGCCAGGACAGGCTGGCTACCGGTGGGAAGACGGGGCGTACCCGGCCCGGAGTTGGCGGTCTGTGCCCATTGATAGCCGTGCCGCTGCTGACCCCACGCCGTTCCTCCCCACAGGGCGCTGCAGAAGGTCCGCATGGCGGCTTCCCAGTCGGCCTGCTGGTGGTTGGTGATGGCGCCGACGGCCTGGGTGAGCTGGTCCGCCCCCAGTGACGCGCAGATGGAGACGTTCATCCAGCTGTGGCACAGGGAGTTGAGGTAGTGCTGCTGCGGGTAGGGGAAGACGTCCGCCACCCTCCCCATCCGGAGCACGTTCCTGCACAGCGGCTGGAGGACGTCCCGGACGATCTCGGGGATACCTTCCATCACACGGCGCTCGAAGTCGTCGGCGCCGTCGGCGTCGCCCCACTTGATGTCCGGCACCCCTCCGAATGCCGGGTCCTTGTCGATGACCGCGGGGCGTGGGCGCTGCTCGGCCGCCGTCCCCGACTTGGGGTGGGCCGCCGCGTCCGCCCGCGTGTAGGCGTTGGCCGTCTCGGTGAACCCGACGGCTACGCCGCCGACACCGACCACGGACCGGCCCCAGACCTCCAACCAGCGGTCGCCGATTCTCTTGTACGCCTGAGCGAACCTCTGCGCCTCGGCACCCGCGCCGCCGGCATCCGGGTACGCGCGCAGTTCCTCCAGGAGTCTGTTTGCACCGCGCAGCAGGAAGTCCTGCTGCGCGGCGACCCGGCCGGAGACCGACCAGAGGTCGCCCGGCTTGACGTCGATGCCGCCGCTTCCGCCCGGTGACACGGCGGGAGTGGAGGGTCCGGCCATCAGGCTCCGCCTCCCCAGCCTTCGAGTACTGCCCTGTTGGCCGCGGCGTAGTTGAGGTGCCCCTTGGTCACGACCTCGTGGAGCCAGGCCTGAGCCGCCTTGAGGTCGTCCGCGGACCGGCTCCACTTGTCCAGCTCGTCGATGAACGCCTCGCGGGCCTCGCCGTCCCAGCTCAGGACGACCTTGGCGGCCCGCCCGTACAGGGTGTCCAGCTTCTCGTTGAGGGTGCGCAGGATGTCTTCCAGGTCCCCCGAAAGGCGTTGCAGGGTGGCGAAGTCGACGGTGATCCGGTCTTCGTCCGTCATGGTGCTGATCCCCTGTGGTTCAGACGTTCAGAATGCGGCTCTGCGGGCCGCCGGATTCTGTCCCGGATGCCGGATCGGGCACGGCGAGGTCGCGGGCGGCGGCGGACACGTCCTCGCCCTCCTGCATCTTCCGGATCCGGGCCAGGGCGTCGAGCTCCTGCTCGGTGAAGCCGTCGCGCGAGGCACGCATGGCGGCTTCGAGGAGAACCATCACCTGGCGGATGCGTACGGCGTCCTCGGCGACACCACGATGCAGCGACCGGTACGCGGTGGCAGTCGGCCCCTGCCAGCCCGCGGCGACCCGGTCGACGACTTCGTCCATACGACGGGTCTGCTGTTCCAGATGGCGCTGCATCTCGTCGAGGTCGTTCGCCAGCCTGGTGAGGCCGTCCTCTGAGACATCCAGATCGGCGTTCCGCACCCCGAGCCTCCGCTCGTACCCATGTTCCGCGACAGGTGTTCACCCTAGTAAGACGGCTCTTGTCGAGAGGAGGCAGGGGCCGTGAATTGGCCTGAACACGACGAAGCCCCAGGTCTCTGACCTGGGGCTTCGTGGAAGAGCGGATGACGGGAATCGAACCCGCGCCATAAGCTTGGGAATCACCCGGCACTTGACCATAGAAATGGCCGTTGACCTGCGGAAATCCTGGTCTGGGATCTTGTCTGCGTGCCTCGGGATGCTCTCCTGCTGACCGCTGTTACCCGCCCCTACTGGCACGTTGTGGCACGCCTCCACCATCGGCGGCCTGTGGTGGCGATCTGGCAGCGTGACATCCCGCTCGCTTCGCAGAAGACGTCTCAAGGAGGGGTGAGGGGGAGTCGCACCCGGGTCTGTTCGTTCCGTGTCGGGTCGTCGAGGATGACGACGAGGGCGGTCGGGGCGCTCGCAGTGGTGTGGGTCATGGCCGTGTAGGCGTCGAATGCCGGTACGGAGTCGGTCCGTCCCGACTCTTCGTGGGGCGGTGACTCGTCCCGGTACATGAAGACGGTCCGTACGGGCTGCGCCGGCCAGGGGTCGGTGAAGGCGGGCGCCCCCGGACGGCGGGCCGCGGTGGCGACGACGTGGGAGCCTTGAGGGGACGCGATGACCCCGCTGTGCCATACGACCCACTCCGCGTCCTCGTGCACGACGGCGGGCGGCAGCAACAGAGTGAGGTCACCCACCGCGTTCTCGAGGTCCTCGAGATCCGTCCGGTACTCACCTTCCTTGTCCGGCAGGACGACCTGGATGTCCCAAGGGCCGCCCGATTCGTGTCCGACATCGGGCGGGAGGATGACGTACGACAGTCGCGGAGCCTTGGACGTGGAGCCTAGGGCCGGATGTCCGGTCAACTCATCGGCGGTGACGCGGTACTCGCGGTCTCCGTGATCGGCCACGACCAGGATCGGTTCCGGTGCTGCGTCCTCATCCACCGGCATCGCCGACCCGACGAGCATCTCGACCCCGACGGGCGTCCGCGCGACAGACACCCAGACGGATCGGGATGAGGACCTGGAGTCGGCGTGGGTCGGGTCCTCGGATGTCGGGGTCCATCCGAACCCGAGGTGTGAGACCGCTGTCAGTTCGAGCATGCGAGCCGTACCGCCTCCGACTTGCCCCCCGTTTGGTAGGCGCCGTTCTGCGCGTACGCACGGGCCTCGGTGACGTACCAACGACCTGGTGACTGCTTGGCGCAGGACTTCACGGCCGTCGCCCTGGAAACCCGTGTGTTGTTCTCCCGGGCGGGGCTACGCACCCATCCGGTGACGGCTCGATCCGAGAACGTCGAACAGCTTCGGCTCAGCAGCCGGACCTCCAGCCACTCGGGTGCCCAGTCCGGGCGGGACTCACAGGTGTGGTCGGCATAGGCGTTGATCCGGTTCTCCGCGTCCAGTCGCGGCGGGTACGCGTGGACCAGGCAGACGAACCTGGTGGTTGGCTGGGTCAGTGTCGCCGGCGGTGGCTCGCTCTCCGCGAGCGCTCGCACGGCACGGTACTCGGTCGCGAGGTCCCTATCGGGCACCGATGCGGTGGTGACCAGCCCATTCACGCGGTCAGTGGAAAGCTCTTGAGTAGCCTGGGCACCGGATCCAGATCCGAGCGCAAAGATCATCGCGGCCGCCGGGGCCACGACCAGGGCGAGACTCTTCGGACGCACAGGCAGCTCCTTCCGGAGCGTATGTCGGGCGCATCAGGGCCGGGGGAGGCATCCCATAAGGGGTTGTCAGACCGATGCCCATTCCGAGGGCCACCGCCACCAAAGTCACTCTGACGGCGGGCCGCTTTCAGAGCCGTCCGTTTCCTCCGCAGGTCGGCTACGGAACCAGCAGGCAGAACCCTGCGTCGGCGTACTTGCCGTTGGCTCGGGTCAGCTTTCGTCGAAAGCGGCGGCCAGCGGGCGGGCCAGGCGGATCCGTCGTCTTATGTCGTCGGCCTCGGCATGGAGGCGACGGAAGAAGGAGGCGACGTGCTCGCGGCCGCTGGTTCCGGTTCGCCCTTCCCTGAGTCGGGTGAGGGACGCGTCGGTCTCCCTGAGCATGCGCTCCAGCGGCCGACTCGTGACCCCGTCCGCGGCGAGCGCGGCCAGTTCCTCGCGGGCTGACTCCAGGGTGTCGACCGCTGTTCGCATCAGTGGGGCACACATGGAGTGAAAGATGGCGATGTTCTCGAAGAGGAAGTCGATGTCCGCCTTGTTCACTCGCTGGAGGACGAGGATCTCCTCGAACTGCTTCACTCGGCCGACGAGGGCCAGCGCAGCCCGGTCGAGATCCTCTGCGGTCTCGTGCCGTTCGAGCGGCGTATGAGCGTCGAGGTCTTCGAAGTAGCCGGCGAAGAGCGCGTTGAGGCTGGCGGCGGTCCCGGTCACGCCTCTGAGGAATGCTTCGACGGATTCCCTGCGGGCGCCGATGCCCTCGTCTGCCAAGCGCCGGATCTCGCCGGCGGCGAACTCCACACGGCGAAGATCCAGTTCGACCTCATAGAAGGCGGCCGACGCCTCTCGCAACGCCGCCTCGGCCCTCACGAGCGCCTCGTCCCGTTCTCTCTTCTTCCGCCCCCACGGCCACATCTGCACACCCCTTTCCGATGTGCGCGGATCATGGCACGGCGGGTGAGGTGCGAGGCCCGGTGGGGTCGGGGGCGGCCGCCGAGGCGTCGACTGCCCTCGAAACCCGACGGGTCGGTCGAAGGTCGGTCGAAGGGGCGGTGCTGCATGAACGCACCTCCCCTTCGACTCGTTCGAGACGTTTCAGCGGGCAGCGGGTCTCCTGGATGGTGGTACCGCTTGCAGCAGGTCCCACGGCGGGTCGGAGCCGACAGCCCATCGTGCGAGGAGGTGCCGGTCAACCAGGTGCAGGCGCTGTGACTCGGCGAAGTCGGGGGCCTTCTTGGAGAAGCGACCGTTGGTGAGCATCACGATGACATCGCCGTCGTGTACCTGGCGGCCGGTGCCCTTCACGTCGGCTCCGTTGTCGCCGCTTCCGCCGACTTGCCGGGCATCCTGAAAGCCGTAGCGTCGCATCAAGTCGCGGATGGCGTATTCGAACTGGGTGTAGCCCAGGCCATCCAGATGCTCAACCAGGTAGCGAAGACCCTGCAGGCGGACCTGCTCCCGGCGATTCGTCTCCCGCCGCACGAGGACAAGGGCGACACCTGCCCCGGCCATGAGGGGGACCGGAAGGGCGAGAACCCAGGGGTGGTCGGCCAGCCAGGACGACCTGCGAGAACATGCTCAGAGGTAGTGGTTCCCCGGCGCCTCGTGACACCCGTGTTGACCGCTGTTCGCTGTCCTGAAGGGCACGGATGGGGCACGGGGATGGGGCACGCCTTCGGGCGTCGCTCACGCCCGAACCGCCGTTGCCTCTCACGCGCGGTGGTGGGTCCGGACGTCGCAGCGGAAGAGGGTGCGGGAGGAGGCGTCGGCGGTTCGGGCGTGCAGCAGGATGCCGGTGGTGGGGTCGATCGTGAACTCGCAGGTGAGGTCTTCCTCCGGGGCCCAGGCACTGAGGGGGAAGGCCCGCAGGGGTCGGACCGTGGCGCGGAGGGAGTCTGGACCGGAGGGGTCGGCATGGGCGAGATGGGACACGATGCGGGCTGGGGTGAGGAGTTCGGCGAGCCTGGCGGCGGCGGGGGCGGTCTGGTCACTGCGGTAGTCGCCGCTGACGTCCGTGGTCAGGGTGGCGCCTGGGCTCAGGACGGTGACGGTCCACCAGCGTCGGGAAGGCAGTGAGGCCGGTGTCAGAGGCTCGCCGATGTCGGGTGTGGCGTCGACCTCGGCGCGAAGCCGCACCGGGTCGAGCCGGCTGGTTGCCATCCGCGCGAGCACGGCCCGCGCTCCCCCTTCGTACGGAACGGGAGCCGGGCACGTGTCGATGGAGGTACGAGTGAGCCGGAGTTCGCCACTGCGGAAGCAGCCGTGTGCGTCGAAGGCGTGGGCGCGCAGCAGCATGCCCGTACGGACATCGACGGTGACGGCCAGGCGGGCCGCGCCCGGGGGGAGCCACGGGTCGTCGGGGGCCGCCGATTCCGGGTCGGGGGTGAGGACGACGTCGATGGCGGGCCGTTCGCCGTGCCAGGTGAGTCGTCCACCCGTAATGCCGGCCACCGCGCTGACGAGCCGGGCCGGATCCGTGAGCGCGAGACACGGATCCACACCGATGGAGACATCCCGGCGCAGTTCCGCGGTCGAAGCGTCTTCGAGTGACTCCCGGGCGGGCGGTTCCGGCTCCCTGCCGGCGAAGCGGACGGCGCTGTGTGCCCCGTACCGCCCGGCGACATCCTGCGCCACTCGGTGTTGGGCCGACTCGGCCACGGCGTCGAACCGGACGTTCTCGGCGGCGGCGGCGGCCATCCTGGCAAGGGCCCACCTGGCTGCCCGGTCCGCATCCGACGCGATTCCGCTCAGGGGGTGGGAAGCTGCCACGACGCCCATTTCTCCGTCTGCCCAGGCCCGCCGGAGGGCCACTGGACGTACAGAACGCGATACGGGTAACCGGCAGGCGCAGGATCCACAGTCTCGACCCGCCACCGGTCAGGGGCGATCCGAGTGATCCGACAACCGGGGTCGCTGATGCCGTCACCGCATGCCAGGACCGTTTGGTTCGCCGAGTCCTCCCTGGGGACGCCCCTCTCGTCCAGGGCTTTGTGGACCATGAAGGAGGCGTACCAGGGCTGCGCCGGTCCCGTGACCTCGACACTCAGTCGATCGCGGCCCGCACGGCGATCACGCTGCCACGTGAGCCGGCTCGGGGGAGTCTGCGAGTCCCCGTCTTCCCACTGGCGGGCCATCAAAGGGAGGGGCGTGGCCAGGTGGGTGTCCCGTGCGGTGGGCATCAGGAGCGAGGCAGGTGACTGCGGGACGGTGCGAGGCGGGACGTCTCGCTCACCGCTGTCGCACGCACCGAGCATCGGCAGCGCACATAGACCGACGACGAATGCCACGACACGGCTCGGTCTCAGTGCTCTGTGCACGTGATCTCGCTGTCGTTCTGGTTGTAGACGTGTGCTTCGGCCTTGCCCTGAGGGCCGGAGACATAGAACCGGGCTTGGCCCTTGTATCGGTACTTCGTCCCGGCCTTGCAGCTCTTGGGGGCCACCACACGCAGGGACCGGGTGTTCGCCTTGCTGCCCTTGGCCGTCTTCAGCTGCTCCCAGCCGTACCAGCGCGAGCGCGAAAGGCTTCCTTCGGTCGAGACGTTCGGAGCGGTCATCCTGCACTTGGTGTCGAAGTGCACGTTGATGGTGTACTCCGTCGTGTGGGAAGGGTGGGGGTAGTCGACCTCCCCCTCGCAGAGGTACGGCAGCTTCGGTGCCTTGGTGTGGGTGCCGGCTGTCTCCGCGAGGCCAGCGGTGTATCTCACGGCGTCTCCCGTCTCTACGGCAGGGCCGTCCGCGATGGCGCTGCCCGTCGCCCAAAACAGCTGGATCGCCATGACGGCCGAGACTGTGCCAAGAAACCTGCGCGGAGTTGTCATGACGCTCCGATTCCATCTGACGGCCGTGCGGCCGAAGCTGGCGTTCTTTCTTGTATAGCTCCTTCAGCGTGACCACTGCTCCGCACACTCTTCCCGATGCCCCGAAAGCAGTAGCCAGCAGTCGCGTAGGGCCACCCGACCCGCGGAGCGGCGAACGGGGAGGCAACGACGAAGCCCCAGGTCTCTGACCTGGGGCTTCGTAGAAGAGCGGATGACGGGAATCGAACCCGCGCTATAGGCTTGGGAATCACCGTCGCCCAGCTCGATCATTCCGCCTCTGACCTGCGGGAACATGCTCTGGTGGCACTCATCCCACAAGCTCTTGGACACCCGTGTCGACCGCTGGTGTCCGTCCTGAAGGGCACGGTTGGGGCACGAGATGCGGACGCCCGTCCTCACACCCCGACTGCCCACCGGGCGGCTGCGACCGCGCCCAGGAGGAGCGGTGGGGCGAGCCACCAGGGGCCCATGGCGCGACGGATCGACGGAAGCAGAGTGATCAGCAGGGCGAGTCCGCTCGCGACGATGGCGAGGACGCAGGACAGCTCGATCCCGGCCTGCGCTTCGTCGTCCCAGCTGCCTGCGGGCCGGATCGTGAGGGCCGTGTACACGAACCATGCGGCGATCGCGTGGAGGAGCACCAGCGGGACCGCCATGACCCACCGCAGACAGCCGTCGTCACCGGCCGTCCCGGCGACGTCGGGCCGATCGGACATCACTGGAGAGCTCCCTTGGCTTCGTCGAGGTTCTTGGTGAAGGCCCGTCCGTAGGCTTGGGCGTCATCGCCCTGCCAGTACGGTCCACCGTTGTACCGTGCCGCCAGTTCCTGGCGCTGCTCGGGCGTCATCTGCTCGGGGGGAACGTCGGCGAACTCGCTCTCGGCCTTGAGCTGGGCCAGGTACTCCGCGGCGATGAAGATGTTCTGCCCCGGGTCCTGGAGGGACTCCTCCACGATGGCTCGCTGCTGTTCGGTCATGCTCTGGGGGTCGTAGCCGAGCACTTCGGCTCCGCGGCGCACCTGGATGGCGATGGGGCCGAAGGACGTCTCGTCCGGGGTTCCGCCGAGGCGCCAGGGGAGGTTCTCCGGGGAGACCGGGCTCAGTCCCCAGGGTGCGTCGGCCTGCTCGCGGATCGTGTCCGTGAGGTCGTCGAGGATGCCGGGCTGTCCACCGATCTCCTGCCAGGCGATCCCGGCAACCACGTCCGCCGGCAATCCAGAGTTCTTCGCCGCGGCTTGAATGATCTCCTTGTTCGCATTGATCCAGTCCTTCCGGTCCTGGCCCGACGCCGGCGGACTCCAGTAGCTGTCCTCCGCACCCGGCAGTGCGGACAACCGCGTCCGGATGTCCTGGAGTGTCGGCGAGACCGGGTTGGTGCCGACTCCTCCGGCGTAGTCCTGCTTGGGTGGGCTACCGGGAAGGTGGGTGAGAGGGTTGCTGCCGGCCTCCTTGGCCTCGCTCCTCATGGAGGCGATGGCCGACACGATGTCCACTCTTTGGATGGAGCCCAGGCGGAATTCGGGCAGTAGCTCGTACGCCTGGTTCAGCCCGTGCAGGCACAGGTCACGGGCTTCCTTCTCGGTCGTCCTGGCGAGGTGGAACGCACCTCCCGCCGCATCGTGGAGCCTGTTCGCCTCTTCCCGGATGTCGTCGACATCCATGGTGAGTTCGGCGAGGAAGTCGAGGACACCCGTGGTGGCTCGCATGTCCTCCCACTGACGCATGGGTTCGGCGTCCTGTGCCTCACGGGTGATCGCGGTGCCCTTGGTGCCGATGAGGGCGGCCAGGCTGCGCTCGTTGGCCTTGCCGTTCGAGTAGTGACTCTTCGCAGTCTCCAGCGCCCACGCATAGTTCCGCAGGGCGCTGGCAGCATGCCCGTAGCCCTCGGCGATGTGTTGCATGAGCTTGCGCCCCTCGGCGAGCCGAGACACGTAGTGCCGGCTTCCTTCGCTGTGCCAGTGGGTCTGCTTCTCCGCGCGCTCGGCCGGGGCGTCGACCTCGACCAGCATGTCGTGGAGGCGCTTGAACTCGTCGGCGTTCCGCTCGACGAGGGCAGGGTTGCAGCCTTCGAGGAACTCGACGTCCTTGCGGTAGCTCAGGCCGGTCACTTCGCCTCCGGTGCCACGTACTGGCCATCGCTCAGGACGTTGTCGAGGAAGCGGCGGGTGTTGGCGTCGTCCACGGCGACGAAGTCGGTCCCCGTGGTCTTGAGACGGGTGGCGAGCGCCGCGAGGAGCGCGACCGTGTCCAGGAACTGATCGTTGGCGAACCGTCCGAAACGCTCGACCTGGGCGGCGACTTCGGCGTGGGATCTCGGCGCGCGCGCCATGGTTCCGAGATCACCGTCGGGCCTGCCTTCGTGGAGGAAGCCCGCGATCTCGATCAGCAGGTTCGCGTTCCCGTTGATGGAGTCCGTGTTGTAGTCGAGCGTTCCGCCCGTGGTGGCACCGCCCCGATCCACGGGAAGCTGGTTGAGCCGCATGGCGGTCGGGCCGCCTAAAGACACATCGGCCTTCGCCCGGGCCCATTCGTCATCGAACGACACGCGTCCCCCTGCGGTTGTCGGTCTCTTGTACGAGTGACCGGCGAGGCTACCAAGGATCGCGGCCAGACCGTGGTGCGGAGGTGGCGCAGGGCGCCCTGAGAGGTCTGGACAACGACGAAGCCCCAGGTCTCTGACCTGGGGCTTCGTAAGAAGAGCGGATGACGGGAATCGAACCCGCGCCATAAGCTTGGGAATCACCGGCGCCGTCTCGATCATCTAGCGCCTGACCTGGGGAAACGCGCCCTTGCGGCGGCTTTCCGCCGGCCCGGTGGGCACCCGTTTCGACCGCTGTTCACCGCCACCAAGGGCACGGATGGGGCACGGGATCGGAGGGCGGGCCGCAGCAGGTGTCATCTCCGCACGCCGTGGGGCAGGTAGATCATGCGTGCCCCGACGACGGGGTGGGGGCGGAGCCGGGGCTGCGGGGAGGCGCCACCGTCCGTCTCCCAGGCGTCCTCACGGACCCCTGCCTCCCGCAGGAGACGACCTGTCTCGTGCTCCTCGGACATCAGGGAGCCGGTGGTGTGGATGTTGCCAGGGGCGGACGCGGCGGCCATCAGGCGCGCGGCGGAGGAGGGTTCGGTTTCCGGGGGGACCACGAGCAGGTCGCAGCGGCCGAGGTTGTACGAGAGCAGGATCATCGTGTCGGGGGCCTGGCCGGCGAACCAGCCCACGTGCACGGCGTAGCCGCCGACGGGGACCTTGCGCAGGGCGACCGGCCAGGGGGCCGGGTTCGCGGTGATGCGCGTGACGCGTCCGAAGCGGTCCCGCAAAGCCTCGACCAGGGGAAGCAGCTCGGTGGCGAGCTCGCGGGAATACGGCCACCAGGCGCCGTCCAGCAGTCCGGCCATGGAGGTGTTCGGGGTCAGGGCCAGGCGGGCCTGGCGGGTGGGAGCGGTGGTGCTGGTCATGAGACCGGGACCCGTCCCCGGGGCGCCCGGGGCGCCCCGGCCTAGTGAGCGCCGGGAACGACGTCCGCGTGAGAGCGGGTGTACGAGGTGCTCCCGGTACCTCCAACGTACTCCGCGCCGGAGCCGGACGGGGCGGCGGACCGGGCCGCTCTTTCGGCGGGCGGGGCCGCCGGAGAGCCGGGTCCCCGTCACCCGCGTCCGCGCCACTCGACGAGGACGAGGGTGGCGTCGTCGGTGGTGGCCCCGCCGCGGGCCCTTCTGAGCGTGTGGGAGAGGTCGCGTGCCACGGCCCGTACGTTCCGGTCGGCCCGGTCCAGTCGGTGGACCCGGTCGATCAGCTGGTCCTCGCCGAACTCCTCCTGTCCGCTCTCGTGTTCCTCGATCAGGCCGTCGGTGAAGCAGAGGATCCGGTCCCCGGGTTCGAGCGCCACCTCGCTGACCTGCGGCTGGTCTCCGCCGAAGCCGACGGGGAGGGTGGTGGGGCTGTCGAGGCGGCGTACGACGCGGTGCTCGCGGATCAGCATGGGGGCGGGATGTCCGGCGTTGACCCACTGGAGGCGGCCGGTGCCGGTGTCGAGCCGCAGCATCTGGGCGGTGACGAAGTGGTCGGGGGCGAACTGCTCGGCGACGGCCCGGTCCATGAAGAGGTAGATCTCGGAGAGTTCGACGCTGGTGCGGCGGGCGTGCCGGTACGCGCCGATGGTGACGGTCGCCATGGTCGCCGCGTCCAGGCCGTGGCCCATGGCGTCGATCACGGCGAGGTGGAGGACGTCGCCGTTCAGGGCGTAGTCGAAGCTGTCGCCGGCCACGTCGTAGGCGGGTTCCAGGACTCCGGCGACCGCGACGCGGGGCATCGTCATGGCCAGCGGTGGCAGGAGCGACCACTGGATCTCGGCGGCGACGCTCATCGCTTCGCCCCGGCGGGTGCGGAAGAAGAGGTCGGTGTAGCCGTTCTTGGTCCGGATGGCGTCGGCGGCCAGGGCCGCGAGCCTGCGCAGGAGGCGGCGGGCGTCGTCGTCGACCGCGTCCAGCGTGACGGCCAGGACACCGGCCTGGTCGCCCCCGTCCAGCAGCGGGACGTGGACCCGCACCCCCTCGACCACCGGCACCTCGACCGGACGCGAGGTGAGGAAGCAGCGACCGGCCGCCGAACCGTCGATGGGCAGGGGCCCGCCGTCCTCCAGCCCGTCCCCGGCCAGGGGGACCAGATTCTGCTGCCCGTAGTCCTGGAGCAGGATCCGCACCTCGCGGCCCCCGATCCGTGCGATCGCGTCGGCGAGGGCCGATCCGACCCGGTCGGGCGGCAACGCGTGGGCGTGGTCCAGGAGCCCGCCCAGCAGCATCTCCCCGAAGCTCTCCGAGCGGTCGGGGTGCCCGTCCTCGTGTGGTCCGACGGTCATCCGGGGGGGCCTCCAGGCGGGCGGGGCAACGCCCTCGTCCGGTGCCGGCGGGCCGATCCGTCGACATCGCGGTGCGACTTCCAGGATGCTCCGCGGCGACCGGGGCCGCCACGCACGCCGTAGGCTCCGCCCCTGGTCAGGATTCCTGGGAGTGGGGCCCCGTGCCGCTCGGGGGCCTGCTGGTGGCCAGCCAGGAACGGGCCGGTTCGGCGGTGCGGGCGGTGTCGACGGTGAGGTGGAGGCGGGTCCCTCCGCCGGGGGCGGGGTAGCTGCGCTGCTCCTCACCGGCGAAGCAGTGACGGAGGACATCGGCCACCATCCGGGCGGCGTCCGGGGTGGCGGCGACGATGCGGACTTCGGCGTACCCGGGCGGCGGCAGGGCTTCGGCTTCCGGCTCGTTGCGGTCCAAGGCGGCACCGTCCTTTCCCGTCGAAGGCAGGGCTGGTCAGGTCCCCGTACGTCCACGGTACGTCCGAAGACCCGCACCGACCGGTCCCCCGGCGGGGAGCGGCGCGTCCGTGGGTCCTCCCGGAGTACGGTGAAAGAACGGGGCCGTCGCCCCGCTCACCGGCCCGGCGTCCGCCGTGGCACCGGTCCGGGCGGCATCGGCGCCACCCGTGGACGGGCGGACCGGCCATGACCGACGCATACACCCCCTCCCCGCTGCGGCGCCTCCTGCCGTACGAGATCCACCGGGCCGTAGGACCCGGCACCGCGCTGCTCCGGCTGGAGACGACAGGGTCCCGACAGAGCCTCCTCGACGGCGCGTGGTGGCCGCGCTCGCGCGACGTCGAGCGGGAGGTCCCCCCGCTGATCACCGCCCTGACAGAACACCTCGGGCCCGTCACCCGAGTCGGCCTGGACGCCTCCGCCTGGAACGGCATCCCCACTCGCCTGACCGTCGACGACCGGGTCGTGCACCTCGACTCCTTCCCCGTCGGCGACGACACCATCCTGATCACCCGCGGCGACAACGACCACTTCTCCCTCATGGTCGTCCCGCCCGACACGACACCCGAGGCCGCCCGCACGGCCATGGCCCGCGCCGTCCACGCCGACAATGTCACCCAGGCCGCCGAGATCCTCCTCGCCGAACTCCCCCACACCGCGGCCCGGTCGGCCGGCACCGCCCCGGACAACAAACAAGCTCCAGGTCGCTGACCTGGGGTTTTGCTGTGGAGCCGATGGCGGGAATCGAACCTGAGCCAAAAGCTTAGGAATCAGCGACGCCCGGCTCGATCATCTGGGGTCTGACCTGTGGAAACGTCTTTAGTACGGCGTTGCTCGCCGATCCCGGGACACCCGTGTTGACCGCTGTTCGCCGCCCTGAAGGGCACGGATGGGGCACGCTGCCAGAGCCTGGAAGCGATCTACGTCGGCACCAGCACTGACAAGCCGGCCATGGCCGCGATCCCGGTCGGTTCTGCCATGCGCCGCTGTCTGGTGTTCGTTCGCTTGGACGGCGCGACGGTGAGACCGGGGCAGCTGGCCGCCCCCGAGCTTCCCGTCCGACCGGGGAGATGCCCCTCGTGTCGCTGTTTCCCGGCCCTGATCATCGTCGCGATCGCGC
Source organism: Streptomyces sp. NPDC020807 (assembly GCF_040641575.1). Taxonomy (NCBI): domain Bacteria; kingdom Bacillati; phylum Actinomycetota; class Actinomycetes; order Kitasatosporales; family Streptomycetaceae; genus Streptomyces; species Streptomyces sp. NPDC020807. Next base: position 456,982 of record NZ_JBFADU010000001.1, read on the forward strand.
TCGGCATCATCGGTGCCGGCGTCGACGGGCTCCTCTTCCTGCTCTTCATCGGCATCATGCTGTTCGTGGCCGACCTCATCCATGCCGCCATGCGCATGCGCCGCTCACCGCCGCCTCGTCTGGTGACGCATCAGAGTCCGGGCCCGCACGGAGCCGCTCGGCGCACGCCGTAGATGGAGACGGAAACGGATACGCCTCGTCGCCCGACGCCGAAGCCGTCGTCACGGGTGGGGGCTAGCCTGCCTCGCGTCGAGCCGCACTCGTGCCAGAGGCGGACACTTGCGCGTCCTCGTCAAACAGGAAGGCTTCGATCTCCCCGAAGTCGGGCTCCTGGAAGAGATGTGTGGTGGGGTGCGGCGATGCTGCGGCGGCGCAGGGGGACGTCTCCACCGGAGCGGAGAACGGCGAGGTCAGGTCGATGAGAGGGGTCTTCTTTCTTGCGGGTCCGTGAGCGGATCTGGTGTGCCGTGACCGGGTACGGCGGTCCTACAGCTTGCTCATCTTGGCGTACGGACTCAGGATCCGCTCTTGCGTCGAACCGAAATCCACGAGCGCCGCTATCCCGCCCTCGATGCCGGTGACCCGGCCGAGGCCGTGCACGTCGTGTGTGACCTGGTCGCCTACGGCGAACTGCTTGGGGGGCGGCGTAACCGGGGCCTTGAAGGGGCTGGTGGGCAAGAAGCGCTTCGGTGCACTGGGCTTTGTCATTGCTGCCAGTATGCGCCCACGCGCATCAGTTGTGGCTGTTCATGTCCGCAGCACGTGGTAGCCGAGAAGGGGCTCGCCGAAAGGGTCCGCACAGGGCCCGTGCTGAGTGGGCTGCGCCGGTGGCGGACATGACGTCCGTGACGGGTCCGTGCCAGGAGGTGAGCTGCTCAAAGGACGGACAGGTGCCGGCAGTGCTCGGTGGCTCGTCGAATCCCCGACTTCCACGGACCCAGTCCTTTGCAGGCAGCCAGGACCGGAATCGCGACGCGACCGGACGGACCCTGTGCGATGAGGTGGGCCCCTGGTAGCCCCTTCGGGCCGATTTCTAGCATGTGCCCATGGTTGCGAGAGAAACTCCGCGGTCCATTTCAGGACGGGATGCAGTGTCCCGAGACGGCGCCGACGTCACCTGTCCTGCCTCCCCGCCGACGGGAGAAGGAAGGGAGTCCGTGGTGGAGCGGGCGGCCGACCTGGTGGAACCGATCAAGCCGAGACTACGGGGCTGGCTCCACGCCGGCATGGTGCCCGCGTCGCTGGCGGCGGGCATCGTCCTCATCTGCCTGGCAGGAACACCGCAGGCCGTGCTCGCGTGCACCGTGTACTCCGTCACGGCCTGGCTGCTGTTCGGGACCAGCGCCGTCTACCATCTCGGCACCTGGGGAACACTCGGTGAGGCCATTCTGCGCCGCCTCGACCACGCCAACATCTTCCTGATCATCGCCGGCACGTGCACCCCGCTGGCCGTGCTCCTGCTCGCCCGCGACCAGTGGTCCTTCCTGCTGTGGATCGTGTGGACGGGCGCTCTGGTCGGTATCGCCTTCCGCGTCCTGTGGGTCGGAGCGCCCCGCTGGCTGTACACCCCCTCCTACCTGGCCCTGGGCTGGGCGCCCGTGCGCTACCTGCCCGACTTCCTCCACAACGGCGGGGTGGCCGTCGTCTCCCTGATCGTGGCCGGCGGGCTTCTCTACAGCGCGGGGGCGGTCGTCTACGCCCTCCAGCGCCCCGACCCCTCGCCCCGCTGGTTCGGCTTCCACGAGGTCTTCCACGCGCTGACCGTCGCGGCCTTCACCGCCCACTACACCGCGATCTTCCTTGCCGCCTACTGACCACGATGAGCGGGGCGTCATGGTTGAGTGATCCGAGGTCCTCGCGGTGTGAGCACCCCCTCCTGTCTGCCGGGAAGGAGGCGGCAGGCCCTGCCTGCCCCGGTCACGCTCGCGGTGTGCCTCACTCCTGGAGACCGACCGACTCGTCCTGCGGGTGTTCACGGCGCCGGCGCATCGTCGGCCGGTGTCGACGGCGGTCGAACCCCCTCAAGCCACGGCCGATGGGTGGGCCGTTTCGGTGGCGCGGCGGTATTCGGCGTTGATGCGCTGGGCTTCTTCGAGCTGGTCCTCGAGGACGATGATGCGGCAGGCGGCCTCGATCGGGGTTCCCTGGTCGACGAGTTCCCGGGCGCGGGCGGCGATGCGCAGCTGGTAGCGGGAGTAGCGGCGGTGGCCGCCCTCGGAGCGCAGCGGGGTGATCAGCCGGTGCTCACCCAGGGCCCGCAGGAAGGCGGGGGTGGTGCCGAGCATTTCGGCGGCCCGGCCCATCGTGTAGGCGGGGTAGTCGTCGTCGTCGAGTCGGTCGTACGAGTCATCTGCTGTCATCTGCACCTCTCTCTGGAACGCGTGGAGGGGCCCTGGTGCCGTACTGGCACCAGGGCCCCGAAGGAACTTCTACACCACATGCCGACCCTGATATCGCGTCGGCCTTCTGTGTCCGCGTACCCGACCTGTCTGCTGCCGGGGCTGCGGGGATCGAGGTTGCTTGACCGGAGACCACCTCACTATCGATGTCCTGCGGTACCCGGACTCAAGACTTCCGTCCGGGCGATCCTGATGGTGCTTCGTTCCTCCGTTCATCCCTCGGTGATCAACTACCTACCACTGGGGTACTGCGTACTGCTGGTACTGCTCTACTGCGGGTACTGCTGGTGATGCGAACTGCTCAGTGGCCTGTGACGGCGCCACTCTTCGGCAGCCAGCCCCGTTTGCCCGTCCTGCGTCTGCTCTGGCTTGGAACCCCACTGCCGAACTTCCCGGTGCGCGCGCCCGCAGCCGACGCCTTCACCAGGGGTACCGCTCCATTACTTCACTGCTGGGAACTGCACACTCACGGGTACCGCACATGCCATGACCGCGGTCCCGCGCGGCGGCCCCTGATCACTGCGGGCCACCCGGTCCGGCCGCCAGTCCCGTCGCCGTCCTGCAACAACCCTGGCTTCGAAACTCCGCCGCCGCACCGTCCTGCGAACTGCAACTACCTGTACTGCGGGTACTGCTTGCCGGCAGTTCGTCTCTGCCAGGCCCTGCTGTCCTTCTCGGCTACGGAAGAAACCATAGCGACGCCACTACCCAATGTCTACTCTGGCCAATGTAGATTTTCGTGTGCTCGGCAGCGAGGTAATCGGCTTCGGAGAGTGACGCAGGTCGGGCGCAGAGCGGTCGCGCCTGGTTGCCAGCCGCTTCTGGGGGCAGATGCGGCGGGCGGGGAGGAACGGGCATGCGTGATCGGCTGACCAGAGGAATCCGATGGAAACGATGAGCGTCGACATCGCGATCGACCACCCTTCGGGTTCCATCGCTTGGGCGCGTGACAGGGCCCGGTCCTTCCTCGACGGGCTCATGCCGGCGCTCGCGTCCGAGGCCGCCGACACCGTGGTCCTGGTGGTCTCGGAACTCGTCACCAATGCCCTGCGGCACGGCGGCGGCATCTGCGTACTGGACTTGGCCGCCCGTCCGGACGGCATCGAGGTGGCCGTGCACGACCCCAGCCCCCATGCCCCGCGCATGCGTACCCCCGACCTCAAGGGCGGAACTGGAGGCTTCGGGTGGCCCATGGTCAACCGGCTCGCCACAGCGACCTCGGTGACTTCCCGGGCCTCTGGAGGAAAGACCGTAAGCGCCTCCTCCCCGCGGTAGACCGCCCCCTCTCTTCTGGTCTGGTGCAGCCTGGTGCAGGGACCGGCGTCAGTGCGGCGCAGCCGGAGAGGGAGGCGAAGGTGTCGGGGCCGGCGACGGACGGGGGAACCGTCGCGGGCACGGGGCGCAGGTCAGGAGCTTGAAGGCCATGACGTCCGTGCGTCGTCCCGGGACGGAGTGCATCAGGAACGGCCGCTGTCGTGCCGAGGCGGCAGCGTTCAGGAGACGCTGTACGGGCCGGGAGCGTTCGACGGACCTGAGCCTGCGTTCCTGCCTGGGCACCGGTCGCGGTCGGCGAGGAAGCCGGAGTCGCACAAGACGACCTGGGTGGTTTCCAGGACGGAGCCGGTGCAGCTGTCGCCGGCGGCCGGGTCCCGTAGAGCTGCCTCTGAAGGGAAAGCGGTGGCGGCCCTTCTCTCCGGAAGGCATGACCCGTGGAGAGGACGGGACGAGCCGTGAATAGTATCGGCTCTCATGGCGAAGCTTGACGAGCTGCTCGTGGACGTTGCCACCCTGGTGGAGTCCGGGCAGAGCAATCAGATGTCCTTGACGGTGGTCGCCGGTGGCACGGTCATCACCGGCCGACTGGCGCCCGAAGCGGTATGGAGGCAGCGGGTCTCGGAGGTGCTGGCGGACTCCGATCGCCTGGGAGAGTTCTCCGCCGTCTTCACCGCACCCACCCGGAAGGACGGACTGCCCACCCATCTGCACTTCCACCTGGCGCGGATCCTGCAGGGCACGGTGGGGATCCCGGAGACGGGCGGGATGTACCGCGTCTCGATCGCGGACGTGAGCGCCTGGACCGTGGGCGACTTCAGCTACTCCGATCACTGACCCCGTACCGCTTCATGAACCACCTGCCGGGATCTGGCGAGCGCTGTTCCTGGAGCGCCGGCTCACCCGGCTCGACGTCCACGTCGATGCCCTTCGTCTGGTCCCGCCCCTCGACAAGGACGTTGTTCCCTGTTGCGGGCACCGTAGGAGGCCGGCCCGGGACGCTCGGGGTGACCCTCCGACCGATGCTCATTCCGCAGCCTCCCAGGATCAGACTCTGTCTGGTTGCACGCCTGTTCACCGTGCGCGCCTGATCCCCTGCTGTGTCCCAGGGGTGAAGAATCGCCCCAATGACCCATGCGGATGATTATTGGACGTCCTCCGGCCGCGACGCGCAGGCGGGCAGCGGCAAGCGCAGGGCTGCACCACGCCTCCCGGAACAAGCAAGGCGACAGTTCTTCCGCGGACCGGCACACGCCCGGGGCCAGACCTCTGTGGAAGCGGCGGATCATGACACGCCCCTGTACGCGCGGCTCGCCGAGGAATGGGCTGGTCGGGGCGCCACCGTGCCCTGCCGTCCCGACCCGCTGTGGCAGCGTCTGGCTTCTTCTGAACACCTCAGGCAGGAGACGGACCGCACCTTGCGCCAGCTCCACCTGGCAAGTGAGCCCGGCGCTCGACCGCCGAGCCATTTCTGAAACCCATGCCACGAGGGAGGGGCCTGATTGGCACATGTGCCGGTCAGACCCCTCCCTCGTCAAGCGGGTGCCGGCACCCGCTGATCCCCGGTCAGACGGCCGGGGAGCCGAGCATCGCGGAAGCATGCCGACGGGGGTCGAGGCTGTGGGCGGGCGCGGTGTTCTGGGGGAGGCTGCGGCAGGTGAAGCCGAGCTTGGCCATGGCGCGGAGGACTTCACCGGCGGTGAAGTCGCGGCGGTCCTGGCGGGTGATGACCTGGCCGACCTGCTTGGCGGGGTAGGTGCGGCGGCCGATGATCACGGACTCGCCAACGGCCGGCTCGGGCTTGATGCCCTGCATGGACTGCAGGACGCCGCTCTTGGTGAGGTCGAAGGGGAAGCGGGCGATGACACAGCGCATGATGCCTCACAGGAATGGGGAGGGACGGTTGAGCCGTGGCGAGGCGGTTCAGCGAGCCAGGGCGAGGACGCCCAGGGCGCAACCTTGTTCGTCGACGACGGGCAGCGCGTCGAGCCGGCGGCGGCGCATCGCGTGTTCGGCTTCGGCCGTCGGGGTCAGGGGCGAGGTGAACAGCCCCCGGTCACCGGGTACGGCGCGCAACCGGATCTGGTCGTCGTAGGCGGCGCTGTCGCAGACGGCGATGAGCTGGGCCCGGGTGACCAGCCCGGTGCACAGGCCGTCCTCGTCGCAGACGATGAGATGCCCGGTGCGCGCACTGGCCATCACGGCCAGGGCCACTTCGACCGTCATGTCATCGCAGACCTGTGGTCCGGCCACCTCCATGACCTCGTGGACCGTCTGAGGTCTAGAACTGGTACTCGATGAGCCGGGCTGCATCCGGACCAGCGTCACAATATGCCTCCTGCAGAGATGGGCGAATTTCCGGATCACATGGTTCTCAGGCCGCCGCCACGGGGGAGGCGGGCCGACGGGCGCCGCCTCGCCGGGCGGCCGAGGCGGAGCTGCGCCGGCCACGGGACGAGGATGTGCTGCGCTTGGGGCGCTCGGGCGCCGGTGCCGTGATGGTGACCGGGATGCCGGAGGGTGCCTGGGCGCCGGTGATCCGGATCAGCTCTGCCTCACCCGAGCGGACCTGGCTGGTCTCGGGCACGATGCCCGCGTCCTGCATGAGGCGGGTCATGCCACGGCGCTGCTGGGGCGTGACGAGGGTGACGACGCTGCCGGACTCGCCTGCACGCGCGGTGCGGCCGCCGCGGTGGAGGTAATCCTTGTGGTCGGTGGGCGGGTCCACGTTGACGACGAGGTCGAGCTGGTCGACGTGGATTCCGCGGGCCGCCACGTTCGTGGCGACCAGCACGGTCACGTGTCCGGCCTTGAACCAGGCCAGGGTACGGGTGCGCTGCGACTGCGTCTTCCCGCCGTGCAGGGCGGCGGCCCGCACGCCGCTGCGGAGGAGGTCCTCGGTGAGCCGGTCCACGGCGTGCTTGGTGTCCAGGAACATGATCACCCGGCCGTCACGCGCCGCGATCTCGGTGGTCAACCGCTGCTTGTCGGCGCCGTGCACGTGCAGGACGTGGTGCTCCATCGTCGTGACCGCGCCCTGGGAGGGGTCGACGGAGTGGACGACGGGGTCGGTGAGGTAGCGGCGGACCAGGAGGTCGACGTTGCGGTCCAGGGTCGCGGAGAAGAGCATCCGCTGGCCCTCGGGCCTGACCTGGTTCAGCAGCGCGGTGACTTGGGGCATGAAGCCCATGTCGGCCATCTGGTCGGCCTCGTCCAGGACGGTGATCGCGACCTGGTTCAGCCGGCAGTCCCCGCGGTCGATGAGGTCCTTGAGGCGTCCGGGGGTGGCCACGACGACCTCGGAGCCACTCCGCAGCGCGTGCGCCTGCCGGCCGATCGGCATGCCGCCGACGACGGTGGCCAGGCGCAGCTTCACGGCGCGGGCGTACGGGGTGAGGGCGTCGGTGACCTGCTGGGCGAGCTCCCGGGTGGGGACCAGCACCAGCGCGAGCGGCTGACGAGACTCGGCGAGCTGTCCGGCGGTGCGGGCCAGCAGGGCCAGGCCGAAGGCGAGGGTCTTGCCGGAGCCCGTCCGGCCGCGGCCCAGGACGTCACGGCCCGCCAGGGAGTTCGGCAGCGTCGCGCCCTGAATGGGGAAGGGGATGGAGACGCCCTGCGTGGTGAGCGCGTCCAGCAGGTTCTTCGGCATGTCGAGATCGGCGAACGCCTCGACGGCGGGCAGCGCTGGAGTGATCGTCTTCGGCAGGGCGAACTCGCCCTGTACCGGGGCGGGCCGCCGACCCTGACCTCCCGAGCGGCGGGGAGCACCCGAGCGGCTCGGGGCGGACGACACACCGAAGCGGCTGCCCCGGGTCGAACCGGAGGTGGAGCGGAACGCGGGAGCGCCGGTGCGGCGGGTGCGGGAAGAGCGGTTGTTCGTACGTGTGGGGTTCATTCAGAACCTTCCTTGATACGGCACGCATCAAGGAGTTCCGCAGCGTAAGGGCAGCACGCGGAATCACAGGTACGGACCGAATGTAATTCGAGAAGCGAAAGCGAACGTGGCGCACGGAAAACTCGTGGCGACGCGGCTGAAAAGGGGATGCGCGCGGAACTTTGTTCGGGGCGTCGAGGGGTAGGGCTCTGAAGAGCGGGTCACGTACCTTTAGGTGGCTTTCCGGCAGGAGGAATCACTGCGGAAATGCATGCAGCTGGGGCCCGCACCCCGAGGGATGCGGGCCCCAGCTGCAAGATGTGCGTCAGCGTCAGACGGTGACGATGTTCTCGGCCGTCGGGCCCTTCTGGCCCTGCGCGATGTCGAAGGTGACCTTCTGGCCCTCCTGCAGCTCGCGGAAGCCCTGGGCGGCGATGTTCGAGAAGTGGGCGAACACGTCAGCGCCGCCACCGTCCTGCTCGATGAAGCCGAAACCCTTTTCCGCGTTGAACCACTTTACGGTGCCAGCAGCCATGTCGTATCTCCTTGGGGCAGTACAGCGGCACCCGTACCCTACGGACGCCGTGTCGCCGCGATGATGCCCTGCCCGGAAAATGACCGGAAATATAAAGCGCTTCCGAGCGGCGCGCGGCCGTCGGGAGCGCTCGAAGTTTTTTTGGGTACCAAAACTGCAACTGAGATAGACAGTAGCACGTCCTCGTAGTCTTTGGGCGTCGAATATTTCTCCCGTGCGTCGCTGGGAAAAACCCTCTCCGCGAGGGACGTTGAAATCTCAGGTCGCGAACACAGGTATTCGTGTACTCCGAGTACGGCGTTTCGGAAGAGAGGCGGCCGGCGGTCGGATGGTGACCGGCTTGTCCAGGGTCGTCGTGGCGCTGACGAGTCTCGGGCGGGGAGAGGCCGCCGGCGAGGGTCGAGCGCGGCGCACACGCATGGGCAGGACCTCGCGAGCCGTGGTGTCGTTGCCCTGACGCCTGGTCTTGAAGCTTCCTCGCTGGCCGACGACTCGATCCCGCTCCGGGCGAGGGCACGGGTGGCACGGGGGTGATGCGGTCAATGACATGGGCGTTCTGCCCTGGACCGTACGGCACATGGTCTACCTCTTCGCGTGGGCATCCCAGCGGCCAGCGTAGTGAAGTGGGCCGGGTGAGCTGGGCAATGATGTGTCTGTCGGCGACGTACCCGCAGTTCAGCAGGTGGTGCAGCCTTGTCCGGTCGATACTTGATCACGTGGATAGAACACCGGTGGGCGGGCGAACGCGGCGCGGCAGCCGTGAGCCGATCGTGCTTCGGTTGTTCGCCGAGGGCGACTCGATTGCAGACCTGACGAGCCTGCTTCACCGCGCCTATTCGGGCCATGCGGCCGAAGGCCGAGTCTTCTTCGCCTCGTACCAGTCGGTGGAAGACACGGCCTACAGGCTGGGCAGGGGCGAGTGCTGGCTGGCTCTGCAAGCGGGTGGGCTCGTGGGCACCGTGACGGTGGCGGCTCTCCATGAGGTCCCGAAGGGGTATCCGGATCCGGCGGGGTCGGGGTCGTTCTGGCAGCTGGCCGTGGACCCTTCCTACCGGGGGACGGGGCTGGGGCAGAGGCTGCTCGCCTTGGCGGAGGAACGCATTGCCGCGCTCGGGTCCTCGCGGGTGGTGATCGATACGTCCGTCGAGGCGGTGGACCTGGTCGGCTGGTATCGCAGGCGTGGCTACGTGCCCGTCGGGTCCTGGCGGTGGGCCGTGACGAACTACGAGAGCGTGGTGCTCCTGAAGGAGCTGGGGCCGGGCGTACCCGGTCTGTGATGTGGATGGCTGGTGCCGCTTGCGGCGGCACCAGCCCCCGGACGTTACGGGGCGAGGACTCGGGTAGCGTCCTGGGCGGCGAGCGTGAGGGCCTCGTCGAGGGCTTCGGTTCGGCGGCCTCCGGCGCTGGCGATCGGGCCCTTGCCGCCGGCTCCGCCGCCGACCGCACGTGCGGCCGGGATGAGGATGTGGCTGGCGTCCGTGCCGGTGTCGTGGAGGCTGCGGGTGACGGCGGCGGCCAGGAGGGCCTTGCCGTCGTGCTCGGTGCCGAGGACGACGACGGCGTGATCGGCGTCGAGGAGGCCGGCGGTGTGCTGGGCGAGCGTTCGGAGCTCGTCCGGGCCGAGGCCGGTCACCTTTTCGGTGATGACCCGACCGCCGACGACCGCGCGGGCGGAGGCGGCGAGCTGCTGGGCGCGGTCTTGCAGCTCGGCCTCGCGGAGGCGGCTGAGTTCTCGTTCGGCGGTGGCGAGGGTGTCGAGGCGCTTGCGGAGGGTGTCGGGGGCGTCCTGGGGGCGGGTGCCGAGGAGGGTGGAGAGTTCTTCGAGGAGGCGACGTTCGGTGTCGTAGTGGTCGAGGGCGTCGCGGCCGGTGAGGGCTTCGATGCGGCGGAGGTTGGAGCCGATGGAGGCTTCGCCGACGATGCGGACCGGGCCCGCGTTGGAGCCGTGGCCGATGTGGGTGCCGCCGCAGAGCTCGCGGGAGAAGTCGCCGATGTCGACGATGCGGACGTGGTCGCCGTACTTCTCGCCGAACACCACAGGTCTGGAATGCCGAGGCGACGTTCGATCACAGCCGAGGCGTCGGAAAGCTCGTGCTCGGAACCGTCGATGCAGTCCTCGCCGAACTGCTCCGCCAAATAACCGTTGTTCTCGAAGTCGGTGATGATCCGTGCGAAGTCACGCCGGGCATCTCGAGCGGTGCTTCCGTCGACAGACACGCCGCGTCCATGCCGCTGAGGCCAGTACGGTCGGGGTGCGACCGCGGGCCGTATCTCCGAAGCACGGCTGACGAGCTCGGAGAACCAGGCCTCTCGGGTGTCTGCCTTGGGCCAGGCGCCCTGCGGGGAACTCCAGCCGTCATGGGGAGTCTCGGCTTCCTGGAAGTCCGTCACGGCTGTCGACCCGACCAGGGCCTCGGTGAGGAGCCATTCCACGCGTTCCTCCCAAGAGGACCGGGAGCTCTGGGGCTTCAGTATGTGTTCCCCTTCCGACACGAACAGCGATGTCGGCCACACCAGCTCGTAGTTGCTCAGATCCACGATCACGGCGTCATCATCACCCAATCGCACGTACGGCGGGGTGGGCTTCGACTCATGCGGTGGCCACCCAGCGCCCTGACTTCATGCGCCTATGGCACGCGAATGGCACGACGCCCCCGACAGGTCTAGACAACAGAGAAGGCCCAGGTCTCTGACCTGGGCCTTCTCGTAAGAGCGGATGACGGGAATCGAACCCGCGCTATAAGCTTGGGAATCACCGACGCCTCGGCCGCCAATATGGCCTCTGACCTGCGGGCAAGCATCTTCGCAGGGTGTTCCGAGGGGTTCCGCCCGCACCCCTGGTGACCGCTGTTCACCGCCGTGAAGGGCACGGATGGGGCACGCGACGGGTCTCCGGTCGAAGTCCACGGTCCATCGAGCTCTCGAGTCGGCAGGGTGCCCGGAGAGCCGCTCCCACTCGGGGCTCGGTCGCGGCGATTGCGGAGGACAGCGGTCGCATCATGGGCGTCCGCCTGCCTCGTTCGGGTGGAATCTTTCCCCCTTGTCGGGGATCGGTGCTGGTCACATGGGGTGAAAGGGTCGCGTGGCTCGTTCCCCGTCCCCGGGCGGGAGGTGTTGATGGGGACGTGAGTACTTCAAGCGCCGCACCGATACTGTCCGCCGCTCTCGCCGCCCCCGCTCGTCCCGTCGTGCACGACTCGGGCGCGGACACCGCGCCCGGTGTCATAGTCGTCGACTCCTGCACCACCCTCGGCACCACCCTGGTCCTCCGCCTCGCCGGAGAGATCGACCACTTCAGCGCCGCCCCGCTGCGGGCACTGCTGGCCTCGGCGGCCGACGACGGCTGCACCGGGCTCGTCCTGGACGCCTCCCGGGTCACCTTCTGCGACTCCGGCTTCCTGGCCGTCCTCGACTGGTGGCCCCGGCAGGGGCGCCGTCTCAGACTCGCGAACCCCTCCCGGGCCGTTCAGCACCTTCTGGACGCCGTTGTACCGGTACGACGGCAGCGGGCCCATGCAGGCTCCCTGACGGCGGCAGGCCGGTCATGACGTTCCTGCTCCTGACCTGCGTCCCGATGCTCACAGCGGTTCTCCTCGCGCACGGGGAACCGCGCGCACCACGGCACCGCCGTCCCGCCCCGCCTCCGCGACCCGCACCTCGCAGGACTCTGGTCCACTGCCGCCTGGCACCCCCGCTCCTCTGCGCCATGCAGTAGACGACGGAAGGGGTCGGGGCCCGCGACAGCGCGCGGGCCGCGACGGCGCATCTCCGGGCCGGCGCTGACTGTCGTCGCGAGGACGACGGGCGCCGACGTACCGGCCGGTGCCACGTCCGAGACGCCGGGTGCGCGGGCCTGGCGGCGGTCGTCACAACGGCCCCGGCGCATTCACTCCGTCGGGGCCGCCCTTCCGGATCGTCACACGTGAGCGTGCTCGATCCATGTTCAATCGTACGACTTCTCGGCCGGGCGGGCCGGGCGAGAGCGGGACGTCGGGGTGGTCCGGCTCACCCGCGCTCTTGTTCCTCGGTCTCCATGCGGAGGATTCCCTGGTGGGTGAGGGAGACCATCGCGGGTGTGTTGCCCGGTTCCCAGTCGACGGTGATCAGGCCCTCGCCGGTGAGGTAGGTGCAGGCGGCGGCCAGGTCTTCCTCCGGGATGCGCAGGTCGTTGCGCAGCTTCCGTCCCGTGATGCCGAGGAGGCGGTTGCCTTCGGTGGCTTCGTAGAGGGCGGTCAGGACCCGGTCGCGGTACCCCTGTCGCTGGTGGAGTGTGGCCATGACCGAGTCCTTTCGTCGTGTGAAGGTCCGATTCCGCTCAGACTTCGTCGGCGTGGGTGCCGGTGAGAGGGGACGATCTGCTGGTGGTGAGCCAGGAGCGGGCGGGCTCTGCGGCGGTTTCGGTGTCGACGGTGAGGTGGAGCCGGGTGCCGCCGTCGAGGACGGGGTAGCTGCGCTGTTCCGTCCCGGCGAACGAGCGGCGGATCACCTCGGCGACTGCGCGGGCGGCTTCGGGGGTGGCGGCGACGATGCGGATCTCGGCCTGTCCGGCCGAGGGCAGGGCCGCGGTGTCGGTGCGGTACAAGGGGCGGGTCCCTTCATGGGTGAGCGAGAGGCCGGCGGGTGGGTTGTCCCGGATGTCGGGTGCCCCACCCGCGGTCTTCGGTCGGAGGAGTGGTCTCTGGAGCGGTCAGGGCCAGGTGCCCATGGCCCTGCGGCGGGCTGCTTGCTCTGTCGGCGTGCGGGGGCTGTGACCGGGCGGTCGGAAGATGGCCGGGAAGGGGTCGCTGTAGTGGCGGGCGGCGATGCGTGCGTCGTGCTGGGCGTTGAGCCGGTGGACGATGCGCGTGCCGAGTGTGATCAGCACAGCGGCGGCCACGAGCGCGATCAGGGTCTCCATGTCGTCACCACCGCGTGTTCTTCGGCAGCGGAATCATCCGCGCGCCGACGACCGGGTGCCGGAGGGGCGGCAGGGCGGCTCCTCCGTCCGTCTCCCAGGCGTCCTCGCTGCTGCGGGCGTCGCGCATGCGGCGGCCGGTCGCGGCTTCGTCGGACATCAGGGCGCCAGCGGTGAGGACGCTTGCGGGGACGGCGGCGGCCGCCATGAGCCGGGTGGCCGCGGCGGGTTCGGTCTCGGGCGGTATCACCAGCAGGTCGACGCGGCCGACGGTGTAGGAGAGCAGGATCATCTTGTCGGGATCCTGTTCGGTGAACCAGCCGACGTGCACGGTGTGGCCGGTGACGGCGACCTTGTGCGGGACGACGGGCCAGCGGGTGGGGTTCACCGTGACCCGTGTGATGCGTCCGAAGCGCTCTTCCAGCGCGTCGACCAGGGGCGGAAGCTCAGCGGCGAGGTCACGCGAGCGGGGCCACCAGGCGCCGTCCAGGAGACCGGCGAGTGTGGTCTTCGGCGTCAGCGAAAGGCGCGCCGAATGCGAGGGTGCGAGGGTGGTGGTCATGATCGCGGACCCGTCTCCGGGCCGCCCTGCAGGGCGGCCCAGTGTCTTGATCGCCGGAAACGACGTCCGCATGGGAGCGGGTGTTCGAGTTACTCCCGGTACGTTCAGCCTACTCCGCGCCGGGGGCGGACGAGTGGTGTCCGTCCGGCCGATTTCCCGGGCCGGGAGCATCCGCCCGGTCGGCGTCGGTGACCCCACCTCGCGGCACGTCCCCCCGTCACCCGCGCCACTCGACCAGGAGGAGCGTGGCGTCGTCCGAAGTGGCCTCGCCACGTGCCCGCTTGAGGGTGTGGGACAGGTCCCGCGCCACCGCGTGCACCTCCCGGTCCGCCCTGTCCATCTGATTCACCCAGTTGATCAGCTGGTCCTCGCCGAACTCCTCCTGTCCGCTCTCGTGTTCCTCGATCAGGCCGTCGGTGAAGCAGAGGATCCGGTCCCCGGGTTCGAGCGCCACCTCGCTGACCTGCGGCTGGTCTCCGCCGAAGCCGACGGGGAGGGTGGTGGGGCTGTCGAGGCGGCGTACGACGCGGTGCTCGCGGATCAGCATGGGGGCGGGGTGCCCGGCGTTGACCCACTGGAGGCGGCCGGTGCCGGTGTCGAGCCGCAGCATCTGGGCGGTGACGAAGTGGTCGAGGGCGAACTGCTCGGCGACAGCCCGGTCCATGAAGAGGTAGATCTCGGAGAGTTCGACGCTGGTGCGGCGGGCGTGCCGGTAGGCCCCGATGGTGACGGTCGCCATGGTCGCCGCGTCCAGGCCGTGGCCCATGGCGTCGATCACGGCGAGGTGGAGGACGTCGCCGTTCAGGGCGTAGTCGAAGCTGTCGCCGGCCACGTCGTAGGCGGGTTCCAGGACTCCCGCCACGGCGACGCGGGGCATCGTCATGGCCAGCGGTGGCAGGAGCGACCACTGGATCTCGGCGGCGACGCTCATCGCTTCGCCCCGGCGGGTGCGGAAGAACAGGTCGGTGTAGCCGTTCTTGGTCCGGATGATGTCGGAGCCCAGGGCCGCGAGCCTGCGCAGGAGGCGGCGGGCGTCGTCGTCGACCGCGTCCAGCGTGACGGCCAGGACACCGGCCTGGTCGCCGCCGTCGAGCAGCGGGACATGGACCCGCACCCCCTCGACCACCGGCACCTCGACCGGACGCGAGGTGAGGAAGCAGCGACCGGCCGCCGAACCGTCGATGGGCACGGGATCGCCGTCCTCCAGCCCGTCCCCGGCCAGGGGGACCAGATTCCGCTGGCCGTAGTCCTGGAGCAGGATCCGCACCTCGCGGCCCCCGATCTGTACGATCGCGTCGGCGAGGGCCGATCCGACCCGGTCGGGCGGCAACGCGTGGGCGTGGTCCAGGAGCCCGCCCAGCAGCATCTCCCCGAAGCTCTCCGAGCGACCGGGAACCCCGTCCTCGTACCGTCCGACGGTCATCCGGGGCCTCCAGGCGAGCGGCGGGGCGACACTGTGGACCGGTGCCGACGGGCCGATCCGACGGCATCGCGGTGCGGCTTCCAGGATGCTTCGCGGAGGCCGGGGCCGCCATGCGCATGCGCCGACTCCGGCTGCCCGGTCGGGGTCCCTCGGCGTGGGGCCCGGTGCCCCGCTGGGGACAGCCGGTGGTCAGTCAGGCCCGGCCCGGCGGTGCGGGTGGTGTCGACGGTGGGACGCAGGCGGGTGCCCTTGCCTGGGGCGGGTCAGCCGCACCGCTGACCGTCGGCGAGACGGTGGCGCAGGGTGTCGGCCACTCTGCGGGCGGCGTCCGTGGAGGCGGAGACGATCCGGACTTCGGCGTCCCCGGCGGCGACGGCTCCGGCGTCCGGCTCGTTGCGGTCCAGGACGTCGCCGTCCTTCCCTCCCCCCCCCCGGGCCTGCCCGGGCGACCGAAGTCAGGCGAGTACGCCCCCATACGTCCACGGTACGTCCGGAGCCCGGGAGCCGATCGGTTCCACGACGGAGAGCTGCGCGTCCGCGCGTCCTCCCGGAGTACGGTGAAAGTGCGGGGCCGTCACCCCGCCCGCCGGCCCGGCGTCCACTGTCGCACCGACCCGGCGGAAGCGGCACCAACCGTGGACGGGCGGACCACCATGACCGACGCGAACGTTTCCCCCCACCACGTCCCGGCGCCCCGGCGCCTCCTGCCGGACGAGATCCACCGGTCGGTCGGGCCGGGCACCGCGCTGCTCCGGATGGAGACGACCGGGTCCCGGCAGAGCCTTCTGGACGGCGCGTGGTGGCCGCGCTCACGTGACGTCGAGCAGGAGCTCCCGTCGCTGCTCACCGTCCTGACCGAGTACCTCGGGCCCGTCACCCGGGTCGGCCTGGACGCCTCCGCCTGGAACGCCATCCCGACCCGCCTGGTGGTCGACGACCGGGTCGTGCACCTCGACTCCTTCCCCGTCGGCGACGACACCGTCCTGGTCACCCGCGGCGACAACGACCACTTCTCCCTGATGGTCGTCCCGGCGGACACACCACCGGAGGCCGCCCGCGCGGCCATGGCCCGCGCCGTCCACGCCGACAACATCACGCAGGCCACCGAACTCCTCGGCGCCACGCTTCCCCCGCCGGCGACCGAGCGGGGAGGGGCGGCATGATCCGGGCAGCGGACATCCGCGAACGACGCAACCAGGACGTGGTGGACCCCGGGGACCGCGGGATCGGCGAACTGGAGTCCGTCTACGTCGACACCAGCACCGACGAACCGGCCACGGCCACGGTCCGTGCCGGCCTCCCCACCCGGCAACGCCCGGTGTCCGTCCTCCTGGAGGGAGCGACGGCGGGGCCGGTGCGTGGGGGACGCCCGCGGCGGGAGACCACGGGGCACGTCGGTTCAGGACCGGTGCTCAGGGTGGCCCCCCGTCGGCCGGTATGAATCGTCCGCGTTCGTCACGGCGCCGTCGGCGATTCATCAGATGGTGCGTAATCGTGTTCATCGGGCACCCACGCCGGACGGGTGTGGCTACGGTCGTTCGCGTCGTCCCACGGGGGCGGCATCGGTCGAGTGCCGCATGCGCCAGGACCGTCCCGGCCTTCCACGCCGGTGCGGAGCGCGCCCGAGCGGCTCCCAGGGAGTGGACATGGGTTCTGTCGGTCGTAGGACCGTCGCGGTGATGGCAGCCGCTCTGGCGTCGATGGGGGCGGGAAGCGGTGTCGCCGCGACCGCGACCCCCTCGTCGCCCGCGCCGTGCAGCGGCGCGGAATGCCCCAGCCTCAAGCCGGTCAGGCTCACGACCAGCCAGGCCACCTTGAACGTCACCCAGATGCAACTGGAGAACATCCACGCGATGGCTTCCGACGCCATCACCGGGGAGCCCATCCGGGGAGCGAAGATCGTGTTCGCCACCGTCGGAGGCCGGACGCTGGGGGCCGCCTTCACCGACTACGACGGTGTGGCCTCGATCACCGCCCCGGAGAACCTGGGTCCCGGAACCCTTCAGGAGCTGCTCGGCGGCTACGAAGCCGCACTCGTCGGCGACGGCGTGCACGCTCCCGTCGGGGCCCACGGGGCGATCACCGTCGGTACCGACCAGGGGCCCGGGGTGCCGGGCTCCCCGTGTTCGCTCTGCAGTGACCGTGGGCTCAAGCAGGACGTGGTCCCGGTCGACTGGAGCCGGTGACGATGCGGATCCTCAGCAGGCGGCCCCGGGCGGCCGGCGACGCTTCTCCGGACCCTTCCGCGGCAGGTCCACGGGACAGCATCGTCGTGTCCCCGGTCGGCGCGGTCAACGGCTTCGCCGTCCTGGACGCCGTGGCCGCGCTGCCGGTCGGCACCTGGCGCTACCTCTGGGAGCCCGAGGGTGTCCGTCACCTCGGGCCGATGGCCCAGGACTGGCACGCCGCTTTCGGTTTCAACCCGGACGACACCAGGATCCCCGTCGTCGACGGCCTCGGCGTGTCCTTGGTCTGCATCCAGGCGCTCCAGCGCCACGTGGAGGACCTCAGGGCCGAAGTCGCCGTGCTGCGCGAGGCCGTGGCGGGCACTCCGTCCGGGGCGGGGCGATGACGACGCAGGGTCTGTCGCCGGTGTCCACGGATGCGATCTGGCGGCTCCCGGTGACGGTCTGCCGCATCACCGGGTTCCTGGGCGAGAGGACGGCCGGCCTCCTGCTGGAGCGTGCCATCGCCTCCACCGGCGACCGGCTCAAGCCGTCCCTGGTCCGGGACCGGGAGCTGGCCCCTGACCTGCGCAGATCCCGGTCTTGCTCCGACTTTCAGGCACCCGAGCTACTGGCGGCCATCGACGACGTACGAGAGGCAGTCGAGCACGTTCTGGGAGTCGACTGCCGCCGCACCGAGCCCAGTTACGGTCTCAACGTGCACAACGACGGTGACTTCTACGGGCCGCACCAGGACACCAGCGTCGCGTACTCCCCCCGCCGTCTGCTCACTTTCGTGTACTACCTGCACCGCACGCCCCGGCCGTTCGGGGGCGGCGAGCTGCGCGTCTTCGACGCCGCCCTGCCGCTGCACACCGAGACCACCGGGGAGTGGGAGGAACGTACCTGGCGGGACTGGGAGCCCGAGCACGACAGCATCGTCTTCTTCCTGCCCACCGCCTGGCACGAGGTACGCCCGGTCGTATGCCCCGGAAAGCAGCACGAGGACAGCCGCTTCGCCGTCAACGGCTGGCTGTGCGCCCCCGACCCGACGCACCGCGGGGGCGACGACTGCCGGTGAGCAGCGGCCCCGAGAACAACGACGAAGCCCCAGGTCGCTGACCTGGGGCTTCGTTCAAGAGCGGATGACGGGAATCGAACCCGCGCTATAAGCTTGGGAAGCTCATGTTCTACCATTAAACTACATCCGCGCAGCGGCCGGATGAACCGTGCCGCATCGTTGCACACTGTACCCCATGGGCCACTTGAGGCGAAGTTCACGCCGTCGCGTGTTTCGGAGTGCCGCCTGGAGGGCGTCCTGTTGATCCCCTAATGTGGCTGCTCGTCCACCGTATGTGTAGGGGAAGGGACTTGATGGGTTCCATGGAGCGCACCGTCGTCCGCTGTGCCGAAGGGCACGTGTTCAGTACCGCCTCGTTCCCGCTGCAGCAGCTCGGGGCCGGGCGGATCGGGCCCGGGCGGCTCATTCGGTGTCCGCGGTGCGCGCGGTTGCGGCACGCCGTCCCCGTGGTGACCGGTGGCGCCGAGGGCTGAGGCCGGCGGCCGGGGCGCGGCGCCCTGCCGATTGGGGCAGGTCCGCGCCCTCTGCGTATCGTAAGAGCGTGCTTCTCTCAGACAAGGACATCCGGGCCGAGATCGAATCCGGACGGGTCCGCATCGACCCGTACGACGAATCCATGGTGCAGCCCTCGAGCATCGACGTGAGGCTTGACCGCTTCTTCCGGGTGTTCGAGAACCACCGCTACCCCCACATCGATCCCGCCGTCGAGCAGTTCGACCTGACGCGTGAGGTCGAGCCGGAGGGCGACGAGGCGTTCATCCTCCACCCCGGCGAGTTCGTGCTGGCCTCCACCTACGAGGTCATCACCCTGCCGGACGACATCGCGTCCCGCCTGGAGGGGAAGAGCTCCCTGGGGCGCCTCGGGCTCGTCACGCACTCCACCGCCGGGTTCATCGACCCCGGGTTCTCGGGGCACGTGACCCTGGAGCTGTCGAACCTCGCGACGCTCCCCATCAAGCTGTGGCCGGGTATGAAGATCGGGCAGCTGTGCATGTTCCGGCTGAGCTCGCCCGCCGAGTTCCCGTACGGCAGCGAGCGGTACGGCTCGCGGTACCAGGGCCAGCGGGGGCCGACGGCCTCCCGCTCCTTCATGAACTTCCATCGGACCCAGGTGTGAGGCGGTAGCGGCATGAGTGAAGTACGCGAGAACCTGACGTACGAGGGCTTCGGCAACGCCGTCCGCGAGCTCGCCCAGACCATCGCCGACGACGGCTACGAGCCGGACGTCGTGCTCTCCATCGCCCGCGGCGGCGTCTTCGTCGCCGGTGGTCTGGCCTACGCGCTCGACTGCAAGAACATCCACCTGGTCAACGTGGAGTTCTACACGGGGGTCGGGACCACGCTGGAGATGCCCGTCATGCTCGCGCCGGTCCCGGACGCGATCGACTTCAGCGACAAGAAGGTGCTCATCACCGACGACGTCGCCGACACCGGCAAGACGCTGAAGCTCGTCCACGACTTCTGCGTCGACCACGTCGCCGAGGTCCGCTCCGCCGTCATCTACGAGAAGTCCCACTCCCTCGTGAAGTGCGAGTACGTGTGGAAGAAGACCGACGAGTGGATCAACTTCCCCTGGTCGGTCGAGCCGCCCGTCGTGAAGCGGGAGGGGCAGGTCCTCGACGCCTAGGACCTGCCCGGCGGGAACCCCCGGCGGGAACCCCCGGCGAGAACCCGCCCCCCTTCAGTGCCTGGTCACCTGAGTCGGCTCAGGTGACCAGGTTGTTCAGGGCCGCGTACGTGTTCGATCCCGGCACCCCGTCCAGCGGGCCGCCGTAGCCGCCCACCTGCGCCAGGCTCTGGAGGGCGATGTACGTCCCCGTGCCGGGGACGCCGTCGATCAGGCCCGCGTAGCCCCAGCCGCGCAGGCACGCCTGGATCCCGGCCCAGCTGAACGAGCCGAGGACGCCGTCGACCGGTCCCGTGTAGCCGCCGACCGCCGCCATCCGCTGCATCGCCGCGTACGTGTTCGTCTCCGGGAGGCCGTCGATCGGGCCCGTGTAGCCGAAGCGGCGCATCACGGTCTGGACGCCCTTCCAGCTGTTCACGCCCATGACGCCGTCGACCGTGCCCGTGTAGCCGCCCGCCTTCGCCAGGGTCTGGAGGCCCTTGTACGTGTTGGTGGCCGGCGCCCCGTCGAGCGGGCCCGTGTAGCCGTACCCCTTGACGACCGTCTGGACGCCCTTCCAGGAGTTCACTCCCATGGCGCCGTCGACCGGCCCCGTGTAGCCGCCGCCCTTGGCGAGCTTCTGGAGGATCGTCGCGTTGGCCGCCGAGATCGGGCCGGGGCCGTTGCCCGTCACGCTCAGGTACGACCGGAGGCCCGCGTAGGTGTTCGCGCCGGGGACGCCGTCGATCGGGCCCGTGTAGCCGTAGTCGGCGGCCAGGCGCTGGAGGCCCTTGTACGTCTCCGGGCCGGGGACCCCGTCGACGGGACCGCTGTAGTAGCCCCGGGACAGGACCGTCTGGACGCCCTTCCAGGAGTTGATCCCCATGGCGCCGTCCACCGGGCCCGTGTAGCCGCCGCCCTGCGCCACCTGCTGGAGCGTCTTCGCGTCCGCCGCGGAGATCGTCACGGTCCCGGTGCCGTTCGCCTGCGCGAGGTAGTTCCGCAGGCCGGTGTACGTGTTCGGGCCCATGACGCCGTCGACCGGACCGGTGTAGCCGCCCGCCTTCGCCAGGTTCTGCAGGCCCTTGTACGTGTTCGTGCCGGGGACGCCGTCGATCGGGCCGCTGTAGAGGCCCAGCTGGGTGAGGAGGGCCTGGACGCCCTTCCACGAGTTGACGCCGAGGACGCCGTCGATGGGGCCCGTGTAGCCGCCGAGCTCGGCGATCCGCTGGAGGGTCACGCCGTCGGTGAGCGAGATGCCGCCCGTCCCCGCGTCGGGGACAGGGTTCGCGCCGGGCGGCGGCAGGACGGCCGTCCCGAAGGCGTCCGGCTTCGCGTGGTTCAGGTCGACGGTGACGCCCTTCACGGACCCCGCGTCACTGAACTGGTGGATCGCCCAGCCCGGATACGCCGTGCCGATCCGCGGGCTGCCCGCCACGGCGCCGTAGTCCGCGATCCACAGCTTCGCGCCCGTCGCGATGGTCTGCGTCCAGGACCGGGACTGGAGGAGCGACGAGTACGTGTAGAGGAACGGGGTCGTGCCCAGGCGGGCCTTCACGATCCCGATGAACTCCGCCGTCTGCGCGTCCGTCCACACCGGGCTGCCGTCGACGCCCTCGACGTCGATCATCAGCGGCTCACCGGCGCGGTAGTCCCTCAGATGGGTGAGGAAGTACTCGGCGTCGGTGGACGCCTGCCCCCAGCCCGTCATCCAGTAGTGGCCGACCAGGAACCCGGCCGCCCGTGCCGCGTCGACCTGCCGGACGTAGTACGGCGAGGTGTAGGGGAGGTGGGTGCCGTCGTTCGAGCCGCCGGACTTCACCACGCAGAAGCGGAACCCGGCGCTGCGCGCGGCCAGGAAGTCCAGGTTCGCCTGGCTGGTGCCGACGTCGATGCCGTGGACGACGTCCGTCGGCGCGGGCGTGGGCGCCGGGCCGGGCGCGGGCGGGGTGGTGGTCGACGGGTGGGCGGCGAGCCAGGCGGAGACGCCGAGGATCGTGTTCGGGCCGAGGAGGCCGTCGATGGGCCCCTGGTAGCCGCCGTCCCGGGCGAGGGACTGGACGGCCTTGTACGTGTTGGTTCCCGGCAGGCCGTCGACGGGGCCCGTGTAGCCGTACCCCTTGACGGCGGTCTGGACGCCCTTCCACGAGTTGACGCCCATGATGCCGTCGACGACGCCCGTGTAGCCGCCGCGCTTCGCGAGGTTCTGCAGCACCTTCTGGTCGGCGGTGGTCAGGGTGTACGAGCCGCCCGTGCCGCCGCCGGAACCCGGCTGCCCGAGGTCGGCCATCTTCGCGCCGCAGTTGTCCAGCGTCCAGCCGAGGTAGTGGAGGCCGGCGAGCGAGTTGTAGCGGGCGATGGACTGGGTGCCGATGTGGTAGCCGCCGGGGGCGAAGTCCTCCCCGCCGGACAGGTGGCCCGTCGCCATCAGGACGCGGGTGCCGCCGCCGTCCAGGTCGAGGGCGACGTGGCCGGGCCTGGGTGAGTTCGGGTCGTCCTCCCACCAGTGGAAGGCCCCGCGGGGGGCCGCCGACCAGTCGGAGTTGCCCGCTCCCGACGCCACCCAGGCGTCGTACGCCGTCCCGCGCGAGTCGGTCAGGTCGCAGGCCCGGAACATCAGGGACTGGCACATCTGGGACCAGTTGTAGCCGTTGTCGAAGCCCGACGCGCCGCCGTCGGTGGTGTGCTGACGGGCCCACGACTCGGCCCCGGCGACCGTTCTCGTCATCGCGTGCCCTTCCCGGCGCGGGCGACCGTCAGCCGCGCGGTCGCGAGGATCGTCTCCGTACCCACCAGCTGTGCCCGCAGGACGGACTCGCCGGCCGTGGCCACGTCGCCGTGGCGGAGCCACCGGTCGAGGAGGACCGCGCCGTGCGCGTCCGTGTCGAGGTCCAGGTAGCCGAGGCGCTCGGGGGTCTTGTGGCCCTCGGACACCTCGAACCAGAGGCTCGACCGGACCGTGTGGAACGAGCTCAGGGAGAACCGGACGCGGCCGCCCGCCCACGGGAGCCCGTCGGTGCCGGTGAGCGCGAACAGCACGCCGGAGGCCGGGGCGCCCGCGAGGGTCCATGTGAACCCGGGTGCGCTGAAGGCCCCTCGGGGGTCTCCCGTCGTGCGGGGCGCGCCGGGCGCGCCCGCTGCCGAGGCCGTACCGGCGGCGCCGCCGACCACCGGGACCAGGGCCGGCAGCAGTGCGCCGGCCGTGCGCAGGAGGGACCGCCGGGACGGTCCTCGCGCTTCGTCGTCAACCCACTCGGGTTCGGACACCTGACCAGCCACCTGACCGACCTCCTGCCGCTCGTCTGACCTCGGACGGGACAAGATCACCGCTTGTCGAGGGGGGCGACAACCCAACGAATCCGCGGAACCGCGGGGCCGACTCCGCGGATTCGTTGGGTTGTCGGGGGACGGCGCCGATCGGTGGGATGAGCGGGTCGTGATCTTCCCGAAGCCATCGACGAACCCAGGGAGAAGCGTTGACCGAGTACGAGGCAGGGGCGCACCGCTGCGGCGGCCATGACGCCCCGGACGTCCCCCAGGCCCCCGCGGGCCTCAGCCGCCGCACGCTGCTGCGCGGCGCGGTGGTCGGAGGCGGCGCGTTGACCGTCGGCGGGCTCGTGCTGCCCACGAGCGCGTACGCCGTGCCCGCGATCTACAACCCGTTCACCTCGTACGCCGTCACCGGCCCCTGGGACCCGCCGTACCACAACGGCATCGACTACGGCATGGCCGTGGGCACCGCGCTGCCCGCCTGCGGAGCCGGAACGATCGAGAACATCTACGACAACGGCACCGGCGGCCACACCGTCACCATCTACCACGCCGAGGGCTACCGCAGTCAGTACATGCACCTCTCGCAGTTCCGGCTGAGCAACGGCGCGAGCGTCGCCGCCGGGACGGTCGTCGGCTGGTCCGGCGGTGCCGCCGGTGCCCCCGGCTCGGGCAACTCGACCGGCCCGCACCTGCACTGGCACATCTACAACCCCGCCAACGACCGGATCAACCCGCTCTCCGTCGTCGGTGGCGGCAGCCCGCCCCCGTCCTCCAGCTCCAGCGGCATGACGCTCCAGAAGATCGCCGGCGCCGGCGGCTACACCGGCGTCCTCGACGGCGCCCCGGGGACCAACACCTGGATCGGCGTCCAGTGGGTCGTCACCGGTTACGGCTACACCGGTCCGCTCGACGGGGTGCCCGGGAAGAACACGTACATGGGGCTCCAGCGCCTCGCCAGGAGGGGCGGCTACACGGGCACCATCGACGGTGTCATGGGCGTCAACTCGTG
This sequence comes from Streptomyces sp. NPDC020807, assembly GCF_040641575.1. Lineage (NCBI taxonomy): Bacteria > Bacillati > Actinomycetota > Actinomycetes > Kitasatosporales > Streptomycetaceae > Streptomyces > Streptomyces sp. NPDC020807. The sequence goes on from NZ_JBFADU010000001.1 coordinate 481,075, forward strand.
GAAGGGCGTGCAGAACATCTGCAAGCGCTTCGGCTACGGCGGTCCGATCGACGGTGCCCCGGGGACGAACACGTACGCGGCCATGCAGCGGATCGCCAAGCTCGGCGGCTACAAGGGGCCGGCCGACGGCGCGCTGGGCGTCAACTCGTGGATGGGCCTGCAGAGGCTGTTCACCGGCTACGGGTACACCGGCCCGATCGACGGGGTGCCCGGCAAGAACACGTACATGGGGCTCCAGAACCTGGCGAAGCTCGGCGGTTACAGCGGCCCGGTCGACGGACTCCCGGGCGACTACACCTGGGCGGCGCTGGCCACGCTCGTCTCCTGAGCCGTCGGGGGGCCTTTCCGGAGGCCCTCCGGCGATCCACCCGGGGGCGTCCCCGGTGATCTTTCCGACTCTTCGGGATCTTCGGGTTCCGTCGAAAGCAGGGCCTCTTTCGAGGCCCTGCTTTTTGCCGTGCCCCTCAACTATCTTCGGCGTTGCGTGTCGCGTCAGCGGGCTTTTCCGGAGCGCCGAGGAGGACGATGAGAAGCCTTAGCGGGCTGTGGCGGGTCGCCGAACTCCCCACGACCAGGGCGGGCGTCGAGCGGGCCTTCTCGTACTTCACCGCCGGGGTGAGGCTCGGGACCGTCGCGCAGATGGTGCCCGCCGTGCAGCTCGGGGCGGCCCGGTCGCCGCACGACGTCGGCTACCTCGTGTGCTGGGGCGCCGCCGCCCTCGCGGCGGTCGCGGTGAGCGCCGTGACGCTCGTACGACGACGGCCGCTCGGCACGACCGCGGCGGTGCTCGACTTCGCGCTCGCCTGCGCCCTCCTCGTCCTCGGCCCGCTGGTGCTCGCGCCCTGGGACCGCTTCGGCACCTGGACCGCGTTCCAGCCGGGGTACGCGCTGTCCGTCATCATCACCGCGGGCGGGGTGCGCGGGACCGCCGTCTGGGTGCTCGGCCTGTGCGCGGTCTCCGTCGGGTACGGGGCCTACCTCGGCGGCGACGTCGGGAGCGAGATGAACTCGACCGTCGTCGGCAACATCCTCACGTACGTCGTGTACGCGCTGGTCACCCGCATGTTCTTCGGCTACACCCGCCGTATCGCCCGCGACGCCGACGCCTCGCGCGCGCGTGCCGCCGAGCTGGCGCGGCGCGAGGAGGAGCGGCGGGCGCAGGTGATGATGCACAACGGCGTGGCCGTGATGCGGCTCCTCACCGAGCAGGGGGACGCCGTCTCGCGGGCCCGGCTGGTCGTCCAGGCCGAGGTGGAGCTGCGGCGGATGCGGTCGTACCTGCGCGGTACGGCGGCCGGAGGCGGGGAGACGGGCGCCGCCGCCGACGGCGAGGGGCCGTCGACCGGGCTCGTGCCGGTGGTCAGGCGGGTGTGCGAGCGGTTCGCCGACCTGAACATCGACGCCTCGCTCGACCTCGGCGCGGGGCTGCGGATCCCCGCCGCGCAGGCGGAGGCGCTGGAGCGCGCGCTCGGGAGCCTGCTGCTCAACGTCCGGGCGCACGCGCGCGCGTGCGAGGTCGTCGTGCACCTCGACGCGGCGGGACCGGAGGCGGCCTGGACGCTGACCGTGCACGACGACGGCGTCGGGTTCGACCCGGTGCCGGCGACCTTCGGGGTCGGACTGCGGGAGGTCGTCGTCGGCGAGCTGCGGCGGCGGGGTCTCGCCGTCGCGATCGCGTCCGCGGTGGGGGAGGGGACGACGGTGACGGTGAGGTCGCGCCCCGTTCCGGAGGCGCGGACGACGGGGCCGGGCCGGCCGACCGCACGGGCCGCCTTCGCGGACGCGCCGTGACGGCGGCGGCGGCGGGACCGCCGGCGGGGCAGCCGGTGAGGCCGCAGGTGAAGCCGGCCGTCGCGGTCGTCGACGACGCCTCGCTGATCCGCGAATCGATCGGCCCGCTGATGCCGGGCCTCGACGTGGTCGCGGCGGTGCCGACCGTGGAGGAGCTGGTGCGGCGCGCCCCGGCGGTGGACCTCGTGCTGCTCGACCTGCACCTGGCCAACCTGGAGCGGCAGCCCGACGCCCGGCAGGGCGTCGCCGCGATCCGCACGCTGACCCGGCGCGGCTACCGGGTCTGCGTCTACAGCCAGGAGGAACGCCGGTTCGTGCTCGCCGCGTGCGTGGCCGCCGGGGCGAGCGGCATCGTCTCGAAGGCGCTGCCGCGCGCCCGGGCGGAGGAGCTCTTCCTCGACGTCGCCGCCGGCGGCACGGTCGTTCCCCAGCAGGTCGTCGGCATCCTCGAAGTGCTCGTGCGGCGGGACTGCATCACGGTCCTGAGCGAGCGCCAGCGGCAGATCCTGCACGGGCGCGCCCGCGGTCTGAGCTACGCGCAGGTCGCGCGGGAGCTGTTCGTGAGCGAGTCGACGCTGCGCGGCTACTGGTTCGACCTGACCCGTTCGCTCGCGGACGGTCTGCGCGGCCTCACCCCGGGCGAGATCGAGCACGCGCTCGGGCTCGCGCCGGGGGACCTCCTGGAGTTCTGGGTGGAGACGCCGACGGCCCCGGCGGAGGAACCGTCGGGGCCGTCGGCCCGCAAGGAGTGGTGGCGCATCGGCCGCGGTCGATAGGTCCCGCTACAGCGTGCCCAGCTTGATCAGGCTGAGCAGGGCGACCAGCTGGATCGCGGAGGCGCCGAGCGCCTTCGGCCACGGCAGGTCGTGGGAGCGGCTCACCATGAGGGTGAGGAGGGCGCCGAGCGCGAGCCAGGTCAGCCAGCCGATGACCTGGACGACGACGTTCTCGCCGCCGAGGAAGAGGGCGAAGACGAGCCGGGGCGCGTCCGTGATCGACATGATCAGCATCGACAGGCCCACGGTCGGCTGCCAGGAGCCGTCGCCGCCGAGCTGCCGGGCGAGGGTGTGGGTGACGGCGCCGAGGATCAGTCCGCCGATGACGAAGCCGACGGCGGTCATGAGGACGTAGGGGATCGCCGTCGACAGGGTCGCGTTGATCGCCTCCTCGCGCGCCTTGTCGAACCCGAAGATCGCGAGGAGCCCGTACAGGAAGGTGACGATCAGCGCCGGTCCCCAGACGGCGTGGTCGCGCATCTGGAGGAAGGTGTCCGCGGGCCGGGTGACGATGCCGGTGAGCAGCGCCTTCCAGGGGAGGCGGGGGCCGACGGGGACGGGCGGCTGCTGGTAGTGGCTGCCGTACGGGTCGTCCACGCTGAACATCTGCGTGTGCCCCGGGTCGTTCGCCGTGCCCCCGTACTGCGGGTGCTGCGGGTGGTTCTGCTGGTGGTGCTGCTGCTGCGGGTCGCCGAAGTACTCGGGCTCGCCGTAGGCCTGCTGCTGCCACTGCTGCTGCTGCTGCGGGTGCTGCTGCTGCGGGTACGGCGGTGGGGCCGCCTGGTACCCGTAGGGCGCCTGCTGCTGCGGGTGCTGCTGCTGATGCTGCGGGGGGCGGTTGTCCCGGCCGCGTCCGTTCCTGAATCCAGCCACGCCCCGAACGTACCCGCTCGGGCTGTGACCGCGCTCCTCCCGCCGGGCCTTGCCACTGAGCTGTGACATCCCTTAGGGGATGACGCCGGACCAATGTTACGAATCCGACGTATCACCTCAATGTGCTGCTCGTAGCGTCGGTGGAGTCAGAGACCCGAGCAAGGAGCTCTTCCGATGAGCATCACCCGTCGAACCGTCCGTACCGCCGCCGTCGCCACCGGGGCCGTGGCCGCCCTCCTCGTCCCGGCCGCCGGGGCCGCCTTCGCGGCCGACGGGCCCGCCGACGGCCCCGGGCCGGCCGCGTCGAGCGACCAGTCGGTCTTCTGGCGGAACGTCGACCTCGCCGACGGATCGCTCGCCAAGGTCTACCAGGACGGCCCCGGCCGCTTCTCCGCCGAGATCTACGGGGGCGGGTCGCTGCTCGACACGCTCGTCAGCAAGGACGGCAAGCCCGCGTACGGCGAGAACAACGGCCTCCACGTCGTGCTGCGTCCCGACGGCACGGTCGGCTCCTGGCTGGACAGGGCCCCGGCGCCGAAGCCCGACCCGAAGCCCGTCCCGAAGCCGAAGCCCGCGCCCGAGAAGCAGGTCCACCGCAACACCACCAAGGTGGTCAAGCTCCCCGACGGGCACACCGCCACCTTCTTCGCGGGCAAGGACGGCCGCCCGTACGTGAAGATCACCGTCCCGGGCGGCAAGAGCTGGACGTACAACTTCGGCGGCACCCTCGTGAACCACCACCGCTGACGCGAGAAGGGCCGCCCCGCGCGCGATGCGCGGGGCGGCCCTTCACCCGTCCACGGGATCCACCGGATCACCTGATCACCGGATCAGACGGCCGGCTCCGGTTCCTCGGCCGCGGCCTCGGGCTCCGGGTCGACCGGGGCCTTCACCGACTCCAGGAGCAGCTGCGCCACGTCGACGACGGTGACGGACTCCTTCGCCTTGCCCTCGTTCTTCTTGCCGTTGACCGAGTCGGTCAGCATGACGAGGCAGAACGGGCAGGCGGTCGAGACGATGTCCGGGTTGAGGGAGAGGGCCTCGTCGACGCGCTCGTTGTTGATGCGCTTGCCGATCCGCTCCTCCATCCACATCCGGGCACCACCGGCGCCGCAGCAGAAGCCGCGCTCCTTGTGGCGGTGCATCTCCTGCTGGCGCAGGCCCGGGACGGCGGACATGATCTCGCGCGGCGGCGTGTAGACCTTGTTGTGACGGCCCAGGTAGCAGGGGTCGTGGTAGGTGATGAGGCCCTCGACCGGGGTCACCGGGATCAGCTTGCCCTCGTCGATGAGGTGCTGGAGCAGCTGGGTGTGGTGGATGACCTCGTACTCGCCGCCGAGCTGCGGGTACTCGTTGGCGATGGTGTTGAAGCAGTGCGGGCAGGTCGAGACGATCTTCTTCGCTGACTTCGGCTTCTTCGTCGACTCGTCCTCGTCGTCCTCGCCGAACGCCATGTTCAGCATGGCGACGTTCTCGGAGCCGAGCTGCTGGAACAGCGGCTCGTTGCCGAGGCGGCGGGGGGAGTCACCGGTGCACTTCTCGTCGCCGCCCATGATCGCGAACTTCACGCCCGCGATGTGGAGCAGCTCGGCGAAGGCCTTGGTGGTCTTCTTGGCGCGGTCCTCCAGGGCGCCGGCGCAGCCGACCCAGTAGAGGTAGTCGACCTCGGACAGGTCCTCGATGTCCTTGCCCACGATCGGGACCTCGAAGTCGACCTCCTTGGTCCACTCGACGCGCTGCTTCTTCGCCAGGCCCCAGGGGTTGCCCTTCTTCTCCAGGTTCTTGAGCATCGTGCCCGCCTCGGACGGGAACGCGGACTCGATCATCACCTGGTAGCGGCGCATGTCGACGATGTGGTCGATGTGCTCGATGTCGACCGGGCACTGCTCGACGCAGGCGCCGCAGGTGGTGCAGGACCACAGGACGTCGGGGTCGATGACGCCGTTCTCCTCGGCGGTGCCGATGAGGGGGCGCTCGGCCTCGGCGAGGGCGGCGGCGGGGACGTCCTTGAGCTGCTCCTCGGTGGCCTTCTCGTCGCCCTCCATCGTCTTGCCGCCGCCCGCGAGGAGGTACGGCGCCTTGGCGTGCGCGTGGTCGCGCAGCGACATGATGAGGAGCTTCGGGGAGAGCGGCTTGCCGGTGTTCCAGGCGGGGCACTGCGACTGGCAGCGGCCGCACTCGGTGCACGTGGAGAAGTCGAGGATGCCCTTCCAGGAGAACTGCTCGACCTGCGAGACGCCGAAGACGGCGTCCTCGGCCGGGTCCTCCCAGTCGATCTCCTTGCCGCCGGTGGTCATCGGCTGGAGCGCGCCGAGGGCGGTCCCGCCGGTGGCGTCGCGCTTGAACCAGATGTTGGGGAAGGCGAGGAAGCGGTGCCAGGCGACGCCCATGTTGGTGTTCAGCGAGACGACGATCATCCAGATGAACGACGTGCTGATCTTCACCATGGCGGTGAAGTAGATGAGGTTCTGGAGGGTCGCGACCGACAGGCCCTTGAAGGCGAGGACGAGCGGGTACGAGGCGAAGTACGCGGCCTCGTAGTGGTCGACGTGGTGGATCGCGCCTTCCAGGCCGCGGAGCACGTAGATCGCGAGGCCGATCGTGAGGATCACGTACTCGACGAAGTACGCCTGGCCGGCCTTGGAGCCGGCGAAGCGGGACTTGCGGCCGGCCCGCGAGGGCAGGCTGAGCAGGCGGATCACGATGAGGACCGCGATGCCGAGGATCGTCATGACGCCGATGAACTCGATGTAGAGCTCGAAGGGCAGGAACCCGCCGATGACCGGGAGGGTCCAGTCGGCCTCGAAGAGCTGGCCGAAGGCCTGCGCCAGGGTCGGCGGGAGCGTCAGGAAGCCGACGGCGACGAACCAGTGGGCGAAGCCGACGATGCCCCAGCGGTTCATCCGCGTGTGTCCGAGGAACTCGCGGACCAGGGTGACGCTGCGCTGGTACGGGTTGTCGGTGCGGGTCCCGGCGGGGACAGGCTGGCCGAGCTTGAAGTACTTGACGAACTGGCCGATGGCGCGAGCGAGCAGGGCAACGCCGACCACGGTCAGCGTCAGCGACACAATGATCGCGGCGAGTTGCATGACGGGCTCCTCGGGCGGGCCCGCCCAGTGCCTGGCAGTGCCGGACAGTGCCTGAGTCGAGCCTTACTAAGCGGTAACTTATCTAGTCCGTGCTGAGATTACCGGGTCGCGGCGCCGCGCTGTAGCGGAGCTCACGGTGATCTGTGTCGCTCAGGCAAACCTTGCCGCGCGACGCCTGCGGACTGCAGGAAGCGTACGCGCCAGGATGGTGAGGTCCATCCCGAGCCAGTGGTGGTCCACGTAGTGGAGGTCGAGGAGCTCCCGCTCCTCCCACGGCAGCTCCGAGCGCCCGCTGATCTGCCAGGGCCCGGTGAGCCCGGGGCGCACGGAGAGCCGGCGGCGCCCCTCGCCCGCGCACTCGCGGTGGGTCGGGGCGAGCGGGCAGGGTCCGACGAGCGACATCCGGCCGGTGACGACGTGGAGCAGCAGCGGCAGCGCGGCCAGCGGGCTCCTCGTGCGGAAGGTCAGCATCGTGAAGGGCCGGCCGCCCAGTCCCGCCACCCTCCGGCGGCGCAGGACCGGGCCGTCGCCGCCGAGCGAGACCGACAGCGCGGTGCCGACGAGCAGCGGCGCGAGCACGAGGAGGAGGAGGGCACCGCCCGTCACGTCGAACGCGCGCTTCCCCGTCATGCGGTCACACCCTCCGGCGGTAATCCTGGAGATCCAGGGATGCGGGGATCCGTGACGCGGGCATCCGTGGCGCGGGCATCCGTGATGCGGGCTCCGTGGTGCGGGAATCCAGGGATCCAGGGATTTGTCCGGACTCTCTCACGCGTGTCCCGTCATGCCCGGGAACGACGCGGGTGATGCACTCGTTGAGCGAGTGGGCCGACGAAGAGTTGAGTCGACTCGGCTCAAGTCTGTTGACGCGAAGAGCGTCGTCGTGCATCCTTGAGTCAGATCCACTCAAGTCAGTCAGCTGGAGGAACCGAAATGGCACGTGCGGTCGGCATCGACCTGGGCACGACTAACTCCGTCGTCAGCGTTCTCGAAGGCGGCGAGCCCACCGTCATCACCAACGCCGAGGGTGCCAGGACCACGCCGTCCGTCGTCGCCTTCGCGAAGAACGGCGAGGTGCTCGTCGGCGAGGTGGCCAAGCGTCAGGCCGTCACCAACGTCGACAGGACCATCCGGTCGGTCAAGCGCCACATGGGCACCGACTGGAAGATCGACATCGACGGCAAGAGCTTCAACCCGCAGCAGATGAGCGCCTTCATCCTGCAGAAGCTGAAGCGCGACGCCGAGGCGTACCTGGGCGAGAAGGTCGTCGACGCGGTCATCACCGTCCCGGCGTACTTCAACGACTCCGAGCGCCAGGCGACGAAGGAGGCCGGTGAGATCGCGGGCCTCAACGTCCTGCGCATCGTCAACGAGCCGACCGCGGCCGCCCTGGCCTACGGCCTCGACAAGGACGACCAGACGATCCTCGTCTTCGACCTCGGTGGCGGCACCTTCGACGTGTCCCTCCTGGAGATCGGCGACGGCGTCGTCGAGGTGAAGGCCACCAACGGTGACAACCACCTCGGTGGTGACGACTGGGACCAGCGCGTCGTCGACTACCTGGTGAAGCAGTTCGCCAACGGCCACGGCGTGGACCTGTCCAAGGACAAGATGGCTCTCCAGCGTCTCCGCGAGGCCGCGGAGAAGGCGAAGATCGAGCTCTCGTCCTCGACCGAGACCACGATCAACCTGCCCTACATCACGGCCTCCGCCGAGGGCCCGCTGCACCTGGACGAGAAGCTCACGCGCGCCCAGTTCCAGCAGCTGACCTCGGACCTGCTCGAGCGCTGCAAGGTGCCGTTCCACAACGTCATCAAGGACGCGGGCATCGAGCTGCGCGAGATCGACCACGTCGTCCTCGTCGGTGGTTCGACCCGTATGCCGGCCGTCGCCGAGCTCGTCAAGGAGCTGACCGGTGGCCAGGACGCCAACAAGGGCGTCAACCCGGACGAGGTCGTCGCCATCGGCGCCGCGCTCCAGGCCGGTGTCCTCAAGGGCGAGGTCAAGGACGTCCTGCTCCTCGACGTGACCCCGCTGTCCCTCGGCATCGAGACCAAGGGCGGCATCATGACCAAGCTCATCGAGCGCAACACCACGATCCCGACCAAGCGGTCCGAGATCTTCACGACGGCCGAGGACAACCAGCCGTCCGTGCAGATCCAGGTCTACCAGGGCGAGCGCGAGATCGCGGCGTACAACAAGAAGCTCGGCATGTTCGAGCTGACCGGCCTGCCGCCGGCCCCGCGTGGCGTCCCGCAGATCGAGGTCGCCTTCGACATCGACGCCAACGGCATCATGCACGTGACCGCGAAGGACCTGGGCACGGGCAAGGAGCAGAAGATGACCGTCACCGGCGGCTCCTCGCTGCCGAAGGACGAGGTCGACCGCATGCGCCAGGAGGCCGAGCAGTACGCGGACGAGGACCACCGCCGCCGCGAGGCCGCCGAGTCCCGCAACCAGGGCGAGCAGCTCGTCTACCAGACGGAGAAGTTCCTCAAGGACAACGAGGACAAGGTCCCCGGCGACGTCAAGGCCGAGGTCGAGACCGCGCTCACCGAGCTGAAGGAGAAGCTCAAGGGCGAGGACACCGCCGAGATCCGCACCGCCACCGAGAAGGTCGCGGCCGTCTCGCAGAAGCTCGGCCAGGCGCTGTACGCCGACGCCCAGGCGGCCCAGGCCGCGGGCGGCGACGCCGGCCAGGCCCAGGCGCAGGACGACGACGTCGTCGACGCCGAGATCGTGGACGAGGACAAGCCGAAGGGCGGCGCTGCCTGATGTCGGAGGAGACCCCGGGCTTCGAGGAGAAGCCCGACGTCCCCACCGACGGCACGCCCGAGGAGCCCGAGACCGCCGCTGCCGCCGACTCCGCCGACAAGGCGGGGAAGGCGGCCCCGGCCGGGGACGCTACTGACGTAGCCGTACTGGCGCAGCTGGACCAGGCCCGCAAGGCGCTCGACGAGCGCACCGGCGACCTCCAGCGGCTCCAGGCCGAGTACCAGAACTACCGCCGCCGCGTGGAGCGGGACCGGGTCACGGTCAAGGAGATCGCCGTCGCGAGCCTCCTGTCCGACCTGCTGCCCGTGCTCGACGACGTCGGCCGGGCCCGCGACCACGGCGAGCTCGTGGGCGGGTTCAAGTCGGTGGCCGAGTCGCTGGAGACCGTCGTCGCCAAGATGGGTCTGCAGCAGTTCGGCAAGGAGGGCGAGCCCTTCGACCCGACGATCCACGAGGCCCTGATGCACTCGTACGCGCCGGACGTCACCGAGACGACCTGCGTCGCGATCCTGCAGCCGGGCTACCGGATCGGCGAGCGGACCATCAGGCCCGCCCGCGTGGCCGTCGCCGAGCCCCAGCCGGGCGCGGCGAAGGCGGAGGACTCGGACGGCGACACCGACAAGTCCGCCACGTCCGAGAAGGACAGCGAGTAATCGAGCACGTGCGTAGGGAGGGACGTCGATGAGCACGAAGGACTTCGTCGAGAAGGACTACTACAAGGTTCTCGGCGTCCCCAAGGACGCGACCGAGGCCGAGATCAAGAAGGCGTACCGGAAGCTCGCCCGCGAGAACCATCCGGACGCCAACAAGGGTGACACCAAGGCCGAGGAGCGCTTCAAGGAGATCTCCGAGGCCAACGACATCCTCGGCGACCCCAAGAAGCGCAAGGAGTACGACGACGCCCGCGCGCTCTTCGGGAACGGCGGCTTCCGGGCCGGCGGGCCCGGCGGCGGCTCGTTCAACTTCGACCTGGGCGACCTCTTCGGAGGCGCCCAGGGCGGCGCCGGAGCCGGTGGCTTCGGCGGCGGCGGGATCGGGGACGTCTTCGGCGGCCTGTTCAACCGCGGCGGCGGCCCGGGTGCGCGCACCCAGCCGCGGCGCGGGCAGGACATCGAGTCCGAGGTGACGCTCAGCTTCACCGAGGCCATCGAGGGCGCGACCGTACCGCTGCGGATGTCCAGCCAGCAGCCGTGCACGGCCTGCTCCGGCACCGGCGACAAGAACGGCACGCCCCGGGTGTGCCCGACCTGCGTCGGCACCGGGCAGGTCTCGCGCGGCAGCGGCGGCGGCTTCTCGCTGACCGACCCGTGCGTGGACTGCAAGGGCCGCGGCCTCATCGCCGAGAACCCCTGCGAGGTCTGCAAGGGCAGCGGGCGGGCCAAGTCCTCCCGCACCATGCAGGTCCGCATCCCGGCGGGCGTCAGCGACAACCAGAAGATCCGGCTGCGCGGCAAGGGGGCGCCGGGCGAGCGCGGCGGTCCCAACGGCGACCTGTACGTCGTCGTGCACGTCGACGCCCACCCGGTCTTCGGCCGCAAGGACGACAACCTGACCGTCACGGTGCCGGTCTCCTTCGTGGAGGCGGCGCTCGGCGGCGAGGTGAAGGTGCCGACGCTCGGCGGCCCGGCGGTCACGCTCAAGCTGCCCGCGGGCACGCCGAACGGCCGGACCATGCGGGCGCGCGGCAAGGGAGCGGTCCGCAAGGACGGCACCCGCGGCGACCTGCTGGTGACGGTCGAGGTCGCGGTGCCGCAGGAGCTGGACGACAAGGCACGTGAGGCCCTGGAGACCTACCGCGAGGCGACCGCCTCCGAGGACCCACGGGCGGAGCTGTTCCAGGCAGCGAAGGGAGCCTGACCCGATGGACGGACACCGACGCAATCCTTTTGAACTGACCGACGAGTCGCCGGTGTACGTCATCTCGGTGGCGGCCCAGCTGTCCGGTCTGCACCCGCAGACCCTGCGGCAGTACGACCGGCTCGGCCTGGTCTCCCCGGACCGCACGGCGGGCCGGGGGAGGCGCTACTCGGCCCGCGACATCGAGCTGCTCCGCCAGGTGCAGCAGCTGTCGCAGGACGAGGGCATCAACCTGGCCGGGATCAAGCGGATCATCGAACTGGAGAACCAGGTCGCGGCGCTGCAGAGCCGGATCGCGGAGCTGTCGGCCGCGGTCGACGGCGCGGCGGCGGCGATGCGGCAGCGCGAGGCGCAGGTCCATGCCTCGTACCGCCGTGACCTGGTGCCGTACCAGGACGTGCAGCAGACGAGCGCGCTGGTCGTCTGGCGCCCGTCGAAGCGCGGCGAGTAGCTCCCACGCTCCCGGCCGTCGCGAGGGGCCCCGTCCACACCTGTGGACGGGGCCCCTCGCGCGTTCCCTACGGGAGGAACTCGCCCACGATCTCGCCGACCGTCTCCCACCACGGCGAGGCGCCCGTCCCGAACGCGGCGGCCAGGGCGGTGCCGAGGGCGCGGTCGCGGGGCGTCGGCGCGGTGTCCCACCGGTCGATGACCCGCCCGTCGCCCGAGCAGAGGAGGCGGCCGAGCCGCCGCCCGTCGCGGGTGAGGCGGCTGTAGTCGTGCCCGCAGGGCACGAGCCGGTACTCCACGCCGTCGGAGGTCAGGACGTCGACCCGGTACGAGTGCCGCAGCATCCGCCCGCGGGCCGGCTCGATCTCCGCGGGCTCCCCGTCGATGCTGAGCGCCAGCTGGGCGGCCTTGCGGGTGCCGATGGGGGTGTGGGAGTCCGGACGCGTCCCCGGGGCCCGTAAGAGCTCCACGACGGGCAGCCCGTACCCCGACACCCGGAGGGTCCCGCCGGGCCCGTCCAGATCCACCTGCACGTACATCCGTCAGCCCCCCGGCTGGTCGTCGCCCGCGTCCTCGCGGTCGAGTATCCCCGACCGTGCGATCAGATACCCGAGCTGCGCCCGGCTCCCGCTCCCGAGCGCGGCGGCGAGCTTGGCGATGTGCGCGCGGCAGGTCCGCACGTTCATCCCGAGCCGGCGGGCGATGGCCTCGTCGACGTGGCCCTCGACGAGGAGTTTGGCGATGGAGCGCTGGATGCCGCTTATCCCCTCCCGCGGCTGGGCGTTGGGCACCTGCTCGCCGAACGGGGTGGCCCGGGCCCAGGACTGCTCGAAGACGGACGCGAGGTACTCGACGAGGCCGGGGTGGCGCAGTTCGAGGGCGACCTGGCGGTCCTGGCGCGCGGGTATGAGGGCCACGGAGCGGTCGATGATGATGAGCCGCTCGATGCTCTCCTCCAGGGTGCGGACCTGGAGCCGGGACATGCCGGCCTGTTCGAGGTAGACCTGCATGCCGGGGCTGTGCCGGGCCGTGTGCTGGTAGAGCGTCCGGACGTGGACGCCGCGGTCGAGCAGCGGCTGGACGCGGTTGAGCGCGGTGCTCAGGGTGTGCTCGCTCCGGGCACCGCCGGGCTGGACGGTGAGCAGTTCCTGCGTGCATTCGGCGGTGGCGCGGCCCAGGACGGCGTCGATGCGGTGGATGCCTTCGAGAACCGTGATGGCGTGGGTGGTCGAGGGGTCCTGCGCGCTGATGGCCATGAACTGCTCGAAGGTGCGGGAGAGCCCCGTGGCGAGAATGCGCCGGTCCTGGATCTCGCGTTCCAGCGGGTGGACGAGCCGGGCGAGTGCGGCGGTGGGCGGAACGGGGCGCAGCCACGCGGGGTCGTCGGGATCCGGGTGGAGAAGGTCGAGGTCCATGAGGCAGGGAGTGGCTTCTGCCTCGCTCCGTGTGATTCGTCCGATGCGCAACGCCCGTGCGTACAAGTCCGTTCCGGCTGCACACAGGTCGACATGCCCGTGAGGATGTGTCTCGTCTATATGGTTCTGCGGCATTTGCACACCCCCCAGGATCCTGCATTTCAGGAACATGATGCATGTCCCAGGTGGTGTGAGCGCAAAGAGTGAGCCATCGTCTAGTACGCGGGGGAGAGGAAACCAACAAGTGAGGTCGAAGCCGCTCATGTCCAGGAAAATGCTTCGCTCGATACTTGCATCCGTCTTTATAGGGGCGGCGGCAGTGGGAGCGCTGGCCGTCAGCGACCCGGTGTGGGACAGCGAGCCCGCGAAGGTCGTCGCGGCCCCGAACGACCCGGTGTGGGACGTCGCGCCGGCGGGCCAGTCCGACCCGGTCTGGGATGTCGCACCCGCCCGCCAGTCCGACCCGGTCTGGGACTGAGACATGAGCGCCCCACCAGACGATCGCCGTTTCCGCCGGGAGATGGCCACCGCCTACCGGTCCGGTTGGCACTTCGTCGATCTCGCCACGGCCATCCCCCGACGTGGCGACTCGCTGAAGGTCACCGTTCTCGGAGAACCGATCGTCATCGCGCGTGAGGAGGACGACGACGTGCGGGCGTACCGCTGCCTCCGTCGTCCCCGCGGCGCCCCGCAGCCGATCCGCTGTGCCATCCGGTACGGCATGATCTTCGTCAACCTCGACCGCAGGGACCACCAGCTGGTCGAGCCCAGAACCATCACCGTCACCCCCCGCAGTGCCTGAGCGATTCCCCCGTCGTTATAGATCGCTCCGGCACTTCCCCCACACAGCGGCGCCATCGCGGACCTGAAACGCGATGGCGCCGCTGTGCTTTCCGGTGCGGCCGGTACGGGTCAGGCGCGGCCCATCGCCCGCGTGAGGGCGATCTCGATGACGACGCGGTCCGGGTTGGGCGTCGGCGTGCGGCCGTACCGGGTCGCGTAGCGGTCGACCGCGTCGGCGACGACCTCCGGCTCCGTACGGATGCGGGCCACGCCCTCCAGCGTCGCCCAGCGCCCCTTGTCCACCTGGCACACCGCCACGCGCGCCCCGTCCGCGCCCGCCGCGAGCACGTTCGCGACCTTGCGGCTGTGCTTGTTCGTGATCACCCGCGCGTACCCGCCCTCGGGGTCGTACGTGACGCCGACCGCCACCACGTGCGGGGTGCCGTCCGGGCGCGGGGTCGTCAGGGTGCACATGTGGTACTCGCGCCAGAAGCTGAGGTACGAGTCGGAAGGGTTCCTCGGGTCAGTGGCCATGCCCGAAAGATACCGCGTCCTGCCGACACCTTGAGCGGAATAGGCTCAACTTTGTGTACGTTGGAAGAGTCATAGAAGACATCCGACCCGTACCGCACAGGAGGAGCACCGCACCGTGGACGTCGAACTGACCAACCGAAGCCGGGACGCGATCAACGCGGCCACGAGCCGCGCCGTGTCCGAGGGGAACCCGGACCTCACCCCCGCGCACCTGCTCCTGGCCCTCCTCGCCGGTCAGGACAACGAGAACATCACCGACCTGCTCGCCGCCGTCGAGGCCGACCAGGCGGCCGTGCGCTCCGGCGCGGAGCGGCTGATCGCCGCCCAGCCGAGCACCACGGGATCCACGGTCGCGCCCCCGCAGCCCAACCGCGACTTCCTCGCCGTCATCGCCGACGCCGACAGGCGCGCCAAGGAGCTCGGCGACGACTTCCTCTCCACCGAGCACCTCCTCATCGGCCTCGCCGCCAAGGGCGGACCGGCCGGTGAGATCCTCGACCGGCAGGGCGCGAGCGCTTCGAAGCTGCTCGACGCGTTCGAGAAGAGCAGGGGAGGACGCCGGGTGACCACACCCGACCCGGAGGGGCAGTACAAGGCGCTGGAGAAGTTCGGCACGGACTTCACGGCCGCCGCGCGCGAGGGCAAGCTCGACCCGGTCATCGGCCGGGACCACGAGATCCGCCGCGTCGTGCAGGTGCTCTCCCGCCGCACCAAGAACAACCCGGTCCTCATCGGCGAGCCCGGCGTCGGCAAGACCGCCGTCGTCGAGGGCCTCGCCCAGCGGATCGTGAAGGGCGACGTGCCCGAGTCGCTCAAGAACAAGCGCCTGGTCTCGCTCGACCTGGGCGCCATGGTCGCGGGAGCCAAGTACCGAGGCGAGTTCGAGGAGCGGCTGAAGACCGTCCTCTCCGAGATCAAGGAGAGCGACGGCCAGATCATCACCTTCATCGACGAGCTCCACACGGTCGTCGGCGCGGGCGCCGGCGGCGACTCCGCCATGGACGCCGGCAACATGCTGAAGCCGATGCTGGCCCGCGGCGAGCTCCGCATGGTCGGCGCGACGACCCTCGACGAGTACCGCGAGCGCATCGAGAAGGACCCCGCCCTGGAGCGCCGCTTCCAGCAGGTCCTGGTCGCCGAGCCGACCGTCGAGGACACCATCGCGATCCTCCGCGGCCTGAAGGGCCGGTACGAGGCCCACCACAAGGTGCAGATCAACGACTCCGCCCTGGTGGCCGCCGCGACCCTCTCCGACCGCTACATCACCTCCCGCTTCCTCCCCGACAAGGCCATCGACCTCGTCGACGAGGCCGCCTCCCGGCTCCGCATGGAGATCGACTCCTCGCCCGTCGAGATCGACGAGCTCCAGCGCTCCGTCGACCGGCTCCGCATGGAGGAGCTGGCCCTCAGGAACGAGACGGACGCGGCGAGCAAGCAGCGCCTGGAGAAGCTGCGCCGCGACCTCGCCGACCGCGAGGAGGAGCTGCGCGGCCTCACCGCCCGCTGGGAGAAGGAGAAGCAGTCCCTCAACCGCGTCGGCGAGCTGAAGGAACGGCTCGACGAGACCCGCGGCCGCGCCGAGCGCGCCCAGCGCGACGGCGACTTCGACACCGCCTCCAAGCTGCTGTACGGGGAGATCCCCGGCCTGGAGCGGGAGCTGGAGGAGGCCACCGAGGAGGAGCGGGCGGCCACGAAGGACACGATGGTCAAGGAGGAGGTCGGTCCCGACGACATCGCGGACGTCGTCGGCGCCTGGACCGGCATTCCCGCCGGCCGCCTCCTGGAGGGCGAGACGCAGAAGCTGCTCCGCATGGAGGAGGAGCTCGGCAAGCGTCTGATCGGCCAGTCCGAGGCCGTCAGGGCCGTCGCCGACGCCGTGCGCCGCACGCGCGCCGGGATCGCCGACCCCGACCGCCCGACCGGTTCCTTCCTCTTCCTCGGCCCCACCGGCGTCGGCAAGACCGAGCTGGCGAAGGCGCTCGCGGACTTCCTCTTCGACGACGAGCGGGCCATGATCCGCATCGACATGTCGGAGTACTCCGAGAAGCACTCCGTCGCCCGGCTCGTCGGCGCGCCTCCCGGCTACGTCGGGTACGAGGAGGGCGGTCAGCTCACGGAGGCGGTCCGCCGCCGCCCGTACAGCGTCGTGCTCCTGGACGAGGTGGAGAAGGCCCATCCCGAGGTCTTCGACATCCTGCTCCAGGTCCTCGACGACGGCCGGCTGACCGACGGCCAGGGCCGGACGGTGGACTTCCGCAACACCATCCTGATCCTGACCTCGAACCTCGGCAGCCAGTTCCTGGTCGACCCGCTCACCTCGGACGAGGTGAAGAAGCAGCAGGTCCTGGACGTGGTCAGGGCCAGCTTCAAGCCGGAGTTCCTGAACCGCCTCGACGACCTGGTGGTCTTCTCGGCGCTCGACCGGGCTGAGCTCGGCCGGATCGCCCGCCTCCAGATCGACCGCCTCGCCCGGCGGCTCGCCGACCGGCGGCTCACCCTGGACGTCACCCCGGAGGCCCTGGAGTGGCTCGCCGAGGAGGGCAACGACCCGGCGTACGGAGCCAGGCCCCTGCGCCGTCTCATCCAGACGGCGATCGGCGACCGGCTCGCGAAGGAGATCCTGGCGGGCGAGGTCACGGACGGTGACACGGTCCGCGTGGACCGCTTCGAGGACGGCCTGATCGTCGGCCGGGCGGGCTAGGGACTGTCCGGCCCCCGGGGGTGTTCTTGTCCGCCGGCAGCGGATCGCCGCCGGCGGGGCTCCCCCGAACCGGCCGACATGAGAGAGGATGGCGAGCATCCGTACGAAGGGAAATACACGGTGAGCATCGACCCGTCCTCGATTCCGAATTTCGGGGGCCAGCCCCAGCCTCAGGCCGCAGGACCGGCGGGCCCCGTCGTCCCCGACCAGGACCTCGTCAAGCAGCTCCTCGACCAGATGGAGCTCAAGTACGTCATCGACGACGAGGGTGACCTCGCGGCTCCGTGGGAGGAGTTCCGCACGTACTTCATGTTCCGCGGCGAGGACGAGCAGCAGGTCTTCTCCGTGCGGACGTTCTACGACCGCCCGCACTCGGCCGACGACCGCGCCAAGGTCCTCGACGCGATCGACGACTGGAACCGCCGCACCCTGTGGCCGAAGGTCTACACCCACCTGCACGAGGAGGAGGACGGCTCCGCCACCCTCCGCCTCATCGGTGAGGCCCAGATGCTGATCGGCACCGGCGTCGCCCTGGAGCACTTCGTGTCCTCCACGGTCAGCTGGGTCCGCGCCTCCATCGAGTTCGACAAGTGGGTCGTGGAGCAGTTCGGTCTGGCCGCCCCCGAGGAGAAGACCGAGGGCGACGAGGCCTGAGCCTCCCCCCTCCGGCTCCAGCGGAGCTCCGAGAGCCCGGCCCCCCACCGCCGTACGCGGTGGGGGGCCGGGCTCTCGCGCGTGTGCGGCGGCTCAGCCCGCCAGGGCCTTGAGGCGGGTCACCGCCTCCTCCAGGACCTCCGTCTTCTTGCAGAAGGCGAACCGCACGAAGGGCGCGCCCTCCTCGCGGTGGTCGTAGAAGACGGCGTTCGGGATGGCGACGACGCCGGCGCGCTCGGGCAGCGCGCGGCAGAAGGCGAAGCCGTCGGTGGCGCCGAGCGGGCGGATGTCGGTGGTGACGAAGTACGTGCCCGCCGGGCGGTAGACCGCGAAGCCGGCCTGCGCGAGCCCCTCGCTCAGCAGGTCCCGCTTGGCCGCCAGGTCGGCGCGCAGGCCGTCGAAGTACGCCGCCGGGAGCCGGAGCGCCTCGGCGACCGCGTACTGGAACGGGCCGGCGGAGACGTACGTGAGGAACTGCTTCGCCGAGCGGACGGCGGAGGTCAGGGCGGGGCTCGCGGTGGTCCAGCCGACCTTCCAGCCCGTGAAGGAGAAGGTCTTCCCTGCCGAGCCGATGGTGACGGTCCGCTCCCGCATGCCGGGCAGGGTCGCGATCGGGATGTGGGCGGCGTCGTCGAAGACGAGGTGCTCGTACACCTCGTCGGTGACGACGAGCAGGTCGCGTTCGACGGCGAGTTCGGCGATCGCGGTGAGCTCGGCGCGGGTCAGGACGGTGCCGGTGGGGTTGTGGGGGGTGTTGAGGAGGATGAGGCGGGTCTTGTCGGTGACGGCGGCCCGCAGCTCGTCCAGGTCGAGGACGTAGGAGCCCTCGTGGGGCCGGAGGGTGACGGGGACGCGGGTGCCGCCGGCCATGGCGACGCAGGCGGCGTACGAGTCGTAGTACGGCTCCAGGGCGACGACCTCGTCGCCGGGCTCGACCAGGGCGAGCAGCGCCGCCGCGATGGCCTCGGTGGCGCCCGCCGTGACGAGGACCTCCGTGTCGGGGTCGTACGCGAGGCCGTACCGCTCGCGCTGGTGGTCGGCGATCGCGGAGCGCAGCTCGGGGACGCCGGGGCCGGGCGGGTACTGGTTGCCGCGGCCGTCCCGCAGTGCGCGGACCGCGGCCTCGCGGATCTCCTCGGGGCCGTCGGTGTCGGGGAAGCCCTGGCCGAGGTTGATCGACCCCGTCGCGGCGGCGAGCGCGGACATCTCGGCGAAGATCGTCGTCCCGAACTCGGCGAGCCGGCGGTTCAGCAGCGGTCGTGTCATGACGGTCATCCTGGGGGGAAGCTCTGGACTTCCTCAAGTGCGCTTTGGCGGGGGTGTGGCGGGGGGATCCCCCCGGCATGAACAACGTCGCTCTCTTCATCATCGGGATCGCCGCCGTGATCGCGTTCGTGGTGGCGGTCGTCTCGCTCGCGCTGCGGCACTCCGCGCCGGTCCGCCGCCGGAACGACAGCTGGTGGGCCCCGTCCTCGTCGAGCTCCTCGTCGTCGAGCTCCTCGTCCTCCTGCTCGTCCTCGTCCTCGTCCTTCTCCTGCTCGTCCTCTTCTTCCTCCTCCTCGTGTTCGTCCTCCTCGTGTTCGAGCTCCTCCTGCTCCTCGTCCTCGTGCAGTTGAGCGGCACGTGACGTTGGCATTCCGGCGCATCTTGTCGATCGAATCTGATTGAACAAGTGAACTGTGGTCTCCCCGAAGGGGTTGGAAACCACGGCAAGTTGGGTAAAAACGCTGCGAGTCGCCCGGGGTCCGTGGTTCTCTCGCTCCTGACAGAGACAGCCCTCGGACCGTGTGTGGAACCGAGCCGGCGATCCCCCCACTCCTCCCGTTGGACCCTCTCCCGGGGCGCCCCCGGCCCACCCGTCAAACCGTGTTTGCGGAGCCGATCCATGCTCACCACCCTGAAAACCACCTACACCGACACCCGCGCGGCCGACCTGGCCTGGGCCCTCGGGCGCGAGCCGCTGCCCGCCCTCGCCGTGCTCGACCTCGAACTCACCGGCGCCAAGCTCCAGTTGCGGCTGCTCGGCGCCTCCCATCAGGTCCTCCTCGAAGAGGACGGGGGCAGCTGCTCCGAGACCGTCGCCTGCATGCCGGGCAGCAGCACCCCCCTCCCGCTCGGGGTGTCCAAGCGCGTCGGCGAATGGGAGTACGAATTCGCCGCCCGCGTCGAGACGCTCTCGCACGGCTCGTTCGCTGGCCGGGCGCAGGAGTTGCTCGCCCTCGTCGCCGACCACCCGAACGGCCTCGCGGGCACCTTCCCCGGCTCCCCGCACGCCTTCACGGCGATGCTGGCGCAGCGTCACGAGGGCCAGGTGCGGTGGCGCACCTGGCACGCCTACCCGCAGGAGGGGCAGTTGGTCGTCACCAGGACCCGTATCGGCGCACGTATGCCGGCGGTGCTCTGATACGCCCCTCCGGTGCTCCAGGTGCACTCGTGTGGGTGACAGGGGGCACGTAAGTCGTGACGTAGCGTTACGTTCATGATCGAGCCGACCGTGACCATGCCACCCACCAGGGTGCGCCAACCGCCCGCGTGGCGGCGCGAGCGGCCGGGGCGACGGAAGCGGTCGACCGGGCCGGGCGACGCGGTGCGGTTCCCGGTCCTGGCCGTGGTCTTCGTCTGCGCCGCCTGCGGCCTGGTCTACGAGCTCGAACTGGTGGCCCTCGCCTCCTACTTGATCGGCGACTCGGTCACCCAGGCCTCCGTCGTCCTCTCCGTGATGGTCTTCGCGATGGGCGTGGGCTCCCTCCTCGCCAAACGGCTGCGCTGCCGCGCAGCCGTCGGCTTCGGCCTGGTCGAGGGCGGGCTCGCGCTCGTCGGGGGCTGCTCGGCCCTCGTCCTGTACGCGGCCTTCGCCTGGCTCGGCGAGTCGCGGTACGTCGTCGTGGCGTTCTCGCTCGCCATCGGCGTCCTCATCGGCGCCGAGATCCCGCTCCTCATGACCCTCATACAGAGGGCCCAGCGCGGGCGGCGGGCCGGCCCGCGCGCCGAGCAGGACGACGCCGCGGGGACCGTCGCCGACCTCTTCGCCGCCGACTACGTCGGCGCGCTCGTCGGCGGTCTCGCCTTCCCGTTCCTCCTGCTGCCCTGGCTCGGCCAGCTCACCGGCGCGCTCGTCACCGGCGCGGTGAACGTCGTCGCGGGCGGCGGGCTCGTCCTGTGGGTCTTCCGCCGCGACCTGACGGCCCGCTCCCGCGCCCTCCTCGTCGCCGTGAACCTGACGGTCCTCGCCGTCCTGGCCACGGCGACCGTCCTCGTCGACGACTTCGAGGAGGCCGCGCGCCGGGCGGTGTACGGCGACCGGGTGCGGGTCGCCGTCCACACCGAGCTCCAGGAGGTCGTCGTGACCGGCGGTCGCGAGGGGCCGCCCGACCTGTTCCTCGACGGCCGCCTGAGGGTCGCGGGCCGGGACGAGTACCGGTACCACGAGGCGCTCGTCCACCCGGCGATGGCCGGACCGCACGCCCGCGTCCTGATCGTCGGCGGCGGGGACGGCCTCGCCGCCCGCGAGGCCCTGCGCTACCCCGACGTCCGCTCCGTCACCGTCGTCGAGCTCGACCCCGGGGTCGTCCGCCTCGCCCGTACGGACCCGGCCCTCGCCACGCTCAACGGCCAGGCGTTCCGCGACCCGCGCGTGCGGGTGGTCCACGCCGACGCGTTCAACTGGCTCAGGGACGCCGCCGACGGTGTGCAGGAACGGTACGACGTGGTGATCTCCGACCTCCCGGACCCGGGCATCACCTCCAGCACCAAGCTGTACGCGGAGGAGTTCTACGGGCTCGCGGCCCGGGTCCTCACCCGCTCCGGGCGGGTCGCCGTCCACGCGGGCTCGGCCACCGACCGGCCCCACACCTACTGGACCGTGGACGCCACCCTGCGCGCCGCCGGCTTCGCGACCCGCCCGTACAGCGCGAGCGGCCGCACCCCCGGCTTCGCCGCGGGCCCCGACCGCGCCGACCGCACCGGCGGTACGGAGCGGGGTCCCCACGACTGGGGCCTCCTCCTGGCCGTGCCGGGCACGCGCCCGCCCGCCCTCGCCCTCCCGGCCGACGCGCCCCGGCTGCGGTCCCTCTCCGCCGGGGGCCTGACGGCGGCGGCGCGCCGCGCCGAACGGACCCGGGGCGCGGAGCTGCCGCCCTCGACGCTGGTGCACCCGCGGTACGGGCGCTGAGGGGACGGACGTGCCGGGGCGCGCGGGCCCCGGCGCAAAGAGGCGACGTCGCGCCCCGGCCTGAGTAGGCTCGCTTTCCATGGACCACGAGGTGTTCGTTCCGGTACCGGCCGAGGCCCTGCGCGCGACGCTCACGGACCCCGCCCGGGTGGCGCGCTGCGTCCCCGGCCTCCTGCGCGACGCCGACGCCGAGGCGGGGCCGCTCGCGGGCCGCTTCAAGGTCCGGGTCGGCTCCCACACCATCACCTACCGGGGCGCCGTGAAGGTCGTCGAGCGGGACGGTGCCATCACCTACGAGGGGCAGGGCACCGAGGCGCGCGGCAAGGGCTCCGGCGAGCTGTCCCTGACCGTCGTCCTCACTCCGGTGGACCAAGGGACGAGCCTGAGCTTCACCGGAGCCCTGACGGCGGTCGGCCGGCTCGCCGAGGCGACCGAGGAGGCCCGTGCCACGACCGCCGTCCGGCTGATCGACAGGTTCGTCGAGGCGGTCGCCGAGGAGGCGGAGCGCACGGCCGGGTCCGTGGCGGGCGGAAGCGTGGACGGCGGGCCGGACGACGGAGCGGTCGGCGAGTCGCACGACCGGCCGGCCGGCGCGGTGGACGACGGCGTGGACGACGACGTCGTGGACGACGACGGCGTGGACGACGGCGTCGACGAGCCGTCCGGCCCGGGCGCCGGCATCGGCCTCGGCGGGCCCGACCCGTCCTCACCCCTCGACCCGCTGATCGACGAGGACTTCGGTCCCGTCCCCGTCGGGTTCCCCTCCCCGCAGCCCGCCGCCGAGGCCGCCCACGCCCGGCGGACGATGATCGGCCGGAGCGCCGAGGAGGTCGACCACGCCCCGCCGCGCGGCCGGTACGCCCCCGTCCCCGCCCCCGAGGCCGGCGGCGCGGGCGCCACCCTGCGCTGGGTCGCCCCGGCCGCCGCACTCGCCCTCGCCTCCGCCGTCGTCATCGGCCGAGCCCTGCGTCGCAGGCGCTGAGCCGCATCCCGACTGGATAGGGTCGGGGGGTGAGCATGAAGACGCGACTGACGGCGGGCGACGCCGAGTTGACCATCAACCCCGAGCACGGCTGCTGGATCGAGAGCCTGCGCGTCGGCGGCACCGAAGTCCTGCGCCAGGGCGAGCGGTTCGGGAGTTTCCCGATGGTGCCCTGGTGCGGACGGACCGAGAACGGCGTCTTCCGCAACGGCGCGACCACCCATCAGCTCCCCCTCACCGCACCGCCGCACGCCATCCACGGCACCGTGCGGGACGTCCCGTGGAAGACCGTCCGCGCCACCGCGACCGAGGCCGTCTTCACCTGCGAGCTCGGCGATCCGTGGCCGTACACGGGCACGGTCACGCAGGTCCTGGAGCTGGCCGAGGACTCCCTCACCCTCCGCTTCGGCGTCGAGACCTACGACGACTCCTTCCCGGCGCAGGCCGGCTGGCACCCCTGGTTCCTGCGGAACCTCGGGCAGGGCGGCCAGGACGTCCGCGTCGACTTCACCCCGGCCTGGCAGGAGGAGCGCGGCGCGAACCACCTCCCCACCGGCCGCCGCATCGATCCGCTCCCGGGCCCGTGGGACGACTGCTTCGGCATGCCCGAGGGCGTCGACGTCACCCTCACCTGGCCGGAGGAGCTGGAGGTGAAGGTCAGGAGCCGCGCCGAGTGGGTCGTCATCTACGACGAGCAGGCGGAGGCGGTCTGCGTCGAGCCCCAGTCCGGCCCGCCGAACGGCCTCAACACCCACCCGCGTCTCGTGACTCCGATCGACCCCCTGGAGGTCGAGTCGGTCTGGAGCTGGCGGCGGCTGTGAGCGGCGGTTCCCCGGGCGCCCCTTAAGCTGCTGACCATGACTGACGTACGCGCTGAGCTGCTCCAGCAGATCAAGGACAAGGCCGTGGTGCACGGCAAGGTGACCCTCTCCTCGGGTCTGGAAGCCGACTACTACATCGACCTGCGCCGGATCACGCTGGACGGCGAGGCCGCGCCGCTGGTGGGTCAGGTCATGCTCGACCTCACCGCCGAGCTCGACTTCGACTGCGTGGGTGGCCTGACGCTCGGCGCCGACCCGGTCGCGACCTCGATGCTGCACGCTTCGGCCGCGCGCGGTCAGCGCCTCGACGCCTTCGTCGTCCGCAAGGCGCAGAAGGCGCACGGCATGCAGCGCCGCATCGAGGGCACGGACGTGAAGGGCCGTCGCTGCCTCGTCGTCGAGGACACCTCGACGACCGGCGGCTCGCCGCTCACCGCCGTCGAGGCCGTCCGCGAGGCGGGCGGCGAGGTCGTCGCCGTCGCCACGATCGTCGACCGGGGCGCGGCCGGCGCCATCGCCGAGGCGGGTCTCCCGTACCTCACGGGCTACCAGCTCGGCGACCTCGGCCTGGCGTAACCGCCGCGAAGTCGTGACTTAGGTCCCGGGACCCGGTTGACACGGTCCTGACCTGCGTATTTGCCGAAGGGCGGGGTGTTTCACGTGAAACACCCCGCCCTTCGTGCTGTCCGGCCCGTGGGAGGTCGGGCGAGAGTCTGAAAGGATGGGGTCGACGATGACGTCGCCCCCAGGTCAGGGACAGCAACGCACACACCCCGCACATCACAAGGAGCGGACGAATGCCCATCGCAACCCCCGAGGTCTACAACGAGATGCTCGACCGGGCGAAGGCTGGCAAGTTCGCCTACCCGGCCATCAACGTGACCTCCTCGCAGACCCTCCACGCCGCTCTGCGCGGCTTCGCGGAGGCCGAGAGCGACGGCATCATCCAGATCTCGACCGGTGGAGCCGAGTTCCTGGGCGGCCAGTACAACAAGGACATGGTCACGGGCGCCGTTGCCCTGGCCGAGTTCGCGCACATCGTCGCCGCGAAGTACGACATCACGGTCGCGCTGCACACCGACCACTGCCCGAAGGACAAGCTGGACGGCTACGTCCGTCCGCTGCTCGAGGTCTCCGCCGAGCGCGTCGCCCGTGGCGAGAACCCGCTGTTCCAGTCGCACATGTGGGACGGCTCCGCCGAGACCCTCTCCGACAACCTGGCCATCGGCCAGGAGCTGCTGGCGAAGGCCGCCGCCGCCAAGATCATCCTTGAGGTCGAGATCACCCCGACCGGTGGCGAGGAGGACGGCGTCAGCCACGAGATCAACGACGAGCTGTACACCACCGTCGACGACGCGATCCGCACCGCCGAGGCCCTGGGCCTGGGCGAGAAGGGCCGCTACCTGCTCGCCGCCTCCTTCGGCAACGTGCACGGCGTCTACAAGCCGGGCAACGTCGTCCTGCGTCCGGAGCTCCTCAAGGACCTCCAGGCCGGTGTCGCCGCGAAGTTCGGCAAGGCCGACCCGTTCGACTTCGTCTTCCACGGCGGCTCGGGCTCCACGGCCGAGGAGATCGCCACCGCGCTGGAGAACGGCGTCGTGAAGATGAACCTCGACACCGACACCCAGTACGCCTTCACCCGCCCGGTCGTGGACCACATGTTCCGCAACTACGACGGTGTCCTGAAGGTCGACGGCGAGGTCGGCACGAAGTCCACCTACGACCCGCGCACGTGGGGCAAGCTGGCCGAGGCCGGCATGGCCGCCCGCGTCACCGAGGCGTGTGCCGCGCTGCGCTCCACCGGCACGAAGCTGAAGTAAGGCCGTAAACGAAGGGCCCGGTACCGCTCAGGTGCCGGGCCCTTCGTCACGTCAGGAGGGACGACCGTGGGGTACGACTTCGACCGCGCCATAGACCGGCACGGCACCGCGTCCGTGCAGTGGGACGGACTCGCGGACCGCCTCGGCGTCCCGGAGCTGCTCCCCTTCACCATCTCCGACATGGACTTCGCCTCCCCGCCGGAGGTCCTCGCCGCGCTCCGCGACCGCGTCGACCACGGCGTCCTCGGCTACACGGACTGGCGGCTCGGCGAGTTCCGCGAGGCGATACGGCACTGGTACGCCACGCGGCACGCGACCGCGATCGACCCGGAGTCCCTGGTCTACGCCCCCTCGGTGCTCTCCCAGCTCTCGCAGCTCCTCCGCATGTGGACCGCACCCGGCGACGGCGTCGTCGTCCACACCCCCACCTACGACGGCTTCCGCAAGGTCGTCACCGGCCTCGGCCGCGAGCTGCGGGGCGTGCCGATCGGCGACCCGGAGGCCCTGGAACGCGAGCTCGCCCGCCCCGACAGCCGGATGCTGCTGCTCTGCTCCCCGCACAACCCGACCGGCCGGGTGTGGACGGAGGAGGAGCTGCTGGCCTTCGCCGAGCTGGCCGAGCGCCACGGCGCGGCCGTCGTCAGCGACGAGATCCACGCCGACTTCGTCACCGAGGGCCACCGGCACGTGCCGTGGACCCGGATCGCCGAAGAGGTCGGGGCGACCGGCCGGGGGCACCGCTGGGCCCTGGTCACCTCCGGCACCAAGGCGTTCAATTTCCCGGCGCTCTCCGGCTCGTACGGGATCGTCGGCGACCCCGACGAGCGGACGGCGTTCATCCGGCGGATGGAGACCGGCGAGGGCCTCGCCTCCCCGGCCGTCCTCTCCCTGACCGCCCACGTCGCCGCGTACCGGCGGGGCGCGCCCTGGCTCGACGCGGCGCGGGCGTACGTCGCCGGCACGATGGAGCGGGCGCGCGAGCGCCTGGCCGATGAGCTGCCGGAGGCCGGCTGGACGCCCCCGCAGGCCGGCTACCTGGCCTGGATCGACCTCAGGCCGCTAGGGATCGACGGCGAGCGGGAGGAGAACCGGCTCCAGGAGGAGCTGGTCGAGGTCGAGAAGGTCGCGGTCATGCCGGGCGGGGTGTACGGGACGCCGGGCTGCGTCCGCCTGAACCTGGGCTGCCCGCGGGCGAAGGCCGAGCGGGGTGTGAACGCGCTGATCAGGGCGGCGAACCGGCTGCGCGACAGGCCCCGGGGCCTGTCCGGCGGATCAGGGTCGGACACGCCCTAGGGGTGCGCACGGCCGCCGTCGCGAGGAGCATGGCAGGCATGGACATCCGGCTGAGCTCCGGGACCGGCCGCTGGATCGTGTTCACGACCGTCCTCGGCTCCGGGATGGCGCTGCTCGACTCCACCGTCGTCAACGTCGCCCTGCCGCACATCGGCGAGGACCTGGACGCCGACCTCGGCGCGCTCCAGTGGACCGTCAACGCCTACATGCTGACCCTCGCGGGGCTGATCCTGCTCGGCGGGGCGCTCGGCGACCGGTACGGGCGGCGGCGGGTGTACGTGGTCGGCGTCGTCTGGTTCGCCCTGGCCTCGCTGCTCTGCGGGCTCGCCCCGAACGCCGGGGTCCTCATCGCGGCCCGCGCCCTCCAGGGCGTCGGCGGGGCCCTGCTGACGCCCGGCTCGCTCGCGCTGATCCAGGCGAGCTTCCACCCCGACGACCGGGCCAGGGCGGTCGGCCTGTGGTCCGGCTTCGGCGGGGTGGGGGCCGCGATCGGGCCGTTCGTCGGCGGCTGGCTGGTGGACGGGCCCGGCTGGCGGTGGGTGTTCTTCCTGAACGTGCCGCTCGCCGCGATCTGCGTGCCGGTGGCGCTGCGGCACGTGCCCGAGTCGCGGGACGAGACCGCCCACGGCCGCTTCGACGTCCTCGGCGCGGTCCTGGGCGCGGCGGCGCTCGGCCTCGTGACGTACGCGCTGATCGGCGCGGCCTGGTGGGCCGGGGTCGCGGGGGTGGTCCTCGGGGCCGGGTTCGTGGTGGTGGAGCGGCGGCGCGGGGAGCGCGCGATGGCGCCGCCGTCGCTGTTCCGCTCGCGGACGTTCACGGCCGTCAACCTGGTGACCCTCTGCGTGTACGCGGCGTTCGGCGGGTTCTTCTTCCTGGCCGCGCTCCAGCTCCAGGTGGTCTCCGGCTACTCCGCGCTCGGCGCCGGCACGGCCCTGCTGCCGACGACCGTGCTCATGCTGCTGCTCTCGGCGAAGTCGGGCGAGCTGGGGGAGCGGATCGGCCCCCGGATCCCGCTCACGGTGGGTCCGCTGCTGTGCGCCGCCGGGATGCTCCTCATGATGCGGGTCGGTCCCGGCGCCTCGTACGCACGGGACGTGCTGCCCGCGCTCCTGGTGCTCGGGCTCGGCATGACGGCCCTGGTCGCGCCGCTGACGGCGACCGTCCTGTCCTCCGTGGACGTGACCAGGGCGGGGTTGGCGAGCGGCATCAACAACGCGGCGGCCCGGGCGGCCGGCCTCCTCGCGGTGGCGGCGCTGCCGCTGCTCGCCGGGATGGGCCCGGAGACGTACCGCTCGGCGGCGGAGTTCGACGCGGCCTTCGACCGGGCGATGCCGATGTGCGCGGGCATTCTCGCGGTGGGCGCGGCCCTGGCCTGGACGACGATGCGGGCCCCGGCGGCGGCGGACTGCCACCCGGAGTGCCGGGTGCACTGCGGGGTGACGTCGCCGCCGCTGGACCCGGGGGAGCGGGCGGCGCCGGGTGACGGGGGAGGCCAGGGGGAGCGGGCGGCGCCGGGTGACGGGGGAGGCCAGGGGGAGCGGGGAGGCCCGGGGGCGGCCCCCTGAGGCAGACTGGCCCCATGGCCATCCACGAGAACCTCCTGGGGGGACCGGCCCCCACCCACCTGCCCGACGACCCGGGTCCGCGCGAGCTCCTCGCGAACGGCACGGCCCCCGCGGACGTCGCCGCGAAGTACCCGACCTCCTCGCTCGCCTGGGCGCGTCTCGCCGACGACGCCTTCGAGGGCGGCCGGGTCGTCGAGTCGTACGCGTACGCCCGTACCGGCTACCACCGAGGCCTCGACGCCCTGCGCCGCAGCGGCTGGAAGGGCCACGGTCCGGTGCCGTGGGAGCACGAGCCGAACCGCGGCTTCCTGCGCGCGCTGCACGCCCTCGCCCGGGCCGCCGAGGCGATCGGCGAGAAGGAGGAGTACGAGCGCTGCTCGACCTTCCTGCGCGACTCCTCGGAGACCGCGGCCGAGACGCTGGGCTGAACCGCCCGCCCGCCTCGGAGTGCGCTCCGGACGCCCCTTCCCTCCGCACGGGGGGAAGGGGCGTCCGGCGTCGCCGGTACGATCCCCGGGACCGCAGGACGCGAGGGGGGAGTGCCGTGGGAAGGCGTGCCGCACCCGCAGGACGGCGGGGAAGCCGGAAGAAACGCAGCTCGGGAGCGCGCCTCGTGCTGCCCATGCTGGTCCTGACCGTGCTCTCGCTCGGCGGGGGCGCGGCGCTCGCGCATTTCAACGGGACGGCGGCGACGGAGGCGGGGGCGGCTCCCGCGGCCCCGCGGGTGACGCCCGACGTGACGGAGTCGGAGGCGCCGGCCGCCCCGAAGCCGACCCCGACGCCCAAGCCCACCAAGCCGAAGCCGAAGCCCACGCCGAAGAGGACCACGGCCGCTCCCAAGCCGAGGAAGACGACGGTCCCGCAGTCCGGCGCCGGCACCTTCACCACCGCGCGGGCCGCCGGCGACGTGGTCGGTGAGAGCGGCACCCTGCGCCGCTACCGGGTCGCGGTCGAGGACGGCGTCGACCTGTCGGCGCGCGAGACGGCCGCCGAGATCCAGGCGATCCTGGACCATCCGCGCGGCTGGGCCGCGCACGGCCGGGGCCGTTTCCAGCTGGTGTCGGAGAACGCCGACTTCGTGATCAGGATCGCGACCCCGGACACGGCGGACGCGCTCTGCCTCAAGCAGGGCCTCCGCACGCACGGCGAGCTGAACTGCGAGACCTCCGAGGGGGTCGTGGTGAACCTCAAGCGGTGGATGCTGGGCTCGCCGACCTTCGCGGGGGAGCCGGCGGAGTACCGGCACCTGATCATCAACCACGAGGTCGGGCACGAGATCGGCATCAGGACCCACATGGGCTGCCCGGGTCCGGGCAGGCTCGCCCCCGCGATGATGCAGCAGATCAAGGGCCTGAACGGCTGTCGTTCGAACGCTTTTCCGTATGGCGAAGACGGGAGCTACATCACGGGGCCGATCGTGTCATGATGCGGATGGGACGGCGCGCGACGGAGCACGCCTCCCGAGGGGACCGGAGCTCCCGTGACGCGAGAGAGCGCGTGCGCGGTGGAGCGGACCGCTACCCGGTAACCCGTATCGAGGAGACAGAAATGTCGACCTTCCAAGGTTCCCCCGATGCCTCCGGAACCGGATCGGCCGCCGACGCGCCGAACCTGGACTTCGCGGGCACCACGCCGTACGAGGACTACGTCCAGGCGGACGTCCTGACCCACCTCCAGCACCTCCGCTCGGACGACCCCGGCGAGATGGTCTTCCTGGTCACCACCCAGGTCATGGAGCTGTGGTTCACGGTGATCGTCCACGAGTGGGAGACCGCGGGCCGTGCCCTGCGCGAGGACCGCGTCCCCGTCGCGATGGACGCCCTCAAGCGCTCGGTCCGCGAGCTGGAGGCCCTGAACCACTCCTGGCGTCCGCTGGCCCAGCTCACCCCCGGCCAGTTCAACGCCTACCGCGCCGCGCTCGGCGAGGGCTCCGGCTTCCAGTCGGCCATGTACCGGCGGATGGAGTTCCTCCTCGGCGAGAAGGCCGCCTCCATGCTCGTCCCGCACCGGGGCGCGCCCCGCGTCCACGCGGAGCTGGAGAAGGCGCTCCACGAGCCGAGCCTCTACGACGAGGTCCTCGGCCTCCTCGCCCGGCGCGGCCTGCCCGTGCCGGCGTCCGTCCTCACCCGCGACCTCTCCCAGCGGTACGAGCCGTCGCCGGCCGTCGAGGCGGTCTGGGCCGGGATCTACGCGGACGCCGACCAGAACGGCGAGCTGGTCCGCCTCGGCGAGGCGCTCAGCGACGTCGCCGAACTGGTCTGGCGATGGCGCAACGACCACCTCGTGGCGACCCGGCGCGCGATGGGCTCGAAGACCGGCACCGGCGGCTCGGCGGGCGTGGCCTGGCTGGAGAAGCGGGCGCAGAAGAACGTGTTCCCCGAGCTGTGGACGGCGCGCAGCCATGTCTGACCTCGAACAGCGGGCACGTGACCTCGACGCCGCCGACGGACTCGCCGCGCACCGCGCGAAGTTCGCCCTGGAGGACGGCGCCGTCTACCTCGACGGCAACTCCCTCGGTGCGCTCCCCGCGCACGTCCCGGCCAGGATGGCCGACGTCATCACCCGTGAGTGGGGCGAGCTGCGCATCCGCTCCTGGGGCGAGTCCGGCTGGTGGACCGCGCCGGAGCGGATCGGCGACCGCATAGCCCCGATCGTCGGCGCCGCGCCCGGCCGGATCGTGGTCGGCGACTCGACGAGCGTGAACGTCTTCAAGGCGGTCGTCGCGGCGGCCCGCCTGGCCGGCGGGGGACGGGACGAGATCCTCGTCGACGCGACGACCTTTCCCACGGACGGGTACATCGCGGCGTCCGCCGCGCGCATGACGGGTCACACCCTCGTGCCCCTCGACCCGGCGGACATGGCGGACGCGGTGAGCGACCGCACGGCGCTCGCGCTCGTCAACCACGTCGACTACCGCACGGGTCGTCTCCAGGACCTGCCCGGCATCACCGCCGCGCTCCACGCGGCGGGCGCGCTCGCCGTCTGGGACCTGTGCCACAGCGCGGGCGCGCTGCCGGTCGGCCTGGACGCGCACGGCGTGGACCTCGCGGTCGGCTGCACGTACAAGTACCTGAACGGCGGCCCGGGTTCACCCGCGTACCTCTACGTGGCCGAGCGCCACCAGGGTGCCTTCGACTCGCCGCTGCCGGGCTGGAACTCGCACGCGGACCCGTTCGGCATGACCTCCGGGTACGAGGCGGCGGACGGCGCCCTGCGCGGCCGGGTCGGCACCCCCGACATCCTCTCCATGCTGGCCCTCGAATCGGCGCTCGACGTCTGGGACGGGGTCGCGATCGAGGACGTCCGGGCGAAGTCGCTGGCGCTCACGGACTTCTTCCTGGAGTGCGTGGCGGCGTACGTCCCCGAGGGCGCGGTCGCCTCGGTGACACCGGCGGAGCACGGGGAGCGCGGCAGCCAGGTCGCCCTGTCCTGCGCGAACGCCCCGGCGGTGATGGACGAGCTGATCCGGCGCGGGGTCGTGGGCGACCTCCGCCGCCCGGACATCCTGCGGTTCGGCTTCACACCGCTGTACGTCGGCTTCGCGGACGCGGAGCGGGCGGCCCGGACCCTGGCGGAGGTCCTGGCGGAGACCGCCCGGTAGGTCTGATGATCACCCGACCTGCGGGGGCGGCGGTCCTGGTACCGTCCGTCCCCGCAGGTCAGGTCTGGTCGGACCAATCCGGCCGCGTACCCGAGAGGTTGGAACAGCATGCCGGACCCCGCCGCGCGCGATGCCGCCGAAGAGGCGTCCGCCTTCTCGCACCCGGCCGTCGCCCCGGACGCCACCGCCGCGTACGGCGACCACCCGGACCAGGTGATCGACTTCTACGCGCCGCGTGACGACGGCGCGGCCAGGGTCCCGCTCGTCGTCGTCCTGCACGGGGGCGCCTGGCGGGCGCCGTACGACCGGCAGCACATCACCCCCTTCGCGGACTTCCTGGCCCGGCGCGGCTTCGCCGTGGCCAACGTCGAGTACCGGCGCGGCGGCGACATCCCCCATCAGGGCGGCACGGCCCCGGTGGCCGGCCGCTGGCCGGAGACCTTCGACGACGTGGCGGCGGCCCTCGACGCCGTACCGGAGCTCGCGGCCCGGCACCTGCCCCGGGCCGACACCGGCCGCATGGTCCTGACGGGCCACTCGGCCGGCGGCCACCTGGCCCTCTGGGCCGCCGCCCGGCACGTCCTCCCGGCCGGCTCCCCCTGGCGCCTGGACTCCCCGCCCCCGCTGCGCGGTGTCGTCGCCCTCGCCCCCATCGCCCACTTCGAACGGGCGGTGGAACTGGGCGTCTGCGGCGGCGCGGTCACCCAGCTCCTGGGCGCGGAGTACGAGGCCCGTGCCCCGCACGCCGACCCGGCCCTCCTCCTCCCCACCGGCATCGCGACGACGATCGTCCAGGGCCGCGAGGACGTCGTCGTCCCCCACGCGGTGGCGGAGGCGTACGCGGAGGCGTCGGCGAAGGCGGGCGAGGAGGCCGGCCTGACGCTCCTGGAGGAGGTCGGCCACTTCCCGCTGATCGACCCGTCGGCGGACGCGTGCGCGGTGGCGGCGGAGGAGCTCACCCAGCTCGCCTGGTAGCCCGCCCCGGGGCCCGTCCGTAGTCCTCAAGGAGGACGCCGCAGGATCCGCACGGAGCCGGACGACCCCCGGACCCCCCACCCGTACGGTGGGGGGCGTGACTCAGACACAGGCCGCCGCCACCCCCGATCCGAGCCGCAGCCCCGAGTTCCGCCTGGTGCAGGTGGCACTCGGCGGTCTGCGCCAGGAGCTGTTCCACGACGCGTTCGCGTACCGCCCGCTGGCACGGATGGACACGGAGAGCGGACTCGTCGCCCGCCTGCCGCAGCGGATACGGCAGTACGCGGGGCTGCTGCCGCACGCGATCGTGGCGGGCGCGGCGTTCATCGTCTTCTTCATCGGATACGAGCGGGCCCGGCACTACGGGCTCCCCGGGCTCTTCGCCGCCTGTGTGCCGCCCGCGATCGTCCTCATGACCCTGATCCGGCCGGTCCTCGCCTTCTGGGCCTCGCTCGTCTCGGTCCCCTTCATCTCGGCCAGCGGCGACTTCTGGGGCGGCTGGCCCTGGGCCGCGAACTCCTTCGCCACCCACCTCGTCGTCCTCACGGTCGTCGCAGCCCGCACCAACCCCCGTACGGCGGGCTGGATGTGGATCGGCACCGCCGGGTACGCCCTGTTCGCCGAGATGTTCCTCGGGGTGGGGCACGGCTCCGACTCCGCCCCCCTCCTCTTCGTCTCCGCCCTCTCCCTCCTCACCGTCACCCTGATCCAGACCCGCCGCCAGGCCGCCCGCGACGTCACCGCCCAGCAGACCGTCACGGCCCAGGAGATCTCCAAGCGGACCGTCCTGGAGGAGCGGACGACGATCGCGCGGGAGCTGCACGACGTCGTCGCCCACCACATGTCGGTGGTCGCGATCCAGGCCGAGGCCGCCCCGTACCGCGTCGAGAACCCGCCGCCGGAGCTGGAGCAGGCCTTCCTGACCATCCGGGAGAACGCCGTCGCCGCGCTCACCGAGCTCCGCCGCATCCTCGGCGTCGTCCGCGCCGAGGACTACGAGGCCCCCGACGCGCCGCAGCCGACCCTCGGCGACCTCGACACGCTCGTACGGAACGTCTCCGAGGCCGGCCTCGTCGTCGAGAAGACCGTCACCGGCTCGGTCCGCGAGCTGCCGCAGGGCGTCGAGCTCTCCGCGTACCGGATCGTCCAGGAGGCCCTGTCGAACGTCCTCCGGCACGCGCCCGGCGCGGCGGCCAAGGTCGAGGTCAGCTACGTCCTCGGCGGGCTCGGGCTCCGCGTCGCCAACGGCCCGGCCCGAGGCCTGGCGAAGCCGTCCCCCGGCGCCGGTCACGGCATCACCGGCATGCACGAGCGGGTCGCCATGCTCGGCGGCGAGATGACGGCCGAGGAGACCCCCGACGGCGGGTACGAGGTCGCGGTGTTCATCCCGGTGAGCCGTGAGGCGGCCGAGCAGTGATCCGCGTCCTGATCGTCGACGACCAGATGATGGTCCGCGAGGGCTTCTCCGTCCTCCTCGGCGCGATGCCGGACATCGAGGTCGTCGGCGAGGCCGTCAACGGCCGCGAGGCCGTCGCCCAGGTCGGCGCCCTCCACCCCGACGTCGTCCTCATGGACATCCGCATGCCCGAGATGAACGGCATCGACGCCACCCGCGAGATCGTCGCGGCCGACGCCGACGCGAAGGTCCTCGTCCTCACCACCTTCGACCTCGACGAGTACGTCTACCAGGCGCTGCGCGCGGGAGCCTCCGGGTTCCTCCTCAAGGACGCCTCGGCGCGCCAACTCGCCGAAGGCGTGCGGGTCGTCGCCGCCGGGGAGGCGCTCCTCGCGCCGACCGTCACGAAGCGGCTCATCACCGAGTTCGCGAAGGCCCCGGGCACCTCGCTGAAGCCGCCCGCCATGACCCAGCTGGGCGAGCTGACGGAGCGGGAGACGGAGGTCCTCGTCCTCATCGCGCAGGGCCTGTCCAACGTCGAGATCGCGGAGCACCTCGTCGTCGCCGAGTCGACCATCAAGACCCATGTCAGCCGCATCCTGGTGAAGTTGGGGCTCCGCGACCGCACGCAGGCGGCGGTGTTCGCGTACGAGACGGGGCTGGTACGCGTCGGGGGGTGAACGGGCGGGCGCGGCGGTAGCGTCCGGTCATGGAACCTGCCGACGTCTACGACCCCTGGTCCCCCTCCTTCGTCGCCGACCCCTATCCCGCCTACGCGCACCTCCGCGCCGCCGGCCGCGCCCACTGGCACGGGCCCACCCGCCAGTGGCTGGTCCCGCACTACGAGGACGTCTCCGCGCTCCTGCGGGACCGGCGCCTCGGTCGGACGTACACCCACCGGTTCACGCACGAGGAGTTCGGGCGCGAGGCGCCGCCCGCCGCGTACGAGCCGTTCCACACGCTCAACGACCACGGCCTCCTCGACCTGGAGGCGGGCGACCACACCCGCATCCGGCGGCTGGTCTCGAAGGCGTTCACGCCGAGGACGGTGGAGCGTCTCGCGCCGACGGTACGGAGTCTGGCGGCCGGCCTCGTCGGGGAGCTGGTCGCGGCGGGCGGCGGCGACCTCCAGGCGGTCGTCGCCGAGCCCCTGCCCGTCGCCGTCATCGCCGAGATGCTCGGCGTCCCCGCCGACGACGAGGAGCGGGGCCGGCTGCGGCCCTGGTCGGCGGCGATCTGCGGGATGTTCGAGCTGAACCCCTCGGAGGAGACGGCGCGGCTCGCGGTCCGGGCCTCGATCGAGTTCTCCGACTACCTGCGGGAGCTGATCGCCCGCCGGCGGAAGGAGCCGGGGGACGACCTGATCTCGGCGCTCGTCGGGGTGGGGGAGCTCACGGAGCAGGAGATGATCTCCACCTGCGTCCTGCTCCTCAACGCGGGCCACGAGGCCACCGTGAACACGACGGTCAACGGTATGTGGACGCTGCTCCGGCACTCCGTGCGTCCGGACGTCGGTGCCGGTCCCGAAAAGTTGTCCACAGCTGTGGAAGAACTTCTGCGCTACGACACCCCGCTCCAGATGTTCGAACGCTGGGTCCTCGACGACATCGAGGTCGGCGGCGTCAGGATCCCGCGCGGCTCCGAGGTGGCGCTCCTCTTCGGCTCCGCCAACCGCGACCCCGCCCGCTTCGGCCCGACCGCCGACACCCTCGACCTCACCCGCGCCGACAACCCCCACATCACCTTCGGCGCGGGCATCCACTACTGCCTCGGCGCCCCGCTCGCCCGCCTCGAACTGGAGGCGGTGTTCGGGGAGCTGCTGCGCCAAGCCCCCGGCCTGCGGCTCGTGGAGGAGCCGGTGCGCAGGCCGGGGTACGTGATCCGGGGCTTCGAGCGACTGCTCGTCGAGGTCTGAAGCCGACACACTGCCTAGAGCTGTACGTCCCTGCGGCGCACGGCCACCAGCCCGCCCGCGACCAGGGCCGCCGCCAGCGCGGTCAGGGTCAGGGCCGGGCCCCACACCATGTCCTGCCCCGGCAGCTTCGGCAGGTGCCCGAAGGGGGAGAGGTCCAGGACCGCCTGCGGCAGGTCGAGCGCCGGACCGATCCAGCCGAGCGCCAGGCAGACCCCGGCCACGCCCCACGCGGCGGGTGCGGCCTTCGGGACCGCGCCCCACAGCAGGACCGCGAGCCCGGCGAGCGTCCACACGGCCGGGAGCTGCGCGAGCGAGGCGCCGAGCAGCGGGCCGAGGCCGCTCCCGTGGGAGAGGGCGAGGCCGAGCCCGGCGAGGGCCAGGATCAGGGCCGAGCCGCCGAAGGCGACGAGGAGGTGGCCGGTGGCCCAGCGGATCCGGCCGAGGGACCCGGCGAGGAGCGGTTCGGCGCGGCCGGACGTCTCCTCGCCGTGGGCCCGCAGGACGGAACCGACCGCGAAGAGGGCGGCGATCATCCCGAAGAGGGAGACCATCGTGGCGAGGAAGGCGTTCGTCAGGCCGTGCGCGCCGCCCATCCGCTCGAAGATCTCGCGGGCCTGCGCGTTGTCGCCGACGATGTCCGCCGCGCCCGCCGCCATCCCGCCGAAGACGAGCCCGCCGAACAGGAAGCCGAGCGACCAGCCGAGCAGGGCGCCGCGCTGGAGCCGCCAGGCGAGCGCCCCCGCCGAGGCGAGCCGCCCCTCCGCCGGTCCCGGCCGGGTCGCGAGGAAGCTCGCGCCGACGTCGCGGCGCGCGGTCAGCCCGTACGCCAC
The DNA here is from genome assembly GCF_040641575.1 of Streptomyces sp. NPDC020807. Taxonomy (NCBI): domain Bacteria; kingdom Bacillati; phylum Actinomycetota; class Actinomycetes; order Kitasatosporales; family Streptomycetaceae; genus Streptomyces; species Streptomyces sp. NPDC020807. The sequence continues at coordinate 518,142 of NZ_JBFADU010000001.1, forward strand.
CGCCGTCTGGACCATGACGGCCCCGGCGATCAGGAGCAGCACCCACCAGCGCTCGCCCGCGAAGGCGCGGACGTTCTCGGCCCAGCCGAGGGGCGAGAGCCACGTGAGGACCGAGTCCCCGGAGGCCGTGCCGGCGTCCCCGGCGGCGCGCAGGACGAAGGCGAGGCCGAGGGCGGCGGCCGCGAGGCCACGGGCGAGCCGGGCGCTCTCGGTGAACTGGGCGGTGACGGCGGCGAGGGTCGCGAAGACCATGCCGGTGCCGCCGACGGCGAGGCCGAGGGCGAGCGCCCCGGCCGCGCCCTGGCCGGCGAGGCCCGCCGACACGATGAGGGCGATCGCGGTGTTGAGCGCGAGCGCCGCGAGGAGGGCGGCGGTGAGCGGGGCGCGGCGGCCGACGGCCCCGGCGGAGAGCAGCTCCTGACGGCCCGTCTCCTCCTCGTCCCGGGTGTGGCGGACGACGACGAGCAGGCTCGCGATGGCGGCGAGGACGGCGGCGAAGGTGGAGAAGCGCCAGGCGACGAGCCCGCCGAGGGAGTCGGAGAAGACGGGGCCGTAGAAGGAGCGCATGGAGCTGTTCGCGGTCATGGAGGCCGCGAGCTCGGCGCGCTCGGCGGCCGTTCCGTACAGCCCTTCGAGGGAGCCGGCGCCGCTGGCGACGAGTCCGCCGGTGACGAGCGCCCAGACGGGGATCATGACCCGGTCGCGGCGGAGGGCGAGCCGGGCGAGCGTGCCGGTGCCTGTGGTGGTGTTCATGACGAGGCCGCCTCGTCCGCGTAGTGGCGGAGGAAGAGCTCCTCCAGGGTGGGCGGGGTGGAGGTCAGGCTCCGGACGCCGGACCCGGTCAGGGACCGCAGGACGGCGTCGAGCTTGTCGGTGTCGACCTGGAGCCGTACCCGCCGGCCGGTGACGGCGAGGTCGTGGACGCCGGGGAGGCCGGCGAGCCCGTTCGGCGCGGAGGCGAGTTCGGCGGTGACGCTGGTACGGGTCAGGTGGCGGAGCTCCGCGAGGGAACCGGACTCCACGGTCCGCCCCTTGCGCACGATGCTCACCCGGTCGCAGAGCACCTCGACCTCGCCGAGGATGTGCGAGGACAGGAGCACGGTCGTGCCGCGCTCGCGCGCCTCGGTGACGCAGGACCGGAAGACCTCCTCCATCAGCGGGTCGAGGCCGCTGGTCGGCTCGTCGAGGACGAGCAGGTCGACGTCGGAGGCGAAGGCGGCGACGAGGGCGACCTTCTGGCGGTTGCCCTTGGAGTAGGTGCGGCCCTTCTTGGTGGGGTCGAGCTCGAAGCGCTCGATGAGCTCGGCGCGCCGGGCCCGGTCGAGGGGGCCGTTGCCGCGCAGCCGGCCGAAGAGGTCGATGACCTCGCCGCCGGAGAGGTTCCGCCAGAGGGTGACGTCACCGGGGACGTACGCGATCCGGCGGTGCAGCTCGACGGCGTCCCGCCAGGGGTCGCGGCCGAGGACGGCGGCGGAGCCGGAGTCGGGCCGCAGGAGGCCGAGGAGGACCCGGATGGCGGTGGACTTCCCGGCGCCGTTGGGGCCGAGGAAGCCGTGGACCTCGCCGGTCTCGACGGTGAGGTCGAGGCCGTCGAGCGCGTGGGTGCGGCCGAAGGACTTGTGGAGTCCGGCGACGCTGATTGCCTTCGTCATGATTCTGAACGTACGGTAGTTTCACAAATTTGTGAAGTTAAGGAACCGTATAAAGTCAGGTGTCATGAGCAGCAGCAGCGAGAACGGACACGACCGCTTCGTCGAGCGCTTCGCCGGCGAGATGACCGAAGCCGGCATGCAGCGCATGGCGGCCCGTGTCTTCGCCGCGCTCCTCGCCTCCGAGACGGCCTCGATGACCTCCGCCGAGCTCGCCGAACAGCTCCGCGTCAGCCCGGCGGCCGTCTCCGGCGCGATCCGCTACCTCACCCAGGTCTCGATGGTCAGCCGCGAGCGCGACCCGGGCACCCGCCGCGAGCGGTACGTGCTCCACAACGAGCTCTGGTACGAGACCTTCACCCGCCGCGACCAGATCCTGGTCCGCTGGGAGAAGGTCCTCCGGGACGGCGCGGAGACCCTGGGCCCGGACACGGCGGCGGGCGCGCGGACGGCCGAGACGGCGGACTTCTTCGCGTTCCTCCAGACGGAGATGGCGAGCATCATGGAACGCTGGCGGGCGCACAAGCAGGCCCAGCGCACTCAGGCGGAGGAGTCGTCCCCCACGGGCTGACCCCGGCGGGCGGGAGACCGAAGGCCAGGGCCTGCCCGGCGGATCATGGCCGGGGGTTCTGGAGCGCCCCCTCCTCCCGGGGAAGCGTCAGCCCCCACGCCCCCGCCCGGACCGTCCACGTCCGCCGTCGCACCGGCCCCGTGACGCGGCCGTCCGCGCGGTAGCGGAAGTCCGGGCCCGAGACCGTGAGGGTGTGGGCGGTGCCGTGGCGGGGCGGGGCGGCGGACGGGTGGACCGTGACCTCCGCCGTACCGGCGACCGAGCGGACCGAGACGGCCTCCACCGGGGCGTCGACGTCGGCGAGGAGCACCCCGTCGGCCTCCACCCGGAGCCGGTGGGCGCGGACCGCCAGGGCCGTCGGCGCCGGGCGGACCAGGGTGCGGACCAGGGAGCGGCAGGTCCCCCAGACGGACGAGGTCGGCGCGGCGAGGGAGCGGACCGCAGCCGGGACGACGAGGTCGCCGAGGACGACGCCGTCGCTGTCGTCGACGAGCAGGTCGAGCCGGCGCACGGCCCCGTCGAGGACCGTCCGTGCCGCCGCCGGGACGGCGTGCGGCACGCCGAGCGCGTGGGCGAGTTCCAGCGCGTCCGGCGCGCCGATCGGGACGAGGGCGAGGGCCCGCTCGGAGGGGTCGCGCTCGCGGTGGAGCTGCGCCACCGCGCGGAGCAGCGCGCGGTCGTCGCCGAGCACCACGGGGCGGCGCGCGCCCCGCCGGGCAAGGGCCCGGGAGAATTCCTCGGGGCCGTCCGGCAGGCAGATCTTCGTCTTCGCGCCCGCCGACAGCACATCCTTCGCGATCCGCACGGACTCGCCGTCGTTTCGGCGGGCGACCGGGTCGACGATGACCAGCAGCTGGTCGTGATCCGACACCTCGGTCCTTCCTCGGGTAGCATCTTTGTGCAAGAGCCCCTTGCGCTATTGCGCCAGGGGCTTCGTCTATTCCGGGGCACACCGGTGAGGCGGCGTACGCGCCCTGACCTTGGACATGCCCCACCCGGAAGGGGTGTACGCCTGTGCCCGCACTTGTGCTGCTCGGTGCTCAGTGGGGTGACGAGGGCAAGGGAAAGGCCACCGACCTGCTCGGTGGCTCCGTTGACTATGTAGTGCGTTACCAGGGCGGCAACAACGCCGGCCACACCGTCGTCGTCGGCGACCAGAAGTACGCGCTGCATCTTCTCCCTTCCGGAATCCTCTCACCGGGGTGCACCCCGGTGATCGGAAACGGTGTCGTCGTCGACCCGGCGGTCCTGCTCTCCGAGCTGAGCGGACTGAACGAGCGCGGCGTCGACACGTCGAAGCTCCTGATCAGCGGTAACGCTCACGTGATCACGCCGTACAACGTCACCCTCGACAAGGTGACGGAACGGTTCCTCGGCAAGCGCAAGATCGGCACCACGGGCCGCGGCATCGGCCCGACCTACGCCGACAAGATCAACCGCGTCGGCGTCCGGATCCAGGACCTGTACGACGAGTCGATCCTCACGCAGAAGGTCGAGGCGGCGCTGGAGGGCAAGAACCAGCTGCTCGCCAAGCTCTACAACCGCCGTGCGATCGAGGCGGAGCAGATCGTCGAGGAGCTGCTCCAGTACGCCGACCAGATCAAGCCGTACGTGGCCGACACGACGCTGATCCTCAACAACGCGCTCGACGAGGACAAGGTCGTGCTCTTCGAGGGCGGCCAGGGCACCCTGCTCGACGTCGACCACGGCACGTACCCCTTCGTCACCTCCTCGAACCCGACCGCGGGCGGCGCCTGCACCGGCACCGGCGTGGGCCCGACGAAGATCAGCCGGGTCATCGGCATCCTCAAGGCGTACACGACCCGTGTCGGTGCCGGCCCGTTCCCGACCGAGCTCTTCGACGCCGACGGCGAGGCGCTGCGCCGCATCGGCGGCGAGCGCGGTGTCACCACCGGCCGTGACCGTCGCTGCGGCTGGTTCGACGCGGTCATCGCCCGCTACGCGACCCGCGTGAACGGCCTGACGGACTTCTTCCTCACCAAGCTCGACGTGCTGACGGGCTGGGAGGAGATCCCGGTCTGCGTCGCGTACGAGATCGACGGCAAGCGCGTCGAGGAGCTGCCCTACTCGCAGAGCGACTTCCACCACGCGAAGCCGATCTACGAGACGCTGCCGGGCTGGTCCGAGGACATCACCAAGGCCAAGACCTTCTCCGACCTGCCGAAGAACGCGCAGGCGTACGTGAAGGCCCTGGAGGAGATGTCGGGCGCCCCGATCTCCGCGATCGGCGTCGGCCCCGGCCGCACCGAGACGATCGAGATCAACTCCTTCCTCTAAGAGGTACGGGCCAGGGGCCCGCGCCCGGCGAACGAGCCGGGCGCGGGCCCCTCGCCGTAGCCGCTCCCGTGCCCCCATAGGCTTGAACTCCCCTTGTGGGGCTGGTGGTTCGGGTGGGTAATGGCGGGCATGGCATCCCATGGAGCGACACCGCCCGTACCGCCGAGACCGCCCAAGCCGCCCGCCCAGCCGACCGCCACCCCGGCGCCCCCGCCGAGCGAAGGCCTCGTCATCAGCAAGCGGCTGCTGTGGGTGCACGGCGGCGCGTACCCGCTGGAGAACATCGTCCGGGTCCACACGTTCGTGCTCACCCCCCGGCGCGCCCAGGCGGTCGGCCGGTTCCTCAAGCGGGCCGGGATCACGGCCGCCGTCATCTGGCTCTGCCTGTTCATCGCGGACGGGCCGGCGACCGACTCGGACATGGAGAGCGTCACGGCGCTCGCCCTGCTGGTCGGGGTCGGCCTGCTGGTCTACTACTTCTCCGACATGGCCTCCGTGGCCTTCGCCGCGGATCACCACGTCCTCGCCGTCGAGACGAACGGCCGGTCCACGGCCCTGGTCACCGGCAAGCGCGAGTACCTGGAGGGACTCGTCCGCGAGATCGCCGAGGCGATCGACGAGCCGAACGCCCAGCTCACCGCCTGGGTGGGCGCGCTGAACATCACCAACTACGACAACTACTACTTCGGCGACTCCGTGAACATGTACGGCGGCACCGGAAACACCGGGGTGAGCAAGTGATGGCCGGAGACCACTTCCACGGCGACGTCGTGAACATGCACGGCGGTTCGGGCAACCAGGGCATCGTCCACCACCATCACGCCTCGCCCGACATCGAAGGGCAGCTGGAGCAGATCCGCGCCCTGGTCGAGACCCTGCGGGCCCAGGTGGACCCCGACTCCGCCGACGACCTCGGCAGCGCCTCGGCCGCCCTCGCCGTCCCGGAGGCCCGCCGCGGCGGCCTCGTGGCGCTCCGTACGCTCGCCGCGGACCTCGGCACCATCGGCCAGCCCCTCCTGGACGCGATCCGGATCGCCTTCGAGCTCCTCGGGCGGGCGGTCTGAATCAGTCGCGGACGAAGTCGACCGGTTCGCCGTCCGCCTGCATCCCGTACAGCTGGAGCAGCTCCTTGCCCTTGTACCGGGTGATGCGCAGGTTGCCGGAGCCGTTCGCGACGCACTCCGGGTCCCAGGTGTCGGGGTCGCGGGACTCCGGGCCGAGGACGACGAGGGTGCCCGCGCCCGCCACGATCGCCGTGGTGGCGCAGCGGACGTCCCCGGACAGGTAGTTCCCCTCGTCGTCCGTGCGCGGGTACGACTGCTCGAAGCGCGCGAGCGACGCGCCCGCGGGGCCCTGGGTGATCGTCAGGCGGTAGACGAAGCGGTCGGGGTCGGGCTGGAGGACGGCGTCCGGATTCTGCTTCCACCCGCCGACGAAGGCGGCGGGCACGATGTTCGCCCCCGCCTTCGCCCGCTGGAAGGTGCCCTTGGCGACGCCGGAGACCCACTCGACGACGTCGGTCGACCGCAGCCGGAGGGTCTGGCGCCCGGCCGGGGTGCAGCGCTCTGCGGGCACGCTCTCGGTGATCTCGGCCTCGCCGAGGACGAGCTCGCCGTCGGTGGCGGAGAGCAGCGGCGCCCGGCCGATGCACAGCTGGTCGCCGGTGACGTGGGTGTAGACGGCGGTCCTGGCGCCCGCGGGCCCCTGGGTGATCTCGATCCGCCGGGTCTCGTACGGGACGTCCGCAGTCCCCCTGAGGACGCCCTCCCAGGCGCCGACGAAGGAGGCCGGGACGATCCCGGCGGCCTTGCCGTCGGCCTTCGCGCCGGCGGTCGTCCGGCCGCTGTCGCCGCCGCCGCCCCTCGGCCAGTACACCCACCCGGCCGTGCCCGCCGCCGCGAGGACGAGCGCGGTGGCCGCGGCGACGAGGGCGGTACGGCCCCGGCGACGCGGCCGGGAGGGGGCAGCGGCGGCGGTGGTGCCGTGGGGCGGCGCTGACGGGGGAGGGGTGTCGGACGAGCCGGTCTCGTGCGTCTCCGACGACGCCTCGGCGTACCCCTCCGCCTCCAGCAGCCGTGCCGCGTGCCGGCCGAGCCGGGCGAGGACGTCCGCCGGGAGCCACGGGTCGGCGACCGGGAGGGTCTCCGCGATCTCCGCCGCCGTCGGCCGCGCCGCCGGGTCCTTCGCCAGGCAGGCCCGGATGAGCCCGGTGAGCTCCGGGGCGAGGTCCGTCAGGTCGGGCTCGTCGTGCGCGATGCGGAACATCTGGGCGTGGACGCCGCTGTCCGCCGTACCGAACGGGGAGCGCCCGGTCGCCGCGTACGCGAGAACCGAGCCGAGGCAGAAGACGTCCGACGCGGGCGTCACCCGTTCCCCGCGGACCTGCTCGGGCGACATGAAGCCGGGCGATCCGACGACCGCGCCGGTGGTGGTCAGGCCGCCGCCCTCGGCGACGGTGTCGACGGCGCGGGCGATGCCGAAGTCGATGAGCCGGGGCCCGTCGACGGTCAGCAGGACGTTGCCCGGCTTGAGGTCGCGGTGGACGAGCCCGGCCTCGTGGATGTGGACGAGGGCGCGCGCGAGCCCGGAGGCGAGGGTCTTCACGGTCGCGGGCGGCAGCGGCCCGTACTCGTCCTGGACGACGGACCGCAGCGAGGGCCCGGGGACGTAGCCGATGGCCACCCACGGCGCCTCGGCGGAGGTGTCCGAGCCGAGGACGGGCGCGGTGCCGGTCCCGCCGACGCGTTCCAGCGCGGCGACCTCGCGCGCGAAGCGGAGCCGGAACTCCTCCTGGGCGGCGAGCTCCGCGTGCACCACCTTCACGGCGACGGTCCGGCCCCCGGCCGAACGCGCGAGGAAGACCCGCCCCATCCCGCCCACCCCGAGACGGCCGATGAGTCGGAACGGGCCGATGCCGACCGGGTCTTCCGCGTTCAATGGCTCCACGGGGTGAGAGCATGCCAGACCGTCCGTGAACCGTCTCCGTCAGCCGCCTCCGCGGATCCTCCGTCCCTTCGGGGTGGAGCACGGGAGATGGCCGTGGGTGAGGACGACGTCCTGCCCGCCGCCGCGGAGCAGGTACGTCAGGAAGCTCGACGTGAGGGAGTCGTCCGGCGGCATGCCCCAGGTGTACGCGTACACGATGGCGCCCGGGGCCCTGGCGTGCCCTCGGTGAAGCCGCGCCAGGAGGCGGCCCCGGGCGGCTCATCCGGGGTTGCCCGGCCGTTTCGGGCGTGGGTGTAATGGCCGGGAGGGGGCCTTCATACGAGGAGTACTCCCATGCGCGTCGTCGAAGTGCCCGCTGTCGGCGGACCCGAGGTCCTCCGGATGTCCCGTCGCCCCGACCCGGAGATCGGGGACGTTCCCGGCAGGGTGCGGGTACGGCTCAAGGCGGCCGGCGTGAACCAGGCGGACCTGAGGATCCGCTCCGGCGGTTTCGCCCCCGGCGACGTCTCCCCGCCCTTCGTCCTCGGCATCGACTTCGCCGGTACGCTCCTCGACCCCGCGCCCGGCCTCCCCGAGGGCACCCGGGTGGCCGGGTTCATCCCCTGGGGCCGGGAGGGGACCGGCCAGGGCAGCTACGCCGAGATGATCCTCGCCGAACCCGACTGGCTCGCCCCGGTCCCCGACGACGTCGACTTCACGACGGCGGCCTCGGTGCCGGTCTCCTCGCTCGTCGCCGCGCAGGCCGTCGACCTCCTGGACCTGCCGCCCGGCTCCTCCGTCCTGATCACCGGGGCGGGCGGGGTCGTCGGCTGGTTCGCGGTCCAGCACGCGGTCGCCGCCGGGCACCGGGTCGTGGCCCTCGGCGGCGACGAGTCCGACCTGCGGCACATCGGTGCCGAGGCGGTCATCCCGCGCGGTGCGCCGGAGGACGTGATCACGGCGGTCCTCGGCTTCGCCCCCGAGCGCGTCGACGGCGTCATCGACACCGCCCTGATCGGCGACCCGCTGCTTCCCGCCGTGCGCGACGGCGGCGTCTTCGTCCCGGCGACGGTCGAGCGCATGCCGACGGCGGAGCGCGGCATCAGGGTCGTGGTGGTCGAGGCGGAGCCGGACAGCGCCCGCCTCAAGCGGATGCTGGAACAGGTGGCGGCCCGGGAGCTCGCCACGCGCATGGCTGACGTGCTCCCCCTGGAGGAGGCCGCCGAGGCCCACCGGAGGGCGGAGGCGGGCCACCGCCCCGGCCGGATCGTCCTGATGATCTGACCTTCCCCTGATCCGACCATCCTCCGATCCGATCCTCCCCTGATCCGGCCTTCCCCTGATCCGACCTTCGCGCTGATCTGACCTTTCCGCCGACCGGTACCTCGGATGGGGGGCCTCGTTACCCAGGCATGACCTCACCCCAGCGTGTTCTCACCGCTCTGGCCCTCGCGGCCACCGCCATCGGCCTCGGCGCGGGCGCCGCTGCCGCCGACCCCCTGGCGGGCGCCACCGGACTCCTCGGCCCGGTGACCGGCGCCGCCTCCCAGGCCGACTCGCCGCTGAGCGGCGCCACGGGCGACGCGCTGGGCGGCGTCACCTCGTCGCTCCCGCTGCCCCTGTAGATCCCCCCGCGGGGGGTGCGGCCATCGGTCGGCCGCGACCCCCTTCACCAACGGCGCGTCCTCTTCCGGTTTCACCCCTGTTCCCGGAGAGGGCGCGCTTTCCCGTGCCGTCTCCCTTGGTCTTCGCGCCCTCTTCGCCCTCTGTTTCCCTCGCCGAAACCCGTCGCGATCAGGTCGAACGCGTGTGGCAAGATGCCCGCTACCGGCGGCCCGTGTCGTGTGCCGCCGACGATTCCAGGGGGCCTTCATGAAGCTTTCCCGCGCGCTCAAGGGCGCCTTCGTCGCCACGGCCGTCGCGACCGCGACCGCGACCGTGGCCGGCACCGCCTCGGCCGCGGAGTCGGCGACCCAGCCGACCTTCCCGATGTACGGCGTCCACAAGACGTCGAACGACCTCCGCGTGTGGTTCCCCACCGCCACCGGCTATCTCCAGGGCGAGACGTTCGACTACGACTTCTCCACCGTCGCCGACGTCATCTCCGCCGACAACGACGGCGACGGTTACCCGGAGGCCGACTGGACCCTCTACAAGAGCGGCCGGCTGGAGTTCTACTCGACCAACGGGACCGCCGAGGACCCGACCGTCGTCGGCTCGGGCTGGAACACGTACAAGACGGTCCTGTCGCCCGGCAACATCGGAGGCGCCAAGGAGGCCGACCTCATCGGCTTCGACAAGTACGGCGTGCTGTACAGCTACCTCGGGTACCCGACCGGCAAGCTCACCCCCCGCGTGCGGGTCGGCGGCGGCTGGAACGTGTACGACCAGATCGCGGGCCAGGGCGACCTGACCGGTGACGGCAAGCCGGACATCGTCGCCAAGGAGAAGTCGACCGGCTTCCTCTACCTCTACAAGGGCACGGGCGACTACAAGGCCCCGTTCGCCCCCCGGCAGAAGGTCGGCGGCGGCTGGAACGCGTACGACCGCCTGATCTCCCTCGGTGACATCAACGAGGACGGGAAGCCGGACCTGCTCGCCCGGAAGCCCACGGGCGCCCTGATGCGCTACAACGGCACGGGCGTCGCCGGAGGCGCGTTCAAGCCGCCGGTCCAGATCGGCTCCGGGTACCAGTCGTACAACCTGCTGTAGTACCTCCGCACGGCACGGACGCCCGCTCCCGCGAGGGGGCGGGCGGCAACGTGTCGGGTCCGCCACGGTCTCGGTGGACAAGATGGTCATAGCCCGCCCCACCTGCGGTTCTCTACCCTGCCTCGCATGACCCCTCATGTCGCCGCACCCGATCCCCAGGCCGGCGCGGCCGTCAAGGCCGCCGACCGCGCGCACGTCTTCCACTCCTGGTCCGCCCAGGGTCTGATCGACCCGCTCGCCGTCGCCGGCGCCGAGGGCTCGTACTTCTGGGACTACGACGGAAACCGCTACCTCGACTTCACCAGCGGTCTCGTCTACACGAACATCGGCTACCAGCACCCGAAGGTCGTCGCCGCGATCCAGGAGCAGGCCGCGAAGCTCGCGACCTTCGCGCCCGCCTTCGCCGTGGAGCCCCGCTCCGAGGCCGCGCGGCTCATCGCCGAGCGCACCCCGGGCGACCTGGACAAGATCTTCTTCACCAACGGCGGCGCCGAGGCGAACGAGAACGCGGTCCGCATGGCCCGGCTGCACACCGGCCGCACGAAGGTGCTCTCTGCCTACCGCTCGTACCACGGTGCCACCTCCACCGCGATCAACCTGACCGGTGACCCGCGCCGCTGGCCCTCCGACACGGCCTCCGCCGGCGTCGTGCACTTCTGGGCGCCGTTCCTCTACCGCTCGCCCTTCTACTCCGCCACCGAGGCGGAGGAGAGCCAGCGCGCCCTCCAGCACCTCGAGGACACCATCGCCTTCGAGGGCCCGGCGACGATCGCCGCGATCATCCTGGAGACCGTGCCCGGCACCGCCGGCATCATGATCCCGCCGCCCGGCTACCTCAAGGGCGTCCGCGAGATCTGCGACAAGTACGGCATCGTCCTCATCCTCGACGAGGTCATGTCCGGCTTCGGCCGCACCGGCAAGTGGTTCGCCTCCGAGCACTTCGACGTCGTGCCCGACCTGCTGACCTTCGCGAAGGGCGTCAACTCCGGCTACGTGCCGCTCGGTGGCGTCGCCATCAGCGCCGAGATCGCCGCGACCTTCGACAAGCGCCCCTACCCCGGCGGCCTGACCTACTCCGGTCACCCGCTGGCCTGCGCCGCCGCCGTCGCCACCATCCACGTGATGGAGGACGAGAAGGTCGTCGAGAACGCCGCCCACATCGGCGAGAACGTCCTCGGCCCCGGCCTGCGCGAGCTCGCCGAGCGCCACCCGTCCGTCGGCGACGTCCGCGGCCTGGGCGTCTTCTGGGCGCTGGAGCTCGTGAAGGACCGCGAGACCCGCGAGCCGCTCGTGCCGTACAACGCGGCCGGCGAGGCCGCCGCGCCGATGGGCGCCCTGGGCGCCGCGGCGAAGAAGAACGGCCTGTGGCCCTTCATCAACATGAACCGCACGCACGCGGTCCCCGCCTGCAACGTCTCCGAGGCGGAGGCCAAGGAGGGCCTGGCGGCCCTGGACGCGGCGCTGTCGGTGGCGGACGAGTACACGACCGCGTAACCGCAGCGGTACGGCGCGGTGCTCCGCGGTACCGCGCGGCACTCCGCGTACCACAGGGAACCTCCCCGGTACGGCGATCCGATCGCCGTACCGGGGAGGTTCCCTCCGTTTCGACTAGGGTGTCCGTCACCCGGACGGAGGGGGCCTTTCATGCCCGCGAGCGGAGCTGTCACCCGCAACACCCTGCGGCGGCAGATCGCGGACGCGCTCCGTGACGAGGTGCTCGCGGGCCGTCTCAAGCCCGGCGAGGAGTTCACCGTCAAGCAGATCGCCGAGCAGTACGGCGTGTCCGCCACGCCCGTACGGGAAGCGCTCGTCGACCTCTGCGCGCAGGGGCTCCTCGACTCCGACCAGCACCGCGGCTTCCGCGTGCACGAGTTCTCCATCGACGACTACCGGCGCATGGTCGAGGCCCGGATGCTCGTCGTCGACGCCCTCTTCCGCCGCTGCGAGCCCCGGACCGTGCCGCCCGAGGCCGAGGCGGGGGCCGGGTTCGGCGTCGCCCTGGTCTCCGTACGCCGCAGGGGCGAGGCCGCGGCCCGCGCCGCCCGCGCGGGCGACCTGGACGTCCTCATCGGCTACGACATCCGGTACTGGGGCGAGCTCGGGCGGCTGATGGCCGCCAACGACTACCTCGCCGACTTCCTGCACCGGCTGCGCGTCCAGGCCTGGGTCTTCTCCGTGCCGTACCTGCGCTCCGAGCGGGACGTCCTCGGCTGGCTGTGGAGCGGCCACATCGACCTGCTCGACGCGGTCACCCGCGGCGACGCGGACGCGGCGGTGGACGTCGTACGGGCCTACAACGCGCACTCCCTGGAGTGGGCGGACCGGCTGGAGAGCCGGAAGCCGGGTTGAGAGGGGGACTCCGGGGGCAGTTCCTGAGCGGGTGGGCGTGGTCGGCGCCGCCGACTACCCTGGCCGTCCCTGCAACCGACGGAGAGCGAGCCTCCCTTGGCCTGTGACCTGTGGCTGGTCCCCCTCGTCGACGTGCTGTGCCACAGCCCCGACAACCCCTTCGCGGAGGAGATAGCGGCCTACGACGCCGTGCTCAGCGCGTCCGGCCTGCCCACCGTGCCCGTCTACGCGTACATGCCGGGGCTCTCCGGCGACGTCGCGCCGATCGCGGGCTTCGACTACGAGGCCCTGCACTTCCTGCGGCGCGCGTACCTCCTCCAGATGTGCGGGCTGCCGGTCGAGCCGGTGGGCGAGCTGGGCGGGGACTACGAGCAGCTCCTGGAGATGTTCGAGGCGACCGCCCAGCAGTCGCACCTCGTCTGGCACTACGACCACGCCGGGGCGTACGTGCCGGTCGACTTCCCGGTGCCGCTCTCCAGCGACCAGCTCCTGGAGGGCGGCGGTCCGCTCGGCTCCTCGTACGGGCTGCTGCGGGAGCTGGAGTTCGTGGCGCCCTCGATCGGCATCGACCACATGAACCCGCCCGCGGCCCCTGCGCCGCCGGAGCGCCCGACCTCCCTGGAGGAACCGGCGGCGACGGTGCCGTACGAGGACGGGCCCTTCGCGCGGGAGCGCCACGTGTGGCTGGGACTGCACGCGGCGGCGACCAGGAGCCTGGCGCAGGGCTCGATGATCATCCTGAGCTGAGCTGGTCGGATCTGAGCTGATCCGGTCAGATCTGAGCTGAGCAGAGCTGAGATGAGGGAAGGGGGCCCCACCCGGCGTAGAGGGGGATTGCCGGGTGGGGCCCCCTTTGCTCTCGTCCCGTCTCAGCGGGCCTCTGGCGGCCGCTGCCGCGGCATGTTCGGCCGGGTGCCCGGGGGAAGCGGGAAGCGGCCGGAGACGTGGGGGCTCTCCGTGCGCGTGGGCATCACCCCGACGGACTGGAGGGCCAGCGGCGCCGGCCCCGAGCGGAACTCGACCATCCAGTCCGCGGTCTCCGCCCGGACGAGCTCCGTGACGTCCTCCGAGAAGCGGCGGAGCACGCCGAGACATCGCTCGGCGGCCTCGCTCGCGGTCCCCTCGGTGGGGCCGAGGACCTCCCGGACGCTCTCGGAGGCCCAGTCGAACTGGAGGGCCTGGAGACGGCGCTGCACGGCCTGGGCCGTGGCCACGTCCCTTATCCAGCCCGAGGTGAGGCCGAAGTACCGGTCGCACGCCATGCAGGCGGCGCCGAGGAGCAGCGACAGGTAGCCCCAGCCGGCTGTGCCCTCGGCGGCCCCGGTCAGGTCCAGGAGCGGCAGCGCCGCGCCCGCGATCACGCCGACCGCGGTGCCGATCCGCAGGAGCCGGGCGGTGCGGCGCTTCCACACGCGGTCGGAGAGGTACCACTCGGCCGTGCGCAGGGCGTTGCCCTCGACCCAGCGGTAGAGCTCGTCGAGCCGTTCGGCGGGCTCGCCCCAGTCGCCCAGGGGGAAGGGCGTACCGGTCAGATCGCGTGGGACGGCCTCCCCGGGCTGCCCCGGCGGCTGCATCTCCGGCTGGCTCACCGGGGGACTCCTCTGTTCAGCTCAGCGCTCGTGTCCTTCTGTGACGTGCGGTGCACGTGGTGCCTGCCCTTCCTACCGCCGAATGGTGGGCGGCGGGCCCGGAATCCCGGGATTTCCGCCCGCAAGGGGGTGTTGATCAGGTAGAGGAGTCAGCAGTTTCTCACTCGAAAGAGTGATGGAGGCAGGGCGGGCGGCGAGCACGTAGGCTCGTGCGTACCCGATAAACGGACGTACCGAACCTCAGGAGTGACCGTGATTCCCGGTGGTGGCCAGCCCAACATGCAGCAGCTTCTCCAGCAGGCCCAGAAGATGCAGCAGGACCTCGCCCGCGCCCAGGAGGAGCTTGCCCGTACCGAGGTCGAGGGCCAGGCCGGCGGCGGCCTGGTCAAGGCGACCGTGACCGGCTCGGGCGAGCTGCGCGGCCTCGTCATCGACCCCAAGGCCGTGGACCCCGAGGACACCGAGACCCTCGCCGACCTGGTCGTCGCCGCCGTGCAGGCCGCCAACGAGAACGCGGCGCAGATCCAGCAGACGAAGCTCGGCCCGCTGACGCAGGGCCTCGGCGGCATGCCGGGCCTGGGCTTCTGACCCGTACGCCTTCAAAGGCGTACTTCCAGCCGATACCGTAAGAATCAAGCACTCCCGAGAAGGGCGTTCCGTTGTACGAAGGCGTGGTCCAGGACCTGATCGACGAGCTGGGCAGGCTGCCCGGCGTCGGTCCCAAGAGCGCGCAGCGGATCGCCTTCCACGTCCTCCAGGCCGAGCCCACCGACGTACGACGGCTGGCGCACGCGCTCCTGGAGGTCAAGGAGAAGGTCAGGTTCTGCGCGGTCTGCGGCAACGTGGCGCAGCAGGAGCAGTGCAACATCTGCCGCGACTCCCGGCGCGACCTCACCGTCATCTGCGTGGTCGAGGAGCCCAAGGACGTCGTGGCGATCGAGCGGACCCGCGAGTTCCGGGGCCGGTACCACGTCCTCGGCGGCGCGATCAGCCCGATCGAGGGCGTCGGCCCCGACGACCTGCGCATCCGCGAGCTCCTCGCGCGGCTCGCGGACGGCACGGTCACGGAGCTGATCCTCGCGACCGACCCCAACCTGGAGGGCGAGGCCACCGCGACGTACCTCGCGCGGATGCTCAAGCCCATGGGCCTCAAGGTCACCCGCCTCGCCAGCGGGCTCCCGGTCGGCGGCGACCTGGAGTACGCCGACGAGGTGACCCTCGGCCGTGCCTTCGAAGGCCGGAGGCTGCTAGATGTATGACGACCGTGACGACCGGGTCCGTGCGCACGACGGCGCACTCTCAGGGAGGCTCCTCGATGTCTGACGCCACGCTCCACTCCGTCACGCAGGATCCCGCCGACTTCGCGGTCCAGATCGCCGACTCGGTCGAGAGCTTCATCGTGGCGACCACCGAGGTCGCCAAGGGCGACGAGCCGGACAGCGCCGTGCCCTTCCTGCTCCTGGAGATCTCGCAGCTGCTGCTCGCGGGCGGGCGGCTCGGCGCGCACGAGGACATCGTCCCGGACGAGCGGTACGAGCCCGACACGGGCCCGGAGCCGGACGTCGACGAGCTGCGCGAGCGCTTCGCCGTGATGCTGGAGCCGGTGGACGTCTTCTCCGAGGTCTTCGACCCGTACGAGCCCCGCAAGGCGCCCGTCCCGGCCCGGATCTCCGACAACCTCGCCGACATCGTCGCCGACCTCCGCCACGGCCTCGCCCACTACCGCGCCGGCCGCACCAGCGAGGCGCTCTGGTGGTGGCAGTTCTCGTACTTCTCCAACTGGGGCCCCACGGCCTCGGCCACCCTCCGCGCCCTCCAGTCCCTGGTGGCCCACGTCCGCCTGGACCAGCCCCTCGCGGCCCTCGACGGCCTCGACACGGACGAGGACCTCACGGAGGACGACCTGGCGGAGGAGGCGGGCCGCGTGATGATCGAGGAGATCGCGGGACCGCTGGGGCTGCGAGAGCGGCTGTAGGCCGTAGGTGGGGGAGGGGTTAGCGGCTTCGGGCGACCGGTCGGTCGCGGCCGGCGGGAACATCGGGAGCGTCGTCACCGGCGACTTCTCGACGCTGGTCGAACAGGGTGTGGTGCTCCCGGCCGAGGCCCTGGCCGTCCCCGACGCCGGCCTGGTCCACCTCCCGGACCGCACGGCCCTCTTCGTGGGCCGCGAGAAGGAACTCGCCCTCCTGGACGACGGCCCCTGGCCGGGCGTGCGCGTGCTGTGCGGCCTCGGCGGCATCGGGAAGTCGACCCTGGCGGCCCACTGGGCGTCGGGCCGCCTCGACGGCCACCACCCGGTCTGGTGGATCACGGCGGAGACCCCGGCGGAGCTCGACGCGGGCCTGGCGGCCCTGGCACGTGCGATGCACCCCACGGTGGTGGGCGTGCTCCCGGACGACGCCCTGCGGGAACGGGCGCTCCAGTGGCTGGCGACCCACGACGACTGGCTCCTGATCCTGGACAACGTCTCCGACCCCGCCGATCTCAGGCCCCTGCTGGCAAGGGGCGTACGGGGACGGGTCCTCGTCACGTCCCGCCGCGCCACGGGGTGGCAGGACCTGGGGAGGACGGTGGCCCTTGAGGTCCTGGACCCGGAGGACGCGGCGGGTCTCTTCACCCAGGTCTGCGGGTCAGACGACGGCGTCGGCGAACTGTGCGCGGAGCTTGGCTGCCTGCCGCTGGCGCTGCGGCAGGCGGCGGCGTACTGCGCGGAGGCGGGGATCACGCCGCGCGCGTACGGGGAGCTGCTCGCCGCGTATCCCGCCGAGATGTTCGCTGCGGTGGCGGAGGGCGGGGAGGAGGCGCGGACGGTCGCGCGGGTGTGGCAGGTGACGCTGGGGCGGCTCGGCGACACCCCCCGGGCTGTCTTGGTGCTCCACGCCATCTCCTGGTGGGGACCGGAAGGGATCCCGCGTCGGCTCCTGGAGCCGCTGGGCACGCCGGTCGAGGTCACGGAGGCAGTGCGGCGCCTGGCCGCGCACAGCATGATCACGCTCCGGGGCGGCACGTTGTCGGTGCACCGCCTGGTGCAGGCGGTCGTACGGGAGCACGCTCCGGCCAAGGCGGAGGCACGCGAGCTCGCCGAGGCGCTGCTCCATCTGGGCATGGAGAAGGACCCGGATCTGAAGGTCGCCGCGCACGCCGAGGCGCTGGCGGGGTACACCGATCCGGCGGAGGACGCGGCCGAGGCGGCGTTCCTGTTCCAGAGGGCCGGGACGCTGTTCGGCATGCACGGGTCCTTCAGTCAGGCCCGCACCCTCCTGGAACGCTCGTGGAGCAGTCTGCGCCGGGTGTTCGGCCCGGACCACGAGGTGACGCTGGAGGCGGGAGACAGTCTCGCGGTGGCCTGTGACGTGCTCGGTGACCCGGCACGCTCCGTCGAGCTGCTGGAGCAGAAACTCGCCCACCAGGTCAGGGCCTTGGGGGCCGACGATTCCAGGACCCTGCGGACCCGCGGGCGTCTCACCGAGGTACGGGTGAAATGCGAGCCCGAGCAGGCGGAGACGTTGCTGCGTGAGTACGCGGCGTACTGCGACGGCACGCTGGGCCCCTTTGATCCCCGGACGATCGACGCACGGCGTGTGCTGTTGAGGAGCTGTTCCCCCCAGGATGTGGCGGCGCTGGAAGCACTTTTCTCGGATGCCGCCCGTGCCGTACCGGAGAGTCCTGATCTGCACGACCGGATCACGGACGACCTGGTGGTGGCGCTGCTCAGGACAGGGAGGCCGGAACGAGCCCTCGTCCTCGCCGAGGCAGCCGTGGAAAGCCACGTCGGGCGCTTCGGGGCGGATTCCCCGCGCACTCTGGTGGCGCGGGGGTTGGCCATCGAACTCCTGATGCGCGCGGGGCAGCCGGAGCGGGGACGTGACGCGGCGGCCGTCCTGCTGGAGGACTGCCTGCGGGTGCTCGGCGAGGGAGAGGTGACGCAGCTGGTGCGGAGGCAGCTGCTGCTGGCCTCCGGGCCGCCCCCTCCCCTGCCATCATGAAGGCATGACAACCCATCCCCCCGCGCGCTCAAAGGTGCTCCTGTGGAGCGGAGTTGGCCTCGGAGTCGCCGGGATCGCCGCCCTCGTCGCCGTCGCCCTCACCGACCTCGGCAAGGCCGACCAGATGGCCAGCGTCGCGGGCGCCGTCCTGGCGGCCGTCGGGGTCGGCATCTCGCTGTGGTCGCTGCGGGGCGGGCGCCCGGGCGGCGTCGAGGCCTCCGGCGAGCGGTCCGTCGCCGCCGGCGGGAGCATCGGGGCCGTCGCCACCGGCAACGGGGCGCAGGCCCCGGCCGCCCCGGCCGCCCCGGCCGCCCCGGCGGCCATGCCGGGCTCCGCCCCGGCGAACCCCGGTCCCGTCACCGCCTCCGGTGACCGTTCCGTCGCCGCCGGTGGGGACATCGGGAGCGTGTCGACGGGCGACGCGTGAGCGCGGAGGCCTCCGGTGAGCGTTCCGTCGCCGCCGGGCGGGACATCGGGTGGGTGCACACCGGCGACCGGGTGACCGTGCTGTCGGCGGAGGCCGCGGGGCCCGTGCGGTGCCCGGACGGGATCGTCAACGTGCCCCGCAAGTCCGCCCACTTCGTCGGGCGCGCGGACGAACTCGACGCCCTGGAGGGTGCCGACGAGCCGCTCGTCGTCGCCGGGCTCGGCGGCGTCGGGAAGTCCTCGCTCGTCGCCCGGTGGGCGCTGCGGCAGGCGGGAGCCCGCAACCCGGTGTGGTGGGTCGCCGCCGAGAGCCGTGCCGACGTCGACGCCGGGCTCGCGGCCCTCGCCGCCGCGATGCAGCCGGAGTTGATCGACGTACTCCCCCAAGAGGCCCTGAGGGAAAGGGCCTTGCAGTGGCTGTCCACGCACGACGGCTGGCTGCTCGTCCTCGACAACGTCACCGATCCGGGTGATGTGGAGGGCCTGTTGGCACGGGTCGGGCGGCGCGGGCGGGTCGTCTTCACGAGCCGGTCCACGGACGGCTGGTACGGGATCGGGCGGGTGCTCGCGCTGCCCGTCCTGGCGGCGCCGGAGGCAGTCGACCTGTTCACGCGGGTCGCGACGCACGCCGGGCCCCGGGACACGTACGGCGCCGACGTCCTGTGCACCGCCCTCGGGCAGCTGCCGCTGGCCGTCGAGATCGCCGCCGCGTACTGCGGACGGACTGCCACACCGCCCGTCGCGTACCTGGCGGAGCTGGACGCGGGCGGCTGGCCGGGGAACGCCGAGGACGCCGTCGCCCGGACCCTGCGCGTCTCGCTCGACCGGCTCGCCGCGTCCGACCCGTACGCGGGGGAGCTGCTCCGGCTGCTGGCCTGGTTCGGCCCGGACCGGATCCCGCCGCTGCTGCTCCCGCCGGGGCCGGCCGCGCGCCGGGCGCTCGGGGAGCTCGCCGCGCACAGCATGGTCACGCTCCACGAGGACGGGTCGGTGTCGGTGCACCGGCTGGTGCAGGCGGCGGCGCGGCGGCCGGATCCGCAGGATCCGCACCGGGCGCCGGGGTCGGTCGCGGCGGCGCGGGCGGCGGCGGAGGAGGCGATCGTGGCGGCCGTGCCGGGGGACCCCGAGGTGCCGGCCCGCTGGGAGACGTTCCGTCTGCTGGTGCCGCACGTCGAGGCGTATCTGCGGCATGCCGCCCCGGAGAGCGACGGCGCGGGTCTGCTCGCGAAGCTGGTCAAGGTCCGCACGTACCTGGTGCTCTCCGGGGCGCGGGGCGCGGCGGTCGGCCTGCTTGAGCGGGCGCTCGCCGCCGCCGAGCGGCTGTACGGGACACGGCATCCGGCCACCTTCACGATGCGGGCCGGGTTCCTCAGCGAGTCCGGAAGCCCGGAAGAGGCGGCCGCCCTGGTGCGGGACATGGCCGAGGAGGTCGGGGCCGACGACGAAGGCACGCTCCTGGCGCGCAGGATCCTCGTGCAGGTCCTGAAGCAGGCCGGACGGGGTGGCGAGGCGATTGCGCAGTACGAGGAGCTGGTGGCCGACCTGACGCGGGTCATGGGGCCGGACGACCGGCGCACCCTGGGGGTGCTGGCCGACCTCGCCCGGGCGTACATGGTCGAGGGCCGGGTCCCGGAGGCCGTCGACGCGGGTTCGCGCGCGACGGCCGGACTGTGGTCCGTCCTGGGAGCGGAGCGCCTGGAGACCCTGGAGGCCCGGTTCTTCTTGGCCGGCATCCGGATGGTCGCCGGGGACATGGACGGGGCTGTCGCCGACCTCCGCGAGCTGCTGCCGGTCTTCGTACGTGTGCTCGGTGAGGACCACCCGTACACCGCGGCCGTGGTGACCGGCCTGGCGGAACTCACCCGGTGATCACCCACTGAGCGTCACATCTCAGGATGTGATATCACCCCGGCGTTTTTCGGGCGCTCGTTAGACTGAGCCGATCGCAGCGAGACGGCTGCGGCACACACGGATTGTTGAGCGAGGAGCGCACGTGGGCCTTGTCGTGCAGAAGTACGGCGGCTCCTCCGTTGCCGATGCCGAGGGCATCAAGCGCGTCGCCAAGCGGATCGTCGACACCAAGAAGCACGGCCACCAGGTGGTCGTCGTGGTGTCGGCGATGGGCGACACGACGGACGAGCTGATCGATCTCGCCGAGCAGGTATCCCCGATCCCTGCCGGTCGTGAGTTCGACATGCTGCTGACCGCCGGAGAGCGGATCTCCATGGCCCTGCTGGCCATGGCGATCAAAAACCTGGGCCACGAGGCCCAGTCGTTCACGGGCAGCCAGGCAGGTGTCATCACCGACTCGGTCCACAACAAAGCGCGCATCATCGATGTCACGCCGGGCCGGATCCGTACCGCCCTCGACGAGGGCAACATCGCCATCGTCGCCGGCTTCCAGGGCGTCTCCCAGGACAAGAAGGACATCACCACGCTCGGTCGCGGTGGTTCCGACACGACGGCCGTGGCGCTCGCCGCCGCGCTCGACGCCGAGGTCTGCGAGATCTACACCGACGTCGACGGTGTGTTCACGGCCGACCCCCGTGTCGTGAAGAAGGCGAAGAAGATCGACTGGATCTCCTTCGAGGACATGCTGGAGCTCGCCGCCTCCGGCTCCAAGGTGCTGCTGCACCGGTGCGTCGAGTACGCGCGTCGCTACAACATCCCGATCCACGTCCGTTCCTCGTTCTCGGGGCTTCAGGGGACGTGGGTCAGCAACGAGCCGCAAGGGGACCGCAAGGTGGAGCAGGCCATCATCTCGGGCGTCGCCCACGACACCTCCGAGGCGAAGATCACCGTCGTCGGCGTCCCGGACAAGCCGGGCGAGGCCGCGGCCATCTTCCGCGCCGTCGCGGACGCCGAGATCAACATCGACATGATCGTGCAGAACGTGTCCGCGGCCTCCACGGGCCTCACGGACATCTCCTTCACCCTGCCCAAGGCCGAGGGCCGCAAGGCGATCGAGGAGCTGGAGAAGGCGAAGCCGGCGATCGGCTTCGACTCGCTGCGCTACGACGACCAGATCGGCAAGATCTCGCTGGTCGGCGCCGGCATGAAGACGAACCCCGGCGTCACCGCCGACTTCTTCAAGGCGCTCTCCGACGCCCACGTGAACATCGAGCTGATCTCGACCTCCGAGATCCGCATCTCGGTCGTCACCCGCGCCGACGACGTGAACGAGGCCGTGCGCGCCGTCCACACCGCCTTCGGTCTGGACAGCGACTCGGACGAGGCCGTCGTCTATGGAGGCACCGGCCGATGACGCCGAAGCCGACGCTCGCGGTCGTCGGTGCGACCGGAGCCGTCGGCTCGGTGATGCTCCAGATGCTCACGCACCACGCGGACGTCTGGGGCGAGATACGCCTCCTCGCCTCCCCGCGCTCGGCCGGCCCCAAGGCCTCCGTGCGCGGGGAGGAGTGCGAGATCCTCGCGCTCGGCGAGGAGTACGAGCACCACCTCGACGGCGTCGACGTGGCGCTGTTCCTCGTGCCCGAGGCGGTCGCCGCGCGCTGGGCGCCGGTCGCCGCCGCGAAGGGCGCGGTCGTCGTCGACGCCTCCGGGGCCTTCCGCCACGACGCCGACGTGCCGCTCGTGGTCCCCGAGGTCAACGCCCACGCGGCGCTCGTACGCCCCCGGGGCATCGTCGCGAGCCCCGGCTGCACCACCCTCGCGCTGATCGCGGCGGTGGGCGCGCTGCACGCCGAGTTCGGCGTCGCCGAGCTGGTCGTCACCGCCCAGCAGGCGGCGAGCGGCGCCGGTGCCGGGCAGGCCGGCGTGGACGCCCTTCGCGCGCAGCTCGGTCTGGTGGCCGGCGGCGGGGACCTCGGCACCCACCCCGGTGACGTGCGCCGCGCCGTCGGCGAGAACACCGGCCCCTTCCCCGGACCCCTCGCGCTGAACGTCCTGCCCTGGTCGGGCACGGCCGGCGAGGACGGGGCCGCGGGGGTCCACTCCTCCGAGGAGGAGCGCGTACGGGACGAGACGCGGCGGATCCTCGGGAATCCCGGGCTCCGGATCGCCGCCACCTGCGTACGGGTGCCGGTCGTCACCGGTCACTCCGTCTCCGTGCACGCCCGCTTCGAGCACCCCGTCACCGTCGGGCGCGCCCACGAGGTCCTGGCGACCTCGCCGGGGGTCGTCCTCGTCGACGACCCGGCCGCGGGCGACTTCCCCACCCCGGCCGACGTCGTCGGGACCGATCCCGCGTGGGTCGGACGGGTCCGGCGGTCGATGGACGACGAGCGCGCGCTCGACTTCTTCGTCTGCGCGGACAACCTCCGCAAGGGCGCCGCCCTCAACGCCCTCCAGGTCGCCGAACAGATCGCCGCCTCGTTTGTCGGGGATATGTGAGTTCTGTGAACGAGTTGTGATCAATAATGCGTCAGAACGCTCTTGAACTGCGGTGATGCCGTGGCTGACGATGCACTTCCCCCTCGCTGCAACCAGTAGTTGGGCGGGTCGCGTCTCTGCGTTCACCCACGAATGTGTGGCGCGGACACGCGGTGAAAGCAGGGCATCGGGGGAGAACGGTTACGCATGAGGACAATCGGGTCACCGGCGAATTCGGTGACGTGCGCGTACAACCCCGGCCGGGTCAGACGAGTCCAACAGGCGTGGCAGAGGTACTCGACATCGCGACCATCGCCCCGCTGCGCGGCGGCCGGGCGTTGCTCCCCCCGCGGAGCGGCACTCCCGTGCCCGTGCGGGGTGGCGTCGTCGTTCCCGTACGGAGCGCGCCGGACGCGCAGGCCAGAGGCGCCGTGCTCCTCCCGTTCGGCCGGACACGCGGACTCGGTGGCCTGCCGGTGATCGCGCCCGTCCCCGCAGGACCCCGTACGAGCGCGACGGTGGACGGCATCCCCGCCCCCCGCGCGAGCGCCGAAGGCGCGGACTCGCCCGGCACCACCGTCGACCACCTCACCGAGACGTACCGTGCCCACTACCGGTCGCTGCTCGGTCTCGCGGCGCTCCTCCTCGACGACACGGCCTCCTGCGAGGACGTCGTGCAGGAGGCGTTCATCCGCGTCCACTCCGCCCGCAAGCGCGTCCGCGAGCCCGAGAAGACGCTCGCGTACCTGCGCCAGACCGTCGTGAACCTCTCCCGCTCGGCGCTGCGGCGCCGGATCCTCGGCCTCAAGCTGCTCTCCAAGCCCATGCCGGACATGGCGAGCGCGGAGGAGGGGGCGTACGACCAGCTGGAGCGGGACGACCTGATCAAGGCGATGAAGGGGCTCCAGCGCAGGCAGCGCGAGGTGCTCGTGCTGCGGTACTTCGCGGACATGACGGAGGCCCAGGTCGCCGAGACGCTCGGGATATCGCTGGGTTCGGTGAAGGCGTACGGCTCGCGGGGCATCGCCGCGCTGCGCGTCGCGATGGAGGCGACGACGGCATGAGCCACGACGAGTACGGCGGACGTGACGTCCCCGAAGAACACGACGAGCTGAGCGGACGACGGATGCTGAACATCGGGGCCGGCGGCGAGCACGACGGCGGACCCGGTGACTCCGGTGACGCGGGTGGCACGGGGGACTTCGGTGCCGCCGGGGGTTCCACGGGCTCCGGGGGCACGGGGGGCTTCGGAGCCTCCCGGGGCTCCGGGGGCTCCAGGGGTTCCACGGGCTCCGGTGACCTCGGCGGTCTCGTCGGCGCCATCGCTGGCGGTACCGCCGGTGGCGGTACCGGCGGTACCGGCGGTACCGGCGGTGGTGCCGGTCGCGGTCCCGGCGCCGGTCCCGGTGGTGAGGACGACACCGAGCTCGCGCTCCGGCGGCTGCTGCACGGCGCCGTCGCCGGGCTCGAACCCTCCGGCGGCTCGCTGGAGCACCTGCGCCGGGCCGTGCCCGCGCGGCGCGCCCGCAAGCGGCAGGCCGTCGTCGGCGCCGCCGCCGCGGCCGTCCTCGTCGGTACGGCCGTCCCGGCGTTCGTGCACGTCGCGAACTCCGGCGGCACCGTCACCGCCCACTCCGTCAACGCCGGGCACGGCGAGGAGGCCCAGGGCGGCACCGGCGCCGACACCGGCATCGAGGGCGGCAAGGCCACCACGCCCCCGGCCGCCACGGTCTCCCCGGTCCAGGGCTCCGCGCCCGACGGCGCCGAGGACACGACCGGGCCCCGGCCGACGACCACCGCGCCCTCCACCAGGGTCTCCACCTCGAAGCTCCCGGCCTTCGGCGACGCCGTGCCCTGCACGCCGGCCCAGCTCGCCGTCGCCTCGGCCTCGGCCGGTGGCGCCGACGCCACCGGGACGGTGTACGGAGCGTTCCGCATCGCCAACGTCTCCGAGGAGAGCTGCGTCGTCAACGGCTCCGGGCTCGTCGGCTTCGAGGCCAGGGGCGCCGCCGACCCGGGCCGGATCGGCATCGTCGCCCACACCGCCGGGGACGGCACCGCCCTGCCCGACCCCACGCGCGAGTCGTACGCGACGGTCCTCAAGCCGGGCGGCTCCTACGCGCTGAAGTTCGCCTGGGTGCCGAGCAGCACCTGCCCGACGACCGTCACGGCCTCGCCGACCCCGCCGCCCACGACGGCACCGCCGACGACCCCGCCGACGACTCCGCCGCCCACGACGGCACCGTCCACGACCCCGCCGAGCACCGCGCCGACCACGGAACCCCCGGGCACCACCGAGCCCTCGGCGAGCACCGACGCGGGCACGGGCACGGAGACCTCCACGGGCGAGGGCGGCGGCCTCGCGCCGCAGCTGCTCCCGGGCGCCGACGACCGCGCGCCGTCGGACGGCAGCGTGGTGGTCAGCCACACCGCCGAGCCCGGCGGCCCGGTCGCCTTGGTGACCGTCCCCCACGCCTGCGCCGGAACGATCTTCCGTACGGGGCTCATCGCCGGTTCCTGAGCCGGCGGGGGTGCTGGGCCGGGAAGCCTCTAGAGGCCCAGCGCCTCGTCCCGGGACGCCTCCGCCTCGCGGCGCACGAGGCGGAACCACATGAAGAGCACGAAGCCGGCGAAGACGAACCACTCCGCCGTGTAGCCGAGGTTCTGGAAGGCCTTCGCGTCCAGGCCGGTTCCCTCCGCCGCGGCCGCGGGGACCGGGGTGAGGCCTGCGGGGGAGTCGGCGAGGGTGATCCAGGCGTCGTACACGTCCTCCGGGACCACGTTCACCAGCGAGGCCGCGCTGATCATGCCGAGCTGGCCCTCGGGCAGCCCGCCCGCCGTGCGCACGCCCTTGGTGCCGAGCGTCTCCGAGGCCTGGAGCGCGCCCACCGCCGTGACCTCGCCGGTCGGCGGGGCCGGGGCCTTCGCGCCCTCGGGCAGCCAGCCGCGGACCACCGGGAGCGACCGGCCGCCGTCCGTCCTGAGGAGCGTCAGCACGTAGCTCCCGGTGCGGCCGTCGAGCGCGCGGTCGGGGACGAGGAACTGCTCCCCGTACCGTCCGCGGGCCTCGGCGGGCCGCCCGGAGGTCTCCTTGTCGACCGGCAGCAGCGTGTCCAGCGGCGCCGCCGCCACCGAGCTCGCGGCGGGCCGCTCCTCCGCCTCCCGGTGGGAGTCGACGCGGTCCTCGAACTTGCCCAGCTGCCAGGTGCCCATGAACACGCAGAACGGGATCGCCAGGAGGACGAAGACGTTGATCCCCCACCAGCGGGGCGTTTTCAGGAACCGGTACACACCCCCACGGTACGGGGGCCGGATCAGCCGGCCGTCGGCCGGGTCCCCAGGTGCTTCGCGGCGAAGGCCAGGTCCAGGGCGACCTGCTTGATCCGCTCCTCCACGACGAGCGAGCCGTGGCCAGCGTCGTACCGGTACACCTCGTGGACCGCTCCCCGGGCGGCGAGTCTCTCCACGTAGTTGTCGATCTGCCGGATCGGGCAGCGCGGGTCGTTGACGCCGGCCGAGATGTGCACCGGCGCCTTCACCGCGTCCACGTACGTCAGCGGCGACGAGGCGGCGTACCGCTCGGGGACCTCCTCGGGCGAGCCGCCGAGCAGGGTGCGGTCCAGCGCCTTGAGGGCCTCCATCTCGTCCTCGTACGCCGTGACGTAGTCCGCGACCGGGACGGCGGCGAGGCCGACCGCCCAGGCGTCGGGCTGGGTGCCCAGGCCGAGCAGGGTCAGATAGCCGCCCCAGGACCCGCCGGAGAGGACCAGCCGCGCCGGGTCGGCGAGGCCGCTCCCCACCGCCCACACGCGGACCGCGTCGACGTCCTCCAGCTCGATCAGGCCGACCCGGTGCTTGAGCGCGTCGGTCCACTCCCGGCCGTATCCGGTCGAGCCCCGGTAGTTGACCCGCACCACCGCGTACCCGTGGTCGAGCCAGGCCGCCGGGCCCGAGGCGAAGGCGTCGCTGTCGTGCCAGGCGGGGCCGCCGTGCACCTCGAAGATCGTGGGGAACGGTCCCTCGCCCGCGGCGGGCCGCTGCACGAGCGCGTGGATCCTGCCGCCGGGCCCGTCCACCCACACGTCCTCCACGGGCAGCGACGGCGGTGCCTTCGGGCCGGGCGGGTCGAGGACGATCCCGCCGTCCGTGGACCGCACCACCGGCGGCTCGGCGGCCGAGGACCAGAGGTACTCCACGCTGCCGTCGGGCCGCGCGGTCGCGCTCGACACCGAACCCGCCGGGGTCTCCACCCGGACGAGCGCGCGCGTGGCGATCTCGTACCGGAAGAGCTCGCTGCGGGCCTCGAAGCCGTGGACGACCAGCAGCCCGGACCCGTCCGGGTACCACTCCGCCGACACGTCGCCCGGCAGGTCGATCCCGAGGTCGGTCTCCCTGCCCGTCGCCACGTCCCACAGCATCGGCTCCCAGCGGCCGCGCCGCTGGTGCGCCACGAGCAGCCGCGTGTCGCCCGCCACCGGGGCGAAGCCGAGGACGGCGAGGCCCAGCTCCTCCGTGCCGCCCTTGGTGTCGTCCAGCTCCGCGACCACGCTCGCGTCCGCCGCCCGCAGCACCCGCAGTGCCGAGTGCATGGCGTCCCCGTGCTCGGTGTGCTCGATCGCGACCAGCGAGCCGTCGTGCGCGAGGTCGCCGACGCCGGCGGACTCCCGGTGCCGGTAGATCTCGACGGGGGCCGCGGCCCCCGGCCGGAGCAGATGGACCGTCGAGCCGTCCTCGTCGGTGGAGCGGCCGACCACGATCGTGCCCTCCCGGCCGATCGCGAGACCGCCCGGATAGGAGGCGTCGAGGCCGGGCACGGCCGGCTCGTCGGGGCCGCCGTCGAAGGGCTGGCGCATCCACACGCCGAACTCGTCGCCGTCGGTGTCCGCGAACCACCAGATCCACGCGCCGTCGGGGGACAGCGTGCCCTCCGTCGTCCCGTTCGGCCGGTCCGTCACCTGCCGCTGCCCGCCGGTCGCCCGGTCCCAGGCGTACAGCTCGTACGTCCCCGTCGCGTTGGAGACGAACAGCGAACGGTCGGGGGCCTCCTCGGCCCATTCGGGCAGCGAGACGCGCGGCGCGCGGAACCGCTGCTCCCACGCGGGGGTCTCCTCGAAATCCTTGCTCTCGGTCATGGACCCCATCATGCTCCGCGCGACGGACAATCCGGTCGCGTTGTCCGCAACCTGTGGATAACCTCGCCGGCATGTACTCTGCGACCCCCGACGACTGGTACGAGGCCAACCGCGCCCGCTGGGACGAGCGCGTCCCGATCCACGCCGCCAGCGAGTTCTACGACCTCGACTCCTTCCGCGCCGGCAAGGACGCCCTGCGTGACTTCGAGCTCGCGGAGGTCGGCGACGTCACCGGCCGCTCCCTGCTGCACCTCCAGTGCCACATAGGCCTCGACACGCTGTCCTGGGCCCGGCACGGCGCCTCCCGCGTCGTCGGCCTCGACTTCTCCGAGCCGGCCGTCGAGACCGCCCGCTCGCTCGCCGCCGACCTCGGGCTCTCGCAGGACCGGGCCGCCTTCGTCGCCGCCGACGCGTACGACGCGGCCGAGGCCGTCCCGGACAGTTCGTACGACATCGTCTACACCGGCCTCGGAGCCCTGTGCTGGCTGCCCGACGTCGACCGCTGGGCGGAGACCGCCGCCTCGCTGGTCGCCCCCGGCGGATTCCTGTACGTCGCCGAGTTCCACCCGATCGTCGACTCGCTCGACGACGAGACCGGCAGCCGGGTCGTCCACGACTACTTCGTCCGCGAGCCGTGGGTGGACACCACGCCGGGCACGTACGCCGAGCTCGACGCCGAGACCGTCCACAACCGCAGCGTGGAGTGGGTGCACCCGGTCGGCGAGGTCGTCACGGCCCTCGCGAAGGCGGGCCTGCGGATCGAGTTCCTCCACGAGCACGACGCCACGCTGTTCCCGCGCTACGGCGCGCTCCAGCGGCACGAGGACGGCTACTACCGCTTCCCGGCCGACCGGCCCAGGATCCCGATGATGTACTCGATCAAGGCGTCGCGCCCGGCGTGATCCTGATGACGGCGCGCCCGCCCTTCAGATCCACCGTGGAGTGGTGGGGCGGCGCGCCGTCCTCCTCGTCGTCGCGCATGACGAGGGAGCTCTGCCGCTCCTTGAGCTCGTTCTGCTTGCCCGGCGAGAAGGTGGCGTGCAGCTGCTCGAAGCCGGTGGAGGAGACCTGGCCGCTCCGCTTGCCGCGCCCGGTCGCCCGCAGCAGCTGATCGGCGAAGGCGATCACGGTGAGCAGGATGACGAGGCCGGGCAGCGTCACGAACACGGCGAACTCCATGCGCCCATCAGAACACGCGCCCCCGCGCGGGGGACAGCCTCCGTCACGGCCCCGCGTCGGGCCGTACGTGGTGCATCCGCCGTCCGTCGGGGCCGAGCACCTGCGCCCCGATCTTGTGGGTGCGCAGCGCGACCAGGGTGCCCGTGATCCGCAGCGCGGGGGCGGCCCGTACGAGCGTCGCCGTCACCTCGTGCAGCTCCTCGACCGTACGGAGCCACATCGCGATGGCCATGTTGTGCGGTCCGGTGACGGAGGTGATCACCCGGCTGTGCCGCATCCGGGTCAGCGCCGCGACGGTCTCCGGCACTTCGAGGGGCGGTATGTCGCCCGTGACCAGCGCCCACACGGGCCGGCCGGAGAACCTCGGCGCCGGCAGGCAGTGGTGGTGCAGCGCCCCGCCCGCCATGAGGGAGTCCAGCCTGCGCCGCACCGTCGACTCGCTGGTCCCGCACTGCCGGGCCAGCTCGGCGGCGCTGCGGCGGGCGTCCCCGGCCAGCTCCGCGACGAGCCGCCGGTCGAGGTCGGAGAGGATCGGCTGGGGGCGGCCGGGGACGTGGGACCTCCGGTCGCCGCTCGTGGTCTCGGCGAGGAGCCGTATCTGCCCAGGGGGCAGCTGCTCGATCCGCGACCGGTACGGCCGGTTGTGCATGCGGGTGACCACCTGCGTACGGGAGCGGAGCACGCCGCCGAGGCGCCGCACCCGGCCCGCGAGGTAGCTGTCGAGGGCGGGGAGGCTCGGGCAGACGACGAGCAGCACCAGGTCGGCTTCGCCGGTCACCTGGTGGACGCCGAGGGTGTACGCGTCGCCGGAGAGCTCGATCGCCGTGGCCTCGGTGGCTCCGGCGACGCACTCGATCTCGACCCAGGCGTAGAGCATCGCGTCGTCGTGGGCGACGAGCAGGGAACTCCACGCCCAGCCGCCCGCCGTGAGGTGCTCCCAGCGGCGGGCCAGGGTGTCGGGGCTGGGTCCCAGGACGGCCGAAAGCTGGGTCCAGCTCGCGCGGGGAGCGATCTGCAATGCGTGGATCAGTGACAGATCCGCTTCTCCCAGGACGGATTCCCCGGTATGCATGTGCCTCCTTGGCCGATCCCTGGGAAACCTTGGGTATGGGCTCCAGGCCGCCCCAGGATGTGGACTGGGGCATATGCATTCAAGCCTCAGTGGCGATTGTTCGCCATTAAGGCAGGCATAAGTCACAGAAATGGACAGGAACAGAACAGAACAGAACGGGACAGGGTGGTACGGGGGATGGAATCCATGGGGCACATGGGGAATCCAGGGAACCCGAGCAGCGGGGGGAATCAGACGACGAGGGGGCACAGCCGTATCGCGGAGATCGTGGAGATCGCGGGGGTCGTGCGGATTCCCGAGCGCGTGGATCCGCCGGACACCGAACTCCTGTGGGGCGAACCCGTCAGCCCGGAGCAGCTGAACGCCGCCGAACGCGGCTACGCGCGGTGCGGTCCGGCCGAGAGACTCCTCTGGGAGCGGCTCTCCGTGTTCGAGGGCGCCTTCGGACGGGACGCCGTCCGCGAGGTCTGCGCCTCGGGCACGCTCCCCGCCGAGTCGGTCCAGGAGGTCCTCGACCGCCTCGCACCCCTCGCCCTGCTCCCCGTCGACGACCTCTTCGACGGCGAGGACGGCGCCCCCCGCTACTGGATGCCGCAGCCCATGCGGGCGGTCGGCGCGCGACGGCTGACCGCACGCGGCGACCGCTGGGCCGTCGTCCTGCACCACCGCAGGTGGTGCGTGAAGCTCGCCCGCCGGGCCGCCGACTGGTGGCACAGCGGCCGGCAGACCGACGCCAGGGACCTCGCCCTGCGGGAACTCCCCGACCTGGTCGCCGCCATGGACCCGACGACCGCGCCGATCTCCCCGCGCGCCGAGGCCGAGTCGGCCGTCGAGATCGCCGTCTCCCTGTGGTTCCTGTGGGTCGCCTGCGGCCGGATCGCCGAGGGCAGGACCCGGCTGCGGCACGCCCTCTCCCTGCACCCCGGCCCGCTGCCCGCGCGCGCCCTGTGGCTCGCCGCCTACCTGGAGCTGGAGTCCGGCCGCCCGGACGACGCCGACCCCCTCCTCGTCCAGGCCTGGTCGGCCGCGGTACGGGAAGGGGACGACCGCTGCCTGGCCCTCCTGGCCCATCTGCGGGGCTCCACCGCCCTCTTCAGGGGCCGTACGCGCGAGGCGGCGGCCGAGTTCCGCGAGGCGCTCTCCCAGATGGACGACCGCGCCGAGTTCGGGCCGAGCCGGGAGCTGTGCTGGGTCGCCCTCTCGCTCTGCCTCAGCAGGACCGACCCGGAGGCCGCGCAGGAGGCCCTGGACCGGGCCGCCCTCGACCCCGGCCCCCGGCGCGCCTGGGCCGGACGCGACCTGTGGGCCGACGCCTGGGCGCACCACGCGCGTGCCGAACTCCTCGCCTGGGACGGCGAACGGGAGCGCGCCGCCGAACACGCCCGGCGCGCGCTGCGCGCGCACCTCTCCATGGGCACGGTCGTCGGCGCCTCCTGCGCGGCCGAACTCCTCGCCCAGATGCGGGTCATGGTCGGCCGCACGACCTCCGCAGCCCATCTCCTCGGCGCGGCCGACCTTTTGCGGGCCTCCGTCTTCGACGAGGCATACCGCCCGGCGGCGTACTGCTCGTCGACCAGGGTCCGCAGCGAGGCCATCCTGCGCGACCGGCTCGGCGCCAAGGAACTGCTCAAGGCGTACGAAGAAGGCGCTCGCGTCGGACTGTTCGACCTGGCGAGCGAGATGTAGTCCCGGGCGGGCAGCGACGCGCACCGGTCCCGGAACAGCCGCGACGCCGGTCACGATGCCTACCATGTCGGCATGTTCGCCTTCGTCGTGGCCGCCGTGTTCCTGCTGCTCTTCGGGGTCGGTGTGCTGCGCGACCGGCGCCGCTTCGGCAACGCCGTGCATCTCGGCCTCGCCGTGACCTTCCTCGGGATCGGCCTCCTCCTGGAGATCGACGCGGGCCCGCCCGGTCTCTCCGAGACCGTGATGATCCTGCTGCTGCTCGTGATCGGCCTCGGCCCGGTCGTCCTCGCCGGACTCCTCTGCGCGAACGGCGTGAAGATGGTCCGCAAGGAGGGCAGACGCCCGGCGAACCTGCTCTCGCTCCTCGCAGGGCTCGGCATGTTCGGTGTCATGGGCCTGACGGTCGCCGCGTTCGTCACGAGCTCGCGCGCGCTCGGCCTGATCGCCGGAACGACCCTCCTGGTCGTCGGCTACGTGTCGTTCCTGTTCCTCTGCTTCGTCGGGTACGCCTTCCTGTACGGCCGCATGCGGATCCGCCGCGACGCCGACTACGTGATCGTCCTCGGCTCCGGCCTGATCGGCGGCCGCCGCGTGCCACCGCTCCTCGCGAGCCGTCTGGACCGGGGCCGGCAGGTGTACGAGATGCTCGCCGCGCGCGGCGGCACGCGCAGGCTCGTCACCTCGGGCGGTCAGGGGCCCGACGAGGAGCTGCCCGAGTCGCACGCGATGGCGGACTACCTCGTGGAGCGCGGCTTCCCGGCGGAGGCGGTCGTGCGCGAGGACCGCTCGCGCACGACCGAGGAGAACATGCTGTTCAGCAAGGAGCTGATGGAGGCCGAGCGGCCCGGCTCCTCCTGCGTGATCGTCACCAACAACTTCCACGCCTTCCGGGCGGCCCTGATGGCCCGCAAGGTGGGGGTGGACGGCCAGGTCGTCGGCTCGCCCACCGCCGCCTACTTCTGGCCGTCGGCCACCATCCGCGAGTTCGTCGCGGTCTTCCTCCAGTACAAGGTGGTCAACCTCGGCATCTGCCTGATACTGGTCCTGCTCGGTTTCCTGGCCTGGGCCACCACGTGACCGGCCGGGCGCGTCACGGCGTCACCACCGGGAAGAGGGCGTCGGGCTTCGTCACGTACGAGAAGAGCCGCCCGAGCAGCGCCTGATCGCCCTCCACGCCGACCCCGAGCTCCGACGGGCTCCTCCCCGCCAGCAGGCCGAGGAGCTGTGCCTTGCCGAGGGTCAGCGTCAGCCCCGCGGGCGTACGGGGCGAGGCGAGCGCCCGGTGGGTCAGGGCGCCGTTGCGCAGGGTCAGCCGCCGCCGCTCGCCGGCACCGGCGGTCCCGTCCGCCCCGGCGGTCCCCGCCGCCCCGGCGGTCCCGTCCCCGTCGGTCGTCCCGTCCCCGCGGCCGTCGGTCAGGACGAGGTCGATGGCGAGATCGTCGTCCCACGCGCGCGGCCCGTCGATCGCGATGGCGAGCGAGTCGATCAGCATGGGGACGGTCAGGGCCATCGCCATCTCGGGGTTGGTCATGTCGACCGTCTCGCCCACGACGCCCTCGCGGAGCTCCTGTGCGCCGCGCAGGTAGAAGTTGCGCCAGGTCGCGTTCTCGGCGCCGTACCCGAGCCGCTCGTACACCCCGGCGAGGAGCCGTTTCGCCTCCTCGTTGCCCGGGTCGGCGAAGACGACGTGGTTGAGGAGGGTCGCGGCGAAACGCGGGTCGTCGTCCTCGACGTACGCGCGGGCCTTCGAGACCGCCTCGACGGCACCGCCCGCGACCTCGACGTACCGCCGCGCGAGCTCGACCGGCGGATGCTCCCACAGGTGCGCCGGGTTGCCGTCGTACCAGCCCAGGTACCGCTGGTAGACCGCCTTGGTGTTGTGGCTGAGCGAGCCGTAGTACCCGCGCGCGTGCCAGGACTTCTCCAGGGCCGGCGGCAGCTCGATCAGCTCGGCGATCTCGGCGCCCGTGTGGCCCGCGTTGAGCAGCCGGAGCGTCTGGTCGTGCATGTACGCGTACAGGTCGCGCTGCTCGGACAGGAACGCCACCACGTTGTCGTGGCCCCAGGTGGGCCAGTGGTGGGAGGCGAAGCCGACGTCGTACCGCCCGTGGAAGTACTCGACGGCCTCGTCCAGGTAGTGAGCCCAGATCCGGGAGTCGCGGACGACCGCGCCGCGCAGGGTGAGCACGTTGTGCATGTTGTGCGTGGCGTTCTCCGCCAGGCACAGGGCGCGGTGGTCGGGGAAGAGGAAGTTCATCTCCGCCGGGGCCTCCGTGCCCGGCGTCAGCTGGAAGACGATCCGCACGCCGTCGACCGTCTCCTCCTGGCCGGTCTCCGTGATGTCCACGGTCGGCGGGACCAGGCCGATGGTGCCGGTGGAGGTGGCCTGGCCGAGGCCCACGCCGATCTGCCCGTCCGGGGCCGTCGGCAGGCCGACGCCGTACATGTAGCCCGCCCGGCGGGTCATCGCGTTGCCCGCGTACACGTTCTCGCTGACCGCGTGCTCCAGGAAGCCGGAGGGGGCCAGGACCGGCACGCCCTCCTCCGTGCCGTGCGGGAGGACGCCCCGGACGCCTCCGAAGTGGTCGCCGTGCGAGTGGGTGTAGATCACCCCGGTGACGGGCCGGTCGCCGCGGTGCTCCCGGTAGAGAGCGAGGGCGGCGGCGGCCGTCTCGGCGGAGATCAGCGGGTCGATGACGATCACCCCGCGGGTGCCCTCGACGATCGTCATGTTCGAGATGTCCAGCCCGCGCACCTGGTAGATGCCCGCGGTGACCTCGTACAGGCCCTGCCGGGAGCAGAGCCGGCCCTGCCGCCACAGGCTCGGGTGGGCGGTGTCCGGGCACTCCTCCTCGAGGAAGCCGTAGGCGTCGTTGTCCCAGACCACGCGGCCGTCCGCCGCCCTCACGACGCCGGGGACGAGAGCGCCGAGGAAACCCCGGTCGGCGTTGTCGAAGTCGGTGGTGTCGTCGAAGGAGGGCAGGGTCCCGCTCATGTACCGGATGCTCCGTTTCCGCGCGTGCGCAAGATCGCCGTACCCGTCCATCTGAACACCGGGGTACTACGACCGCACTTCGGAGAGAGCGGGGCGGCCTCCGCGTACCTACCCTGGGAGGAGGGACGGAGGTGGCCCATGAGCCGACGCCACCATTTCCACATCGACTACCTGGGGCACTCGATCTCCGCGACGGTCCAGACCGGCCACGCGCCCGTGCTGGAGGTCCTCGTCGACGGCAAGGAGACCGGGTACGCCACGACGAAGGGCGACCGGCCCCTCACCGTCGCGGTCGAGCTGCCGAACGATCCGCCGACCACCGTCTCCGTACGGGCGACGCCGGGCCCCGGCGTGCCGCGCTGCCTGCTGCTGGCGACGGCGGACGGGGAGCCGCAGGTGATGGCGCCGCGACTGTACTGACGACCGCCCTCCGCTCCCTCGGAGCCGGTTCAGATCAGGGACATGCCGATGATCAGGAAGACGACGAAGGCGATGGCCCCGGCGACGGCCGCGGTCTTGCGGGGCCGCCGACGGGAGAGCGCGGCGAGCCCGCCGGTGACGTTCCCGACGGCGGGCGCGGGCCGCTCGCGACGACGGGCGACGGGAGCGGGCCGGGCGGCGGCCGGCGGAGGAGCCTGAACCGGAGCGGCGACCGGGTGCGGCGGCTGATGCGCGGGCTGCCGCTGGACCGGCGCCTGGTGCGGTGCCTGGTGCGGCGGCTGATGAGGTGCCTGATGCGGTGCCTGATGCGGCGCCGGTGCCGGATACCCCCGCCACGCCCCCGACGAGAACCAGTCCGCGATCGCCTGCGCCGAGGGCCGCTGCTCCGGCTGCTTGGCGAGCAGGCCGAGCAGGTACGCCTCGAAGGCGGGCGGCAGCGGGACCCCCACCCGGCTGGGCGGCATCGGCGGCGTGTCGATGTGCTGGTAGAGCAGGGCGGTGGCCGTGTCGGCGCGGAACGGCGGCTGACCGGTCAGGAGTTGGTAGAGCACGCACCCCAGCGAGTACACGTCGGAGGCCGAGGAGGCGGGCTGCCCGAGGGCCCGCTCGGGAGCGAGGTAGAGCCCCGTGCCGACGATCTGACCGGTCGTCGTGAGCGCGCCCGACGGGTCGTCGACGAAACGGGCGATGCCGAAGTCGGCGAGCTTGACGGTCCCCTGGGCGTCGACGAGGAGGTTCCCCGGCTTGATGTCCCGGTGCACGACGCCCTGCCGGTGCGCGGCGGCGAGCCCGGCGGCGGCGTGCGCGGCGACGACGGCGACGCGCTCGGCGGACAGGGCGACCGGCTGGGAGGGGTCGCCGGCGAGGCTGTCGCCGTC
Organism: Streptomyces sp. NPDC020807; assembly: GCF_040641575.1. Taxonomy (NCBI): domain Bacteria; kingdom Bacillati; phylum Actinomycetota; class Actinomycetes; order Kitasatosporales; family Streptomycetaceae; genus Streptomyces; species Streptomyces sp. NPDC020807. Next base: position 554,362 of record NZ_JBFADU010000001.1, read on the forward strand.
GACCAACTCCATGACGAGGAACAGCTTCCCGTCCCAGGTGCCGAAGTCGAAGACGCCGACGACGTGCGGGTGGCTGAGCCGCGCGGCGGTCTGCGCCTCCAGGCGGAAGCGGTCGGCGGCGGACGGGTCCGTGCCGTGACCGAGCATCAGCTTCACGGCGACGGGCCGGCCGAGGACCTCGTCGGTGGCCTGCCACACCTCGCCCATGCCGCCCCGGCCGATACACACATGAAGCCGATATCGGTCCGCGACCAGCACCGGGAGACCACCCTTTCGACGATCGATCAACCAGAAGCAAGGTGACCAGCGTAGAGCCGCCGACCCACCCCGCTCGCCGCCCTCCCCCTCCAAGGTGTGAGGGGCGTGAACGGAAGGTGTCGCCGAGGGTTAGCATCACGCCGCGGGGCTCACGCCCCGGAGTGTCGGTGAGCGATCGCGGCGATCGCGGGACGGAGTGGGTCGTGGCGCGACCGCGTATGGGCGTGGCGGTACTGACGATGGGCACGCGCTCCCCCGAGCTGCGGGCCCTGCTCGACGCGGTGGCGCGCCAGGACGAGCCCGCCGCCCGGGTCGTCGTCATCGGCAACGGCGTCGGCACCCTCCCCGAGCTCCCCGACGGCGTCCACGGCGTCGAACTCCCGGAGAACCGCGGCGTGTCCGGCGGCCGGAACGTCGCCATCGAGACCCTGCGCGGCTTCGGCGACGTCGACGTGGTCGTGGACCTCGACGACGACGGACTCCTCGTCGACACGGACGTCTTCCGCCGCCTCGGCGACCTGTACGAGGCGGACCCGGAGCTCGGCGTGGTCTCCTTCCGGATCGCCGACGAGACGGGCGAGACGCAGCGCCGCCACGTCCCGCGCCTCGGCGCGAAGGACCCGATGCGCGGCGGCGAGGTCACGACCTTCCTCGGCGGCGGCCACGGCCTGTCGATGCGGATGCTCGACGAGATCGGCGGCTGGCCGGAGGACTTCTTCTTCACCCACGAGGAGACCGACCTCGCCTGGCGGGCGCTCGACGGTGGCTGGAAGGTCGTGTACGCCCCCGAGCTCCTCCTCCAGCACCCGAAGACCTCGCCGGCCCGGCACTCGGTCTACTACCGGATGACCGCCCGCAACCGCGTCTGGCTGGCCAAGCGGAACCTGCCGGTCCTCCTGGTCCCGGTCTACCTCGCCGTCTGGACGCTCCTGACCCTGGCCCGTACGCGCTCCGCCTCCGGCCTGGCGTCCTGGTTCGCGGGCTTCGCCGAGGGCGTCCGCCGCCCCTGCGGCGCGCGGCGCCCCATGCGCTGGTCCACGGTGGTCCGCATGACGCGCCTCGGCCGCCCGCCGATCATCTGACGCCGATCACGTGACGCCGGTCATCTGACGCCGATCGTCCGTCGCCGGCCGCCCGTCGCCGCTCAGGTCCACTGCTCGGACGGCTTGACCCCCGGCAGGGGCTTCCCGACCAGGGCGAGCGGAATGAAGAAGTTGACCTGCCCGATGGCGAGGACGAGGGTCGTGAGCGCCGTCTCGTCGTAGTGCGCGGCGACCCGGGCGTACAGCTCGTCGGGGACCCGCTCGCCGTGCGCGGCCGGCTGGAGGACCGCCTCGACGAGCTCCAGGGCGACGGCCTCGGCCTCGGAGAAGTAGGGGGCGTCCCGCCAGGAGGCGACGGCGGTGATCCGCTCCTCCGGCTCCCCGGCCTTGCGCAGGCTCGCCGTGTGCATGACGGTCAGGTACGTGTTCCCGACGAGCTGCCCGGCGCGCAGCTGGAGCAGGTCGATCGTGGCCTGCGGTACGGAGCCGTTGCCGACGGCCTTGTAGAGGGCGCCGGCCACGGGGCCCAGCTCGGGGACGAGTCGGAGGGGGTTGGACAGACGGGAGGCGGCGGGCCGCGTGCTCATGAGGATGTCCTCTCGGTCTTCGGTCTTCGGTCTTCGGTCTTCGTCGGGCGTTCTCGGTTGCCTTCACCGCACTGACGGAGCGCGCGGCCCGAACGTGACAGCGGCCGGGACGTTTCTTCCGCCGGAAAGTGGCCCGGGGGAACACCACGGAATTGGCCCACGAAGTTCCAAGATCGAGAACTACCGTGGGGTCCATGACACGGGGACACCTCTCAACCGACCGAGCCACATCCGTTCTCACCGAGGCAGAGGCAGAGGCAGAGGCAGAGGCAGAGGCAGAGGCCGAGGCGCCGCGTCGCCAGGCCCGCAACTCCGCCGCCTTCTGGACGGCCACCGGCCGGAGCCGGGGGCACGAGGTCATCCACGAACGCGGATTCGTCGCGGTCGACGGCGGGGCGCGCGCCGGCCTGCGCGTCCTGGTCCAGGAGCCCGACCTCGACCCGGGCGAGCGCGCCGCCCTGGGCGAGCTGGTGCGCCGGGCCGCGGGCCCGGTGAACGTGGAGGACCCGTACGACGCGACCGACCTGAGCCACCTGCCCCTGCGGAGCTGGCAGATGCCGGTGATGGTGCGCCCGCCCGCCCCCGTCGCCGAACCGTCCCTCGACGTCGTCCGGGCGCGCCGCGCCGAGGACCTCCGGGCGGCGGAACGCCTCGTGATCGAGGGCTTCGGCCTGACCGCCTTCGAGCCGTACCGACCCGGCGAGTTCTTCCCGGAGGCGTTCACCGAGCAGCCGGGCGTGGACGTGTTCGTCGTCTCCCTCGACGGCGCATCCGCGGGAGCCGCCGTCACGGTCGAGGCCGACGGCGTCGCCAGCCACTACTGGGTCGCCACGTCACCGGCCTTCCGCTCGCGCGGCGTGGCCAGGGCCGCCATGCTCGGCTCCCTGGCCCCCCTCGCCCACCTCCCGGCCACCCTGACCGCCTCGAAACTGGGCCGCCCGCTCTACGAGTCCCTGGGCTACACCGCCGCCGCCCCCTCGACCTGGTGGGCGTCGCCCACCCCGTAACCGCGCGAGCTTCCCCGGGAAAACCCCGGAAAACCACTCAGGGGCCTGATCCGATCTCTCGGATCAGGCCCCTGAGTGGTTTTGCTGGCTGTCGGGGTGGCGGGATTGGCAAGCTGGAGGCCGGATGGGCGGGAGACGCGCCCTTCACCGCTGCGTCAGGAGACCCACCTGATACGGCGGAGTGGCACGGGCGTGTTGGGCGCGGTCTTCTCTCTTCGCGCGGTGAACCGCTCGGCCTGGGTCCGCATGTTGTCCATGAGGTCGGGGCCGTCGACCCCGGTGGGGAAGCCGGGGAAGTTCTCCACCTCGGTCGTGGTGGTGAGGGAGCCGCCGACGAAGATCGAGCTGCCGAACAGCGGCGGCTTCAACTGGGCGCGGGCGGTGTAGAGGGCGGCGGTCTAGCCGGCGGGGTCGGAGCCGATGATGACGACCTCGCGGACATCGTCCGCGGCGGTGGCAGGGGTCTGGTCGGTCACGTCGTTCTCGCCTCGTTCTTCGCGTCGATCTCGGCGATCAGGTCCTCGATGAGCACCTTGATCTCGTCGCGGATCGGGCGGACGGCCTCGACGCCCTGGCCGGCCGGGTCCTCCAGGACCCAGTCGAGGTAGGTCTTGCCGGGGAAGTACGGGCAGGCGTCGCCGCAGCCCATGGTGATGATGTAGTCCGACGCCTGCGCAGCCTCGGTGGTCAGGACCTTCGGCTTCTGGTCGGAGATGTCGATGCCGAGCTCCGCCATCGCCGCGACGGCGGAGGGGTTGATCTGCTCGCCGGGCAGGGATCCGGCGGAGCGGACCTCGATACGGTCGCCCGCGAGGTGGCGCAGGAACCCGGCGGCCATCTGGGAGCGGCCGGCGTTGTGGACGCAGACGAAGAGCACGGAGGCGAGCGGAGCGGTGGTCATCGGTTCTTCCTCGGTGGGCGAGGCGGGGCCCGTACAGCGCTCCCGCACATGTCAGCCCCAGCTGGTGTCAGCGTCGGCTGATGTGACACTATCAGTCCATGATGACGTCAGTCGACACTGATCTGATCCGAGTTCTGGGTGACCCCCTGCGCATGCGGATCGTGACCCTGCTCGCCCGCGAGACCCTCTGCACCAGCCACCTGGTGGAGGAGACCGGCGCCAAGCAGACCAACCTCTCCAACCACCTGAGAGTCCTGCGCGAGGCAGGGGTCGTCGACACGGAGCCCTGCGGCCGGTTCACGTACTACCGGCTCAACCCCGGGGTCATCGAAATGCTCGCCGGTCAGTTCGCCGAACTGGCCGCCTCCGCCCGCGCCAACGCCGACTCCAAGAGGTCCTGCCCGTGACCCTCGCCGCCCCCGCGACCACCACCGAGGACTCCTCGGTCGTCGCGAAGCTGTCGACGCTCGACCGCTTCCTCGCCGTCTGGATCCTCCTCGCCATGGCCCTCGGCCTCGGTCTGGGGCGGCTGATCCCCGGCATGAACGACGCCCTCGCCAAGGTCGAGACCGGCGGCATCTCGCTGCCGATCGCCATCGGCCTGCTGGTGATGATGTACCCGGTGCTGGCGAAGGTCCGGTACGACAAGCTGGACGCCGTCACCGGCGACAAGAAGCTCATGGTCTCGTCGCTCGTCATCAACTGGATCATCGGGCCGGCCGTCATGTTCGCGCTGGCCTGGATCTTCCTGCCCGACCTGCCCGAGTACCGCACCGGCCTGATCATCGTCGGACTCGCCCGCTGCATCGCCATGGTCATCATCTGGAACGACCTCGCCTGCGGCGACCGCGAGGCCGCGGCCGTCCTGGTGGCGCTGAACTCGGTCTTCCAGGTGATCGCGTTCGGCCTCCTCGGCTGGTTCTACCTCGACATCCTCCCCGGCTGGCTCGGCCTCGGGGACGGCGAGACCCTCGACATCTCCATGGGGAGGATCGCGCTCAACGTCGTCATCTTCCTCGGCGTCCCGCTCCTCGCCGGCTTCCTCACCCGCCGCATCGGCGAGAAGAAGATGGGCCGCGAGAACTACGAGTCGAAGTTCCTGCCGAAGATCGGCCCCTGGGCCCTCTACGGTCTCCTCTTCACGATCGTCATCCTCTTCGCCCTCCAGGGGAAGACGATCACCTCGCAGCCGCTGGACGTCGCCCGCATCGCGCTCCCGCTGCTCGTCTACTTCGCGGTGATGTGGTTCGGCACCTTCGCGCTCGGCAAGGCGATCGGGCTCGGCTACGACCGCACCGCGACCCTCGCCTTCACGGCCGCCGGCAACAACTTCGAGCTCGCCATCGCCGTCGCCATCGCCACCTTCGGCGTCACCTCCGGCCAGGCGCTCTCCGGCGTCGTCGGGCCCCTCATCGAGGTCCCCGTCCTGGTCGCGCTCGTGTACGTGTCCCTGGCCTGGCGCAAGAGGTTCGCTCCCGCCCAGCAGTAGGAACGCGCTCCGCGTCGTCATCGAGGTGCCCCCGCCCCGCACTGCGGGCCGGGGCGCCGTCGTCGAGAAGGGAAGTCCGGGCATGACCCAGCACCAGGCCGTGGACGTGGTCGTCATCGGCGGCGGACAGGCGGGCCTCGCCGCCGGCTACCACCTGCGCCGCGCGGGCCTGGACTTCGTCGTCCTCGACGCCGAGCGCGCACCGGGCGGGGCGTGGCAGCACACCTGGGACTCCCTCCACCTCTTCTCCCCGGCCGCGTACTCCTCCCTGCCCGGCCGGCTCATGCCCCCGCAGCCCGGCGAGACCTACCCCGACGCCGATCACGTCGTCGCCTACCTCGCCGACTACGAACAGCGCTACGACCTCCCGGTTCTGCGCCCCGTACGCGCCTCGGGCGTCCACCGCGACGGCGAACGCCTCCGCGTCGAGACCGACTCCGGCACCTGGCTCGCCCGCGCCGTCATCAGCGCCACCGGAACCTGGTCGCGCCCCTTCCTCCCCGCCGTAACCGGCCGTACGGAGTTCACCGGCGCCCAGCTCCACACCGTCGAATACCGCAGCCCCTCCGACTTCGCCGGACAGAAGGTGGTCGTGGTCGGCGGCGGGAACTCCGGCGCCCAGATCGCCGCCGACCTCGCCTACGGATCCGACCTCACCTGGGTCACCCAGCGCGAACCCCGCTACCTTGCCGACGACATCGACGGCCGCGCCCTCTTCGACGTCGCCACCGCCCGCCGCAAGGCGCTCGACGAAGGCCGTACCGACACCGGCGGCGTCGCCTCGCTCGGCGACGTCGTCGCCGTCCCGCCGGTCCGCGCGGCCCGCGACGCCGGGCTCCTCAAGGCCCAGCCCATGTTCGACCGCCTCACGCCCACAGGGGTCGCGTGGGCGGACGGCACCACGGCCGAGGCCGACGCCGTCATCTGGTGCACCGGCTTCCGGCCCGCGCTGTCCCACCTCGCACCTCTCGGCCTGCGAGGCCCGCGCGGGCAGATCCCCACGGCCGGCACCCAGGCCCTCGGCGAACCCCGCCTGCACCTGCTCGGCTACGGCGACTGGACCGGCCCCGCCTCCGCCACCCTCATCGGCGTCGGCCGCCCGGCACGTGAGGCAGCGCAGCAGATCGCGGAGCTGCTGCGCTGAGCTGTTGGGATTGCGGATCCCCGCATGGCAGCCCTCCGCGAAGGCCATGGCGCCGCGATGGACGCTGCGGAAGTGTCACCGCCGTCGTCCTCCATCAGACTGAGGCGGTGCTCGCCGTCCTTCGGCGGAGCCAGCGAGAAGACATTCTGGAAGAGCTTCGTCTCACTCAGGCCCGCCGCCCCACGTTGTTCTGCGTCTCGGCGTTGACCTTCCTCGCCGCAGCCGTGACCGCCTCACGGAAGTGACCGCTCTGCCACAGCGCCCGCGCGCCCTGCCAGACCCACTGACACGGAAACCCGCTCGGCACGGCGGGCTTCAGGAGACGCCAGGGCTGCGCCGCTCGACCAGCACGACGTCACGCCACACGCCGTGATGGCGGCCGATCCGCTCCCTCGTGCCGATCACCCGGAACCCGGCCCGCGCGTGGACGGCGAGGCTCGCGGTGTTCTCGGGGAAGATCCCGGACTGGATCGTCCAGATCCCCGCCGCCTCCGTCGAGGCGACCAGTGCGTCGAGGAGCAGGGAGGCCACGCCCCGGCCGCGGGCCTCGGGGTGCACGTAGACGGAGTGCTCGACCACGCCCGCGTACGCGCACCGGTCGGACACCTTCGACGCGGCGACCCAGCCCAGCACGCGGCCGGTCTCGGCGACGGCGGCGAAACGGTGCTCGGGCAGCTTCGCCGCGTCGAAGACCTCCCAGGACGGCGCGGCGGTCTCGAAGGTCGCGTTGCCCTCGTCGATCCCGGCCTGGTAGATCGCGATCACCTCACCGGCGTGCGCGTCCGCCAGCGGCACCACGGTCACCGGCACCGGCGCGGACACGGGCGTGGTCACGCGGCCGCCGCCTTGGTCAACAGCGCGCCCATCGCCGCGAGAACGGCGGGCTCGACCCGGTAGTACACCCAGGTCCCGCGCCGCTCGGACGACAGCAGGCCGGCCTCCTTCAGCTTCTTCAGGTGGTGGGACACGGTCGGCTGCGACACCCCGACATCGGAGATGTCGCACACGCACGCCTCCCCGCCCTCGTGCGACGCCACGGCGGAGAACAGCCTCAGTCGCACCGGATCGCCGAGCGCCTTGAACATGACCGCGGTCCGCTCGGCCTCCTCGGCAGTCAACGGGCGCTCCGTGAGCGGCGGGCAGCACGGCTCGACGGCGGGCTCCAGCAGCGGCAACGCCTTCACATTCGACATGCATCTATGTTGACAGATGTCGAACCAAGGGCCAAGGGGCTGGGGTCGCGAGCCGAGTCCCAGGGTGGTGCCGGTGTGGCGTGCCGCATGGGTCGCACGGGAGGGGGCGCCGTGGACGGGCGCCGCAGGCTTGTTGAATAGATATCTGTCTATGTTGACGTTCGTCTATGCCTAGTGCCATGCTTGCAACCGCAAGAGATCGACGGATGTCGAAACACAAGGGGAGTCGTCATGAACGCCACCGCCGCCGTCACCACCACCGCCGGTACCGAGCAGCTGCCCGTCGTGGTCATCGGAGCCGGTCCCGCCGGTCTGGCCGCCGCCGCCCACCTCGTCGGCCGGGGCATCGAGCCGCTGGTCCTGGAGGCCGGCACGCAGGCGGGTGCGGCGGTGCGTGAGTGGTCGCACGTGCGTCTCTTCTCCACCTGGAGCGAGGTCACCGACCCGGCCGCCGAGAAGCTCCTCGCTCCCACCGGCTGGGTGAAGCCCGACGCGAAGACCTACCCCACCGGCGGCGACTGGGCGGCTGACTACCTCCAGCCGCTCGCCGACGTCCTCGGCGACAAGCTCCGCCTCGGTGCCCGTGTCACCGGCGTCTCCCGCTCCGGCCGGGACCGGGTCGTCGACGCCGACCGCGAGGCCCAGCCGTTCGTCGTCCACGTCACCCACGCCGACGGACGCGAGGAGCGACTTTTCGCCCGCGCGGTGATCGACGCCTCAGGCACCTGGTCCACCCCGAGCCCCGCCGGCGCCTCCGGCCTCCCCGCCCTCGGCGAGAAGGCCGCCGCCGACCGGATCTCGTACCGCGTCCCCGACCTCAAGGACCCCGCCGTACGGGCCCGTTACGCCGGGAAGCGGACCGCCGTGATCGGCTCGGGCGCCTCGGCCTTCACCGCCCTCGCGTACCTCGCCGACCTGGCCAAGGCCGAGGACGGCGCAGGGACGAAGGCGCTCTGGATCCTTCGCCGGGGCATCTCCGGTTCCACCTTCGGCGGCGGCGCCTCCGACCAGCTCCCCGCCCGGGGCGCCCTCGGCCTGGCCGCGAAGGCGGCCGTCGACCAGGGTCACGCCGACGCGGTCACCGGCTTCCGCACGGAGGCGATCGAGCGCGACGGCGACGGCCGCCCGGTCCTGGTCGGCGAGGACGGCCGGCGCCTCGACCCCGTCGACGAGGTCGTCGTCCTCACCGGCTTCCGCCCCGACCTCACCTTCCTCGACGAACTCCGCCTCGGCCTCGACGAGCGCCTCCAGGCCCCCGTCGCCCTCGCGCCGCTCATCGACCCCAACCAGCACTCCTGCGGGACCGTCTACCCCCACGGCGTCAAGGAGCTGTCCCACCCGGAGGAAGGCATCTACCTTGTCGGGATGAAGTCCTACGGCCGCGCGCCGACCTTCCTCGCCCTCACCGGCTACGAGCAGGTCCGCTCCGTCGTCGCCTCGATCGCGGGCGACCACGCCTCGGCCGAGAGCGTCGAACTCGTCCTCCCGGAGACCGGCGTCTGCGGCGGCGCGGGCCTCTTCGACCAGCCCCAGGCCGACGAGAGCGCGACGGACGGCAGCGGCTGCTGCGCTCCCGCACCCGGCCTCATCCAGCTCGGCACCGCGGCCCCCGCGCCGTCCTGCGGCTGATGATCCAACCGACCACCCGCCCGCGCGGGGCCGTGACCGAAACGGGGGTTCGGTCACGGCCCCGCGCCGTGCTGCCCGCCCTCTGCGCCACGCAGATCACGAGCTGGGGCATCGTCTACTACGCCTTCCCCGTCCTGAACCCCGAGATCACCGCCGACACCGGCTGGTCAAGCACCGCGACGATGGCCGCGTTCTCCCTCGCCCTGGTCGTCTCCGGCATCGCCGGCATACGCGTCGGCCGGATCATCGACCACCACGGCCCACGCACCGTCATGACCACCGGCTCGATCGCGGGCACGGCGAGCCTCGTGGTCATAGCACTGGCCCCGAACCTGCCGGTGTTCTTCGCCGGTTGGCTCCTGGCCGGGTTCGCCATGGCGACCACCTTCTACCAGCCCACCTTCGCCGCCCTCACCCGCTGGTACGCCCCCGACCATGTTCGCGCCCTCACGATCGTCACCCTCGCCGGCGGCCTGGCCTCCACCGTCTTCGCCCCGCTCACCGCCTACCTCGCCGGCCACCTCACCTGGCGCGCCACCTTCCTCGTACTCGCCGCGATCCTCGCCGCCACCACGATCCCGGCCCACGCCCTCGCCCTGCGCGCCCCCTGGCCACCGGCCCCACCGGCGCCCACCGACACCGCCTCCGCGCCGCGCGAGGTGATGCGCAGCCGCCCGTTCCTCCTCCTCGGACTCGCCTTCCTGCTCTCGGCGTTCGCGATGTACGCGGTCGTCGTCACCCTCGTACCGCTCATGCTCGAACGCGGCTACACCACCGGCCAGGGCGCCTGGGTCCTCGGCCTCGGCGGCGCCGGCCAGACCCTCGGCCGCACCCTCTACGCGACCCTCGCCCGTCACACCGGCACCACCACCCGCACCGTCACCCTCATCGCCCTCGGCGCCCTCACCACCGCCGCGTTCGCGATCGTCCCGGGCCCGTACGGGCTCCTCGTCGCCGTCTCCGTCCTCGCCGGCGTCGTCCGGGGCAACCTCACCCTCCTCCAGGCCACCGCCATCACCGACCGCTGGGGCATCACCCACTACGGCCGCCTCTCCGGCATCCTCGGCGCCCCCGCCATGACCGCCTCCGCCCTCGCCCCCTTCGCCGCCGCCCTCCTCGCCCCACCCCTCGGCGGCACCCCCCACCTCTTCGCCCTCCTCGCCGCACTCGGAGCCACTGCCGCCCTGATCGCCCTCGGCACCACCGTCCGCATCTCCCCGAGGGGTGACAAGGCGTTGGAGCCGCAAGCGGCCGGCGAGGCTTCCGCCGCCTCCGCAGGCGGCACTTCCCGCCCCAGCTGATACCCGACCGTGTGGAGCGATCACCACCGGGCAGCGCAAGCGGGATCGGCCGGGTAGCAGGTCCATCTGATCCGCGCTCGCTTGGGCTTTGAGGCGAGCCGGCTCGGCGGGGGCGGGGACGAGGAAGAAGTGCGCGCGGTGCAGGTACACCGGCCCGGAGCTGCCCGTGCGGAGGCGGTAGTACGGCGGCTGATTCGGCTTGCGGATCCGGCTGCACTCGTGAACGACCATGGGGGTTCCCCCGGGCCCAGCGGCCAGCCGTTTTCCGCACCGACGGTGAGGAACCTCCGACGACCCGGTACGAGAGGCTCATCGCACAGCACGCATGTGGTGCGAAGTGGCCCCCGGGCGTCTGGAGCTGGCCGGCTCTTCTGGCCAGGTAGTGGGCCTCTCGACAGGAATGTGGCGGGGAAGCCGGGCACGGTTCCTCCCCCAGGTTGGTGGCTGCCTCAGCACGCACCACCGGTCTGACAGCCTCGGGCGGAGAACTGTCCCGGTGCCTCCCCGGATGTGCCGGACGGGGTATCGATGATCGGGGGCGGGAGCCAGGTTTTTGAGCCGGCTCCCAAACGGCTCCCAGAACGACCCCGGAAACCACGCAGGGGCCTGATCCGATGTCTCGGATCAGGCCCCTGACCTGGTCTTACTGGCTGTCGGGGTGGCGGGATTTGAACCCACGACCTCTTCGTCCCGAAGCAACTCGGGTGAGGGCCGCGCCTTTGACTGCTGCGTCTCTCACCTGCGCTGATGGTCCGCAGCCGTTCGCGGTCGTCCGCCGCTGGCCGTCTGCGTTGTCACGCAGTTAGACACGCATCGTTCAACGGCCTCGTTGGAACCGGTTGCTGTGATTGCGGTATGCGGCTGCTGTACCTCCACCGACCAGAGTAGTCGCGACCGCCATGGCGTTGACGTAGGCGCCGACCACCTCGGCTGCAACTGGCCAGAGGATCAACACGATGACGATCACCGTGATCAACCCGCCAGCACGCCAGGGATTTGACTCCTGACCGCACAGGGCCACACTCGACATGGAACCTCCATGGTTTCGGCCCACCCTCGCCATCACGGTTGCAGCCCAGGCGGCGGGGGTGGGCGACCGAGCTCCCATGATGAGCCCATCACGCATCCTCCAGCGCTCTGCTTAGATTCAATAGGCATTCGTGAGTTTGCAACTGTGTTCATTCTTGAGATATGCAAAGACCCGACTCGTGGGTTAAGTTAAAAGAGTCAAGTTCCCTGGTTGTAGTCCAATTTCGCAGCTCAGGGCGTCACTTTCGCGTAATAACTATCCCTCGCTTGTATCACGTTTGCAACGTGCCGCTGTATGGCTTGCGAGCCTCTCCGCCTCCAGGCGTAGCGACCGCGTAGCGCAGCTGCGCGCCTGAGGGTCAATCTGTGTGGTCAACGTCACACGGTGCGGCGGGTCTTGGTTGCCTAGCTCGCCCCGAACTCCCATCCCGTCTGCCGTCGGCCCACACGTATGTGGAGCGGGCGCGGTGTCGGGCGTCCAGGTGGAGCGCGCCACTGTACGAACGACCTGGACGCCCGGCGCCGTGTCTGCTCGGCTTGTCCTGGGTCGATGGCAGACGGGATGGGAGTTCCCCCACCGCTACATCCCACCGGCCGGCACCCGCGTTCGGAGCCCCCGCCATCCCGGAGCCTGAGCGCCCCCGCCGGAGGCATTGGCTTGTGTCGCAGTTGCGTACCGCCTCGGCCCGCATCGTGGTTCGCCACCCATCAACCCAAGCTGTCAGGCGTGCGGCCGGCGCCCGGGCTGGAGCGGGGCGGCAGACAGGAGCGCAGGCCCGGGCGACGGGCCGCGCGCGCCGCGCTGTGCGCGGCGGGTGCCTTGATGAGGTAGAGAAACCTGTAACAGCTCCCCTGGCAGCCGCTCGGATGTACAGCGGGATGTTGCGCATAGTAAGCATGCCCGATTTGGATCCCCGAAATGGAGCATCGAATCGGACCCGAAACTGGGAGCGTACTGGTGAGTGCGCTACCGTGTGGGTACTGCGATGACTTAAGTCAGAGACTCATCGGAGTGTCGTACGACGAAGGGCCCGAGCCGGTTGCAGCCAGTCTCGGACCCTCGCGCCGTGCGGTGATGACTACCGAGCCCGGCCGTCTACCAGTCGGCCGGGCTCAGTCATGTCTGAGCTCTGCCGTACGTCCGGTGTCACGGTTCCCGCCAAGCTGAGGCTAGGCGTTCTCCACCAACCACTTGATGATCGCGGCGATCACGGGCGACCAGTCCATCAACGCCTGACTCCAAGTTAGGCGTCTCCGGTCTCGCTGCTCCTGCTGCTCGGCCTCGTTCATCCGTGCTCCTCTCGATCCATCTCAAGTGGCCCTGAGATTCAGGGCATCCGCCAGGCGGCGGAGCACGTTGAGAGATGGATCGTGTGGAGCAGCACCAGCATAGAAGATGCGGGCGCCCCCGGCAGACCGGGACCACTACTCCTTCGCGGCAGACGCAATCCAACCACTAGATCTTGGGTTTGGATGCTTTCCGGCGCCTCCGCGTGTCGCGCGACGGCGCGCCTGCGGGATTTGCGGAGTCATGCCGTGTACAAGCGGACGTCTGAGTGACCATGTAGGAGTGTTTCCAGGGCAACCACAATGCTGCGTGCCCCAGTTGTCGGTGGCTCGATGAGGTCAGGTGCCAGTGCCAGTGATGAGGCGATCTGCAATGGCCTGCATGTCTTCGGTGATGGCATCGGCATGCTCGTCCGTGAACCAACCGAGCTTGTGCGGCTTGTTGGCGTAGCCAATAACCGATGCCCCAGCTGCATGGGCGGCCTGGATGTCTGTAACTGAGTCGCCGATCAGGGTGCAGCTCGTGACGTCGACGTGCATCTTTTCGGCTGCCGTGATGAGCGGGAACGGGTTCGGCTTCATCAGGTGAGGCTGTCCGGTCGGCCGGCCGATGACCCTGGCGACGTACTTCTCCAACTCGTGGGCCTTCAAGAAGCTCTGGACGCACTCGGCGGAGTTGTTGCTGACCACCGCGACCGCCCTCCCGGAGGCGTTCACGGCTCGGAGCGCGTCCACGGCCCCTGAGGTCGGCGGACCTGCCACGGCAACGGCTTCGACCTCCGCTGCTGTAAGGGCGTCCTCGACGTCTCGGCCCACCTCGGGGCCTGCTTCATGGGCGATGCGCAAGACCTCGATCGGGTCGTCGGTCTCGACTGCCCTTGCGCCCGCGGCTTCGTCCTTGGCCGCGAGGATCGCGACGAGCTGCTCGGCGACTTGGGGGGCAGGGAGCCCCGCGAACACGTCGCACACGGGGCCGTCGAAGTCGAAGAAGACGACGCGGGCGTTGTGCAGGACCTCGTGGAGTCGGTCATCGTGCGTCAAGGTCGAAGTCCCTTCCGATGGTCTCCCAGACGCTGTCGAACCACATGCGCGCCTGCTGTACCTGCTGTGCTCCGCTGGAGGACTCGCCGTCGTTGACCGAGTAGTGGAAGAGGGTCGTGTCCTTGCCCACCAAGTCGTAGATCTCGATCGTCTCGCCTTGGGCGACGACCTTGTTGGGGCGGATCGGGTAGTACCCGAAGAACGCGTCCTCGTCGTTGATCACGTACAGCTTGAAGAACTGCGTGCCGCTGTGGACGCGCACGCTGATGTGGGTCTCGGCGACCAGGCCAAGGTGTCCCAGCTCGGTGATCGCGTCCCGGATGCTGCGCGTGTAGCCGACCATAATGTCGTGCATGCGGTCGCGGAGCCGCTTGTCGTCCGCACCGTCGGACATCCGCACCGGCGCCGCCTGAGGCACCGCCATGTCGGGGACGAGTATCCGCATGGTGATGCTCGACGGGGTCAGCCTGCCGACGCGGATCTTGTCGAGTGGCTCTTGCAGGGCACCGTGCAGCGTCTCGCTGGAGAAGCCCGCGAAGTCGATCGTGACGTGGTCCTTCGCGAACGCCTGCTCTACGTAAGGGCGTAGTCCGGCCGGTCGTTCCGTGCGGTTGCGGACGTAGACACCGCTGCCCTTGCGGGAGACCACGAGCCCTTCGTCCTCAAGGTCCCGTAGCGCGCGCTGGATCGTCGCCCGCGCGAAGCCGTAAAGCTCCGTCAGCTCCTTGTGTGACGGCAGCTTCTCGCCCGGTCCGAGTCTCCGCGTACGAATCGCTGCGCTCAGGCTGCTCGCGACCTGCTCGTACGGGGCTCGGTCGTCGTCGGGGTCGAGGGGCTCGGGGACAAAGGTCATGAAGCCGATGGTAGGCGAGTTCCTCGAAGCGGGACAGTCATGCCAGTCATGTTGTTGACATGGCTAGCCATCTCTTCTAACTTCGAGATGTGGCCAACAAGGATAGCCAAGTTGGTCATCTAGGCCCTTCCTGCCATCTCGAAGGAGAAACCCATGCCGTCGTTCAAGGTGGACACGTCGACCGCCGTGGTGTTCGTCGCCACGGCGCCCACGCCGAAGCTCGTCAGCAAGCAGACCGGTGAGCGCGCGATGGACCGGGAGACCGGTGCCGGGCTGTCCACGGTGGGTCTGCTGATCTCGGACGAGGGGGAGGGCAACCTCTACCAGGTGACGGTCCCGGAGACGGGTCTCCCCGCCGGGCTCGCGCCGGGCATGCCGGTGTCGGTGATCGGACTCAAGGCCCGGGACTGGGAGAACACGTTCAACGGGCAGACCCGTCACGGCATCTCGTTCCGCGCCGTCGCGGTCACCCCGATGGGTGGCTGACCATGACCGACGTCTCGGCCTTATGGGAGGTCGGTCTCCCGCTCGCCGGAACCGCCGGCGGTCTGGGGTACGCGAGGGCTCGTGCGCCTCGGGTGTTCTGGTCACTGGTGGGTCTGCCGGTCACGAGGGTGCGGTTCGCGATGACGTACCACGCCACGATGGACGTGTGCGGGCTGACGGTGCAGCCGTCCCGCCTGCGGGCGTTCGTGGTCCGCAACGTCGTCCGCCGCTCCGACGTTCAGCCCGTTCCGCCGAGGGTCCGCCGCGTCCGGGGCACCTCGACCGGCCTGCGCGTCACCCTCCGCCTTCCCGCCGGTCTGGAGCCCGCCGACGTGATGGCGGCCTCCGAGCGGTTGCGGCATGCCTGGGGCGTCCACTCCGTCAACGTCGTTGAGACGAAGCCGGGGTTCGTGGAACTGCGGATGACCGGGTATGACGTCCTTAAGCGTGTACGGATGCCTCGTCGGCGCCCGTCCGGGCTGATGGTGGTGCCGGTCGCGCTCCGGGAGGACGGTTCGGCGTTTGTCCGGGACTACTTGAAGGTCCCGCACGCGCTGACCCTCGGCGCGAACCAGTCCGGCAAGTCGATGTATCAGCGGAACCTGATCGCCGGACTCGCCCGGCTCCCGGTGGCGCTGGTCGGGATTGACTGCAAGCGCGGTGTTGAGCACCGCAGTTACGCGGCTCGCCTCTCTGCACTCGCGATCACGCCGGAGGAAGCAGATGGTCTCCTCGACGGGCTGGTTGGGGAGATGGAAGAGCGCTTCGACCTGCTCAGCCGCTACGGCGTCGCCGACATCTGGGACTTGCCCGAGCACGTACGACCGGCGCCGGTCGTGGTCCTGGTGGATGAGGTCGCGGAGCTGTTCCTCGTCGTGACGAGGAAGGACGAGGAACGCCGGGACCGGATGGTCACCCAGCTCATCCGCCTGGGGCAGATGGCCCGCGCCGCCGGCATCTTCCTGGAGGTGTGCGGGCAGCGGTTCGGCTCCGACCTCGGCAAGGGTGCCACCGCACTCCGTGCCCAGCTCACCGGCCGGACCGTTCACCGAGTCAACGACAAGCAGACCGCCGAGATGGGCGTCGGTGACATCGCACCGGACGCGGTCGCCACCGTGTTGGCCATCCCGCCGGACCGGCCCGGTGTCGCGGTGGCCGGTGACACCTCCGGCGGCTGGTCCCGCATCCGTACTCCCGAACTCACCGCGCGCGAAGCCGCCGCGATCTGCGCCAAGTACGCCCATCTCGCCCCGGACCTGCCCGCCGTCGAGGCCTACCGCCCGGGAGGCCTGGACGCCCTCGACGGCATCCCCGTTGACCCGGAGCCGGTCCCGCTGGTGAAGCCCACCCCCACCACGGCGTAGCGAACCTGTCCCACATCGGTCGGCGTGACCATCTCACGCCAGGTCCCTACCCGACCCATGCCCGAATGGAGGTGCCTGAATGTTCCGCACCCTCCGCCTTGACCCCGTGCTGATCCAGGCCGTCATCGCCGGTGCCCTGTCCTTCGCCCACCTGCACGACCTGGCGGCTGCGGCCGGTCAGGACGGGTGGAAGGCGTGGGCCTACCCGGTCAGCGTCGACCTGCTCCTGGTCGCCGCCTGGCGCCGGATGCGCTCTGACACCGGCAACCGCGACGCCTGGCTGTGGTTCGGGATCGCCCTCATCGCATCCCTCGGCGCCAACGTCGCCACCGCCGGACTCCTCGACATGAGCGACGTCCCCGACTGGCTGCGCATCCTCGTCGCCGGATGGCCCGCGCTCGCCTTCCTCGGCGGCACCCTCCTCGCCCACACCCCGAACACGAAGCCGGACCCTGCCCCCACGCCGGAGCCCGAGCCCGTGGTCGACCTTGTCGTCGAGCGGGCTTCGGAACCGGCCCCGGAGTTGCCGCCGACCGAACCCACGTCCGTCGACGCGGAGCCCGAATCCGCTCCGCAGGAAGAGGTGCCGGAGCTCGTCTCCTCCGTGCCGGCCGTCTCGGTTCCGCCGGCGCTCCTGGCTCACGCCCAGAAGATCGCGGACACCCACCGGTCTCAGACCGGCAGCCCAATCGATGCGGAGACCCTCCGTACCCGTCTCGGTCTGCCTGCCACCCTCGCGGACTCGATCGCCCTCCAGATCACCTGACCCTCTGAGAAAGAGGCTGCCATGCGTCCGTCTACCCGCTCCGCCCTCGAACGCTCGGCGGAGCTGACCCGCAGCAACCAGCTCGTCGAAGCTGTCGCCATCGCGGAGGCAGCGATGAACCGGGCCACCGATGACGAACTCCCCGAGATCCGGCAGTGGCTCAACGACCACACGGACGACTTCGTCGGAGAGGTCTGACCGCCAATGCGACCGAATCGCTTCCACAACGTGATCCGCATCGGCCCGGTGCAGGTCGGCACCCACCGCGACGGCCGGGGCCGGACCAAGCACACCGCCGTGTGCACCGCCCCCCGCTGCGACTTCTCCGCCGACTACAACACCCGCGCCGCCGCCGAACTCGCCGCCCGAACCCACCGCTGCAACCCCCGCTGACCTCGAAGGAGATCCGCGTCATGGACGTCCCGCTCTGGCTCGCCCTGATCGTCGTCGGCGGTCTCGGCATCAAGCTCATGCGCCCGCCCTGGTGGCTGGTCGCCGTGATCCTCCTCGGCGGCTACCTCCTCGCCGACAGCTTCCTCGCCCCAGTCATTGACACCACGATCAACAAGTAGGGAGACCCGTCATGCTCCAGCCGCGCATCCCGGCCAACCCGCTCCCCACCGGCCACGTCACCCCGCTCGTCCAGCCCACCGCCGACACCGAGGCGGAGGTCGACAAGCACGACCACACCCCCGCTCCGGCGCCGGTCGCCCCGGCCCGTACCGCGATCCAGCTCACCCCCGGCAGCGCGATCGCCCTCGCCGCCGGCGGTGGCGCGGTCGTCCTGGTCGTCGGCGCCGTTCTCGTCTCGATGCTCCTCGCGGTCGCCATCACCGGCGTCTCGATCGCGGTCGTGGCCGTCGTCCTGCGGCTGCTCGTCCGCGACATGCAGAAGGGCCGGTGATTGTCATGGATATGCCGACTTTCGCCGCTGCGGGCTTACCCGCCCTCGGCTGGGCTCTGCACGGCGGCCTCCTCCTGCGCCGTCTGGCCACCGCCCGCCGCGACCCCCTGACCGGCCTGCACACCCGCGCCGGTTGGACCGCCCGCGCCGATCACCTCATGAGCAAGCACCCGAACGCGCTCGTGCTCCTGGTCGACCTGGACGACTTCAAGACCATCAACGACACCCACGGCCACGCCGCCGGCGACACCGTCCTCATGGCGACCGCTTTCCGGCTCGCCTCGTGGTGCGGCCGGAACGGGATCGCCGCACGCCTTGGCGGAGACGAGTTCGCCGCCATCGTCACCGACCCCGGCCACACCACCGGCCTCGCGGCCCTCCGCACGGCCCTGGACTACCCGGTCCCGCACAACGGTCACGTCCTGCAGGTCTCGGCCTCGGTCGGCCACTGCCATCGCGCCGACCTGCCGGTCCCGGTCCTCACCGACGCCCTGTCCTCCGCAGACATGTCGATGTACGCGGCCAAGGGCCACGGCAGGCGCAACACGCGCTAACAGCCCCCGGGGCGGCCTCGGTCGCCAAACTTCCGCCGCCCCGGGCGCCTTCAACCCCATTCCAGATCCACCGGACCCGAAAGGGAGCACTCATCATGCCCGAGAACAGTCTCGCCCGGCGCGTCTGCCGCGACTGCGACGGCTTCGCCACCGCCACGATCACCACCGGCCTGCGGACCGACGACGGCGCCCGCGACACCATCCCTGTCCACTGCACCACCTGCCGGGGCACCGGCACCCGCACCGCCCCGACCACCCTCGCCCGGGCCGGGAGGTAGCGGCGATGGGCCTCCTGAACTGGAACTCCAGCCAGCACTACGACCACAGCGGCGACTGCGCCTGCACCCAGTGCGGCAAGCCCACCCCGCTACGCGCCCACTCCGGCGAACCCGTCCACAAGGTGTGCGCCGAGACCTGGAACGACAACAACCCCCAGGCCCCCCGCGTCACGCACAAGAAGCACGACCTGGGCACCACCCGCTTCCACTCCGACACCCCGCGCGAGAGCCGCAAGAAGCGCGACTGACGACCGCAGCACGCATTCCGCACCGTTCCCGCGACTGCTCGACAGGAGATCCCCGCGTGACGTACTCCGCCCTCCAGGCGGGCCTGGACCCGGCCACCCTGAGCGACTTGCTCCGGATGGCCGGGTCTCCCGGCTTCGACCGCCTCACCGAACAGATCCGCCGCACTGGCGGCTGTACCGCTCCCATCCGCCTCACCGGCGGAACCAAGCTCCTCGACCCCGCCACGAAGACCGTCCTGCACGCCTACAACACCGACGCCGAACCTGGCGGCGTCCTCCGCGTCGCCTGCGGCAACCGGCGGGCCTCCCGCTGCCCCTCCTGCGCCTGGACCTATGCCGGAGACACGTACCACCTGATCCGCGCCGGGCTCGTGGGCGCCCCCGACAAGGGCACCCCGGAGACCATCCGAGACCACCCCCGCGTCTTCGCCACCCTCACCGCCCCGTCCTTCGGCCCCGTCCACAATCGGCCCGGCCCCCGTCCCTGCCGCTGCGGCACCCACCACGCCGAAGACGCCCTCGAACTCGGCACCGCGCTCGACCCGGCCACGTACGACTACGCCGGGGCGGTCCTGTGGAACAACCATGCCTCCGAGCTGTGGCGCTACTTCACGATCTACCTCCGCCGCGAGATCGCCGCCCGCGCCGGCCTCACCCAGAAAGCCGCCCGCGAACAGTCCCGCGTCTCCTTCGGCAAGGTCGCCGAGTACCAGAAGCGCGGAGCCGTCCACTTCCACGCCGTCATCCGCTTCGACGGCCCCGACGGACCGGCCACCCCGCCCCCGCACTGGGCCACCCTCGACCTCCTCACCGACGCCATCCGGGCCGCCGCCGCCCGCGTCCGCGTGATCGTGCCCGCCGCCCCGGCCCACGGCATCGACCAGGACCTCACCCTCACCTGGGGCACCCAGCTCGACGTCCAGCCCATCGGCGCCTTCGGTAACGGCGAAGACCTCACCGAACAGGCCGTCGCCTCCTACGTCGCCAAGTACGCCACCAAGGCCGCCGAGACCACCGGCACCGTCGACCACCCCGTCGGCAACAAGGAAGCCCTGCTCCTCCTCGGCGTCCCCGAACACCCCCGGCGCCTGATGGAAGCCTGCATGGACCTCGACGCCGCCTACCCGGACCGCCGCCTCCGCGCCTGGGCTCACATGCTCGGCTTCCGCGGCCACTTCTCCACCAAATCCCGCGCCTACTCCACCACCCTCGGTGCCTTACGCCAGGTCCGCGCCGACTACCGCGCCCACCAACAGCGCACCGCCCTCGGCCTGCCCAACCCCGACGAGAACCCGGAGTCCACGGTCCTCGTCGTCGCCCACTGGGCTTACGCCGGCCACGGCCACACCCCCGGTGAGTCCTGGCTCGCCGCCAACATCGCCCGCGACATCCGCATCAACCGAGACACGGCACGGGAGGCCCTGCGAGACCTTCCCGACCACGACGAAATGGGGGACTGAGATGGCTGAGGAACTGCTGACCGTTCCGGAGGTCATGACCCGGCTCAAGCTCGGACGCACCAAGGTCTACGACCTGATTCGCACCCGGCGCCTGGTCTCCATCAAGGTCGATGGCTGCCGGCGCATCCCCTCCTCCGCCCTGGGCGACTTCATCGCGGGCCAGATGGGACGTGCGGCCTGATGACCAAGCGACGGAGCCGTGGTGACGGCGGCCTGCATTGGGACGAGAAGCGGCAGCGCTGGATCGCCACGGCGAACCTCGGCTTCGACCCGAGCGGCAAGCGGATCGTGAAGCGGGGGAGCGGCAAGACCAAGACGGAGGCGAAGAACAAGCTCAAGGAGGTGCTGCGGGACCACGAGGACGGTCTCGCGATCGCGCCCACCAACTACACGGTCAAGGACGCGGTGACGGACTGGCTCACGTACGGCCTGGTGGGGGTCGACCAGGGAACGTCCGACACCTGCGGGACTCTGAGCCGGACGCACGTCATCCCGTCCCTCGGCGCTCGCAAGCTCCGAGACCTGAGCGCGGAGGACGTCGACCGCTGGCTTGCCACCAAAGCGAAGACGCTCAGCACCCGCACCCTCCAGGCGATCCACTCCTGCCTCAACCGCTCGGTCAAGCGCGCCATGGCCCGCGACAAGGTGAAGCGCAACGTCGTCGAGCTGTGCGCGGTGCCCCAGGGGCAAGCCGGACGCCCCTCCAAGGCGCTCACCTTCGCCCAGGCCGAAGCCGTGCTGAAGGGAGCCGAGGGGACCTCGATGTACTCCTACATCGTCGTCGCCCTCCTGACCGGCGCCCGTACGGAGGAGCTGCGGGCTCTCACCTGGGACCACGTCTTCCTGAAGGGCATCCCGGACGCCGATCCGCCGCAACCCCCGCACATCGCGGTGTGGCGTTCGGTTCGGCGTGGCGGGGACACCAAGACCCGGAAGTCCCGGCGGACGCTCGCCCTGCCGGCGCGCTGCGTGGAAGCCCTCTGGCAGCAATTCGAAGATCAGGGATGGGATCGACTTGCCGCCGACGAGAAGTGGGAGGAGAACGGCCTCGTCTTCTCCTCGGCCGTTGGAAAGGCCCTCGACGCGGCTAACGTCCGCCGCGCCTTCCGCCAGGCGCTCAAGGGCATCGACGGGATCGCTCCCGACGAGTGGACGCCCCGGGAGCTCCGGCACAGCTTCGTGTCCCTGCTCTCCGACCGTGGTGTCCCGCTGGAGGTGATCTCCCGGCTCGTCGGGCACTCCGGGACGGCCGTTACCGAGGAGGTCTACCGGAAGCAGATCCGGCCCGTGATCCAGACCGGGGCCGTGGTCATGGACGGGATCTTCGGAGAGGCCGATCCGGCGGGCACGTAGACACACGGAGAGCGGTAGTCACGCAGATAGACACGCACGCAGAAACAGGTGAGGCCGGTACTGAATCCAGTACCGGCCTCACCTGCTGTTACGGCTGTCGGGGTGGCGGGATTTGAACCCACGACCTCTTCGTCCCGAACGAAGCGCGCTGCCAAGCTGCGCTACACCCCGATGTCGCTGCTCTGTTCTTCACGTCGCGGCGACATCGATTACTTTAGCCCACGCGCGCGCTGAGGCGAAATCCGGTTTCCCGGGAGCCGCGTCGCAGGTCGGATGCGGTCGAGGCCGACGATGGCGAGCCCCAGGACGTAGAAGGCCGCGCCGAGGACCACCGCGTTGAGGAGGACCTCCCCGTAGCCGAGCTCGGCGACGTCGATGAAGGGGTACGTGTACCGGGTCGGCGCCCCGGGGGAGAGCAGGGCGCCGCGGACCAGGGCGAAGGCGAAGTAGAGGAACGGGGCCGCGAGCCACTGGGCGGCGTGTCGCCACCGGAGGGCGCCGGGGCGGGTGAGGAGGAGGAAGTCGAGCGCCACGCCGATCGGGGTGACGGTGTGCAGCAGCTGGTTGGCGACGGCCTTCCCGCCGGTGAGGGCGTCGATCGCGACGGCCTGGTTGAACTCGCTCGACGGGTTGGCGAGGACCAGGTGGAAGACGAGGCCGACGACCGAGATGCAGAGCAGTGCCCCGCCGGTCCACACCGCGGGCAGCGGCGGCCGCCGGGTCCAGGCGCGCGCGGCGCTCCGGCCGAGGACCACGGCGACCAGGATGTTCGACCAGATCGTGAAGAAGCTCAGGACGACGAACGGGTTCCCGAGGACGCACTCGATGGCGACGCCCGTCACCGCGCTCAGGGCGATCAGCGCCCGGAACGCCGCCGCGTAGGGGCGCCGGGCGGTGGGGATGACGGCGGAGGCCGGCACGGCCGCGGACCGGGGCTGTGGCTGGGGCGTGATCATCCCCCCACCGTAGGACGTCAGGCGCGCGCCGTCAGCGTGAGGAGGGTGACCTCGGGCGGGCAGGCGAAGCGGACCGGGGTGAACCGGTTGGTGCCGCAGCCGGCCGAGACGTGGAGGTACGAGGTCCGGCCCCCGGCCGTGTGGGTCGACAGGCCCTTCACGCGGTCGGTGTCCAGGTCGCAGTTGGTGACGAGCGCCCCGTAGAAGGGGACGCACAGCTGCCCGCCGTGGGTGTGCCCGGCGAGGAGCAGCTCGTACCCGTCCGCCGTGAACGCGTCGAGCGCGCGCAGGTACGGGGCGTGGACGACGCCCACCGTGAAGTCGGCGGACGCGTCGGGGCCGCCGGCGACCCGCTCGTACCGGTCGCGTTTGATGTGCGGGTCGTCGAGGCCGGTGAAGGCGATCTCCGCCTCGGGCAGCTTGAGCCGGCCGCGGGTGTTGGTGAGGTTCACCCAGCCGGCCGCGTCGAAGGCGTCCCGCATGCCCTCCCACGGGTTGTGGACGGCGCCGACGACCGGCTTGTTGCCGTTGAGCCCGTGCCGGCCCTGGACCTTCTCCAGGAGGTAGCGGGCGGGGTTGCGGAGCCGCGGCCCGTAGTAGTCGTTGGAGCCGAAGACGTACACGCCCGGGAACTCCATCAGCGGGCCGAGCGCGTCCAGGACCTCCGGGACCGCCTCCGTGTCGGAGAGGTTGTCGCCGGTGTTGACGACGAAGTCCGGGCGCAGGCCCGCGAGGGACTGGAGCCAGGCCCGCTTCTTGCCCTGGCCGCTGACCATGTGGATGTCGGAGACCTGGAGGACCCGCAGGTCGCGCATGCCGCGCGGGAGGACGGGCACGGTCACCCGGCGCAGCCGGAAGGAGCGGGCCTCGAAGCCGGCCGCGTAGACGATTCCGGCGGCTGCCGTGGCCGTGAGGCCTGCCGTGACCTTCAGGGGGATCCCGTACCGTGCGCGCATCCCCCCATCGTCGCAGACCCGCGGGGCGTAAATGCGCGGGCGGGTGGGCGGGGGCACCTGCCACACTTGTCCTCATGACCACGCTCAAGGAGAAGCTCCAGGCCGACCTGAACGCCGCGATCAGGGAGCGCGACGAACTCCGCTCCTCGACCCTGCGGCTCACCATCACCGCGATCCAGAAGGAGGAGGTCGCGGGCAAGACCAAGCGCGAACTCTCCGACGACGAGGTGCAGAAGGTGATCGCCAAGGAGGCGAAGAAGCGCCGCGAGGCCGCGGAGGCCTTCGCCCAGGGCGGTCGGCACGAGTCGGCGGAGCGCGAGAAGGCGGAGGGCGTCCTCCTCGACGCCTACCTGCCGAAGCAGCTCGGCGACGAGGAGCTGGACGGGATCGTGGCCGCGGCCGTCGAGGAGGCGAAGGCGGCGGGCGCCGAGGGGCCGCGGGCCATGGGCGCCGTCATGAAGATCGTGAACCCGAAGGTGGCCGGCCAGGCCGACGGCGGGCGCGTCGCCGCCGCCGTGAAGAAGCTGCTCGCGGGCTGACCCCGGCAGCAGGACGACGAAAGGGCGCCCCACCGTTTCCGGTGGGGCGCCCTTCCTCATGCCGTCGCTCGCCGCGTCAGCGGTTTCCGCCGCGGGGCCTGCCGTTCCCGCCGCCGATCAGGTCCGGCGGGAGGGTGATCCCGCCGATCGTGTCGGCCGGGGGCTTGGTGTCGCCCGGCTTGGCGTCGTCGGCCGGCTTGCGCGGCTTGTCGTCGCCCTTGTCCTTCGGCTTCTCCTTGGGCTTCGCCCGCGGTACGGAGACCTGGTTGAAGCCCGGCGTCTCGGAGGCGTCGAGGGCGCCGGTCATCGCGATCCGCCAGATCGGGCCGGGGAGGCAGCCACCGCAGACCTTGTCGTAGTACTCGCCACCGATGGTGAGGTCGTACATCGACTTCTTCTCGCCGACGTCGTCACCGACCCAGACGGCGGTGGACAGGTTCGGGGTGTAGCCGACGAACCAGGCGTCCTTGCGGTCGTTGGTGGTACCGGTCTTGCCCGCGTTGTCGCGGTCCTGGAGACCGGCCTTCGTGCCGGTGCCGTCCTCGACGACGCCCTTCAGCATCTGGTTGATGATGTCGGCCGTGCGGTCGTTCATCGCCCGCGAGCACTTGGTCTGCGGCACGTTCAGCTTGTCGCCGTTGGCCGCCTTGATCGACTCGATGGCGACCGGCGTGCAGTACACGCCCCGGTTGGCGAAGGTCGCGTAGACCGACGCCATGTCGAGCGGGGTGCTCTCGACACTGCCGAGGGTGGCGGAGGGGCTCTGCTTGATCGGCTTGCCGAGCTCGCGCTCGTACCCGACCTTCTTCGCCATCGTCAGCGTCTCGCACAGGCCGGCCATCTGCTCCAGCTTGGCGAAGTACGTGTTGATCGACTTCCCGAGGGCGCTGGTCATGTCGTACATGCCCTTTTCCGACTCGAGCTCGTTCCCGATCTCCCAGTCGGCGTACCCGGAGGGCTTCCCGTCGCAGCGGGTGTAGTCCTCCTCGGGGATGGTGATCTTCCACGGCGTGTCGAAGCTCTGCGCCGGGCTGATCCCCTTCTCCAGCGCCGCCGCGGCCGTGATCGGCTTGAAGGTCGAGCCGACCTGGAAGCCGTACGTCGTGCCGCCCATCTTGCTGCCGACGGCGAGGTTGAGCGTGGTCTGGTGCTGCTTCTGGTCCAGGCCGTACGGGCGGGACTGGCCCATCGACAGGATGCGGCCGGTCTTCGGCTGGACCTGCACGACGGAGGCGGCGACCGGGTCGTCCTTGTTGATCTTCGCGACGGCTGCCTCGTTGGCGGCGGCCTGGGCGCGCGGGTCGAGCGTGGTCCTGACGGTGAGGCCACCCAGGTTCCACAGCTTCTGGCGCTCCTCGGCCGTCTTGCCGAAGACCGGGTCGCTGAGGATCGTCTTGCGGACGTAGTCGCAGAAGAAGCCGGCGCCGTCGACGGCGGTGATGCAGCCGTTCTTCGGCGTCTTGACCTTCAGCTTCAGCGGCGCGGCCTTCGCCTTGTCGGCCTCCGCCTGGCTGATGTCCTTCACGTCGGCCATCCGCTGGAGGACCACGTTGCGGCGCTTGGTGGCTTCCTGGATGTCGTTGATGGGGTCGTAGCGGCTCGGCGACTGCACGAGCCCGGCCATCATCGCGGCCTCGCCGAGGCTCAGGTCGGCGGCCGGCTTGGAGAAGTACCGCTGCGACGCGGCCTCGATGCCGTACGCCTGCTGTCCGAAGAACGTGATGTTGAGGTAGTTCTCCAGGATCTTCTTCTTGCCCAGCTCCTCCTCGACCTGGATCGCGAACTTCAGCTCGCGGACCTTGCGGCCGATGGTCTGCTGGGTGGCCTGCGCGACCTTCTCCGGGTCGTCGCCCGCCTCCTCGACGAAGACGTTCTTCACGTACTGCTGGGTCAGCGTGGACGCGCCCTCGGAAACCCCGCCGGACTGCGCGTTCTTGTTGATCGCGCGCAGCACGCCCTTGAGGTCGATCGCCCCGTGCTCGTAGAAGCGGCCGTCCTCGATCGCGACGATCGCCTTCTGCATGTACGGGGAGATCTTCTCCAGCGGGACGACCTTCCGGTCCCGCGAGTACACCGTGGCGATCAGCCCGCCCTTGGAGTCGAGAATCGTGGTGCGCTGACTCAGCGGCGGAGTCTTCAGATTGGAGGGGATCTCGTCGAACCCTTCCACCGTGCCCTTGGCGGCCAGTCCGAGCGCACCGGCCGCGGGCAGGGCGATGCCTGCCAGCACGGCTCCGGAGAGCACACTGACACCGAGGAACTTGGCGGCCTGCTGGGTCCCGGTCAGACCACCGCCCGAGCGCTTCTTTGCCATGGGGGCAGCCTACGTTCTCATTCGCCGGACACGCGTATATGCCTTGGCCTAAGCTGCTCACAACTGTCACAGCAGTGTGGTCTCGCATCAAGACCCGCGCGTGACATCGGCATGAATTCCCGTGACCCCGAAACACGGGAGGCTCGTGTCCGTTTCCGAATCATGCGTCACCCGATGCCCGGAGTGGGGCCTGCGAGGAAGGGCATATCCGCGCGCTATGTCCTTTATCACGCACATGTCCTTCGATCACTCCCCTGGGTGATCTGACGCGTACGCATAGTCCGTTCGGGCCATTCAAGATTGGGCCCGAAGGGGGTGTTGCGCTGTGCCCACCTTCCGTAACGTCCCAACTGGCAGCGGTGAATATGCCGCTACCGCCGTGGGGGAGCCTCGATTCGGGAGAGGACGGCGCCGGTATGGGCTGGGTAGCTGACTGGAGTGCGCAGGCGGCCTGCCGCACTACCGATCCGGATGAACTTTTCGTGCAGGGAGCGGCGCAGAACAGGGCCAAGGCGGTGTGCACCGGATGCCCGGTGCGGACCGAGTGCCTGGCCGACGCCCTCGACAACCGCGTGGAGTTCGGCGTGTGGGGTGGCATGACGGAGCGCGAGCGCCGCGCCCTGCTGCGCCGACGGCCGACCGTCACCTCGTGGCGCCGCCTCCTGGAGACCGCGCGCACCGAGTACGAGCGCGGCGCGGGCCTGCTGCCCGTGGCGATCGACGACGACGCGACCTACGAGGCGTACGCCGCGGTCGGCTAGCCGACGGGTCGGCCGTCGACCAAGCCGCTTGTCGACCAGTCCGCTGGTCGGTCGGACCGCAGGTCGGTCGGTGTCCGCTGGTCGGTCGGACCGCTGGACTGTCAGTCGCGACGCGCGCGACCGGCCGTGAGTCGGTCGCCTATGGCCCGCAGCCCGGCGAGGTCGTGCACATCGCCGGGCAGGGCGGCCACCTCGACGACCGCCACCTCCGGGTGGCGCGCGGTGAAGCCGTCCCGCGTGCGCTGCTCACGCGCCAACACCCGCATGCGCTCGGCATGCAGGCGAAGGAGTCCTGCGGTGAGATGACGTACGTCTGGTGCTGCTGCTTGCTCTTCGGCTGTGGGGGCAGCCTCGGACACGGAAGAACCGGAATGTGCGGCGGCGGTGGCGAGGTCGGAGTCCCGACCTGAGTCGCGGACATTCTTCCCGCCCCCCGGATCCGTCATGCGCTCCCCCTCAAGATTTTCCGCGGCGGCCCGCGCCCGCTCGGCCGACAGGCCGGCCGCGTCGCTGCCGTGGACGCGGTTGAGCACGAGACCCGCGAGCGGCATCTCCTCGGCGGCGAGCCGCTCCACGAAGTACGCGGCCTCGCGCAGCGCGTCGGGCTCCGGCGTGGCGACGACGAGGAAGGCCGTGCCCGGAGCCTGGAGCAGCCGGTACGTGGCGTCCGCGCGGGTGCGGAAGCCGCCGAACATCGTGTCCATCGCCGCGACGAAGGTCTGGACGTCCTTGAGGAACTGACCGCCCAGCAGCTTTCCGAGCGTCCCCGTCATCATCGACATGCCGACGTTCAGGAACTTCATCCCGGCCCGGCCGCCGGCCTTCGCCGGGGCCATGAGCAGCTTGATGAGCTTCCCGTCGAGGAACGAACCGAGTCGCTTCGGCGCGTCGAGGAAATCCAGGGCGGAGCGGGACGGGGGAGTGTCGACCACGATCAGGTCCCACTCGTCGCGTGCCCTGAGCTGGCCCAGCTTCTCCATCGCCATGTACTCCTGCGTACCGGCGAAACCGGCCGACAGGGACTGGTAGAAGGGGTTCTCCAGGATCGCCCGGGCCCGCTCGGCGTCCGCGTGCGCCTCGACGATCTCGTCGAAGGTCCGCTTCATGTCGAGCATCATGGCGTGCAGTTCGCCGCCGTCGGATCCCTTGATCCCGTCGACCTCGCGAGGCGTGTTGTCGAGCGAGTCGATGCCCATCGACTGGGCGAGCCGGCGCGCCGGGTCGATGGTCAGCACGACCACCCGCCGCCCGCGCTCCGCCGCGCGCACGCCGAGCGCCGCCGCCGTGGTCGTCTTGCCGACGCCCCCGGAGCCGCAGCAGACGATGATGCGGGTGCCCCGGTCGTCGAGAAGCGCGTCGAGATCGAGATCGGGCGTGGCCCGGGAGGCCGGACCGGGGCCGGCCGAGGGGGCGGGGCCGGGCGTGCGGCCCGGTGCCCCCGCGTCGGTGGCGTCGTCCGTCACTTGCTGCGTCACGCCTCGCCCACCCCTTGCTTCCGCAGTTCCTTCGCCAGCCGGTAGATCCCCGCGATGTCCCCGCCGTCCCCCAGGTAGGGCAGTTCGTACGTGGGGACGCCGATGTCCGCCAGGACCGCCCGCTGCTCCCGCTCCAGCTCCACGCGCCGCGCGTGCTCGGCCGCCTGCGCGAGGAGCGGGTCGACGAGCAGGGCCGCGTCCGCGAGGCCGACGGAGGCCAGGCTCCGCGCGACCGCGTCCCGGTGGTCGCCGGAGGCGGCCCGTACCGCCTCGTCGTCGAGGACGTGCGGTCGGACCATGTTCACCACGACCCGCCCCACCGGCAGTTCGGCGGCGCGGAGCTCCGCGATGCCGTCCGCCGTCTCCTGGACGGGCATCTCCTCCAGGAGCGTCACCAGGTGGACCGCCGTCTCCGGGGACTTGAGGACCCGCATGACGGCCTGTGCCTGGTGGTGTATCGGGCCGATCCTGGCCAGGCCCGCCACCTCGTCGTTGACGTTGAGGAAGCGGGTGATGCGGCCCGTGGGCGGCGCGTCCATGACCACGTGGTCGTAGGTGTGGCCGCCGTGCTTCTCCCGGCGCCGCACCGCCTCGCACGCCTTGCCGGTCAGCAGGACGTCACGGACCCCCGGGGCTATCGTCGTCGCGAAGTCGATCGCGCCGAGTTTCTTCAGGGCCCGTCCCGCGCCGCCCAGTTTGTAGAACATCTGGAGGTAGTCGAGGAGCGCGCGCTCGGCGTCGATCGCCAGCGCGTACACCTCGCCGCCGCCCGGTGCGACGGCGATCTTGCGTTCCTCGTACGGCAACGCCTCCGTATCGAAGAGCTGTGCGATGCCCTGTCTGCCTTCGACCTCGACGAGGAGCGTCCGCTTCCCCTCCGTCGCGAGGGCGAGGGCGAGGGCGGCGGCGACCGTCGTCTTACCGGTACCGCCCTTGCCACTGACGACCTGGAGCCTGCTCACGTTGTCGAGCCTAACCACTGGCGGCGCCCGGCAATCAGCAGGCCGCCCCGGAGAAGCTCCCTAGGGGATCCGTCGGGGACGGCCTCGGGAAGCGACCCCGGCCACAGCGGATACAGTCGGTCCCATGACCAAGTGGGAGTACGTCACGGTGCCGCTTCTGGTGCACGCGACGAAGCAGATTCTGGACACCTGGGGCGAGGACGGCTGGGAGCTCGTCCAGGTCGTGCCCGGGCCGAACCCCGAGCAGCTCGTGGCCTACCTGAAGCGGGCCAAGTCGTGAGCGGGGCCGTGGAGGCGAAGCTCGCCGAACTCGGACTGACCCTGCCCGACGTCGTGCCGCCGCTGGCCTCGTACCAGCCGGCCGTGCGGTCCGGCGTGTACGTATACACCTCGGGCCAGCTCCCGATGGTGGACGGCCAGCTTCCGACGACCGGCAAGGTCGGCGCCGAGGTCACCGCGGAGGAGGCCAAGGAGCTCGCCGCCCGCTGTGCGCTGAACGCGCTCGCGGCCGTGAAGTCCGTCGCCGGTGACCTGGACCGAATCAAGCGCGTCGTGAAGGTCGTGGGCTTCGTCGCCTCCGCCGCCGACTTCACCGGCCAGCCCGGCGTCATCAACGGTGCCAGCGAGCTGCTCGGCGCCGTCCTCGGCGACAAGGGCGTGCACGCGCGCAGCGCCGTCGGCGTGGCCGTGCTGCCGCTCGACGCGCCGGTCGAGGTCGAGGTCCAGGTCGAGCTCGAGGCCTGAGCCGACGACCGCGACAGTCCGTACGCGCACGCGTGGAGCCGGTTTTCCCGTCCCGGGAGGACCGGCTCTCGTGCATTCCGGTGCTTGCGCATAGCATCCGCCCATGTCGAATGGTGAGACGCAGACGAACGGCCCGTCACAGCCGAACGGCCGGTCGAGGCAGACCAACGGCCAGTGGTACCCGCCGGAGTGGCCCGACCGGATCCGCGCCCTCGCCGCCGGTGAGCTCGTTCCCGTGAGCCCCCGGCGCGCCGCCACCGTCCTCCTCCTGCGGGACGGGGCCGCCGGGCCCGACGTCCACATGCTGCGCCGCCGCGCCTCCATGGCCTTCGCGGGCGGTGCCTACGCGTACCCCGGCGGCGGCGTCGACCCGCGCGACGAGCAGCCGGTGCGCTGGACCGGACCGTCCCTGGAGAGCTGGGCGGAGCGGCTCGGCCTCGACGACCCCGCCCAGGCCCAGGCCGTGGTCTGCGCCGCCGTGCGCGAGACCTTCGAGGAGGCGGGCGTCCTGCTCGCCGGGGAGACCCCGGACACCGTGGTCGGCGACACCACCGGCGAGGACTGGGAGCGGGACCGCGAGGCGCTCGTCGCCCGCGAGCTGTCCTTCGCCGACTTCCTCGACCGCCGCGGGCTCGTCCTGCGCTCCGACCTGCTCGGCGCGTGGGCCCGCTGGATCACGCCGGAGTTCGAGCAGCGGCGCTACGACACCTGGTTCTTCGTGGCCGCCCTCCCGGCGGGCCAGCGCACCCGGGACGTGTCGGGCGAGGCGGACCGCACGGTCTGGATCCGACCGGCCGAGGCCGCCGCGGGCTACGACCGGGGCGAGCTGACGATGATGCCGCCGACGATCTCGACGCTGCGGACCCTGGAGCCGTACGGCACGGCCGCCGAGGCGCTCGCGGCGGCGCGGGACCAGGACATGGCCCCCGTCCTCGCGCAGGCGCGTCTGGAAGGCGACGAGCTGGTGCTCAGCTGGCCCGGGCACGAGGAATTCACCAAGATCATCTCGATCGGTACGGGACTCGGGACGGGACTCGGTACGGAGCCTGGTACGGGACCCGGTACGGGAGCCGGGGGCGAACGATGAGCGACGCCGCCGCCCTTCCCGGCCAGCCGCGCGGAATCGTCTCCTCCGGCCCCGCGACCGCCCGCGCCGTGAACGTCCTGGCGCCGAACCCCTCCGCGATGACGCTCGACGGCACCAACACCTGGCTCCTCGCCGAGCCCGGCTCCGAGCTCGCCGTCGTCGTCGACCCCGGCCCGCTCGACGAGGGCCACCTGCGGCACGTGGTCGACACCGCCGAGCGGCTGGGGAAGCGGGTCGCGCTGACCCTGCTGACCCACGGCCACCCGGACCACGCCGAGGGCGCCGGCCGCTTCGCCGAGCTGACGGGGACGGCCGTACGGGCCCTCGACCCGGCGCTCCGCCTCGGCGACGAGGGGCTCGGCGCGGGGGACGTGGTGGCGGTCGGCGGCCTGGAACTGCGGGTCGTCCCGACGCCCGGCCACACCTCCGACTCGCTCTCCTTCCACCTTCCCGCGGACCGGGCGGTGCTGACCGGCGACACGATCCTGGGGCGCGGGACGACGATGGTCGCGCACCCCGACGGGCGGCTCGGCGAGTACCTGGACTCCCTGCGGCGGCTGCGCTCGCTCACGGTCGACGACGGCGTGCACACGGTCCTGCCGGGGCACGGGCCGGTCCTGGAGGACGCCCAGGGGGCCGTGGAGTTCTACCTCGCCCACCGCGCGAGCCGCCTGGCGCAGGTCGAGACGGCGGTCGCGGCCGGGTACCGGACGGCGTCCGACGTCGTCGCGCACGTGTACGCGGACGTGGACCGCTCGCTGTGGCCGGCGGCCGAGCTGTCCGTACGGGCGCAGTTGGAGTACCTGCGGGAGCGCGGCCTGCTCTGAGGGCGGGGCAGCCGTTCCGTCCCGCCCCGACGGGCTGTCAGAACGTCCACCCCGGGAACCTTCCGGCCTTCCCCCGTGTCTTACGCTCCGCCTACATCCGGCCGTAGCTCTCCATCGGGGGAATCCGTGTTCTTCATAGCCATCCTGTTGGTGATCGCCGCAGTGGTGCTCTTCTTCGTGGGCCGTGCCAACGACTCCAAAGGCCTGAGGTTCGGCGCCCTCGGCGCGGCTCTCGCAGGTCTGTTCTCGCTGGTCGCGAGCATGACGTACGTGATCAGCGCGTACGAGGTCGGCGTGCCGGTCGCCTTCGGCAAGGTGGGTTCGCCGATGACCTCCGGCATGCACGTGAAGTCGCCGTTCACCGACGTCACGACCTTCTCGACCCGCCCGGTCGACCTCAACCTCTCCGACAAGGACGTGGTCGAGGTCCGCTCCTCGCAGGGCGGTGTCATGTACGCCGAGGTGACGGTGAAGTGGGCCGTCGTCCCCTCGAAGTCCGTCGAGCTCTACAAGCTCGCGGGCAGCGAGGACGCCATCCAGCAGCGGCTCGTCTACCCCGACAGCCGGGAGATCGTCCGGAACGTCTTCGCCCGCTACTCCAGCGAGCAGGGGTACGCCTCCGACCGCGAGAAGATCAACGCCGAGATCGGCACCCTGATCAAGGAGCGCCTGGCCCCGCGCGGCATCGACGTCACCACGGTCAACCTGCGGAACGTGAAGCCTTCTGACGCCCTGCAGGGGCAGATCGACCGCAAGATCCAGCAGCAGCAGGCCACCGAGCGGGCCACCGAGGCCTCCCGTACGGCCAAGGCGGAGGCCGACCGGCGCCGGATCGAGGCGGAGGGCATCGCCCGCGCCAACAAGATCCTCAACGACTCGCTGACCGACAAGGTCCTCATGAACCAGTGCATCGACGCGTTCAAGGAGGCCGCCGCCAAGAACCCGGTCTACGCGGTCCCCTGCGGCACCTCCGGCTCCGCCCCGGTGATCGTGGACGGCACGAAGCGCTGACCCCCGAGGCGTAGGCGTACGCACACAGGAAAGGCCGCCCCGGTCGACGGACCGGGGCGGCCTTCCTCGTACGCCTGAACGGGTACCGAGGGGGTACTAGCGCGAGCGCTTCGCGAGACGCTCCACGTCGAGGAGGATCACCGCGCGGGCCTCCAGCCGCAGCCAGCCGCGCTGGGCGAAGTCGGCGAGCGCCTTGTTGACCGTCTCGCGGGAGGCGCCGACCAGCTGGGCCAGTTCCTCCTGGGTGAGGTCGTGGACGACGTGGATGCCCTCCTCCGACTGCACGCCGAAGCGGCGCGACAGGTCGAGGAGCGCGCGGGCGACACGGCCCGGCACGTCGGAGAAGACCAGGTCGGACATCTGGTCGTTGGTCTTGCGGAGGCGGCGGGCGACGGCGCGGAGCAGCGCGGTGGCCACCTCGGGGCGGGCGTTCAGCCAGGGCTGGAGGTCGCCGTGGCCGAGACCGAGCAGCTTGACCTCGGTCAGCGCGGTCGCGGTCGCGGTGCGCGGGCCCGGGTCGAAGAGGGACAGCTCGCCGATGAGCTCGCCGGGGCCGAGGACCGCCAGCATGTTCTCGCGGCCGTCGGGGGAGGTGCGGTGCAGCTTCACCTTGCCCTCGGTGACCACGTACAGGCGGTCACCGGGGTCGCCCTCGTGGAACAGCGCGTCGCCACGGGCGAGCGTCGCCTCACTCATCGAGGCGCGCAGCTCGGCGGCCTGCTCGTCATCGAGCGCCGCGAAGAGCGGGGCGCGCCGCAGAACGTCGTCCACGAGTTCTCTCCTACTGTCGACCTGCTCAAAGGACCTGAGTCCCATGATGCCGGACGCACAAAACAGTGCGATCAATCACAACAAGTTTGACGCACTTGGCTACCGGTGCGTACGGCAGGGGCCCGATTGGGGTCCCCTCGGCCATGCCTGAGGCGGATGTCAGCAGTGGCCCCTAGGCTGACCGGGTGTCCAACTCGCCGGTGAGAGCACAGGCCAAGGGGGTCGGAAGAGTGCCGGAAGAAGCTGATTCCGCTGTGGGCGAACACGGCGTGTCGAAACGGG
This sequence comes from Streptomyces sp. NPDC020807, assembly GCF_040641575.1. Taxonomy (NCBI): domain Bacteria; kingdom Bacillati; phylum Actinomycetota; class Actinomycetes; order Kitasatosporales; family Streptomycetaceae; genus Streptomyces; species Streptomyces sp. NPDC020807. The sequence continues at coordinate 589,222 of NZ_JBFADU010000001.1, forward strand.
CGAAAGCCGCGAATCGGAAGCCGAAGGCGGTTTCGAAGGTGTCGATGAAGGCCCCCGTGAAGGCTCCTGCGAAGGCTCCCGTGAAGGCCGGTTCGAAGGCTCCCGTGACGGCTCCCGCCAAGACGGCGTCGAAGCCGCCGAAGCCCACGAAGCCGGCGAGGTCGCCGAAGCCCGAGTCGCGGCTCGCGATGGTCCGGCGGGCGCGGAAGATCAACCGTGAGCTCGCCGAGGTCTACCCGTACGCCCATCCGGAGCTCGACTTCCGGAACCCCTTCGAGCTGCTCGTGGCGACCGTCCTCTCCGCGCAGACCACCGACCTGCGGGTGAACCAGACGACCCCGGCCCTCTTCGCGAAGTACCCGACCCCCGAGGACCTCGCCGCCGCCGTCCCCGAGGAGGTCGAGGAGCTCATCCGCCCGACCGGGTTCTTCCGGGCCAAGACCAAGTCGATCATGGGCCTCGCCGCCGCCCTCAGGGACGACTTCGGCGGAGAGGTCCCCGGCCGCCTCGACGACCTGGTCAAGCTGCCCGGCGTGGGCCGCAAGACCGCGTTCGTCGTCCTCGGGAACGCCTTCGGGGTCCCCGGCATCACCGTCGACACCCACTTCATGCGCCTGGCCAGGCGCTGGAAGTGGACCGAGCAGGAGGACCCGGTCAAGATCGAGGCCGAGATCGCGGAGATCTTCCCGAAGAGCGAGTGGACGATGCTCTCGCACCGGGTGATCTTCCACGGCCGCCGGATCTGCCACGCCCGCAAGCCCGCCTGCGGCGCCTGCCCGATCACCCACCTCTGCCCGTCGTACGGCGAGGGCGAGACGGACCCGGAGAAGGCGGGGAAGCTCCTCAAGTACGAGAAGGGCGGCTTCCCCGGCCAGCGTCTCAACCCGCCTCCGGGCTACCCGGGCCGCCCGGCCCCGCCGCTCGGGGCGAGCGACTGAGCCCTCCGGCCTCCTGGCCCTCCGGCAGCCGAGCCCTCGACCGGGTCCAGGGAACGAACCGGTCCACCGATCGCGTTGGGAAACACGGGGTGTCTATGACGCGCACTGACGAAGACCTTGACCACGGGAACGGCGGCGGTCTCCTCGACCGCTCCGGGCTGCCCGACTGGCTCGCGCCCGTCGACCGGGCCGCCCGCACGGTCGCGCCCGAGCAGCTGAGCCGCTTCCTGCCGCCCGCGAGCGGCGCGGGCCGCCAGTCCGCCGTCCTCGTCCTCTTCGGCGCGGGGGAGCGCGGTCCCGAGCTCCTCCTCATGGAGCGCGCCGGCAGCCTCCGTTCGCACGCGGGACAGCCCTCCTTCCCCGGTGGCGCCCTCGACCCCGAGGACGGCGACCCGGCGGACGGCGGGCTGCTGCGCGCCGCCCTGCGCGAGGCCGAGGAGGAGACCGGCCTCGACCCGGCCGGCGTCCAGATCTTCGGCGTCCTGCCCCGGCTCTACATCCCGGTCAGCGGCTTCGTCGTCACCCCCGTCCTCGGTTGGTGGCGCGCGCCGAGCCCGGTCGGGGTCGTCGACCCCGCCGAGACCGCCCGCGTCTTCACGGTTCCCGTGGCGGATCTCACGGACCCGGAGAACCGCGCGATGGCGGTCCATCCGAGCGGTCACGCGGGTCCCGCGTTCCTCGTCGCGTCCGCTCTGGTCTGGGGTTTCACGGCCGGCGTGATTGACAGACTTCTGCACTTCGCGGGCTGGGAGCGCCCGTGGGACCGGGCCAAGCAGGTCCCACTCGACTGGCGGTCATGACAGGCTGACCCTCCGGGCGACCGAAACGAATCTGCGAGGCTAACCACGGTGAACGTGCTGGACATCCTGCTGCTGCTCGCCGCCGTGTGGTTCGCCGTCATCGGATATCGCCAGGGATTCGTGGTCGGCATCCTGTCGGTGATCGGCTTCCTCGGCGGCGGTCTCGCGGCCGTGCTGCTGCTCCCGATCCTCTGGGACCAGCTGACCGACCACAGCGAGGTCTCGACCACGGCGACGATCATCTTCGTGATGATCGTCATCGTCGCCGCGTCCGTCGGACAGGCCTGCACCACGCACCTCGGCAACAAGCTCCGCCGGCACATCACACGCTCGCCCGCCCGGGCCCTCGACGCCACCGGCGGAGCCCTGGTGAACGTCGTCGCGATGCTGCTCGTCGCCTGGCTCATCGGCTCCGCCCTCGCCCGTACGTCCCTGCCCACGCTGGGCAAGGAGGTGCGGAGCTCCAAGGTGCTCCTCGGCGTGGAACAGGTGATGCCGGATCAGGCGTCACGCTGGTTCGGCGACTTCAGCTCCACCCTGGCCCGCAGCGGCTTCCCGCCGGTCTTCAGCCCCTTCGCCAACGAGCCGATCACGCAGGTCCTGCCGCCCGACCCGAAGCTCGCCGACAGCCCGGTCGCCGACCTCGCGCAGCGTTCCATCGTGAAGGTCGTCGGCACGGCGCAGAGCTGCGGCAAGGTCCTCGAAGGCACCGGCTTCGTCTTCTCGGACCGCCGGGTCATGACCAACGCCCACGTCGTCGGCGGGGTCGACGAGCCGACCGTCCAGATAGGCGGCGAGGGCAGGCTCTACGACGCCAAGGTCGTCCTCTACGACTGGCAGCGCGACATCGCCGTCCTGGACGTCCCGGCGCTGGAGGCCACCCCGCTCGCCTTCACCGAGGACGACGCCCACAGCGGCGACGGCGCCATCGTGGCCGGTTTCCCGGAGAACGGCTCGTACGACGTGCGCTCGGCGCGCGTGCGGGGCCGTATCAGCGCGAAGGGCCCCGACATCTACGGCCGCGACGAGGTGCGCAGGGACGTCTACTCGCTGTACGCGACGGTCCGCCAGGGCAACTCCGGCGGACCGCTCCTCACCGAGGACGGAAAGGTGTACGGCGTGATCTTCGCCCGCTCCCTCGACGACGCCAACACCGGTTACGCCCTGACGGTCGACGAGATCCGCTCCGACATCGAGCGCGGTCTGACCGCCGACCAGCAGGCCGACACCCAGGGCTGCGCCCTGTAGCGCGGTGGGAGGCGGGCACTCAGTCCCGGGGATGGCGGAGGCGGGCCGAGACCCAGCGGGCCCGGCGGCGCAGGATGCGCGAGATCCCCACCCCCTGCGCGGGGATGCCCACCTCCTGCACGGCGTGCGTCCGGCCCTGCTCCTGCGGGCCGCCCCTCTCGCGGGAGCCCGGCCCAGCGGCCGAGCGGCGGTTGCGTGCGGTCGTCTCGTAGTCGTGCGTCCAGCCCATACTCCGACGTCTGCCCGTGCCCCAAGGTCGGTAACCGCCCGGGGGCCCGCCAATTGGAGTATGCGCGGGGCACATGGCCGTTCGAGGGACGCCTGTACGCCCTCCGGGTGGTGACCGGCCGTCAGCGGTCGGGCTCGGGGTCCTTCAGCCAGTTGACGAGCTCGGTCGTGAAGGCCACCGGGTCCTCCTCGTGGGGGAAGTGCCCGAGGCCGTCGAAGAGCCGCCAGCGGTACGGAGCCTCCACGTACTCGCCCGATCCGGCCGCGCTGCGCGTCCGCATCACCGGGTCGAGGGAGCCGTGCAGATGCAGCGTGGGAACCCGTACGGGCCGCTTCATGCGGCGGTTGAACTGGATGCCGTCCGGGCGGGCCAGCGAACGCACCATCCAGCGGTACGGCTCGATCGAGCAGTGCGCGGTCGACGGGACGAGCATCGCCCGCCGGTACGCCTCGATCGCCTCCTCGTCGACGGGGCGCGGCCCCGACCAGTCCTGGATCAGCTCGCCGACGAGCGCCGCGTCGTCGGCGACGAGCTGACGCTCCGGCAGCCACGGCCGCTGGAAACCCCAGACGTGCGAGCCGGCCCGCGACTGGGCGAAGTCGGCGAGCATCGCCGAGCGCCAGCGGCGCGGGTGCGGCATCGAGGAGACGACCAGGCGACGGACCAGCTTGGGACGCATGACGGCCGCCGTCCAGGCGAGGTATCCGCCCAGGTCGTGCCCGACGAGCGCCGCGTCCGGCTCGCCGAGCGAGCGGATGACACCGGTGATGTCGAGGGCCAGGTTGGCGGGGTCGTAGCCCCGGGGCGTGCGGTCGCTGCCGCCGACCCCGCGAAGGTCCATCGCGACGGCGCGGAACCCGGCCTCCGCGAGGACGGGCAGCTGGTGGCGCCAGGTCCACCAGAACTGCGGGAAGCCGTGCAGGAGCAGCACCAGCGGGCCGTCGCCCATCTCGGCGATGTGGAAACGGGCGCCGTTGGCGGCCACGTCGCGGTGGGTCCACGGCCCGTCGAGCCGTACGGGCCCGCCGTTGCCGCTGCTGCTCTCGGGGAGGGTCATACGGACGAGCGTGCCACAGTGGCGGCCTTGTCCAGCGTCGTGGTCGGCTCGGGACGCGGGTGCGGCTTCACGGTGGAGAGCACGGCGGCCGTCTGCTTCGCGGACGCGATGGACTTCTCCGGCGGCTTCACCTTGCGGAACTTGGCGTACGCGACGAGGCCGAGGAGGACCGCGAGCAGCACGTTCGCCGCGAAGGAGAGCAGGAAGCACCAGGCCAGGTTCCAGCCGCCCTCGCCGTTGTGCCCGCCGGTCCAGCTGTTGATGCCGTAGGCCAGCGCGAAGCTCAGCATCGGCAGCGAGAACAACAGCACGACGGCTGCCGTGATGCCCGCCGCGCTGCCGATCGCCCCGCGCTTGACGTCCTGCCGGATCTCGGCCTTGGCCAGGGCGATCTCGTCGTGCACCAGCGCGGACATCTCGGCGGTCGCCGAGGCGACCAGCTGGCCGAGGCTGCGCTCGGTTCCGTCGAACGGGTCGCTCATCGCTGCTCCCTCTTCTCTTCTGCGGTCGAGTCAGATCATGCCGGACGGTCGGCCTCGTCGCGCGATGCCCCCGCCAGTTGGGCGCGCTCCCGGTGTTCGGCGGCCTTCCGTTCGTGGATCTCGGCCATCCGGAGGTGGTACTCGGGGGTGTGCTCCTCGTAGACGTCGGGGATGCCGTCCTGGTCGTCGTCGCGCTCCTCCTCGGCGATGAGCGCCCGGTAGCGGCGGACCCGCAGTTTGAGCAGGACGGAGGCGAGGAGGGCCGCGACGAGCGAGCCGATGAGGACGGCGGCCTTCACCTCGTCCATGAGCCGGGGATCGTCGGCGAAGGCGAGTTCGCCGATGAGGAGCGAGACGGTGAAGCCGATGCCGGCGAGGGTCGCGACGGCGAAGACGTCGGGCCAGCGCAGCTCGGGGTTGAGCTCGGCCCGGGTGAACCGGGCGGCGAGCCAGGTGCCGCCGAAGATGCCGACGGCCTTGCCGACGACGAGGCCGAGGACGACGCCGAGGGTGACCGGCTGGGTGAAGACGTCGCGGATCGCGCCGCCGGTGACGGTGACGCCGGCCGAGAAGAGGGCGAAGAAGGGGACGGCGAGGCCGGCCGAGACCGGTCGGACCAGGTGCTCGATGTGCTCGCCGGGGGAGTGCTCCTCGCCCTCGCGGGTGGTGCAGCGGAGCATCAGGCCCATGGCGACGCCGGCGATGGTGGCGTGGACGCCGCTGTTGTACATGAGGGCCCAGATGACGAGGGCCAGCGGCACGTACACGTACCAGCCGTGGACCTCCTTGCGGAGCAGGAACCAGAAGAGGACGAGGCCGGCGACGGCGCCGCCGAGGGCCGCGAAGTTCAGGTCGCTGGTGAAGAAGATCGCGATGATCAGGATCGCGAAGAGGTCGTCGACGACGGCGAGGGTGAGCAGGAAGGCCCGGAGTGCCGACGGCAGCGAGGTGCCGATGACGGCGAGGACGGCCAGCGCGAAGGCGATGTCGGTCGCGGTGGGGACGGCCCAGCCGTCCATGGAGCCGTTGCCGACCGTGTTGACCAGGACGTAGACGAGGGCGGGCGCGGCCATGCCGCAGAGGGCGGCGATGACGGGGAGGGCGGCGGCCTTGGGGTCGCGGAGCTCGCCCGCGACGAGCTCGCGCTTGAGCTCGATGCCGGCGACGAAGAAGAAGATCGCGAGGAGGCCGTCGGCGGCCCAGTGCTGGATGGAGAGGTCGAGTCCGAGGGAGCTCGGGCCTATGTGGTAGCCGCTGACGGAGTCGTAACTCGCCCCGAAGGTGTTCGCCCAGACGAGTGCGGCGACGGCGGCGACGAGGAGCAGGACACCGCCGACGGTCTCGGTGCGCAGGGCGTCGGCGACGTAGCGGTGCTCGGGGAGCGGGAGGCGTCCGAGCAGCTTGCGGTCGTTCGGGGATGGCGCGGACACGTGGGGAACCTCCGTCGGGTGGGCAGGGCGAAGCACATGCCGACCAGACTTCCCGGCGCACCTAGGTTTTCCTGTCGCGTCCTTGACGCGATCCTTACTTTACCTAACGAGCGACGGGTTGTGTCCGGCGAGATTCACTTTATGGAGGTATGACTGTTTCGTCCCGCCGACGCGGTCGGCGGGACGAAACAGGGGAGGGGCCGTCAGTCCTCGCTGGACGCGGCCGGGAGCTGCGTCTGGATGAGCGACATGACCGAGGAGTCGGTCAGCGTGGTGACGTCGCCCAGCTCGCGGTTCTCCGCCACGTCGCGCAGCAGGCGGCGCATGATCTTGCCCGAGCGGGTCTTCGGCAGCTCGGCCACCGGCAGGATCCGCTTCGGCTTGGCGATCGGGCCGAGGGTCGCGCCGACGTGGTTGCGGAGTTCGGCGACGAGGCTGTCGTCCTGGCTCGCCGTACCGCGCAGGATCACGAAGGCGACGATGGCCTGGCCGGTCGTCTCGTCGGCGGCGCCGACGACGGCCGCCTCGGCGACGGCCGGGTGCGAGACGAGCGCCGACTCGACCTCGGTGGTCGAGATGTTGTGGCCCGAGACGAGCATGACGTCGTCGACGCGGCCGAGCAGCCAGATGTCGCCGTCCTCGTCCTTCTTGGCACCGTCACCGGCGAAGTACTTGCCCTCGAAGCGGGACCAGTACGTGTCGATGTACCGCTGGTCGTCGCCCCAGATGGTGCGGAGCATCGACGGCCACGGCTCGGTGAGCACCAGGTAACCGCCGCCGCCGTTCGGGACCTCGTTGGCCTCGTCGTCGACGACGGTCGCGGAGACGCCCGGCAGGGCGCGCTGGGCGGAACCCGGCTTGGTCTCGGTGACGCCCGGCAGCGGCGAGAGCATCATCGCGCCGGTCTCGGTCTGCCACCAGGTGTCCACGATCGGGCACGTGTCGGCACCGATGTGCTTCCGGTACCAGATCCACGCCTCGGGGTTGATCGGCTCGCCGACCGAGCCCAGCACGCGGAGGCTGGTGAGGTCGAACTTCGCGGGGATGTCGTCGCCCCACTTCATGAACGTGCGGATCAGCGTCGGCGCCGTGTAGAGGATGGTGACGCCGTACTTCTGCACGATCTCGAAGACCCGGCCCTGGTGCGGGGTGTCGGGGGTGCCCTCGTACATGACCTGGGTCGCGCCGTTGGCCAGCGGGCCGTAGACGATGTACGAGTGGCCGGTGACCCAGCCGATGTCGGCGGTGCACCAGTAGACGTCGGTCTCCGGCTTGAGGTCGAAGACGGCGTGGTGCGTGTACGCGGCCTGGGTGAGGTAGCCGCCGGAGGTGTGCAGGATGCCCTTCGGCTTACCCGTCGTCCCCGAGGTGTAGAGGATGAAGAGCGGGTGCTCGGCCGGGAAGGCCTCCGGGGTGTGCTCGGCGGACTGGCGGGTGACGATGTCGTCCCACCACACGTCGCGGCCCTCGGTGAAGGCGGTCTCCTGGCCCGTACGGCGGACCACGAGGACGTGCTCGACCTGCGGGCACTTGGCGACGGCCTCGTCGATGGCCGGCTTCAGGGCGCTCGGCTTGCCGCGGCGGTAGCCGCCGTCGGCGGTGACGACCACCTTGGCGTCGGCGTCCTGGATGCGGGAGGCCACGGCGTCGGCCGAGAAGCCGCCGAAGACCACCGAGTGGGCGGCGCCGATGCGGGCGCAGGCCAGCATGGTGACGGCCGCCTCGGGGATCATCGGCAGGTAGACGGCGACGCGGTCGCCCGCGCGGACGCCCAGCTCGGTCAGGGCGTTGGCGGCCTTGGAGACCTCGTCCTTGAGCTCGGCGTAGGTGATCGCGCGGCTGTCGCCCGGCTCGCCCTCGAAGTGGATGGCGACCCGGTCGCCGTTGCCCGCCTCGACGTGCCGGTCGACGCAGTTGTACGCCACGTTCAGCTCGCCGTCCGCGAACCACTTGGCGAACGGCGGGTTCGACCAGTCGAGCGTCTCGGTCGGCTCGGTGGCCCAGCTCAGCCGCCTGGCCTGCTCGGCCCAGAAGCCCAGCCGGTCAGCCTTGGCCTGCTCGTACGCCTCCGCCGTCACATTGGCGTCCGCGGCCAGCTCGGCGGGCGGCGCGAATCGCCGCTCTTCCTTGAGCAGGTTGGCCAAGGATTCGTTGCTCACGACATCTCCCTTTCCCAGGGCGTCCTCTGTGCGTATGTGTCCCGCGTCATAGCTCACCAGTCGAAGGCCCGGGTGACAAGAGCAACCGGGCAATTGGTTTAGACCTGTGAGTCGTCCGACATGCGGTGGCCCCTCCTTCCCGGGAGGCGGGAGAAGGGGCCACACAGTCTCACGGGCGGGACGAGCCGAAGGTTCAGCACACGCGGTGCCGCGCGACCGGGTCAGGGGCACGCGGTGCCGTGCGGCTCAGGACGCGCGGGCTTTGCGACCGGGTCAGGGCACGCGGTGCCGTGCGACCGGGTCACGTGCACGCGGTGCCGTGCGACCGGGTCCCCTGCACGCCGTGCCGCGCCGCCGGCTCAGGACGCGCGGGCCGTCTCCCGGTGCTCTGAGGGCAGGACCTGCGTGAAGACGTCGTCGTAGCTGTGCACCTCGTCCGTGCCCGAGAGCAGGTACGCCTGCGCCTCGCCCACGTGGAAGTACATGCCGTGCAGGGTGAGACTGCCGTCGGCGAGACGGCGCGCCACCGACTCGTACGCCCGCAGGTGCTCCAGCTGCTGGACCACGTTGGTCAGACAGAGCTGCTCGACGGCGTCCGCCGGAAGCCGTCCCGAGATCCGGGCCCAGGCGTGTCTCCTGCTCGCCATCCGCTCCAGGCTGGGCCGACCGTGGCGCAGCCAGCGACGCAGTGGGGTCCGGGGCGCCGACGGGTCGTCGGGGCCGCTGCCCAGCAGGGCCTGCATCGCGCCGCAGCCGGAGTGGCCGCAGACCGTGATGGACTCGACCCGCAGGACGTCCACCGCGTACTCGATCGCGGCCGCGACCGAGTCGTCGCCGCTCTCCTCGCCGGGGAGGGGGACGAGGTTGCCGACGTTGCGCACGGTGAAGAGGTCGCCCGGGCCGCTCGACGTGATCATGCTGGTGACCAGGCGGGAGTCGGCGCAGGTCAGGAAGAGCTGCGAGGGGGTCTGGCCCTCCCGGGCGAGCCGGGCCAGCTCGTCCCTGACGAGCGGGGCCGTGTTCCGCTGGAACTTGCCGATGCCGGTGGCCAGTCGGAGCCCCGCGGCCTGCGCGGGCGCGTCGCTCTCGGGCCGCTGATCGGCGACCGGCTCCCCGCACTGGTGGTTGTGCCAGGGCGTCCAGGGGCGGCAGCAGGCGTGCGAGGCGGCGGCCGCGGCCGTGTCGGCCGAGGTGGCGGGCTCGGCGATGCGGACGCCGGAGGGATTGGTCGTCTCGACCGTGCCGCCGTGGGCGATGTGGCCGGTGGTCCAGTCGCTCAGCGTCTCGTAGGCCGCGTGGTCCATGAAGGAGCCGTCCAGCTCGACCACCACGTGCGAACCCTGCGGGAGTTGGTGCAGCGCCCTGCTGAGCCGGGGAACGGCGAGGAAGGTCAGTTGGCCGCGGACGCGCAGGAGTTGGTGCCCGTCGCGCTCCTCGCGGGTGATCCGGGTCCGGGCGAGCCGGTGCAGGGCGACCGCGATGGCCACGGCGATGCCGAGGGCGACCCCCTCCAGGATGCCGACCAGGGTGACGCCCGCCAGTGTCACCGCGTACACGACGACCTCGCGGTGGCGGGTGACGCTGCGGATGTGGGTGATGCTGACCATCTGGACGCCGACGACCATGACGAGTGCGGCGAGCGCGGGCAGCGGGATCAGGTCGAGGGCCGGCGTGAGCAGCAGGGCCGCGAGCACGATCCACAGGCCGTGCAGCATCGTGGACGTACGGCTCACGGCACCGGCCGAGACGTTGGCGACGCTGCGGACCGCGACACCGGCGACCGGGAGGCCGCCGAGCGCGCCGGAGACCACGTTCGCCGCGCCCTGACCGGCGAGTTCGCGGTCGAGGTCGGCACGCGGGACCCCGGCGCCGCGGTCCTCGCGGGCGGCGACGAGCTTGTCGACGGCGACGGCGGAGAGCAGCGACTGCACGCTCGTGACCAGCGTGATCGTGAGTACCCCGGCCGCGATCCCGAGCACCGGGCCCTCGGGCAGCCCCGGCAGGGCGTGGCTGCTCCAGGACGGCAGGTCGACGCGGGGCACGGCGAGCCCGGCGAACACCGCCACCGCCGTGGCCCCGACCACCGCGACGAGCGCGGCCGGCAGCTTCCGGGCGAGCTGTCCGGCTCGGCCGGGCAGTCTCGGCCAGCCGAGCAGGACGGCCACCGTGAGGGCGCTGATGGCGAGCGCGGCCGGCTGGGCGTGTGCCAACTGGGCCGGCAGGCCGAGGACGTTGGCCACGGCCGAGCTCTGCGGGGTGCCGCCGAGCACGATGTGGAGCTGGGCGAGGGCGATGGTGACGCCGATGCCGGCCAGCATCCCGTGCACGATCGCGGGGGAGACCGCGAGGGCGGAGCGGGCCACGCGCAGCACGGACAGGGCGAGTTGGGCGAGTCCGGCGAGGACGGTGATGGCGCAGGTGGTGCGCCAGCCGTAGCGCTGGATGAGCTCGGCGGTCACGACGGTGAGGCCGGCGGCGGGTCCGCTCACCTGGAGCGGGGCGCCGCCGAACCGGCCGGCGACGATGCCGCCGACGGCCGCGGCGACCAGGCCGGCCTGGAGCGGGGCTCCGGTGGCGAGCGCGATGCCGAGGGAGAGCGGCAGGGCGATCAGGAAGACGGCGACCGAGGCGGACAGGTCCGCGCCGGCGATGCGGAACCGGCGCCGGTCCGGCGGTCCGTGGGGCCGCTGGGATCGGGGCCGGGTGGTCGTGCGGGCAGGGGTGCAGAGGGTCATTCCCGTCTCCTCCGGGGCAGCGCGGTCGCGGCTCGTGCGGGGTGCAGCGGCGGGATCCGGCGGGATCCGCCACAGGGGGAAGGATCAACGCTCGGTAAATGGATCGTAATGGAGAGTAAAGTCTCCGGCATTATTTTCGGGGCAAACAGGGCAACGATTCACCGGTTCCGGTGACAGAACGTGTCCGTGCCGCTTGTCGTTGACGCCCGCGGCCCGACCGGGTGCGACGTTGGCGCCGCTTGGACGCCGCTTGTACGGAAATCCCGCTTGTACGGAAATCCGGGGATCACGAGGAGAGGTTCGGGATGTCAGCCGCCGGGAGAACGACCACCACTGTCCAGAGGAGGGCGCTCGCGGTCGGAGCCCTCGCCCTCGCCCTCGTCACCGGCCTCGCCGGCTGCTCGGGCTCCGACGGTGCCGAGGAGGGCACGAAGGGCGCGCCGGGCGACGCGGGCGGCAAGAAGGGCCCGGCCGCCGCGCCGCAGGTCGCGCCCCGGCTGATCGGCGACGGCTCCACCGCCTTCACGGGCGCGCAGCCGCACCAGCCGGTCTGGCAGCGGCTCAAGCCGGGGGAGACACCGCCGCAGTTCGTGGTCTTCTCGTGGGACGGCGCGGGCGAGGACAGCCAGAAGCTCTTCTCGCACTTCCGTTCCGTGGGGAAGAAGTACGACGCGAAGATGACGTACTTCCTCAGCGGCGTGTACCTGCTGCCCGAGGACAAGCGGAAGCTCTACGACCCGCCGCAGCACAGCGCGGGCCGGTCCGACATCGGCTTCAACGACGTCGAGGGCATCCGTGACACCGTCCGCGAACTCCGCGGCGCGTGGCTGGAGGGCAACGAGGTGGGCACCCACTTCAACGGCCACTTCTGCGGGGCGGACGGCGGCGTCGGGACCTGGTCCGTCGAGGAGTGGAAGAGCGAGATCTCCCAGGCGAAGTCCTTCGTCAAGAACTGGAAGTCCAACGCCGGCCTGCGCGCGGAACAGCCGCTGCCCTTCGACTACGACAAGGAACTCGTCGGCGCCCGCACCCCCTGCCTCGAAGGGCGGAAGAACTTCGTCCGGGCGGCGGCTGAGCTGGGCTTCCGCTACGACACGAGCGGCGTGAACGACCAGATCTGGCCCAAGAAGGACTCGGGTCTCTGGGACCTGTCGATGCAGCTCGTCCCCGTCCCGGGCCGCGCCTTCCAGACGCTCTCGATGGACTACAACTTCCTCGTCAACCAGTCCCCCGGTACGACGCAGGGCGACCCCTCGCAGCACCAGTACTGGGGCGACCAGATGCGGGACGGCCTGGTGCAGGCCTTCGAGCGCTCCTACCGGGGCAACCGTGCGCCGCTCATCATCGGCAACCACTTCGAGTCCTGGAACGGCGGCACGTACATGCGCGCCATCGAGGAGACCATCGCGACCGTCTGCGTGCAGAAGGACGTCGAGTGCGTCTCCTTCCGGCAGCTCGCCGACTGGCTCGACGCGCAGGACCCCGAGGTGATCGCCAAGATGCGCACCCTGAAGGTCGGCGAGGCCCCGCAGGGCGGATGGAGCACCTTCCTGGCCGCTCAGCCGCCCGCGGCTCAGCCGGGCGCCGCTCAGCCGGGCCGGCCGGCGGGTGCCCCGGCCGCTCCGGTCGCCAAGGGCTGACCGGGCCGCACGGCCGGGACCCTCTCACTCCCCCCCCCACGAGCCCGGGGCCGGCCGGCCAGCGGCGGGCGGGCCCGGGCGCTCCGTGGGCCGGCGGCGGGAGCCGAGCGGCGGCGCGGCCCGCCGGTGG